>NZ_DAMACX010000023.1:43416-69547 GCF_031998825.1 Pseudescherichia sp.
GCGATACCGCCCGGTCGGTGGGGATGGCCCTGACGCCGTCGCGCATCGGGCTGCTGCTGCTGGCCGCCTGCCTGACCGCTACCGCCACCATGACCATTGGCCCGCTGAGCTTTATCGGCCTGATGGCCCCGCACATTGCGCGGATGATGGGCTTCCGGCGGACGGTGCCGCACATGGTGATCTCGGGATTGATCGGTGGAGTGATGCTGGTGTTTGCCGACTGGTGCGGACGAATGGTGATGTTCCCGTATCAGATCCCAGCTGGGCTGCTGTCGACCTTTATCGGCGCGCCATACTTTATCTATCTGTTGAGAAAACAGAGCCGGTAATTTCCCCGGTGGCGCTGCGCTTACCGGGGCTACAAAGTCCGTAGGCCGGGTCAGGCAAAGCCGCCACCCGGCAATTAACGGTAGAACTACAGCTGAGCAAACGCCTTGCGCGCGGCGTCGAGGGTTTTATTGATATCCTCGTCGCTGTGGGCAATGGACATAAAGCCCGCTTCAAACGCCGACGGAGCCAGGTAGACGCCCTCGTCCAGCATCAGGTGGAAGAAGCGCTTAAAGCGTTCTACGTCGCACTTCACCACATCCTGATAGCAGGTCACGCTCTCGGCATCGGTAAAGAAGATGCCGAACATGCCGCCGACGTGGTTCACTACCAGCGGGATCCCGGCGTCCTGCGCCGCCTCCAACAGACCGTTGGCCAGGCGAGTGGTCAGATCCGTCAGGGTTTCATGCACGCCCGGCTGGGCTACTTCGGTTAAGCAAGCGTAGCCCGCTGCCATCGCAATCGGGTTGCCGGAGAGGGTACCCGCCTGGTAAACCGGCCCGGTCGGGGCCAGGGCATCCATCACGTCGCGGCGGCCGCCAAACGCGCCTACCGGCATCCCGCCGCCGATGATTTTGCCGAGGCAGGTCAGATCCGGCACCACGTTATAATGTGCCTGCGCACCCGCCAGCGCGACGCGGAAGCCGGTCATCACTTCGTCAATGATCAGCAGCGCGCCAAACTCGTCGCACAGCGCCCGCAGGCCCGGCAGGAACGCCGGCTGCGGCGGAACGCAGTTCATGTTGCCCGCTACCGGCTCGACGATGATGCAGGCGATCTCTTCTGGATACTGCTCAAAGGCTTCCCGCACGGAGGCGAGATCGTTATAGGTGCAGGTCAGGGTGTGTTTGGCGAAATCCGCCGGGACGCCTGGCGAATTCGGCTGGCCGAGGGTGAGCGCACCGGAACCCGCTTTTACCAGCAGGCAATCGGCATGGCCGTGGTAGCAGCCCTCGAACTTGATAATTTTGTCGCGGCCGGTAAAGCCACGCGCCAGACGGATGGCGCTCATGGTCGCCTCGGTACCGGAGTTCACCATCCGCACCATATCCATCGTCGGGACCAGCTCGGTCACCAGCGCCGCCATCTTCACTTCCATCTCGGTGGGCGCTCCAAAGCTCAGGCCGCGCTCCGCCGCTTCGATTACCGCGTTGCGGATCGCCGGGTGGTTGTGGCCCAGCACCATCGGACCCCAGGAGCCGACGTAGTCGACATAGGCCTTACCGTCCGCATCGTAGAGGTAAGCTCCGTCAGCACGCTCGATAAACAGCGGCGTGCCGCCGACGCCACTGAAGGCGCGAACCGGCGAGTTGACGCCGCCGGGGATAAGCTCGCGAGCCGCGCTGTAGAGGTTTTCTGACTTACTCATGGATTCGTTCCTGGTTGGTAGAGAAGGTAAGGGGACTATTCTAAGGTATTCCGCGTTTGTTATAAAAGGATCCCCCAGGTAAACTGTCGCCTCTAATTGTATGACTAATTCATTTTCGGCTATGAAAATAAAAACTAATGCAATGCGAACGCGGCGGATCCTCCGTCTGCTGCGGCGGGATAAAACGCCGGTGGCGATCCTGGTGATGGCTGCGCTGGTGGGCACCCTGGCGGGCGCAGTCGGCGTTGCCTTTGAAAAAGCGGTTAACGCGGTCAGCCTGTGGCGTATCGGCACGGTGGCGCAGTTTGCTAACGATGCCGCGTGGCTGATGTGGCCCCTGGCCTTTGTGCTCTCGGCGCTGCTGGCAATGGTAGGCTACTTTCTGGTGCGCCGCTTTGCCCCGGAAGCGGGCGGCTCGGGTATCCCGGAGATCGAGGGGGCACTGGAGGAGCTGCGCCCGGTACGCTGGTGGCGCGTCCTGCCGGTCAAGTTCATCGGCGGGATGGGCACGCTGGGGGCAGGCATGGTGCTCGGCCGGGAAGGGCCAACGGTGCAGCTCGGCGGCAACGTGGGCCGCATGGTGCTGGATATCTTCCGCATGCGCGGCACCGAGGCGCGCCATACGTTGCTGGCAACCGGCGCAGCGGCGGGGCTGTCGGCGGCCTTTAACGCGCCGCTGGCCGGGATCCTGTTTATCATCGAGGAGATGCGCCCGCAGTTTCGCTACAACCTCATCTCGATTAAGGCGGTCTTTACCGGGGTGATCATGTCGAGCATCGTGTTTCGCTACTTTAACGGCGAGGCGGCGGTGATCGACGTGGGTAAGCTGACCAATGCGCCGATCAACACCCTCTGGCTCTACCTGGTGCTGGGGATGATCTTTGGCTGCGTCGGCCCGCTGTTTAACGCGTTAATCCTGCGTACCCAGGATCTCTTTGCCCGCCTGCACGGCGGACAGATTGGCAAGTGGGTGCTGATTGGCGGGGCTATCGGCGGCCTGTGCGGCGTGCTGGGGCTGATCGTGCCGGAGATCTCCGGCGGCGGCTTTACGCTGATCCCCATTGCGGCCGCGGGCAACTACACCGCCGGGATGCTGCTGTTTATCTTTGTTGCGCGGGTGATTACCACGCTGCTCTGCTTCTCCTCCGGTGCGCCGGGAGGCATTTTCGCCCCGATGCTGGCGCTGGGCACGCTGCTGGGCACGGCGTTCGGTATGGCCTGCGCGGAGATTTTCCCGCTCTACCACCTTGAAGCGGGCACCTTTGCCATCGCCGGGATGGGGGCGCTGCTGGCGGCCTCGGTGCGCGCGCCGCTAACCGGTATCGTGCTAGTTTTGGAAATGACTGACAATTATCAGCTCATTTTGCCAATGATTATTACCTGCCTGGGTGCCACGCTACTGGCACAGTTCTTAGGCGGTAAGCCGCTCTACTCCACGATCCTTGCCCGCACGCTGGCGAGGCAGGGGGGCGATCCCGACGGCAAGCCTCGCCAGGAGAATACTTGAACGATTTACCAGGGTAATGGATAATATTCATAAAGATCGGGCGGTTTAACGTCCGGATCGCCGTATCAATGGGAGTTTAAAATGAGTGATGACGTAGCGCTGCCTCTGCAATTTACTGAAGCAGCAGCAATTAAAGTAAAAAGCCTGATCGCGGATGAAGAGAATCCGAACCTGAAACTGCGCGTCTACATTACCGGCGGCGGTTGCAGCGGCTTCCAGTACGGTTTTACCTTTGACGATCAGATCAACGATGGCGACATGACCATTGAGAAGCAGGGCGTAGGGCTGGTTGTTGACCCGATGAGCCTGCAGTACCTGGTTGGCGGCGCGGTGGACTACACCGAAGGGCTGGAAGGTTCCCGCTTTGTGGTCACCAACCCGAACGCCAAAAGCACCTGCGGGTGTGGTTCCTCGTTCAGCATCTAAAGCACGTTTCGTCGGCAAACGCAATAACGCCCGGTGGCGCTACGCTTACCGGGCCTACAAACTGGTTTAGCCTCGATTCTCATCCAGCGCAAAGGTAGGCAGCTTCAGGTGCCAGCGGATCGCCGCGAGGCGGATAGTTAAGGTCACGACCATCCCCAGCATACTGGCGCTCTCCAGCGGTACGGCAAAGGTATAGAACGCCGTCGCGTGAACGATGCCGCCGATAATGCAGGCGGTGGCATAGATTTCAGTCCGCAGGATCATCGGTATCTCCCGCGCCAGCACGTCGCGAATAATTCCCCCGCCGACGCCGGTCAGCACGCCCATACAGATCGCCACCATCGGCCCGGTTTCCGCCAGAAAGGCCTTGTTAACGCCAATACCGACAAACACCGCCAGTCCAACGGCATCCAGCACCGGCAGAACCCACTTCGGCAGCCTGCGCGGCTGACGCACCAGCACGATGGTGAGCAAGCAGGTGACCATTGCTACCACCAGATCGGTGGGATCTTTAACCCAGAACACCGGCCCGTGGGCAAGCGCCATGTCGCGGATCGTGCCCCCGCCGATGGCGGTTACCACCCCTAACACCAGCACGCCGAAGGGATCCATCCGCAGCTTTCCGGCCAGCAGAACGCCAGAGATGGCGAAAACGGCCGTGCCGATGATATCCAGCCAGTAGACGAGCATCGCTTATCCTCGATTATTTTACCGCTGCCAGCGCGGTACAGAGTTGTTTTGCGGCGAGGATAATACGCGGGCTTGCGCGTTCAAACCAGTCGCTGTTGAGGGGGATAAGCGGAATTTTGAGCTGTTTATCCCAGAACTGCGCAACCTCTGCGGCCTGGGCAGCATTTCCTGCAAAAACGATCGCCTCGGGATGACGGGACAGCACCTGCTCACGGCTTATCTGCGGCCAGGGCACGCGGCTGGCGGCGAAGATATTCTCGCCTCCGCACAGCTCCAGCACCTCGTTCTGAATCGAACCTCTGGCGCTGGTAAAGAGCGGCGTGCCGCCAAACTGCATAAACACCCGCTTTGGCGTGGCGCTGGCGTAGCGGGCTTTCAGCTCGGCGTAGTCGGCCAGCAGCGCGTCGGCGGCGTGGTTAGCCTGCTCAGGGGCAGGGCTGTACGATGCCAGCTGGTGCAGCGCCGCGGCAATCTGCTCTACGGTCTGGGCGTCGATCCACAGCACCTTGATGCCGAGGCCTGTCAGCTGGTTAACCTGTCGCTCGGCGTTGCCGCCGCGCCAGGCCAGCACCAGATCCGGCTTGAGCGCGACGATGCGCTCAAAATTGATCCCCTGCCAGCTGGCCACCTGCTCAATCTTCTCCGCCGCGGGCGGATAGTTAGAGAAGCTGCTTACCCCTACCGGCACGATGCCTGCCGCAAAGGCAAGCTCGGTGTTGGCAGGGGAGAGGGTGACTACGCGAGGAGCAGCGGCCAGCGCCGACCCCGCCGCCAGCAGCAGGAGGGCGACGAGCGCCCTCACGCAGCGGTTAGCCACGCGCCAGCTTCTGCACCAGGGTTTCGACCATCAGGCTGGACTGTTTCGCCGCCACCGTCAGGAACTCGTCGAAGCTCAGATGCGATTCGCGGTCCGCCACGTCGGAGATGGCGCGAACCACCACGAAGGGTACGCCGAAGCTGTGGCAGACGTGAGCGATAGCGGTGGCTTCCATCTCCACGGCCACGGCCTGCGGGAAGTGGCTGCGGATCTTTTCCAGACCGGCTGCGCCGTTGATAAAGGCGTCGCCGCTGACGATCAGTCCGCTGGCCGCATTGAGGTTATGCTCGGCGATGCAGGCTTTGGCGACGGCAATCAGCTTCTCGTCGGCCTTGAAGCCCGCCGGGCAGCCGGGCAGCTGGCCGTACTCGTAGCCAAACGCGGTGACGTCGGCGTCGTGGTAGCGCGCTTCGTCGGAGACCACGATGTCGCCCACATTCAGGGTCGGGGCCAGGCCGCCGGCGGAGCCGGTGTTGATGATGGCATCCGGCTGGCAGCGCTCCAGCAGCAGGGCCGCGCCCATTGCCGCTGCTACTTTACCAATGCCCGATTTCAGCAGCGCAACGTCAACGCCGTGCAGCTGGCCAGTGTAAATTTCGCTGCCGCCCACGCTGTGGGTCTGACGGTTTTCGATTTTGTCGCGCAGGAGCGCAACTTCTTCTTCCATTGCACCAATGATGCCGATTTTCATAGATTTACTCGCGATAAGCCAGATTTGAGGGCATAGTCTATCATGCGCTTAAGGGGAAGCGCATTGCTCAGGGGAGAGAGGATATGGCACAGATCGATTTCCGCAATAAGATTAACTGGCATCGCCGCTACCGTTCACCCCAGGGCGTGAAAACCGAGCGCGAAATTTTGCGTATCTTCGAGAGCGATCGCGGGCGGATCGTCAACTCCGCCGCCATTCGCCGCCTGCAGCAGAAGACCCAGGTGTTTCCGCTGGAGCGCAACGCGGCGGTGCGTACCCGCCTGACTCACTCGCTGGAGGTGCAGCAGGTAGGGCGCTATATCGCCAAGGAGATCCTCAGTCGCCTGAAGGAGATGCGCCTGCTGGAGAGTTACGGGCTGGATGAGCTGACCGGGCCGTTTGAGAGCATCGTCGAGATGGCCTGTCTGATGCACGACATCGGCAACCCGCCGTTCGGCCACTTTGGCGAGGCGGCAATCAACGACTGGTTCCGCCAGCGCCTGCACCCGCAGGATGCCGCCAGCCAGCCTCTGACCAGCGATCGCTGCGAGGTGGTCTCCCTGCGTCTGCGCGACGGCGAGGAGGCGGCCAACGAGCTGCGACGCAAGGTGCGCCAGGATCTCTGCCAATTCGAGGGCAACGCCCAGGGGATCCGTCTGGTGCACTCCCTGATGCGCATGAACCTCACCTGGGCGCAGGTAGGCTGCATCCTGAAATATACCCGCCCGGCCTGGTGGCGGGGCGAGCCGCCGGCAAGCCATAGCTATTTAATGAAAAAGCCCGGCTACTACTTCTCCGAAGAGGAGTACGTGGCGCGGCTGCGTAAAGAGCTGGACCTTGATACCCACAGTCGTTTTCCGCTGACGTGGGTGATGGAGGCGGCGGACGATATCTCCTACTGCGTTGCCGATCTTGAGGATGCGGTAGAGAAAAACATCTTTACCGTCGAGCAGCTCTATCAGCATCTCTATAGCGCCTGGGGCACCCATGAGAAAGGGTCGCTATTCTCCCAGGTGGTGGAGAACGCCTGGGATAAATCCCGCGCGAATTCCCTGAGCCGCAGCGCGGAAGATCAGTTCTTTATGTATCTGCGGGTCAATACCTTAAATAAGCTGGTGCCCTATGCCGCCCAGCGCTTTATCGATAACTTACCGCAGATCTTCTCTGGCGAATTTAACCATGCTCTGCTGGAGGATGACAGCGGCTACAGCCAACTGCTTGAATTGTATAAGAGCGTAGCGGTTGAAAATGTCTTCTGCCACCCCGATGTTGAACAACTGGAGCTGCAAGGCTACCGCGTCATCAGCGGGCTGCTGGATATTTATCGTCCGCTGCTGCAGATGACGATGGCGGACTTTAGCGAGCTGGTGGAAAAAGAGCGGGTGAAGCGCTTCCCGATTGAGACTCGCCTGTTTCATAAGCTCTCCGGACGCCATCGTCTGGCCTACGTTGAAGCCGTAGGTAAACTAGCGCGAGACGAAGCAGACTTTCCGGTGCTGGAATATTATTACCGCTGCCGTCTTATTCAGGACTATATCAGCGGGATGACCGACCTCTATGCCTGGGATGAATACCGGCGGCTGATGGCGGTTGAATAATATCTAAGCGATTGTAAAGACGCTCAATAAATTTTTACTTTTAACAACATGTTATACCGGAACTTCGCGCTATAAATTGACTCTTATCGATACTTACACCGCTGTTTTGCGTTATCAGTAAATAGAGATTAAGCGACATGAAAAAAACCACGTTAGCAATGAGTGCCCTGGCTCTGAGTTTAGGTTTGGCCCTATCCCCGCTGTCTGTATCAGCGGCCGAGACCGCCTCAGCGACCCCCCCATCACAGCAGATGCCAAGCCTGGCCCCGATGCTTGAAAAAGTCATGCCGTCGGTGGTGAGCATTAATGTCGAAGGCAGCACCACGGTAAACACCCCGCGTATGGGACGTAACTTCCAGCAGTTCTTTGGTGAAAACTCGCCGTTCTGCCAGGAGGGCTCCCCGTTCCAGAGCTCACCCTTCTGCCAGGGTGGACAGGGTGGCGCTGATGACGGTGGGCAGCAGCAGAAGTTTATGGCGCTCGGCTCCGGCGTAATTATTGATGCGGCGAAAGGCTATGTCGTCACCAACAACCACGTGGTCGATAATGCCAGCACCATTAAGGTTCAGCTGGGTGACGGGCGTAAGTTTGACGCTAAGGTGGTGGGTAAAGATCCGCGCTCCGATCTGGCGTTGGTTCAGATTCAGGATCCAAAAAACCTGACCGCCATTAAGCTCGCTGACTCTGACGCCCTGCGCGTGGGTGACTACACGGTCGCGATCGGTAACCCGTTTGGCCTCGGTGAGACGGTAACGTCCGGCATCGTCTCGGCGCTGGGCCGTAGCGGCCTGAATGCCGAGAACTACGAGAACTTTATCCAGACCGATGCGGCGATCAACCGCGGTAACTCCGGCGGTGCGCTGGTGAACCTCAACGGTGAGCTGATCGGTATCAACACCGCGATCCTCGCCCCGGACGGCGGCAACATCGGTATCGGCTTTGCGATCCCGAGTAATATGGTGAAAAACCTCACCGCGCAGATGGTGCAGTATGGTCAGGTGCGCCGTGGCGAGCTGGGCATTCTCGGTACCGAGCTGAACTCTGAGCTGGCGAAGGCGATGAAGGTTGACGCCCAGCGCGGAGCCTTTGTTAGCCAGGTGATGCCGAACTCGTCGGCTGCGAAAGCGGGCATCAAGGCCGGGGATGTGATCACCTCCCTGAACGGGAAGCCAATCAGCAGCTTCGCAGCCTTGCGCGCGGAAGTGGGCTCGATGCCGATCGGCAGCAAGGTCTCGCTGGGGCTGCTGCGCGAAGGCAAGCCGGTTACCGTTAGCCTTGAACTGCAGCAGAGCAGCCAGAACCAGGTTGACTCCAGCACCATCTTCAGCGGCATTGAGGGCGCGGAGATGAGCAACAAGGGTAACAACCAGGGCGTTACCGTCAGCAACGTGAAGGCAAACAGCCCGGCGGCGCGTATCGGCCTGAAAAAAGGTGATGTGATCATCGGCGCGAACCAGCAGCCGGTGAAGAACATTGCCGAACTGCGTAAAATTCTCGACAGCAAGCCGTCGGTGCTGGCGCTGAATATCCAGCGCGGGGATACCTCTCTCTACCTGCTGATGCAGTAACCGCATTACCCCTTCTCCGCCCGGGGAAGGGGTCTCTTCACAGAATCTGTGAGGCCTTCCACAACTCCACACTTCCGCATGGTGCTTTGTGCTTTTGCACAATGCAGAGCGCTGTTAACTCCCTTATTCTTGTGATCTGCTCAGGGGAGGGGTTACATGGCTGGCTGGCATCTTGATACCAAAATGGCGCAGGATATCGTTGCGCGTACCATGCGCATTATCGATACCAACATCAACGTGATGGATGCGCGGGGACGCATTATTGGCAGCGGCGATCGTGAGCGGATTGGGGAATTGCACGAAGGTGCGCTGCTGGTGCTTTCTCAGGGGCGTGTGGTAGACATCGACGACGCGGTTGCTCGCCACCTGCACGGCGTACGCCAGGGGATCAACCTGCCGCTGCGTCTGGAGGGGGAGATTGTCGGGGTGATCGGCCTGACCGGCGAGCCGGAGACGCTGCGCAAATATGGCGAGCTGGTGTGCATGACCGCCGAGATGATGCTGGAGCAGTCCCGGCTGATGCATCTGCTGGCCCAGGATAGCCGCCTGCGCGAGGAGCTGGTGATGAACCTGATCCAGGCCGAGGAGCATACGCCGGCCCTGACCGAGTGGGCGCAGCGTCTGGGTATCGATCTCAATCAGCCGCGCGTGGTGGCGGTGGTGGAGGTCGACAGCGGCCAGCTGGGGGTCGATAGCGCCATGGCTGAACTCCAGCAGCTGCAAAATGCCCTTACGACACCGGAACGTAATAACCTGATCGCCATCGTCTCCCTCACCGAAATGGTGGTGCTAAAACCGGCCCTGAATCCGTTTGGCCGCTGGGATGCGGAAGATCACCGCAAGCGCGTCGAGCAGCTGATCGCCCGCATGAAAGAGAACGGCCAGCTACGCTTTCGCGTCGCGCTGGGTAACTACTTTACCGGGCCGGGCAGCATTGCCCGCTCCTACCGCACGGCACGTACCACTATGATGGTCGGCAAGCAGCGTATGCCGGAGAGCCGCAGCTACTTCTATCAGGATCTGATGCTGCCGGTGCTGCTGGATAGCCTGCGCGGCGGCTGGCAGGCCAACGAGCTGGCGCGTCCGCTCACTCGACTGAAGGCGATGGATAACAACGGTCTGCTCAGGCGGACGCTGGCGGCGTGGTTCCGCCACAACGTGCAGCCGCTGGCAACCTCAAAGGCGCTCTTTATTCACCGTAATACGCTGGAGTACCGTCTGAACCGTATTTCGGAGCTGACCGGGCTGGATCTGGGGAATTTCGACGACAGGCTGCTGCTCTATGTGGCGCTGCAATTAGACGAACAAAGATGATTTTTGCCCGGTGGCGCTTCGCTTACCGGGCCTACACGCGAGGTTCTGTAGGCCTGATAAGCGGAGCGCCATCAGGCGTAATGCATTTACTTATTACGCGTTAACTTCTCAAGGTCGGATTCGATCTCGTTGATCTTGTTGGTCACCACGCTCTCAAGGTGGCGCAGGTCATCGAGGATCTTGCGTTTCAGGTCGATCTCACTGCGATCGCGCTGGCAGATCTGATCCAGCTCGTCGATCACGTAGCGCAGGTTCGGGCTGATCTCCTGCACCTCTTTATAACCCTGGCCTACGCCGTCGGCGACCACGGTTTTACGCTGGCGTGGGTACTTAAACTTCACGCTTTTGGCAAAAAACTCGCCCTTGTCCTTATGAAAATAGATTTTCAGAATATCGTTATTGGCCTCCTGGCGAAGACTATAGCGATCGATTTCATCCGGATTGGTGATGCCTAAACTTTTCAGATTATCGTACATGGCGGTACCCTTAAGCTTAACATAACCTATGAATAATTAACGAAAAATTCTGTTTTGGCTACCTGTTAATATAAAAAAAGCGGGGTAGCCCCCGCTTTTTGTTATCGCTTATTAATCGATAGTACGCAACAGTTCGTTGATGCCGACTTTACCGCGGGTCTTCGCATCAACCTTCTTCACGATAACCGCACAGTAGAGGCTGTACTTGCCATCTTTTGACGGCAGGTTGCCGGAGACCACCACCGAGCCAGCCGGTACGCGACCGTAGTGCACTTCACCGGTTTCACGATCGTAGATACGGGTGCTCTGGCCGATGTAGACGCCCATGGAGATCACGGAACCCTCTTCCACGATCACGCCCTCAACGACTTCAGAGCGCGCGCCGATGAAGCAGTTGTCTTCGATGATGGTTGGGTTCGCCTGCAGCGGTTCGAGAACGCCGCCGATGCCCACGCCGCCGGAGAGGTGAACGTTTTTACCGATCTGTGCACAGGAGCCAACGGTGGCCCAGGTATCCACCATGGTGCCTTCATCAACGTAGGCACCGATGTTCACGTAGGAGGGCATCAGCACGGTGTTGCGAGCGATAAACGCGCCCTGACGCACGGCTGCCGGTGGCACCACGCGGAAGCCCTCTTTCTGGAAGCGCGCTTCGTCGTAGTTAGCGAACTTCATTGGCACCTTATCGAAGTAGCGGCTCTCGGCTCCGTCGATAACCTGGTTATCGTTGATACGGAAAGAGAGCAGCACCGCTTTCTTCAGCCACTGATGCGTTACCCACTGGCCGTCGATCTTCTCTGCGACGCGCAGCGCGCCGGAATCCAGCAGGGAAATCACCTGGTTTACCGCTTCACGGGTCACGGTATCCACATTCGCCGGAGTGATCTCGGCGCGACGCTCAAAAGCGGACTCAATAACGTTCTGTAACTGCTGCATTGTTAAACTCTTTCCATATAAATAAACACACTACCCTTTATCGTTTGGATTGAGGGCCTCTGTCAACCGTTGTTGCACTTCCTTCTGCAGCACATTATTAAGACCACGCCGGTCCGCAGTAGCGATTATAAATAAATCTTCTACTCGCTCACCAATTGTCGTAATTCTCGCCCCGTGGAGCGAGATCCCCAGATCCGCGAACACCTGGCCGACGCGGGCGAGGAGGCCAGGCTGATCGAGGGCGATAAGCTCAAGAAAACTCTTTCTGTCGGTGTGGGTCGGCAGGAAATTGACCTCGGTATCGACGGTAAAGTGGCGCAATTTTGCCGGCTGGCGGCGCGGCTGCGGTGGCTGCCAGCTGCTCTGGGTAATGGCCTGGATCAGCCCCTGCTGAATGGCCTGGTGGCGATCCGGGGAGAGCGGGCTGCCGTCCGGCTCCAGCACAATAAAGGTATCCATCGCCATGCCGTCGCGGGTGGTAAAGATCTGCGCGTCGTGGACGCTCAGATTACGGCGGTCCAGCTCGGCGCAGACGGCGGCAAAGAGGTAGGGGCGGTCCGGACTCCAGATAAAGATCTCCGTCCCACCGCGCGTCGCCTGCGGGCTGAGCAGGATCATCGGCTGGCTGAGATCGTGCCGCAGCAGATGCCGGGCGTGCCAGGCCAGCTGGTTTGGGCTGTGGCGGACAAAGTAGTTCGCCCGGCAGCGCGCCCAGATGTGGTGCAGCGCCTCTTCATCGATGTTGTCCATCCGCAGCAGAGCCAGCGCCTGCAATTGATGGTGGCGCACGCGCTCGCGCATATCCGGCGTACTCTGCACTCCACGACGCAGCTGTTTTTCAGTGGCAAAGTAGAGCTCACGCAGCAGGCTCTGCTTCCAGCTGTTCCACAGGGTTTCGTTGGTGGCGCAGATATCCGCCACCGTCAGGCAGACCAGGAAGCGCAGGCGGTTTTCGGTCTGCACCTCTTCGGCAAACTGCTTGATCACCTCCGGATCCTGAATATCGCGGCGCTGGGCGGTAACGGACATCAGCAGATGCTGACGCACCAGCCAGGCCACCAGCTGCGTCTCCCGCGAGTTGAGGCCGTGCAGCTCGGCAAACTTTAGCACGTCCTGCGCGCCGAGCACCGAGTGATCGCCTCCGCGTCCCTTGGCGATATCATGGAACAGGGCGGCAATCAAAATCAGCTCGGGATGGCTCAGGCGCGGCCAGAGATCGACGCAGAGAGGATGCTTCTGCCGCGTCTCCTCAAGGGCAAAGCTCTCCAGCTTCAGCAGGACGCGAATGGTGTGTTCATCCACGGTGTAGGCGTGGAAGAGGTCAAACTGCATCTGGCCGACAATGTGCGACCACTGGGGCATATAGGCCCACAGCACGCTGTGCCGGTGCATCGGCAGCAGGCCCCGGCTTACCGCGCCGGGGTGGCGCAGCATGCTGAGGAACAGCGTCCGCGCCTCCGGAATGTAGCACAGCGGCTGGGTCAGGTGGCGGCGGGCGTGGCGCAGGTGGCGCAGGGTGGTGGAGTAGATCCCGGTGATGTTGCTGTTGCGCACCATCATGTAGAACATACGCAGGATCGCCTGCGGCTCGCGGATAAACAGCGTCTCGTCGCGCAGATCGATCAGCGTCCCGCGCAGCTGGAACTCATCGTCGATGGGGCGGGGCTTCTCGTCGGTAGTCAGGGCCAGGATCGCCTCATCAAAGAGCTGGAGCAGCATCTGGTTCAGCTCGGAGACGCGGCGGGTCACGCGATAGAAATCCTTCATCATCTGCTCAACCGGCTCGTTGCCTTCGCCAACGTAGTTGAGCCGCTGGGCCACGCTGAGCTGGCGGTCAAACAGCAGACGGTTGTCGTAGCGGTTGATCTCCAGATGCAGGGCAAAGCGGATGCGCCACAGCAGATGCTGACACTCGTTAAGCTCGTTGCGCTCGGCCTGGGTTAAGAAGCCGAAGCCCACCATCTCGCTCAGGGAGGTGGCCCCGAAGTGGCGGCGCGCCACCCACTGGAGAGTGTGGATATCCCGCAGGCCGCCGGGGCTGCTCTTAATGTCCGGCTCAAGGTTATAGCTGGTGCCGTGGTAGCGCTGGTGGCGCTCGGTCTGCTCGGCCACCTTGGCGGCAAAGAAGGTCTCAGACGGCCAGAACCCGTCGCTAAAGATGTGCTTCTGTAGCTCAAGGAAGAGGGCGACGTCGCCAATCAGCAGGCGGGACTCAATCAGGTTGGTGGCCACGGTGAGATCCGCCAGTCCCTCCAGCAGGCACTCCTCCAGCGTACGCACGCTGTGCCCCACCTCCAGCTTCACGTCCCACAGCAGGGTCAGCAGTTGGCCGATCTTCTGCGCCTGCTCATCCGGGAGCTTTTTACGGCTGAGGATCAGCAGGTCAACGTCCGAAAGCGGATGCAGTTCGCCGCGACCGTAGCCGCCTACCGCCACCAGCGCCGCGTCGCCGTACTCGGCGAAGCCATACTCCACCCACAGGCGCTGCAGGAGCTGATCGATAAATTCGGTCCGCGCCTCAATCAGCTGCTCAGCGGAGAGGCCCTGATCAAAGACGTGGCCCAGCCACTGCTGGAAGGTATCGATATGCGCCTTGATATCCGCGCAGTTGAGGCTGCTCTGCGGCCAGGAGGAGGGGTTAGCGGGCTGGCCGGGGAGAGAGGGCGCCGTGTGGCTAAACTGTTCTGAAAGAGTGTGGCTCATATCGCGTTGCGCTGCCCCCGTTATAAGTAAAAGCTATCGCCATAAAAAAAGCCGGCAATCGCCGGCTTCTTATCATTCGTTGTGCGAGAGTATCGCCGGGATGGTGTCATCCTTACGCAGCGTCATAATTTCGCAGCCGTTGTCTGTCACCACAATAGTATGCTCATACTGCGCCGACAAGCTCCGGTCTTTGGTTTTTACCGTCCAGCCATCTTTCATGGTACGGATGCGGTAGTCGCCTGCGTTAACCATCGGCTCAATGGTGAAGGCCATACCGGCCTGCAGCACCACGCCGCCGTCGTCTGCATCATAGTGCAGCACCTGCGGCTCTTCGTGGAAGCCACGGCCAATGCCATGCCCGCAGTACTCGCGCACCACGGAGAAGCCTTCCGCTTCGACAAACTTCTGGATCGCCGCGCCCAGGGTGCGCAGGCGGATGCCCGGCTTCACCATCTTCAGCGCCAGGTAGAGGCTCTCCTGGGTCACACGGCAGAGACGCTCGCCCAGAATAGTCGGCTTGCCAACGATAAACATTTTCGACGTATCGCCGTGGAAGCCATCTTTGATCACGGTAACGTCGATGTTAACGATGTCGCCATCTTTCAGACGTTTCTCGTCGTCCGGGATACCGTGGCACACCACCTCGTTGATGGAGATGCAGACGGATTTCGGAAAGCCGTGATAGCCGAGGCTGGCTGAAACCGCGTGCTGCTCGTTAACGATGTGGTCGTTGCAGAGGCGGTCCAGTTCGCCGGTGCTTACGCCCGGTTTGATGTGCGCTTCGATCATCTCCAGCACTTCCGCGGCGAGGCGGCCCGCCACGCGCATTTTTTCGATATCTTCTGGGGTCTTGATTGGGATAGCCATGAATTCTGTCCATCAGCGTCGATGTCATTGACAATAAACGTCATCGACAATAATTGTGTAAGTGCTGTCAATGTTACCAGTCCGAGACATAACCTGCCAAATTGAGAATTGCGGGCAGCACGCTGTACCAACAACTATTGGAGTCCGCGCCGTTTTTATGGTATAAAGCGCGCCGGACTTCCGTTCCTTGTGGAGCGTGAGCCACAAATCTCACTTTGTGTAATAACACACACGTATCGGCACATATTCCGGGGTGCCCTTTGGGGTCGGTGATATGGGATACGTGGAGGCATAACCCCAACTTTTATATAGAGGTTTTAATCATGGCAACTGTTTCCATGCGCGACATGCTCAAGGCTGGTGTTCACTTCGGTCACCAGACCCGTTACTGGAACCCGAAAATGAAGCCGTTCATCTTCGGTGCACGTAACAAAGTTCACATCATCAACCTTGAGAAAACTGTACCAATGTTCAACGAAGCCCTGGCTGAGCTGAACAAGATCTCTTCCCGTAAAGGTAAGATCCTGTTTGTTGGTACTAAGCGCGCTGCGAGCGAAGCGGTGAAAGAAGCGGCTAACAGCTGCGATCAGTTCTTCGTGAACCATCGCTGGCTGGGCGGTATGCTGACCAACTGGAAAACCGTTCGTCAGTCTATCAAGCGTCTGAAAGACCTGGAAACTCAGTCTCAGGACGGTACCTTCGACAAGCTGACCAAGAAAGAAGCGCTGATGCGCACCCGTGAGCTGGAAAAGCTGGAAAACAGCCTGGGCGGTATCAAAGACATGGGCGGCCTGCCGGACGCACTGTTTGTTATCGACGCTGACCACGAGCACATCGCAATCAAAGAAGCAAACAACCTGGGTATCCCGGTATTTGCTATCGTTGATACCAACTCCGATCCGGACGGCGTTGACTTCGTTATCCCGGGTAACGACGACGCAATCCGTGCAGTTAGCCTGTACCTGAGCGCTGTTGCTGCTACCGTTCGTGAAGGCCGTTCTCAGGATCTGGCTTCCCAGGCGGAAGAGAGCTTCGTAGAAGCTGAATAATAAGGCACGCTCTCTGAGCCCCTTATTGAGCAGGTAGTACCGAGTTTGGTTAGGGGGCCTGTTTATGGCCCCCTTTTTCACTTTTAAGGCTGTTTGGTTTTACGACCAGGCAGGTCAAATCTTCCGAGGATTTTAGAATGGCTGAAATTACCGCATCCCTGGTAAAAGAGCTGCGCGAGCGTACTGGCGCTGGCATGATGGATTGCAAAAAAGCGCTGACCGAAGCGAACGGCGACATCGAGCTGGCAATCGAAAACATGCGTAAGTCTGGTGCGATCAAAGCGGCGAAAAAAGCAGGCAACGTGGCTGCTGACGGCGTGATCATCACCAAGATCGACGGCAACTACGGCGTGATTCTGGAAGTTAACTGCCAGACCGACTTCGTTGCTAAAGACGCTGGTTTCCAGGCGTTCGCTAACAAGGTTCTGGATGCAGCAACGGCTGGCAAAGTTACCGACGTTGAAGTGCTGAAAGCACAGTTCGAAGAAGAGCGCGTAGCGCTGGTGGCGAAGATTGGTGAGAACATCAACATTCGCCGTGTTGCTACCCTCGAAGGCGACGTGCTGGGCTCCTACCTGCACGGCGCGCGCATCGGCGTTCTGATCGCTGCCACCGGCGCTGACGAAGAGCTGGTGAAACAGCTGGCAATGCACGTTGCTGCAAGCAAGCCTGAGTTCGTTAAGCCGGAAGACGTGTCTGCTGAAGTGGTAGAGAAAGAGTACCAGGTTCAGCTGGACATCGCCATGCAGTCCGGTAAGCCGAAAGAGATCGCAGAGAAGATGGTTGAAGGCCGCATGAAGAAATTCACCGGCGAAGTCTCTCTGACCGGCCAGCCGTTCGTTATGGACCCGAGCAAAACCGTTGCTCAGCTGCTGAAAGAGCACAATGCTGACGTGACTAACTTCATCCGTTTCGAAGTGGGTGAAGGCATCGAGAAAGTTGAGACTGACTTCGCAGCAGAAGTTGCTGCTATGTCCAAGCAGTCTTAAGTGGTCTGAAAGAAGCCGCCTGAGGGCGGCTTCTTTTTGTATCCAGCGTAAGCTGTATACTACATAAGTTGTATCCGGAATTAACCCCCTCTCAATCGTTGAACGTCTCAGGAAAGAATCATGGCTACCAATGCAAAACCCGTCTATAAACGCATCCTGCTTAAGCTCAGCGGTGAAGCGTTACAGGGCACCGAAGGCTTCGGTATCGACGCAAGCATCCTTGACCGCATGGCTCAGGAGATTAAAGAGCTGGTGGAGTTAGGTATCCAGGTAGGCGTCGTCATTGGTGGTGGTAACCTTTTCCGTGGCGCAGGCCTGGCGAAAGCGGGGATGAACCGCGTAGTGGGCGACCACATGGGTATGCTGGCAACGGTCATGAACGGCCTGGCAATGCGTGATGCGCTCCACCGCGCCTATGTGAACGCCCGCCTGATGTCCGCTATTCCGCTGAATGGCGTCTGTGATAACTACAGCTGGGCTGAAGCCATCAGCCTGCTGCGTAACAACCGGGTAGTGATCCTCTCTGCCGGTACCGGTAACCCGTTCTTTACCACCGACTCCGCGGCCTGCCTGCGCGGGATCGAGATCGAAGCGGACGTGGTGCTGAAGGCGACCAAGGTAGACGGCGTGTTTACTGCCGATCCGGCAAAAGATCCGGCTGCTACCATGTACGATCAGCTGAGCTACAGCGAAGTACTGGATAAAGAGCTGAAGGTAATGGATCTGGCGGCCTTCACCCTGGCCCGTGACCACAAGCTGCCGATTCGTGTGTTCAACATGAACAAGCCGGGCGCGCTGCGTCGCGTGGTAATGGGCGAAAAAGAGGGCACGTTGATCACGGAGTAATTTCCGTCGTCGACAAATAGAGGTAAGATTCCGCCTTAACAGTAAAGCGGTTCTTATCAGACACCTTTTACGGTGTCAGAGATTAAACGGGGCTATACTTAGCACACTTTTACGGCGTGCTGCGTATGGTCTGCCTGAGACAAGTTTTCAAGGATTCGTAACGTGATTAACGATATCAGAAAAGATGCCGAAGTCCGCATGGATAAATGCGTTGAAGCATTCAAAACCCAAATCAGCAAAGTGCGCACCGGTCGTGCTTCCCCAAGCCTGCTGGACGGCATTATGGTGCCATACTACGGTACCCCTACGCCGCTGCGTCAGTTAGCCAACATTACCGTGGAAGACTCCCGCACGTTGAAAATCAACGTGTTCGATCGCTCCCTCAGCCCTGCGGTTGAGAAGGCTATCATGGCGTCCGACCTCGGTCTGAACCCAAGCTCTGCCGGGACCGACATCCGCGTTCCGCTGCCGCCGCTGACCGAAGAGCGTCGTAAAGACCTGATCAAAGTGGTACGTGGCGAAGCCGAAGGCGCGCGCGTGGCGGTACGTAACGTACGTCGTGATGCCAACGACAAGGTGAAAGCGCTGCTGAAAGATAAAGCGATCAGCGAAGATGAAGATCGTCGCTCCCAGGATGACGTGCAGAAGCTGACCGACGTCGCCATCAAAAAAGTCGATGCGGCGCTGGCGGAAAAAGAAGCGGAACTGATGCAGTTCTGATCCCGCGCACGTGATTAAACAAAACGCCGTTCAGAGAAGCCCCACCGGGTTTTTGCTGGCGGCGTTTTGCTATATTGCTCTTCTCCAGCCACCTTTGGACACCTCTCTCTCATGAAGCAGCTCACCCTCCTTGGCTCAACCGGCTCTATCGGTTGCAGTACCCTTGATGTGGTTCGCCACAATCCCGATCGCTTTGCCGTCACGGCGCTGGTTGCCGGTAAAAACGTGGCCCGCATGGCGGAGCAGTGTTTGGAGTTCACGCCGCGCTATGCGGTGATGGACGACGACGCCTGCGCCCGCGAACTCAACGCGCTATTGACCGAGCACGGCAGCCGTACCGAGGTGCTGAGCGGCCAGCAGGCCGCCTGTGATATGGCCGCGCTGGACGAGGTCGACCAGGTGATGGCTGCTATCGTCGGGGCGGCGGGGCTGCTGCCGACCCTGGCGGCGATCCGCGCCGGGAAGCGTGTGCTGCTGGCTAATAAGGAGTCGCTGGTCACCTGCGGCCGCCTGTTTATGGAGGCAGTGAAAGAGAGTGGGGCGCAGCTTCTGCCGGTAGATAGCGAGCATAACGCTATTTTTCAGAGTTTACCGCAACCCTTCCAGCGTAACCTGGGGTACGCTGACCTCGAGCAAAATGGCGTAGCATCCATTCTGCTTACCGGGTCTGGTGGCCCCTTTCGTGAGACGCCGCTGTCTGAACTGGCTGCAATGACGCCGGATCAGGCCTGCCGCCATCCGAACTGGTCAATGGGACGTAAAATCTCCGTTGATTCCGCCACCATGATGAACAAAGGTCTGGAATATATTGAAGCGCGCTGGCTGTTTAACGCCTCTGCTCGCCAGATGGAAGTGCTGATTCACCCCCAGTCGGTGATCCACTCTATGGTGCGTTACCAGGATGGCAGCGTGTTAGCGCAGCTGGGTGAGCCGGATATGCGTACGCCTATTGCCCATACGATGGCCTGGCCGGATCGCGTCAGCTCCGGGGTCAAGGCCCTCGATTTTTGCTCGCTCGGCACGTTGAGCTTTGCCGCCCCGGATTACGATCGCTATCCCTGCCTGAAGCTGGCTATGGAGGCGTTTGAACAGGGGCAGGCGGCGACAACGGCGCTGAATGCCGCAAATGAGGTGACGGTGGCCGCATTCCTGGATTCGCGCATTCGCTTTACCGATATCGCTGCCCTTAATCTATCCGTACTTGAACGTATAGATCTGCGCGAACCGCAGAGCATCGATGATGTTTTGGCAGTGGACGCGCTGGCCCGTGAGACGGCACAGAAACAGGTGATGAATCTCGCAAGCCGGTGATATTGCAGCCGTGAATGGCCGTGATATTTGTTAGCGTTCGGCTTCAGTGATATAGTCTGCGCCACCCGATCGCTGGTCTCAGGGCCGGAGCGGTCAGGTAAGCCGTGGTTTGACACGGCTTTTTTTACGTAAAGGCTTCAGTATTTCTGAGTACCGCTAAATCCTTTTCAGGGACTTAAAACGCGTTATGTTGTCAATGAACCTTCCTTTAAGCGAGAATTTGCCAGCGCATGGCTGCCGCCATGTGGCGATAATTATGGATGGCAATGGTCGCTGGGCAAAAAGACAAGGGAAGATACGAGCCTTTGGACATAAAGCCGGAGCGAAGTCCGTCCGCCGCGCAGTCTCCTATGCTGCGAACCACGGCATTGACGCGCTAACGCTGTATGCTTTTAGCAGTGAGAACTGGAACCGTCCGGCGCAGGAGGTCACTGCGCTGATGGAGCTGTTTGTGTGGGCGCTGGATAGCGAAGTAAAAAGCCTGCACCGTCACAATGTACGCCTGCGCGTCATCGGTGACACCAGCCGTTTTAACTCACGTCTGCAGGAGCGCATTCGCAAAGCGGAGGCGTTAACCGCGCAAAATAGCGGGCTAACGCTGAATATCGCCGCGAATTATGGCGGACGTTGGGATATTATTCAGGGTGTACAGCAGTTAGCGGTACAGGTACAAGAAGGGCTGTTACGCCCGGACCAAATTGATGAAGAGGCGCTGAGTAAGCAAATCTGCATGCATGAACTGGCTCCAGTGGATTTAGTGATAAGGACAGGGGGGGAGCACCGCATCAGTAACTTTTTGCTGTGGCAAATTGCCTATGCTGAACTTTACTTCACGGATGTTCTTTGGCCTGATTTCGATGAACAAGACTTTGAAGGTGCGCTGCATGCCTTTGCCAATCGAGAGCGTCGTTTCGGCGGCACCGAGCCTGGTGGCGACAAAGCCTGATGGGGGTAGCTTTTGCTGAAGTATCGCCTGATTTCTGCTTTTGTATTAATACCCGTCGTCATTGCGGCGCTATTTTTACTCCCCCCGGTGGGGTTTGCTCTGGTCACGCTCGCGGTCTGTATGCTGGCCGCATGGGAGTGGGGCCAGCTTAGCGGCTTTACTTCACGCACGCAGCGAGTATGGCTGGCCGTGCTCTGCGGCCTGCTGCTGGCGGTGATGCTCTTTACGATCCCGGAGTACCATCACAACGTTCATCAGCCGCTGGTTGAGGGCTCGCTGTGGGCCTCGCTGGGCTGGTGGATTGCCGCGCTGCTGCTGGTGCTGTTCTATCCCGCCTCGGCGGCGCTGTGGCGGCACTCAAAGGCGCTGCGCCTGCTGTTTGGTATCCTCACTATCGTTCCCTTTTTCTGGGGCATGCTGGCGCTGCGCGCCTGGCACTATGAGGACAACCACTACAGCGGGGCGCTGTGGCTGCTCTACGTCATGATCCTCGTCTGGGGTGCGGATTCCGGCGCATACATGTTCGGCAAGCTGTTCGGCAAGCATAAGCTGGCCCCGAAGGTGTCGCCGGGGAAAACCTGGCAGGGCTTTATCGGCGGCCTGTTTACGGCGGCGGTGATCTCCTGGGGCTATAGCGTCTGGGCGAACCTTGAGGTTGCGCTCTCCACGCTGCTGATCTGCTCCATTGTTGCGGCGCTGGCCTCGGTGCTGGGGGATTTAACCGAAAGTATGTTTAAGCGTGAAGCCGGTATCAAAGATAGCGGTCACCTTATTCCAGGACATGGCGGTATTCTCGATCGCATCGACAGCCTGACGGCGGCAGTACCGGTGTTTGCCTGCCTGCTACTGTTGGTCTTTGGGACGATTTAACGGATGGATTTATGCTGAGCATTCTCTGGAATCTGGCAGCGTTTATTGTTGCGCTAGGCGTGCTGATTACCGTGCACGAATTCGGCCATTTCTGGGTTGCTCGCCGCTGCGGCGTCCGGGTTGAGCGCTTTTCCATTGGTTTTGGCAAAGCGCTCTGGCGTCGCACCGACAAGCAGGGCACCGAGTTTGTTATCGCCCTCATCCCACTCGGCGGCTATGTCAAAATGCTCGACGAGCGCGTCGAGCCGGTGATCCCCGAGCTGCGCCACACCGCGTTTAACAACAAAACCATCGGCCAGCGCGCCGCCGTTATCGCCGCGGGTCCCGTGGCTAACTTCCTCTTTGCTATCTTTGCCTACTGGCTGGTGTTCATCATCGGTGTCCCTGGCGTTCGTCCGGTTGTTGGTGAAATTACGGCCAACTCCATTGCGGCAAGCGCACAAATTGCCCCAGGGATGGAACTTAAGGCCGTTGACGGTATCGAAACGCCAGACTGGGATGCCGTGCGTCTGCAGCTGGTTGATAAAATTGGCGATGAGCAGACCACTCTCAGCGTAGCGCCTTTTGGCAGCGACAGCCGCCAGCAGAAGACGCTGGATCTACGCAACTGGGCGTTTGAGCCGGACAAGCAGGATCCGGTGGCGTCGCTGGGCATTCAACCGCGCGGGGCACAGATCGAATCGGTGCTGGCAGAGGTGCAGTCCGGGTCGGCGGCAAGTAAAGCGGGTTTGCAAGCTGGCGACAGGATCGTTAAAGTCGATGGGCAGACGATTACGCAGTGGATGACGTTTGTTACTTTGGTTCGCGATAATCCGGGTACGCCGTTAGCGCTGGAGATAGAAAGGCAGGGAACTTCCTTGTCTTTAACGTTGATACCAGATACAAAACCGGGTAGCGGCAAGGATGAAGGGTTTGCGGGCGTCGTGCCAAAGGTTATCCCGCTGCCGGACGAGTATAAGACAGTACGCCAGTATGGGCCGTTTGATGCCGTTGTCGAAGCCACGGGTAAAACCTGGCAGCTGATGAAGCTCACGGTCAGTATGCTGGGGAAATTGATAACCGGCGACGTCAAACTGAACAACCTCAGCGGGCCGATCTCGATCGCCCAGGGGGCTGGGATGTCAGCGGAGTTTGGGTTGATCTACTACCTGATGTTTCTCGCCTTAATCAGCGTGAACCTGGGGATTATCAACCTGTTCCCTCTACCGGTTTTAGATGGGGGACACCTGCTGTTTTTAGCGATAGAGAAGCTAAAAGGCGGGCCGGTATCCGAGCGGGTTCAAGACTTTAGTTATCGCATTGGCTCAATTCTGCTGGTGCTGTTAATGGGGCTTGCACTTTTCAATGATTTCTCTCGGTTATGAGAGTTAGTTAGGAAGAACGCATAATAACGATGGCGATGAAAAAGTTGCTTATAGCGTCGCTGCTGTTTAGCAGCGCGACCGTATACGGTGCTGAAGGGTTCGTAGTGAAAGATATTCATTTCGAAGGCTTACAGCGTGTCGCCGTTGGTGCGGCCCTCCTCAGTATGCCAGTGCGTCAGGGTGACACGGTGACTGATGAAGACATCAGTAATATCATCCGTGCGCTGTTTGCCACCGGCAACTTCGAGGACGTTCGCGTCCTGCGCGATGGTGATACGCTCCTCGTGCAGGTTAAAGAGCGTCCAACCATTGCCAGCATCACCTTCTCGGGCAATAAGTCCGTAAAAGATGACATGCTGAAGCAGAACCTCGAAGCCTCTGGCGTGCGCGTGGGTGAATCACTCGATCGCACCACCCTGGCCGATATCGAAAAAGGTCTGGAAGATTTCTACTACAGCGTCGGTAAGTACAGCGCAAGCGTGAAAGCGGTCGTTACGCCGCTGCCGCGTAACCGCGTCGACCTGAAGCTGGTCTTCCAGGAGGGCGTCTCCGCCAAAATTCAACAGATCAACATCGTCGGTAACCACGCGTTCAGTACCGAAGAGCTGATCTCAACCTTCCAGCTGCGCGACGAAGTGCCGTGGTGGAACGTAGTGGGCGACCGTAAATACCAGAAACAGAAACTGGCGGGCGATCTCGAGACCCTGCGCAGCTACTATCTGGATCGCGGCTATGCGCGCTTCAACATCGATTCGACTCAGGTCAGTCTGACTCCTGACAAGAAAGGTATCTACATCACGGTTAACATTACCGAAGGCGATCAGTACAAGCTTTCTGGTGTTGAAGTGAGTGGCAACCTGGCAGGGCACTCTGCTGAAATCGAGAGTCTGACCAAGCTTCAGCCGGGCGAGCTGTATAGCGGTGCGAAAGTGACCAAAATGGAAGACGGCATTAAAAAGCTGCTCGGCCGTTATGGTTATGCTTATCCACGTGTACAAACTCAGCCTGAAATCAACGATACGGATAAAACCGTTAAGCTCCACGTTAACGTTGATGCGGGTAACCGTTTCTACGTACGTAAGATCCGTTTTGAAGGCAACGACACCTCTAAAGACTCCGTACTGCGCCGCGAAATGCGCCAGATGGAAGGGGCGTGGTTGGGCAGCGATCTGGTTGACCAGGGTAAAGAGCGTCTGAACCGTCTGGGCTATTTCGAAACGGTTGATACGGACACCCAGCGTGTACCAGGCAGACCGGATCAGGTTGACGTGGTCTATAAGGTCAAAGAGCGTAACACCGGTAGCTTTAACTTTGGTGTCGGTTACGGTACTGAAAGTGGCGTCAGCTTCCAGGTGGGCGTGCAGCAGGATAACTGGTTAGGTACTGGCTATTCCGTAGGTATCAACGGTACCAAAAACGACTACCAGACTTACTCTGAGCTCTCTGTTACTAACCCTTACTTCACCGTTGATGGTGTGAGTCTGGGCGGTCGTATTTTCTATAACGACTTTAAAGCGGATGATGCAGACCTGTCCTCGTATACCAACAAGAGCTACGGCGTTGATGGTACGCTCGGTTTCCCAATTAACGAATACAACACCCTGCGTGCTGGTTTAGGTTACGTGCATAACGACCTGTCCAACATGCAACCGCAGGTGGCCATGTGGCGTTATCTGGACTCTATCGGACAGTCTGCAAGCACCTCCAATGATGATAACGGCTTTGCCGCAGATGACTTCACCTTCAACTATGGCTGGACGTATAACCGCCTCGACCGTGGTTTCTTCCCGACCGAAGGCTCGCGCGTCAACCTGAACGGTAAAGTTACGGTCCCGGGCTCTGACAATGAGTTTTATAAAGTTACTCTCGATACCGCGTCATACTTCCCGATCGACGAAGATCACAAATGGGTGGTTCTGGGTCGTACGCGCTGGGGTTACGGCGACGGCTTAGGTGGCAAAGAACTGCCATTCTACGAGAACTTCTATGCAGGTGGTTCAAGCACCGTACGTGGCTTCCAGTCCAATAACATTGGTCCGAAAGCAGCCTATTACGGCGGTAATGACGAAGATAACTGCAATAAGTCTTCATCAAGCGAAGTGTGTAGCTCTGATGACGCAGTAGGCGGTAACGCAATGGGTGTTGCAAGCCTGGAGTTTATTACCCCTACGCCGTTTATCAGCGATAAGTATGCCAATTCCGTACGTACGTCCTTCTTCCTGGACGCGGGTACCGTATGGGATACTAACTGGGAAAATACCAGTGCGACCCGGGCTGCCGGTATTCCAGACTACAGCGATCCGAGCAATATTCGTATGTCTGCGGGTCTCGCACTACAATGGATGTCACCGCTGGGGCCGTTGGTCTTCTCCTACGCCCAGCCGTTTAAGAAATACGAAGGAGACAAAGCGGAACAGTTCCAGTTTAACATTGGTAAAACCTGGTAATTGTCCGTTGCAAAGGAATGCGT
The DNA here is from genome assembly GCF_031998825.1 of Pseudescherichia sp. GTDB lineage: Bacteria > Pseudomonadota > Gammaproteobacteria > Enterobacterales > Enterobacteriaceae > Pseudescherichia. The sequence continues at coordinate 69,271 of NZ_DAMACX010000023.1, forward strand.
TGGCAGTGTAGCGCTGACAACTGGCGATCGCAGGATCGCCTTGCCACGCAAAGAACGGTACCTTCGGGTACCAATGGGATGGTAAGGAGTTAATTGTGAAAAAGTGGTTATTAGCTGCAGGTCTCGGTTTAGCGATGGCAACTTCTGCTCAGGCTGCAGACAAAATTGCAATCGTCAATATGGGTAACTTGTTCCAGCAGGTTGCGCAGAAAACGGGTGTTTCTGCCACGCTGGAGAACGAGTTCAAAGGCCGTGCAAGCGAACTGCAAGGTATGGA
>NZ_DAMACX010000023.1:69672-71618 GCF_031998825.1 Pseudescherichia sp.
TTTGAGCAGGATCGTCAACGTCGTTCTAACGAAGAACGTGGCAAGCTGGTTACCCGTATCCAGTCCGCTGTGAAAGCTGTTGCCGCCGATCAGAACATCGATCTGGTTGTTGATGGCAACGCTGTTGCATTCAACAGCAGCGATGTTAAAGACATCACCGCTGATGTGCTGAAACAGGTTAAATAAGTAATGCCTTCAATTCGACTCGCTGATTTAGCTCAGCAGTTGGATGCAGAATTACACGGTGATGGCGATATCGTCATCACCGCTGTTGCGTCCATGCAGTCTGCTAAAGCAGGCACTATCACCTTCATGGTAAGCCCGAAGTACCGTGAACATCTGGCTCTTTGCCAGGCGTCTGCTGTCGTACTGACGCAGGACGATTTGCCGTTTGCCAAAGGTGCAGCGCTGGTAGTGAAGAATCCCTACCTGACATACGCCCGTATGGCACAAATTCTGGATACCACGCCGCAGCCGGCACAGAACATCGCACCCAGTGCGGTGATTGATCCGACGGCGCAGCTGGGTAATAACGTATCAATTGGTGCAAATGCGGTTATCGAATCAGACGTCGTGCTGGGCGATAACGTTGTCATTGGTGCCGGTTGCTTCGTAGGTAAAAAAACAAAAATTGGTGCAGGCTCTCGCCTGTGGGCCAATGTCTCCGTTTATCATGAGATCGAAATTGGTGAACAATGCCTGATCCATTCCAGCACCGTTATTGGCGCAGATGGTTTCGGTTATGCCAACGATCGTGGTAATTGGGTCAAGATCCCGCAGCTGGGACGGGTGATCATCGGCGATCGTGTCGAAATCGGCGCATGCACCACCATTGACCGTGGCGCGCTTGATGACACGATAATCGGTAATGGTGTTATCATCGATAACCAGTGCCAGATTGCACATAACGTTGTGATTGGCGACAATACTGCGGTTGCCGGCGGCGTTATTATGGCAGGCAGCCTGAAGATTGGCCGTTACTGTATGATTGGCGGTGCCAGCGTCATTAACGGGCATATGGAAATATGCGATAAAGTCACGGTTACAGGGATGGGCATGGTTATGCGTCCTATCACTGAACCGGGCGTTTACTCCTCAGGTATTCCGTTGCAGCCTAACAAGGTGTGGCGTAAAACTGCTGCCCTAGTGATGAATATTGATGATATGAGTAAGCGCCTCAAGGCCATTGAGCGCAAAATCGATCAACAAGACTAAGCGTTCACCCGTTAAACGCATACTTCCCGGCCTGTCGGCTTTCTTATAAACCGGCAGGCCGTGTTATTATTGCCATTCAGATATTTTGACAGGAAGAGTATTTTGACTACTGACACTCATACTCTGCATATTGAAGAGATTTTAGAACTTCTGCCGCACCGCTACCCGTTTTTGCTGGTAGACCGTGTGCTGGATTTTGAAGAAGGTCGTTTTCTGCGCGCAGTGAAAAATGTTTCTGTAAACGAGCCATTCTTCCAGGGGCATTTCCCTGGGAAGCCTATCTTCCCGGGCGTATTGATCCTGGAAGCGATGGCTCAGGCTACCGGTATTCTGGCGTTTAAAAGCGTTGGTAAACTGGAGCCGGGTGAGCTGTATTACTTCGCAGGTATCGACGAAGCGCGCTTTAAGCGCCCGGTTGTACCTGGTGATCAGATGATCATGGAAGTGACTTTTGAAAAAACGCGTCGCGGCCTGACTCGCTTCAAAGGCGTAGCTCTGGTTGACGGCAAAGTTGTTTGCGAAGCTACCATGATGTGTGCGCGTAGCCGGGAGGCCTGATACGTGATTGATAAAACCGCCTTTATTCATCCAACCGCCATTGTGGAAGAAGGCGCCGTTATCGGTGCTAACGTTCACATTGGTCCATTTTGTATTGTTGGACCCCATGTTGAAATTGGTGAGGGTACCGTACTGAAATCTCACGTTGTGGTGAATGGTCATACGACCATTGG
>NZ_DAMACX010000024.1:0-70831 GCF_031998825.1 Pseudescherichia sp.
TTCGGGGGAGACGGGCGGAGGGGAGGAAAGTCCGGGCTCCATAGGGCAAGGTGCCAGGTAACGCCTGGGGGGTGTCACAGCCCACGACCAGTGCAACAGAGAGCAAACCGCCGATGGCCCACGCAAGTGGGATCAGGTAAGGGTGAAAGGGTGCGGTAAGAGCGCACCGCGCGGCTGGTAACAGTCCGTGGCACGGTAAACTCCACCCGGAGCAAGGCCAAATAGGGGTTCATAAGGTACGGCCCGTACTGAACCCGGGTAGGCTGCTTGAGCCAGTGAGCGATTGCTGGCCTAGATGAATGACTGTCCACGACAGAACCCGGCTTATCGGTCAGTTTCACTCTTTACACAGAACCCCGCCTCGGCGGGGTTTTTTGTTTTTTACGGTAAGTTATTCTGCGTGATCCCTTTCACACATACACCCGCGTTAGAATATTTTTATTTATTCATATGGAAGCGCAGCGGTGGTTTCTCTCGCTCTCCCCTTCACGTTACGCAATAGCGAAGTTTTTCTCCCGCTTCCTGATTAGGATTAATCGATACCAATATAGCCGCGCTATTAGCGGCAGCGATAATAAAATCTGTCCCTACATTAATAAGCGAGAATGTTATGAGCACGAATAATATTGATGTGATGCAAGGCACATCTGCGGCGGCCCGAAAGGCAGGGATGACGGAGCAGGCATGGCGCGAAGCCATTAAATTCGACAGCACCGACACGGGCTGGGTCATTATGAGTATCGGCATGGCCATCGGCGCGGGAATTGTTTTTCTACCGGTGCAGGTGGGGCTAATGGGGCTGTGGGTGTTTCTGCTCTCCTCTATTATTGGCTACCCGGCAATGTATCTCTTCCAGCGACTATTTATTAATACGCTGGCGGAGTCGCCGGAGTGCAAAGATTATCCCAGTGTCATTAGCGGCTATTTAGGTAAAAATTGGGGCGTCTTATTAGGCGTGCTCTATTTTGTTATGCTGGTGATCTGGATGTTCGTCTACTCTACCGCCATCACCAACGACAGCGCCTCCTACCTGCACACCTTTGGCGTTACCGAAGGACTGCTCTCCGATAACCCATTCTATGGCTTGGTGCTAATCTGCATTCTGGTCGCTATCTCCTCGCGCGGCGAGAAGCTGCTGTTTAAGGTCTCGAGCCTGATGGTGCTGACCAAGCTGCTGGTGGTCGCGGCGTTGGGGCTGAGCATGGTGGGGCTCTGGCACCTCTACAATGCCGGGACGCTCCCGCCCGCAGGTCTGCTGATTAAGAACGCGATCATTACGCTGCCCTTTACCCTGACCTCCATTCTTTTTATCCAGACCCTCAGCCCAATGGTGATCTCCTACCGCGCCAAAGAGAAGTCCGTCGAGGTTGCTCGCTATAAAGCCCTGCGGGCGATGAATATCGCTTTTGCCATTCTGTTTGTTACCGTCTTTTTCTACGCCGTCTCATTCACCCTGGCTATGGGCCACGATGAAGCGGTGAAAGCCTATGAGCAAAATATCTCCGCGCTGGCCATTGCCGCGCAGTTTATTAGCGGCGAGGGTGCAGGTTGGGTAAAAGTAGTTAGCGTTATCTTAAATATCTTTGCCGTGATGACCGCCTTCTTTGGCGTTTATCTCGGCTTTCGTGAGGCGACCCAGGGCATCGTCATGAACCTGCTGCGGCGTAAATTTCCGACCCGGCAGTTTGACGAGAAGTATATCCAGGGCGGGATCATGATCTTCGCTATTTTGCTGGCCTGGAGCGCCATTGTGCTTAATGCCCCGGTGCTGAGCTTCACCTCTATCTGTAGCCCTATATTCGGCCTGATCGGCTGCTTAATTCCCGCCTGGCTGGTCTATAAGGTGCCCGCCCTGCACAAATACAAAGGCCTGTCGTTGAAGATCATTATTATCACCGGTCTGCTGCTCTGTATTTCACCGCTGCTGGCCTTCGCCTGATGCTATTAATCTCATGAAACAGATGGACGCTATTATGTCAGATGCAAAATGGAACCCGGAATGGGATCGGTTTATTCAGATCGTACGCCAGGAGGTTAAACCCGCGCTGGGCTGTACCGAACCGGTTGCGCTGGCGTTGGCCAGCGCCACTGCTCGCGCGCAGCTCTCCGGCAAGATCGAACGCGTGGAGTGCTGGGTCTCACCTAACTTACTGAAAAACGGGATGGGCGTGACCGTGCCGGGAACGGGCATGGTGGGGCTGCCGATTGCCGCCGCCCTCGGCGCGCTCGGAGGTGATGCCACCGCCGGGCTGGAGGTGCTTAAAGCCGCGTCGCCACAGGCGATAGCGGATGCCAAAGCGATGCTTGCCGAGGGGCGAGTATGCGTCAGGCTACAGGAGCCGTGCAGTGAGATCCTCTATGCCCGCGCCTGCGTTTCTACGGCGGACGGCCATGCTAGCGTGACGATCGAGGGCGATCATACCCGCATCGTAAGGATCGAAAAGCAGGGCGAGACGGTTTTCCAGCGCAGCAGTGAAGTGGAAGAGCACTGCGAGGATCCACTGACCGTGCTGTCACGGACCACGCTGCGCGACATTTTGGCCTTCATTGAGCAGGCCCCGTTTGAGCGTATCCGCTTCATTCTTGATGCGGGCCGCATTAACGATGCGCTCTCGCGGGAGGGATTGGCGCAGGAGTGGGGCCTGCACATCGGTACCACGCTGCAAAAGCAGTGCGATCGCGGCCTGCTGGCAAAGGATCTCGCTTCGGCAATCGTGATCCGTACCAGCGCCGCCTCGGATGCGCGAATGGGCGGCGCAGCTCTGCCGGCGATGAGCAACTCAGGTTCCGGCAACCAGGGGATCGCCGCCACGCTGCCGATTGTGGTGGTTGCAGAGTTTTTGGGTGAGGGCGACGAGCGGCTGGCCCGGGCGCTGATGCTCTCCCATCTCAGCGCGATCTACATCCACAGCCAGCTCCCGCGTCTGTCAGCGCTCTGCGCCGCGACGACGGCGGCCATGGGAGCGGCGGCAGGAATGGCGTGGCTGATGGACGGACGCTATGACACCCTCGCCAGAGCTATCAGCAGCATGATCGGGGACGTCAGCGGGATGATCTGCGATGGCGCATCTAACAGCTGCGCGATGAAGGTATCGACCAGCGTCTCGTCAGCGTGGAAAGCCGTGCTGATGGCGTTGGATGAGACTGCGGTAACTGGCAACGAGGGGATTGTGGCGCACGACGTCGAGCAATCGATCGCAAACCTCTGTGCGCTGGCCTGCCATGCTATGCAGGCAACCGACCGGCAGATCATCGATATTATGGCGCATAAGGTCTGAAACCGTAGGCCGGGTCAGGCGAAGCCGCCGCCCGGCGTTTCAGGGTCACACAGGCAAATCAACCAGCAGCGCCCGCAGCGGCGTATCCGCCACCAGCGTGATATGCGCCTCGTCGCGAATAAACGCCCCGTCGCCGCAGGTCAGCGCCTTCTGCTCCTCCTGCGGCGTCAGAGCATGGAATCTGCCATGAATCGACTGCAGGTAAGCGCGGGGGCCATGCAGCTGGAAACTGAGCTGTTCACCCTTCTCCAGCTCAATATGGTGCAGCCAAACCTGCTGGCGGAGCTGTAAGCTTTCATCGTTTCCGTCAGGGGAGGCCAGCAGCTGCTGTTTGCCCGCGATGGCAATTTTTTGCACCGGCGGGTTCTCCCGCTCCGGGCAGGCGTCCAGCCAGAGCTGCATCCGCGTCAGAGATTTATCTTTGCTCAGATTGTGCTCGCTATAGCTGATCCCCGGCTGGGTCGCTATCAGCAGCGCTTCTCCCGCTTTCACCTGCACATGGTGACCATCGCTGTCACGGTACTCAGCTTCACCCTCGAGGATCAGGTTAAGAATATCTACCTTAGGATAGGTACGCGGCTGGAATGAGGCTCCGGGAGCGAGGACCTCCTGATTCAGCACTCGCAGGGAGGCGTAACCCAGCAGTTTAGGATCAAAGTAGTGTCCAAAGGAGAAGGTGTAACGGGCCTGCAGCCATCCGAAATCTGCCTGTCCGCACTGTTTGGCTGTTCTGGTAGTAATCATAATTCTGACCTCTCTTTACACTAAATCAATGGTAAAGGTATGGACGCTGCATTGTTAGCCAGATATTCTGCCCGGTATGTTCAAATTTCCTGAATGAGAACGAAATGGCTAAAGAGAGAGCGTTGACGCTCGAAGCATTACGCGTCATGGACGCCATCGACAGGCGCGGCAGCTTTGCCGCCGCGGCGGATGAGCTGGGCCGGGTGCCTTCCGCGCTGAGCTATACCATGCAGAAGCTGGAGGAAGAGCTGGACGTGGTGCTCTTCGACCGTTCCGGACACCGGACGAAATTTACTAACGTCGGGCGGATGCTGCTGGAGCGAGGACGCGTGCTGCTGGAGGCCGCCGACAAGCTCACCACCGACGCCGAAGCGCTGGCCCGGGGCTGGGAGACGCACCTGACGCTGGTGAGCGAAGCGCTGGTGCCAACGCCCTCCTTTTTCCCGCTGGTGGAGAGGCTGGCGACGAAAGCCAATACCCAGCTCTCCATTATTACCGAAGTGCTGGCGGGGGCGTGGGAGCGTCTGGAGCAGGGGCGGGCGGATATCGTTATCGCCCCGGATATGCACTTCCGCTCGTCGTCAGAGATCAACTCGCGCAAGCTCTACACGCTCCTCAACGTCTACGTCGCCGCGCCGGATCATCCCATTCACCAGGAGCCGGAGCCGCTCTCAGAGGTAACGCGGGTAAAATATCGCGGCGTGGCGGTAGCCGATACCGCCCGCGAACGCCCGGTGCTTACCGTACAGCTGTTGGACAAGCAGCCGCGCCTGACGGTGAGCAGCCTGGAGGATAAGCGCAACGCGCTGCTGGCCGGGCTAGGCGTAGCCACCATGCCTTACCCGCTGGTAGAGCAGGATATCGCCGAAGGGCGTCTGCGGGTGGTCAGCCCAGAATCCACCAGCGAGGTGGATATCATTATGGCCTGGCGGCGCGACAGCATGGGCGAGGCGAAGGCCTGGTGCCTGCGGGAGATCCCCAAGCTTTTTGCCGGGAACCAGGCAATAAAAAAGGCACCCTGAAGGTGCCCTGATAGCTTAGCCGAAACGGGTATCGCGCCCGTGCGGCTCATCCAGATCCTGCCACGGTCCGATGGAGATAATCCCCGTCGGGTTGATGGTCTTATGGCTGCGGTAGTAGTGGTTGCGAATGTGGGCAAAGTCGACGGTTTCAGCAATGCCCGGCATCTGGTAGATATCACGCAGAAAGCCGTACAGGTTCAGGTAGTCGCTGATCCGGTGCTTATCGCACTTGAAGTGCGTAACGTAGACCGGATCAAAGCGTACCAGCGTCGTCCACAGGCGAATATCCGCTTCCGTCAGGTGATTGCCGGTCAGGTAGCGGTGCTGGCCAAGGATCTGCTCCAGCCGTGACAGAGAAGAGAATACGTTCTCTACCGCTTCGTCGTAGGCTTCCTGGCTGGTCGCGAACCCGGCTTTGTAGACGCCGTTATTCACATTATCGTAGATCCAGCTGTTCAGCTCATCAATCTGCCCCCGCAGCGCTGGCGGATAGTAGTCACCCGCTTTCGCACCGTGCGCGTCAAAGGCGGTATTGAACATGCGAATAATATCCGCAGACTCATTGCTGACGATGGTGTGGTTTTTCTTATCCCATAGCACCGGCACGGTGACGCGCCCGGTATAGTGCGGGTCGGCGTGGAGATAGAGCTGATAGAGAAAATCGTGCTGATAGAGCTTGTCGCCGGTGGCGGCGGGGAAGTCATCATCAAAGGTCCAGCCACTCTCGAGCATCAGCGGGTTAACCACCGACACGTCGATAAACGGCTCAAGGCCTTTCAGGGCGCGGAGGATCAGCGTCCGGTGCGCCCACGGGCAGGCGAGAGAAACGTAGAGATGATAGCGATCTTTCGCTGGTGCAAAACCGCCTTCGCCCGTTGGGCCTGCTTCGCCGTCTGCGGTCAGCCAGTTACGGTACGCGGACTCCGAGCGTTTAAAGCGTCCGCCGGTTGACTTCGTATCGTACCAGACGTCATGCCAGATGCCGTCAATAAGCTGTCCCATGGTGATCTCCTTACTGCTGGAAAAAGGTTAAGCGGGAAGAGAGGGCTCTCCCCGCCTTGAATTGCTATCAGTATAGAAGCCTTACCACTTTTTATTCAGCACGCGGTCGATGCTAAATGCACCCGGACCGGTAATACCCAGCAGCAGGAAGCCGCCCGCGATGGTCAGGTTTTTCATGAACATGATGGAGTTCACGCCTTCCGCAAAGTTGCTGTGGAACAGGAAGGCGGTGAGCAGCGTAAAGACTGCGGTGATCAGCGCGGTGGTGCGGGTCAGGAAACCAAACAGAATTGCCAGACCGCCGCCGAACTCAAGCAGGATAACCAGCGGCAGCATGAAGCCGGGCACGCCCATCGCTTCCATATACTGCTGGGTGCCTGCGTAACCGGTAATTTTGCCCCAGCCAGCGGTAATAAACAGGATTGGCATCAGAATACGCGCTACCAGAATACCAACATCTTCTAATTTTTTCATTTTACTCTCCATGAAGCCGCAGGGGCCGCTAATGTCATTTTTTCAGTGCTGGCGGGCAGTTGCTGCCTGTTCGCTGTCGATGGAGAGGATAATAAACGTGGCGGGGAGGGATTGTTAGCAAGGAAAACTGTTAATCTTCGTCAAATAATCTGAGGGATAACTATGCGCTCACGCCGGGCGGCGCTACGCTTGCACCGGCCTACACACTGCGTGGACCGGTGCATAATGGTGATTAACGCAGGCGTTGCTGCTTGATGGTGGACTGCACCAGACGCCAGGTGCTCCACGCGGCAAACCCGCGCTTCGCCCAGCGCAGCAGCATGTTGGGGTGACGAACGGTACGCACCGCCATCAGACTGCTGCCCACCAGCAGCCACGATCGCATACTAAGAAAAGTATTCCAGCCGCGATCGTAAGCGCCCGTCGTCTCCAGCCAGTCGCGACGGCTGGCGGTGAGATCGAGGCGCTGCTGCTGGATCTGGCTTAGCAGCATCGCTTTGCGTTTGAGACGCTCCGCTTTACTACTGCTCACTTTTTATCCTCCTCCAGCAGAGAACGATCGTTAGCCAGCTCACCGCGCGTATGGCGCAGGAATGTTGATTGTCGAGCCTTATGCAGCGTCCAGAAACCGCCGATGATGGCGCCTACCAGCAGAACCACAGTGGTAGCAATCATCGCGTTAAGACGGTATTGAGGGTCGATAGCCCAGATGATGAGGACCATCAAGCTCATCAGGCCAAAGGCGGCCAGCAGCATGGTGAGCCCCAACATCAGGAGCATCTGGATGACGTTTGCTTTCTCTTCTTCCAGTTCCACCACGACCAGACGCAAACGCGTTTCGACCATCTCAACAAGGATGGTCATAATGCGTTGCCCAATACCCAGGACGCTTTTTCCTGGCCCGCTTGTTTGACGTAAGTCAGCCATAATCAGCGACGCGTCAGCAGCACGCCCAGCACCACACCGGCGGCAGCTGCAATCCCTACACCAGTCCACGGGTTCTCGCGCACGTATTCATCGGCGCGCGTGGCGGCTTCACGGGTTTGCTTGGCAATAACATCGCTGGTTTCACCCAGGCGATAACGGCTTTCGTGCAGAGCACGTTCTGCTTTGGAACGCAGCTTACTCAGCTCTTCTTTCGATTTGTCCCCGGAGTTGCTTAACACCTCTTCCAGGGTATCCGTCAGGGATTTCAACTCAGCGCGCAGATGATCGGCAGTAGTATCTTTAGACTTAGACATAGTTCTCTCCAGTGAGCGAGTGGTAACTTCCTTTAATAATCACGGGCCTCAAGCGTACGCAGCTCTTCCTGCGCCTCTCTCAGCTTGTGTTCACGTTTGGTCACTTTATCCGCATCGCCTTTTTGCTGTGCTTCAGTCAGATCCTGCTGGCGTTCAGCAACCTCTTCCTTCTGTTCAGCAATTTTTTTCTGGTGGTCTGCGCGCAGCTTGCTGTCAGTGCAGTTGGCTTTTACTTCCGTAAGCGCCTTATTCAGACCATCAACGCGGCGCTGATTGTTATGCTTCTCGGCGTAGCTAATTTCGCGCAGGATATCCTGTTCTTTCTCCTGGCAAAGCGATACGGCCTGCGAAGCGGCGCTCAAAGAAAAAAGGCTTAACGCCAGTACGATGCGGTATCTCATTCTTATAACTTTCCCTTGTTTAAGCGGCATATCACCATGAAATGCCGATAATGCAGTCAGTAAAAGAGTGACACTGTTCCCGTCTACTCAAGCATAGTAAGTAAACGCGAAGATCACCAAAGTAAGTGAAAAGATTCGGATTAGTAGAAGGTTAGCCCAGACGGTGAGGGGTATCCCGCAGGCGGGTGAGCCATGCGGAGGTCTGGTCGTCGTCGTCCTGAAGGGCAATGATATATCCCTGCGGCAGGGTACGGTCTAAGACCACTTTCGCCGCCGCGCTTTGCGCGCTGGAATCAAAGGTAATCACCAGGGTGTCATTTTTCGGCGTAATACTTTTAAAGCGGATACCGTTGGCGTCAAGGTGATGCCAGACGGAGAAGCCATCCGGCACGCTGACGCTCTGATTACTCGGGCGAATGGCCAGCGTTGACTCCCGCTGCTGCAGCGTAGCCCAGGCAGAGAAGAGCAGGGTAAAGAGCATAATGGTTGCCAGCGCAAAGGCGCACTGGTGCATCAGTGCGCGTCGCGAGCGTGGATTACTGCCGATTTCCATATTTTTTCTTCCATAAAACGAACAGCGAGCCAACCAGCCCCACTACCAGCAGAACCACCGGCAGCAGCATCAGACAGGACATTAGCGCATCTTCATATTTAAGAAACACGGGCGTCTTGCCCAGCAGATAACCAAAGGTGGTGAGGATCACGACCCACAGCAGGCCGCTCATCCAGTTAAAGAACTGAAAGCGGGTATTGTTCAGGCCGGAGAGACCGGCAATCGTTGGCAGCAGCGTACGCACAAAGGCAATAAAGCGGCCAACCAGCAGCGCAGAGAGTCCGTGCTTATGGAACATATGGTGCGCCCGCTGGTGGTAGTGCGCAGGCAGGTGTGACAGCCAGTTCTGCACGATGCGCGTGTTGCCCAGCCATCGCCCCTGTATATAGCTCACCCAGCAGCCGAGGCTGGCGGCAGCGGTCAGCAGCAGAATGGTTTGCGGGTAGCCCATCGCCCCCTTCGCAATCAGTACGCCTACCAGCACCAGCAGGCTATCACCCGGTAAAAATGCCGCTGGCAGCAGGCCGTTTTCCAGAAACAGAATCATAAACAAAACAAAATAGAGCATGCCGATCATGGAAGGATTCGCCAGCGTTTCGAAATCCTGGTGCCATAAAGCGTTCAGTAACTGGGTAAGTAGTTCCATTCAGTGTTCCTGGTACATCGGTTAACGAATATCGGGGTTAACGCCGCTGGAGAGAAATTGCATCTAATTGTAACAAACGCCAGAGATCTGCGTCACTGAAAATACGTATTTTAGGAATTGATTTTGCTTGCCGGGGAGGGGGGTGACAAAGGTATTTACAAAGGCTGACACTCTATACGGTTTCTGACCGCCTTATGTCATTGATTGGACAGCGCAGGCGCATCTGCACCTACGCTGTAACGGGAAGAGTGCTATTTCACCGCGCTTGCTGCGGTATCGAGGTGGACCACCGGGTTTTCCGCAAACAGATAGCGGTCAGCGTTAAACTCAAAGTCATCGCTGGTTTCATTAAACAGCATCAGCTTGGTGTTCTCGAGGTGCTGCCACATTGCCAGCTTGGCCGCATGTGGATCCTTACGAATCAGCGCCTTAAGGATCTGGTCATGATCGTCGCACCAGTTATCCACCGTACGCGCATCGATGTGATCGTGCAGTTTTTTCCAGTACGGGTTGTGCGTCCGCTGAGTCCACATTTTTTCCACGATTGCTGCCAGGGCAGTATTCTGCGTGGCCAGCGCCACCTGAACGTGGAACTGGAGATCCCACTCAGAGTCGCGGAAGCACTTCTCCTGGCGCGCCTTGTCCTGGATCTCCATCAGCTTCATGATGTCCTGCTTGGTCACCTGGGTAGCGGCAAACTCAGCAATATTGCTCTCGATCAGCTGACGGGCCTGTAATAGCTCGAACGGGCCGTAGTTGGCAAACTCCATGGATTCGTCGGGGATCTGCTGATACTTCGCCTGGTTGGAGATGACATGGATACCAGAGCCTTTGCGTACCTCAACGTAGCCCTCAACCTCCAGCATGATGATCGCTTCGCGCACTACCGTGCGGCTAACGCTCTTCTCATCGGCGATAAAGCGCTCGGCGGGCAGTTTGTCACCAACAATGTACACGCCGTCCTCAATGCGGCTCTTTAGCTCAGCGGCCAGCTGCTGATATAAACGGCGTGATTCGGTGATTTCCATTTGTGCTCCAGGCGAGACAGGATAGATAGATTTGTTATACCACTTTTCCTAAATTCCCACCATACCAGTAACGAAAAAGCCGCCCGAATAGTGCGGGCGGCTTGGTGTCAAATGCATGACGCCTTACTGAATTTGCTAGTGCTGAGTAGCAGGACCACCGACGGCTCGCTTCTCTTCTTCGAGTTCCGCCGCCGACTTGCTCTTCAGCACGGTCCAGATAACGATAGCCCCCAGCACGTCGAACACCGCCAGCACGGCGAACAGCGGGCTGAAGCCGATGGTGTCAGCCAGCGCACCGACCACCAGCGCAAACATGGTGCTCGCCGTCCAGGCCGCCATACCGGTCAGACCGTTGGCGGTAGCCACTTCGTTACGGCCAAATACGTCAGAGGAGAGGGTGATCAGCGCACCAGACAGGGACTGGTGAGCAAAACCGCCGACGCACAGCAGGGCGATAGCGACGTACGGGCTGGTGAACAGGCCGATCATGCCTGGGCCGATCATCAGCACTGCCCCCATGGTCACCACCATTTTACGGGAGACGATCAGGTTCACGCCAAACCAGCGCTGGAACAGCGGCGGCAGATAACCCCCAACGATACAGCCGAGGTCCGCGAACAGCATGGGCATCCAGGCAAACATGGCGATCTCTTTCAGGTTAAAGCCGTAGACTTTAAACATGAACAGCGGGATCCAGGCGTTGAAGGTACCCCAGGCTGGCTCTGCCAGGAAACGTGGCAGGGCGATACCCCAGAACTGACGGGTGCCCAGAATCTGCCAGACGGACATCTTCTTACCGTTGTTGGTCTGGTGCTGTGCTTCCTGACCGCCAATAATATAGCCACGCTCTTCTTCGGTTAATTTTTTCTGATCGCGCGGGTGTTTGTAGAAGATCAGCCAGGCCATCGCCCAGGCGAAGCTCAGCACGCCGGAGATGATGAAGGCCAGCTGCCAGCTGTGCATGACGATTGCCCACACCACCAGCGGCGGCGCAATCATTGCACCAATAGAGGAGCCGACGTTGAAGTAGCCCACAGCGATAGAACGCTCTTTCGCCGGGAACCACTCGGACGCAGCTTTCAGTCCGGCCGGGATCATGGCGGCTTCAGCGGCACCGACTGCACCACGTGCCAGCGCTAAACCACCCCAGCTGCCTGCCAGCGCTGTCGCACCGCAGAAGATCGCCCAGGTCACGGCGAAGACGGCGTAGCCCACTTTGGTACCCAGAATATCCAGCACATAGCCTGCAACCGGCTGCATGATGGTGTAGGCGGCAGAGTAGGCCGCGATGATATAAGAGTACTGCTGCGTGGAGATGTGCAACTCTTCCATTAGCGTTGGCGCAGCCGCGGCTATGGTATTACGTGTCAGGTAGCCCAGCACGGTGCCCAGCGTCACCAGCGCTATCATGTACCAACGTAACCCTTTAATTTTACGCATGTAAAACCTCATCGTTATGTTATTTCCGCCTTGGGCGGCCCCTCCTCCGGATCGAGCCGGGGGAGGTGTAACGGGGGGCGTAGCCGGGAGTAACTCCCGAAACGGCCCGGACCTTGCCATCAGTGTGCGTGCACAAATCGGTATCCGTACCGGTAAAGTGAGTGATAAATCACCTGTAATGCATTCCGTCGGTGTATGTTCTGCGACGGCAGAAAGATAACTTGTCATACAACTTTAAAAGGTGAGTGACATCACAAAAGTGCTTTTCTCTGTGTGGTCATTATTCCCCGCCAGCAAAGCCAGAGCTGGCGCGGGCTGGCGTCCAATTTACCCCCTTGAGGGTAAATTTTTTGTCAGCGTTTATTGATCTAACTCACGAAAATATCTTCGGTCTATAGAAATTGGTGTGATAACTTTGTCAGCATTGAACGTACGCATCTAACGCTCTCGTTTAGAGGAAGACGATAATGACCGCTTTTATGACCGAAGATTTCCTGCTGGATACCGAATTTGCTCGCCGTCTGTACCATGATTACGCGAAAGATCAGCCGATTTTCGACTATCATTGCCACCTGCCGCCGCAGCAGATTGCGGACAACTACCGTTTCAAAAACCTGTATGACATCTGGTTAAAAGGCGATCACTATAAGTGGCGTGCGATGCGCACTAACGGCGTGCCTGAGCGCCTGTGTACCGGCGACGCCTCTGACCGTGAAAAGTTTGACGCCTGGGCAGCCACCGTGCCGCACACTATTGGCAACCCGTTATACCACTGGACGCACCTCGAGCTGCGCCGCCCGTTTGGTATTACAGGTAAGCTGCTCTCTCCGGCGACCGCCGATGAGATCTGGGAGCAGGGCAACGCGCTGCTGGCTCAGGATAAATTCTCCGCGCGCGGCATCATGCAGCAGATGAATGTGAAGATGGTCGGCACCACTGACGATCCGATCGACTCCCTTGAGCACCATGCCAGCGTGGCTAAAGACACCTCCTTCAGCATCAAAGTGCTGCCGAGCTGGCGTCCGGATAAGGCGTTCAACATCGAGCTGGCGACCTTTAACGACTACATGGCGAAGCTGGGTGAAGTCTCTGATACCGATATCCGCCGCTTTGGCGATCTGCAGACCGCGCTGACTAAGCGTCTGGATCACTTTGCTGCCCACGGCTGTAAAGTCTCTGACCATGCGCTGGACGTTGTGCTGTTTGCCGAAGCGAGCGAAGCCGAGCTGGATAGCATCCTTGCCCGTCGTCTGGCAGGTGAGACCCTGAGCGAGCGCGAAGTCGCGCAGTTTAAGACCGCCGTGCTGGTCTGGCTGGGCGCAGAGTATGCCCGCCGCGAATGGGTACAGCAGTACCACATTGGCGCACTGCGTAATAACAACCTGCGCCAATTCAAACTGCTGGGGCCGGACGTGGGCTTCGACTCCATCAACGACCGTCCGCTGGCGGAAGAGCTCTCTAAGCTGCTGAGCAAGCAGAACGAAGAGAACCTGCTGCCGAAAACCATTCTTTACTGCCTGAACCCGCGCGATAACGAAGTGCTGGGCACCATGATCGGTAACTTCCAGGGTGAAGGTATGCCGGGCAAAATGCAGTTCGGCTCCGGCTGGTGGTTTAACGACCAGAAAGATGGCATGGAGCGTCAGATGACCCAGCTGGCACAGCTTGGCCTGTTAAGCCGCTTCGTCGGGATGCTGACCGACAGCCGCAGCTTCCTCTCCTATACCCGTCACGAGTATTTCCGCCGCATCCTGTGCCAGATGATTGGCCGCTGGGTTGCCGCCGGGGAAGCTCCGGCAGATATCCAGCTGCTGGGCGAGATGGTGAGAAATATCTGCTTTAACAATGCGCGTGATTACTTCGCGATTGAACTGAACTAAGGCCGTTTGAGGTTGATATGCAATACATCAAGATCCATTCGCTAGATAACGTCGCAGTCGCGCTGGCTGACCTGGCGGAAGGCGCGGAAATTTCTGTCGATAACCACACCGTACGGCTGCGCCAGCCGGTGGGACGCGGGCACAAGTTTGCTCTGCAGGCCATCCCGCAGGGGCAAAACGTGGTGAAATACGGTCTGCCTATTGGTCATGCCACGGCAGATATCGCGGAGGGTGAATACATTCACTCTCACAATGCGCGCACCAATCTGAGCGATCTGGACGAGTACAGCTATCAACCCGATCTTCAGGCTGTGCAGGCGCAGGCGGCGGATCGCGACGTTGAGATCTACCGTCGGGCTAACGGTGAGGTAGGTATCCGCAATGAGCTGTGGATCCTGCCAACCGTTGGCTGCGTCAACGGCATTGCCCGCCAGATCCAGACCCGTTTCTTAAAAGAGACGCAGAATGCTGAAGGCACCGACGGCGTCTTCCTGTTCAGCCACACCTACGGCTGCTCCCAGCTCGGGGATGACCACGTCAACACCCGCACCATGCTGCAAAACATGGTGCGTCATCCGAATGCGGGTGCGGTGCTGGTGATTGGCCTCGGCTGCGAGAACAACCAGGTTGATGCCTTCCGCGAAACGCTGGGCGACTTCGACCCGGACCGCGTCCACTTTATGGTCTGCCAACACCAGGAAGACGAAGTGGAAGCGGGCCTTGAGCATATGCACCAGCTCTATAACGCGATGCGTAACGATAAACGCGAACCGGGCAAGCTGAGCGAGCTGAAGTTTGGCCTCGAGTGCGGCGGCTCTGATGGCCTCTCCGGCATCACCGCCAACCCGATGCTGGGTCGCTTCTCGGACTACGTGATCGGCAACGGTGGCACTACCGTGCTGACCGAGGTGCCGGAGATGTTTGGCGCAGAGCAGATCCTGATGAGCCACTGCCGCGATGAGTCCACGTTTGAAAAAACCGTCACCATGGTGAACGACTTCAAACAGTACTTTATCGCCCACAACCAGCCGATCTACGAGAACCCATCGCCGGGTAACAAAGCGGGTGGCATTACAACTCTGGAAGAGAAGTCGCTGGGCTGTACCCAGAAAGCGGGGGCCAGCCAGGTGGTTGACGTGCTGCGCTACGGCGAGCGTCTGAAAACCCACGGGCTGAATCTGCTGAGCGCGCCGGGTAACGATGCCGTTGCCACCAGCGCCCTGGCCGGGGCAGGCTGCCATATGGTGCTCTTCTCCACCGGTCGCGGTACGCCATACGGCGGCTTTGTGCCGACGGTGAAAATCGCCACCAACAGCGAGCTGGCAGCGAAGAAAAAGCACTGGATCGACTTCGACGCCGGTCAGCTGATCCACGGCAAACTGATGCCGCAGGTGCTGACTGAGTTCGTGGACACCATTGTTGAGATCGCTAACGGCAAACAGACCTGCAACGAGCGCAACGAGTTCCGCGAGCTGGCGATCTTCAAAAGCGGCGTTACGCTGTAAGCGTGGTGTCGGGTGGCGCTAACGCTTACCCGACCTACGGAACCCTGTGAGCCCGGTAAGGCGTAGCCGCCACCGGGCTTTTCTATTAGCTACGCAGGGCGTTTTTCGCCAGGCGCTCGTCTTCCGCCATACAGGCCGCAGCGGTAAAGAGCACGTCGGTAGAGGAGTTCAGCGCCGTCTCGCAGGAGTCCTGCAGCACACCAATGATAAAGCCTACCGCCACTACCTGCATGGCGATATCGTTCGGGATACCGAACATATTACAGGCCAGCGGGATCAGCAGCAGCGAGCCACCCGCCACGCCGGAAGCACCGCAGGCGCACAGGGAGGCCACCACGCTCAGCAGCAGTGCCGTAGGCAGATCCACCGGAATACCCAGAGTATGAACCGCCGCCAGGGTCAGTACCGTGATGGTGATCGCCGCGCCTGCCATGTTAATGGTTGCACCCAGCGGCACGGAGACGGAGTAGGTGTCGCGATCCAGGTTTAGCTTTTCGCACAGCGCCATGTTAACCGGAATGTTGGCCGCCGAGCTGCGGGTAAAGAAGGCGTAGACCCCGCTCTCGCGCAGGCAGGTAAACACCAGCGGATAGGGGTTGCGGCGGATCTTCCAGAACACCAGCAGCGGGTTGATGACCAGCGCGACCAGCAGCATGCAGCCGATCAGGACGACCAGCAGCTGGGCATAGCCAAACAGGGTGTCAAAACCGGTAGTGGCGAGAGTAGAGGCAACCAGGCCGAAGATACCGATTGGGGCGAAACGGATCACCAGCTGTACGATAAAGGTTACCGCGCTGGAGACATCATTCAGCAGATTTTTGGTCGTCTCGTTACCGTGGCGTAGGGCAAAGCCCAAACCGACGGCCCAGACCAGAATGCCGATGTAGTTGGCGTTCAGCAGAGCATCGATCGGGTTAGAGACCATGCTCATCAGCAGACCGCGCAGCACCTCAACGATGCCTGACGGCGGCGTAATCTCCGTTGCGCCGGTAACCAGATGCAGCGTTGAAGGGAACAGGAAGCTGAACACCACCGCCGTTAGCGCGGCGGAGAAGGTGCCCAGCAGATAGAGAAACAGAATAGGGCGAATACTGGTTTTCTGCCCGTGCTGGTGGTTGGCGATAGAGGCCATCACCAGCATCAGGACCAGCACCGGCGCGACGGCCTTCAATGCGCCTACAAAGAGAGTACCCAGCAGACCCACGGCAATCGCCGCGGGCTTGGAGAGCCACGCAAGCAGAATACCGAGCACCAGCCCGACAAGGATCTGTTTAACAAGACTGCCCTGCATAATATGCTTGAGCAGGCCAGACGGTTGTGTAGCCATGATAGTTCCTTAAGTGAAATTGCGTTCCAGCCGGAATGTGCTCTATGTCACGTTTATGTCCGGATGTAACTGAATGTTTGCCTGGTTGAGTATATGGAAAGAACTATCGAGGGGAAGTGCAACGTGCTGGATTTTACGTGTTGCGTCATATTTTTTAACTAAGTATTTACATTTTTCCGGGCGGCGCTCACGCCGCCCGGCGTAATCATTATGAGAGTCGCTGCTTCTTGTCGTTCTGATGGTTAACCCAGGCGTTAATCAGCAGGGTCACCGCCAGGATCCCACCTACTACGCCCAGTGAGATGGCGATTGGGATGTGGTAGAAATCGACAATCAGCATTTTGATACCGATAAACACCAGGATCACCGACAGACCATACTTCAGCATCGCAAAACGCTCCGCCACGCCTGCCAGCAGGAAGTACATCGCACGCAGGCCAAGGATCGCGAACAGGTTCGAGGTCAGCACGATAAACGGGTCGGTGGTGACGGCAAAGATCGCCGGGATGCTATCGACCGCGAAGATCACGTCGCTCAGCTCGACGAGGATCAGCACCAGCAGCAGCGGCGTGGCATACAGCAGGCCGTTGTGTCGCACGAAGAAGTGCTCGTTCTCAATGGTATCGGTCATGCGCAGATGGCCGCGCAGCCAGCGTACCATCGGCTTGTCGCCAATCCCGGCCTCGTCCTCTTTCGCCAGCGCCATTTTGACCCCGGTAAAGAGCAGGAAGGCACCGAAGACGTAGAGCAGCCACTCGAACTGGGAGATCAGCCAGCTACCGGCGAAGATCATGATGGTACGCAGCACAATCGCGCCCAGTACGCCATAGATCAGCACCCGGCGTTGTAGAGCAGGCGGGATTGAGAAGTAGCTGAACAGCATCAGCCAGACAAAGACGTTATCCACCGCCAGCGCCTTTTCAATTAGGTAGCCGGTGAGGAAGGCGAGCGCCTGTGGATCGGCCACCGCCCGGCCTTCGGTAGAGGCGAGATACCACCAGAAGGCAGCGTTAAACAGCAGCGAGAGGGTGACCCACAGGATCGACCAACCGGCCGCCTGTTTCATGGTCATGGTATGAGTGCCACGACGGCCATGAAGCAGAAGGTCGATAGCCAGCATGATCACAACGACTACAGCGAATCCGCCCCACAGGAGCGGTGTGCCGACACTATTCATAGAGAGTTCCTTGCAGTAAAAACAAAAACGGCCAACGTCGAAAGACGGCAGCCGCTTGTTTTAGATGCACAGGGACCCGCCTTTCGGCAAGGTCTCACTTACACCCTTTTCAGGATGCCCGGCGACCGGATGCGTAAACGCATCGTAATGACGACCTGCCGGCGAAGAAGTTACTCCCCTTTGCTAGTAACAAAATATGTCAGAGCTGAGAGGGCGTCAACGTCTGCCCCCTCTGGTTTTACATACCTTTACGCCGGTAGGTCGAGCCGGGCTGCGTCATCTGCGGGAAACACTACGCCGGTCTGGCGACGGATCTCGGTAAGCAATTTCGCCGTAATGCGGCTCACCTCAAGGCCCGCGTGGTTAACCGCGTTCTCATCCACCAGTTGAGCAAACCGCTCCGCTTCATAAAGCATGGTGTTGATATGCTGTGGCTGGGTGATCTCCTGCGGCTTACCGCCGCGTGGCACAAACGATACCCGCTGGCACTCGGAAAGGTGATCGATGACCAGCGCACCCTCTTCCCCCTGAATCTCGCTTGCCAGCGAGGAGTCGCTGACCTTCGAGTGCTGTAGGGTCACGCTGAAGTCGCCATAGTTCAGCACCGCCACGCCGTGACCGTCAACGCCGCTCGGCAGCAGGCTGGCGGTAGCCTGCACGCTCTGCGGCTCGCCCCACAGTGCGACCGCCGACGCCAGGCAGTAGAAGCCGATATCCATGATCGAGCCGTTAGAGAAGGCCGGATTGAAGGTATTAGGATTCTCACCGTTGAGGTAGCGCGGATAGCGCGAGGAGTACTGGCAGTAGTTAAAGAATACCTTCCGCAGCCTGCCTACCTTCGGCAGCGACTGCTGCACCAGCTGGAAGTTGGGCAGCGCGCCGGTCTTAAAGGCTTCAAACAGCACCACGCCGTTTGCCCGTGCGACCGCGATGGCTGCCTCGGCCTCCTGCAGGTTCGAGGCCAGCGGCTTCTCGCAGATCACATGCTTTTTATGGCGCAAAAAAAGCTCGGTCTGCGGGAAGTGCAGGGAGTTCGGGCTGGCGACATAGACCGCATCGATAGCGTCACTCTGGGCCAGGGCGTCGAGAGAGGTAAAGAGGTGCTCGACGGGATAATCGCTGGCAAAGTGCTCGGCCTGCTCAAGGCTGCGGGAGTAAACGCCGGTCAGCTTCAGCTTGCCGGTCTCATGGGCGGCATCAACGAACTGGCGGGTGATCCAGTTGGTGCCAACGACTGCGAAACGTATCATAAATCCTTTATGCTCCATCGGGGACAGTCTGCCCAATGTAGCATGTCAGGATGACAAAACGAGTGCGCTATTGCGCAAAATCGCTAAGCGAGCGGTGGGTCAGCCAGAGACGGGTGTCGAACTCCAGCTGGTGGTACTGCGGCTCCATATAGCAGCAGAGCTGATAGAAGGCTTTGTCATGTTCCTTCTCCTTCAAGTGCGCCAGCTCGTGGACGGCGATCATGCGCAAGAACGGCTCCGGCGCACTGCGAAACACGGTGGCGATGCGGATCTCCGCCTTGGCCTTCAGCTTGCCGCCCTGTACCCGGGAGACGGCGGTATGCAGGCCGAGGGCGTTCTTCAGAACGTGGATCTTGTTGTCGTAGGCCACCTTGTTGATCGGCGGCGCGTTGCGCAGGAACTCGCTTTTGAGATCCTGAATATAGCTATAGAGCGCCTTGTCGGTGGTGACGCTGTGCTGGCCCGGATAGCGCTTCTCCAGCACCTCACCGAGACGGTTTTGCGCAATAAGCGACTGCACCTGGGCCAGCAGATTTTCCGGATAGCCCTGAAGATAGAGAAGATTGCTCAATATTGCCCCGCGATAAGAGTTAAAAAAGGGTATACTCACGCCCCCGCTCAGGGGAGAACACCGAATTTTACCATCCAGGAGGGCCGATGAGCCATTCAGACAACGGTTTCCGTTCACTAAACTTAAAGCGTTTTCCGGAAACGGACGACGTCAACCCGCTGCAGGCGTGGGAAGCGGCCGATGAGTATCTGCTGCAGCAGCTGGACGAAACCGAAATCAGCGGCCCGGTCCTGATTTTTAACGATCACTTTGGTGCGCTAGCCTGTGCGCTGGTGGAGCATACGCCTTTCAGCATTGGCGACTCTTACCTAAGTGAGCTGGCGACCCGGGAGAACCTGCGCCACAACGAGCTGGATGAGGGCAGCGTCACCTTCCTCGACAGCACGGCCGCTTATCCGGCCGCCCCGGGCGTGGTGCTGATCAAGATCCCGAAAACCCTCGCGCTGCTGGAGCAGCAGCTGCGCGCTTTGCGTCAGGTTGTGACGCCAGAGACGCGGATTATCGCTGGCACCAAGGCCCGCGATATCCACACCTCTACGCTGGAGCTGTTTGAGAAGGTCCTCGGTCCGACCACCACCACGCTGGCGTGGAAAAAGGCGCGACTGGTGAACTGCACCTTTAACGCGCCTGCGCTAAACGATGTGCCGGAAACCCTGAGCTGGAAGCTGGACGGCACGCCGTGGACTATCCATAACCACGCCAACGTCTTCTCCCGTACCGGGCTGGATATAGGCGCGCGCTTCTTCCTCCAGCACCTGCCGGAAAACCTGGAGGGGGAGATTGTCGATCTCGGCTGCGGTAACGGCGTGATTGGCCTGACCCTGCTGGAGAAGAACCCCGAGGCGCAGGTGGTGTTTGTTGATGAGTCGCCGATGGCGGTGGCCTCCAGCCGCCTGAACGTTGAGACCAACATGCCTGAAGCGCAGGAGCGCTGCGAGTTCATGATCAACAACGCGCTCTCCGGCGTAGAGCCGTACCGCTTCAACGCGGTGTTCTGCAACCCGCCGTTCCACCAGAAGCATGCCCTGACGGACAATATCGCCTGGGAGATGTTCCACCATGCTCGTCGCTGCCTGAAAACCAACGGCGAGCTGTATATTGTTGCCAACCGTCACCTCGACTACTTCCACAAGCTGAAGAAGATCTTTGGTAACTGCGCTACCGTCGCGACTAACAACAAGTTTGTGGTGCTGAAGGCGGTGAAGCTGGCGCGCAGGCGTTAATTCCCATTCCGGCGGAGTGGTCGTGATTTTGTAGGCCCGGTAAGCGTAGCGCCACCGGGCGTATGTTAAATCGCTAACGCTAACGTTGTTCCCTGGGCGATGGCGCGGCGGGCGTCCAGCTCCATCGCCACGTCGCAGCCGCCAATCAGATGCACCGTTTTTCCTGCCGCACGCAGCGGATCGGCCAGATCCCGACGCGGCTCCTGACCCGCACAGAGCACCACGTGATCCACCGCCAGCAGCTGCGGTTCACCGTTGATCGTGACGTGCAGCCCTTCGTCGTCGACCTTCTGGTAGCTCACCGCCGGGATCATCTTCACCCCACGCGACAGCAGCGTGGCGCGGTGGATCCAGCCGGTGGTCTTCCCCAGCCCCTCGCCGGGTTTGCCTGGCTTACGCTGAAGCATCACAATCTGCCTCGGACTTTTAGGCTGGAGCGCCCCCTCGGGACGCAGGCCGCCCACCTGCCGTAAGCTGGTATCGATTCCCCACTCAACGCAAAACTCGGCAATGTTCTGGCTGGATGGCTCTCCCGGCTGGCTCAGGTACATGGCAGTATCGAAACCGATGCCGCCGCAGCCGATGATCGCCACCTTCGCACCCACCGGCATCTTGTCGCGCAGCACCGCCAGGTAGGTCAGCACCTTCGGATGATCGATCCCCTCGATCGGCGGGATCCGTGGCTCAATGCCGCAGGCGAGGATCGTTTCGTCAAAGTCGATAAGATCCTCTGCGACCACCAGCCGGTTGAGCTGCAAACGGACGCCGGTGATATCGATCATCCGCCGGTAGTAGCGCAGGGTTTCATAGAACTCCTCTTTGCCGGGGATCTGCTTGGCGATATTGAACTGGCCGCCGATCTCCGCTCCCGCATCGAACAGCGTCACCTGATGGCCGCGCTGGGCAGCGTTCACCGCAAAGGCCAGACCCGCAGGGCCTGCGCCGACCACCGCCAGCTTTTTCGCTTTTACTGCCGGAACGATCGGCATCAGCGTCTCGTGACAGGCGCGGGGATTGACGAGGCAGGAGGTCACCTCGCCGACAAAAATCCGATCGAGGCAGGCCTGGTTGCAGCCGATGCAGGTATTGATCTCCGCCTCGCGACCGCTCTGCGCCTTCGACAGGATCTCGGCATCGGCTAGGAAGGGGCGGGCCATCGACACCATATCCGCATCGCCGCGCGCCAGCACCTCGTCGGCAACGCCGGGATCGTTAATCCGGTTGGTGGTGATCAGCGGCACCGAAACGTGGCCCTTCAGCTTGCGCGTCACCCAGCTAAAGGCGGCACGCGGCACCGGCGTGGCGATGGTGGGAATGCGCGCCTCGTGCCAGCCAATCCCGGTGTTGATGAGGGTTGCGCCTACGGCCTCCACGGCTTTTGCCAGCTGCACTGTCTCCTCGAAGGTGCCGCCGTCCTCGACTAAATCGAGCATCGACAGGCGGTAGATAATAATAAAATCGCTGCCCACGCGCTGCCGTACGGTGCGTACCACCTCGGTCGCAAAACGCATTCGGCGGGTGTAATTACCTCCCCACTCATCCTCGCGCTGGTTGGTTCTGGCCGCGAGAAACTCGTTAATCAGATACCCCTCTGACCCCATGATCTCCACCCCATCGTAGCCCGCCTCGCGTGCAAGCAGGGCGCAGCGGGCGAAATCTTCGATCAGGGCCAGGATCTCATCATGGGTCAGAGCATGGGGCGTAAAGCGGTTGATAGGTGCCCGAATAGCGGAGGGAGCCACCAGCTGCGGCTGATAGCTGTAGCGCCCGGTGTGCAGGATCTGCAGGGCGATTTTGCCGCCCTCCTGATGTACCGCGCCGGTGACCAACTGATGATGCGGCAGCTGGCTGGCATCGCACAGCGCCGCACCGCCCGCCATCGTCACGCCAGAGAGCGCTGGGGCCACGCCGCCGGTGACAATCAGCGCTACGCCGTGACGGGCGCGTTCGGCGTAGAAAGCCGCGAGACGTTCAGGGCCGTCGGGACGCTCCTCAAGGCCGGTATGCATCGAGCCCATCAGCACGCGGTTTTTCAGAGTGGTAAAGCCCAGATCGAGAGGGGCAAACAGCGACGAATAGCGCATTGTCTCTTCCAGTATAAAATTATTGTTATGTGGTCGGATGAGTTCTAATTTAGCCGTCGCAGAATAAAAGGGAAAAGGGGCGTGAAACAGTTGTGATGAGATTCAAAGAATGGCGTTGGCCCCTCTCCGCAGTGAGGGGCCAACGTAGTTAGGCTTTTTCAGTCGAGACGTTCAGCGCCGCCAGCGCCAGCCCGGCTGCTTTTAGCACCTGCTCGCACTGCTCAACCGTCAGGGTTAACGGCGGTTCGATACGAATCGTTTTTGCATTGTTCAGCGTGCCCGCTACCAGCACGCGCTGGCGGAACATCTCGCTAGCAAAGTTATATCCGCTCTCGTTATCGACAAACTCAATCGCCATCAGCATTCCTTTGCCGCGCACGTCGTACACCAGCTCGGGGTACTGACGCGCCAGCAGGCGGAAGCCATCCAGCAACATGTCGCCTTTCTGCTCGGCCTGCGCCGGCAGGTTCTCCTCCAGCAGCACGTTGATGGTCGCCAGCGCCGCGGCACAGGCCAGCGGGTTGCCGCCAAAGGTGGTCGTGTGCAGGAAGGGGTTGTCGAACAGCACCGAGAAGACCTCCTCGGTAGCGATCGTCGCGCCGATAGGCATTACGCCGCCGCCAAGCGCCTTAGCGAGGCAGAGGATATCGGGCTGCACATTCTCATGCTCGCAGGCAAACATCCTGCCGGTGCGACCCATGCCGGTCTGGACTTCATCAAAGATCAGTAGCGCACCAAACTCATCGCACAGCTTACGCACGGCAGGCAGGTACCCCGTTGGCGGCAGGATCACGCCGCCTTCGCCCTGAATAGGCTCGAGGATCACCGCTGCCACGTCATCACCGGTTTTATGGCACTCGGAGAGCAGGGTACGCATGGCCTCAATATCACCAAAGGGAACATGACGGAAGCCCGGCAGCAGCGGCATAAAGGGTTTACGGAAGGCAGATTTTGCCGTCGCTGATAGCGCCCCGAGGGATTTGCCGTGGAATGCGCCGCTGGTGGCGACGAAGGTAAACTTCCCGCGCGGCGACTGATACGCCTTCGCCAGCTTGAGGGCAGCCTCAACGGACTCGGTGCCGCTGTTGCTAAAGAAGCTGTACTTGAGTTTGCCCGGTGCAAGGGCAGCGAGGGTTTTTGCCAGCATGGCCCGGAGCGGATCGAGCAGCTCCTGGCTGTGAAGCGGTTGTTTCGCAAGCTGATTCTGTACGGCGGAAACCACAACTGGATTACGGTGCCCCACGTTAAAGATGCCAAATCCACCCAGACAATCTAAAAACTCCTGTCCCTGGGTGTCGACAAGCGTATTCAGACTTCCTGCTTGCCACTCTACGGCTCCGTAATCCCCGCCAGCAGTTACAGACTTGCGGTACTCTAAAAATCCAGGATTTACATGCTCTTTAAAGTAATCAATCACCTCTCGGTTAAGTTCTTTCATCTCCTCATGATCAAGCGTTCGCTTCTCAATGAGATTCAGGGCGTGTGCGCTACAGGCGAGGGCCGATGCGCTGGAAGGTAACCTGTTCAAAATGAGCTCCCGGGGATGGCGTATCACGCGATACTGCATAAATTATTGCAGGGATTACGCCACTTCGGCACGGGTAGCAAAAATCGGGATAAACGCCAGGTCAAAACAGGACTGTGCAAAATTTAATCATGCCAAATTATGTCAAATGTACCGAACCACGGGGCATTTTAGGATGGATTTTGCAGCTTGGCGCGATGTGCTGCACCAGATGAGTGCAGAATATGCTGCGCAGAAGGGCATATAAAAAGTGCGGTTTAGCGGCATTTTGCGATCGCGATCGGTTTTAACAACTAAAGATAAATTTTTTACCGCCGAAAAATGATTAGTCTAAAAAATTAACATATAACACCTGCAAGGAATGCCCGCCATGTCCTCTCAACGCTATGTCACCCAGAACGAGTACCTGCTGGATGATGACACCACCCTGATGTCGACCACCGATCTGCAAAGCTACCTGACCCACGCTAACGATACCTTTGTTCAGGTGAGCGGCTATACGCTTAACGAGCTGCTGGGTCAGCCACACAACCTGGTTCGCCACCCGGACATGCCGAAAGCGGCCTTTGCCGATATGTGGTACACGCTTCAGCAGGGGGAGCCGTGGAGCGGGATCGTGAAAAACCGCCGTAAAAACGGCGATCACTACTGGGTGCGGGCTAACGCGGTGCCGGTGGTGCGTAACGGCAAAACAACGGGCTATATGTCTATCCGTAACCGGGCAACGCCGGAAGAGATCGCCGCGGTTGAGCCGCTCTACAAGGCGCTGAACGAGGGGCGCTGCAGCAAGCGCATCCACAAAGGTCTGGTGGTGCGTAAGGGCTGGCTCGGCAGGCTGCCAGCCATGCCGCTGCGCTGGCGGGTCCGCGGCGTGATGGCGGTGCTGTTTGCGCTGCTGGCGGCCTCGCTCATGCTAAGCCATGCCGGATGGAGCGCGCTGGCGGCCAGCGCGGTGGTGATGCTGCTCGGCACATGGCTGTTTGAGCAGCAGATCGTCCGCCCGGTAGAGAACGTAGCGCGTCAGGCGCTGAAGGTCGCCACCGGCGAGCGGAACAGCGTCGATCACCTGAACCGCAGCGACGAGCTGGGACTCACCCTGCGCGCGGTTGGCCAGCTGGGCCTGATGTGCCGCTGGTTAATTAATGATATTTCCAGTCAGGTAGCCAGCGTGCGTAACGGCAGCGATCGCCTGGCACAGGGCAATGAAGATCTCAATGACCGCACCCGCCAGACGGTCACCAACGTTCAGCAGACCGTGGCAACCATGAACCAGATGGCAGCCTCGGTACAGAGCAACTCCGAAACCGCTGCCGAAGTCGATAAGCTATCGATGGAGGCCAGCACGGCCGCGAGCGAAGGCGGGGAGGCGATGCAGACGGTGGTGAAAACCATGGATGACATTGCCGACAGCACGCAGCGTATCGGCTCGATCACCTCGCTTATTAATGATATCGCTTTCCAGACCAATATTCTGGCGCTCAACGCGGCGGTTGAGGCGGCTCGCGCCGGGGAGCAGGGCAAAGGCTTTGCCGTGGTGGCCGGGGAGGTTCGTCACCTGGCAAACCGCAGCGCTAACGCGGCCAATGATATCCGCAAGCTGATTGATGCCAGCGCCAGTAAGGTGCAGTCCGGCGCGGATCAGGTTCACGCCGCCGGGCGTACCATGGACGACATCGTGGAGCAGGTGAAAAACGTCACGCGTCTGATTGCCCAGATCAGCCACTCTACCTCTGAGCAGGCTACCGGGCTGTCGGAGCTAACCCGGGCGGTGGCCGAGCTGGACGGCATCACGCAAAAAAATGCCGAGCTGGTAGAGGAGAGCGCGCAAATTTCTGCGATGGTTAAGCATCGCGCTAACCGTCTGGAAGATGCGGTTACCGTCCTGCATTAATTAGCTGCTTTTATTTGAAGCCGCCTGGTTGTTATCAATCAGGCGGTTTTTTTTGCGATGGTGTAATTAATTTTTAATCTATTTGTTAAATCGTGCTACTTGCGGTCATATAACGATCGATGATCCGCCATTAATAGCCTGCGCCTATCCATCATCGGAATTATCCAATATAAAAACGATCAAAGTCATAAAGTTAGCGGCGTCGTTACCGATAACGTGATCGTCATAGAGATAATCACCTTGATGGAGTATATATGTTCTTACATGACGTAAAGATTGGCACGAAGTTATTTCTGGCGTTCGGGTTCTTTATTTTATTGATGGTGGCAAGTTCCTGCCTTTCACTATTTAGCCTGAATCGCGCAAATAATGGCATGCAGACTATCGTGAACAGTGATTATCCCACCACGGTAAAAGCCAACCACCTTATCGAAAGATTTCAGACCTTCGTTAGTACCCAGCAGCTGATGCTGCTGGATAGCGAAGGGAAGTGGGGTGAAAGCATGCAGCAGCAGCTGACCGCCATCAGCGGCGAAATCACGGTGCTGCTGGACACGCTGACGAAGCAGCTCGACGAGCCGCAGGCGCAGAAGATCCTCACCGAGCTGCGCGGAATACGGCAGCAGTACCTCGACTCTCGTTTCCGTATTTTAGAGGCGGTAAAAGTCGGCAACCGGGAAGCGGCCGTTCAGGAGATGATGAACACCACCGTGCCCATCCAGAACGCCTATACGCAGAAGGTCCTGGAGCTGATCGCGATTCAGGACGCGCGAATGCGTGAAGCAGGTAACCGGGTCGATAGCGACTTCAACACTAACCGCCTGATGTTGATCCTGCTGACAGTGGTCAGCATCGCTATCGCCGTGCTGATGGGAACCTTCATTGTACGTGCCATCACTCGTCCGCTGGGGCAGGCGGTAGATCTGGCAGAGGCGATTGCTGCCGGGGATCTCACCCACTCGATTGACGTTAAACATCGGGACGAGACCGGCGTGCTGCTGAATGCCCTGATGGCCATGAAGAGCCGCCTGCTGGAGATTGTGCAGGAGGTGCAGTTTGGTTCAGAGAATATCTCCAGCGCCGCCGCGCAGATCGTTGCCGGTAACCAGGACCTGGCGGCCCGTACCGAAGAGCAGGCCAGCTCCGTGGAGCAGACCGCAGCCTCGATGGAGCAGATCACCGCCACGGTGAAAAATACCGCCAGCCACACCACAGAAGCGACTCAGCTCTCTGCCGATGCGGCGACGGTGGTGAAAAACAACGGCGCGATGATGAAGCAGGTGACGGAGAAGATGCGCGTTATTAACGACACCTCCAGCCGCATGTCCGACATCATCAACCTGATTGACGCTATCGCATTCCAGACCAATATTCTGGCGCTCAACGCGGCGGTTGAAGCCGCACGCGCAGGCGAACACGGGCGCGGTTTTGCGGTGGTAGCCGGGGAAGTACGTCAGTTGGCACAGAAAAGCGCCTCGTCGGCGAATGATATCCGCCAGCTAATTGAAGACTCCACGACCCAGGCGCGGGAAGGGATGGCGCTGGTGGAAAAAGCGGGCGGGCTGATCAACGGCATGGTGAGCAACGTCGAG
The DNA here is from genome assembly GCF_031998825.1 of Pseudescherichia sp. GTDB lineage: Bacteria > Pseudomonadota > Gammaproteobacteria > Enterobacterales > Enterobacteriaceae > Pseudescherichia. Next base: position 27,855 of record NZ_DAMACX010000024.1, read on the forward strand.
GAGATGGATACCATCCTGCGGCAGATTGGCCACGCCAGCCATGAGCAGACAGAGGGCATTTCGCAGATTAACAGCGCCATCGGCCTGATCGACGCGACTACTCAACAGAACTCCAGCCTGGTAGAGGAGTCCGTGGCGGCAGCGGCGTCGCTGAACGAGCAGGCGCAGCACCTGAAGGGGCTGATCAAGGTATTCCGCATCAGCCGCGAAGAGGCTACCGCTTAATCCATCTGGGAGATCTCCAACGCCGCCCGGTCGATCACGCCGATGATCTGCTTCAGCTGGGCGGCGCTAATCTCTTCATGGTTCACCTTCAGATCCAGCACGGCCTTGAAGTTATCCAGGGCGCGTTTCATCTGCGGATTTTTACGCAGCTGGTGCCCGACGCCACGTGCTTTGATCCGCTCCTGAATATGCAGGAGATGCTCCTGATTCTCCTCCAGCCACTGCTGGCCTGCCTCGGTAATGGCAATCTTCTTACGCCCGCTCTCCTCTTCGCTAATCTCAATGAACGCCTGCTCCTGCAGGAAGTCGAGGGTCGGGTAGATCACGCCGGGGCTGGGGGTGTAGTGACCCTGGGTGAGGTTTTCGATCTCTTTGATCAGCTCATAGCCGTGGCTGGCGTTACGGGTCAGGATATCTAACACCACCAGCCGCAGCTCGCCGTGGCCGAAGAAGCGCTGACGGCGTCCGCCGTGGCTGTGATGATGGGAACGATCTTCATGGCTATGGCGCATGGTTAAAGCCTTCCTTAAATTGATATATCTAAATTATGTCTAAAGTAAGTCTACACGCCTAAATCACTGCCTGTCTAACGCTATCAAAAAAATTCTTGCAATCTTTCTAAGTAGCAATCATTATCATTTAAAATTTATTTAGATATATCGTATTCCACTTTGGATGGCTAACATGACGAAACAAGATCGACGTTATCCGCAGCGCGTACGCAATGAGCTGCGCTTTCGCGAGCTGACGGTGCTGCGCGTGGAGCGCATCGGCGCAGGTTTCCAGCGTATCGTGCTGGGGGGAGAGGCGCTGGCGGGCTTTAGCAGCCGGGGCTTTGACGATCACACTAAGGTATTCTTCCCTGAACCGGGTCAACCGTTTGTGCCGCCGACGGTAACGGAAGAGGGCATTGTCTGGGGTGACGGCGTGCGTCCGGCCTCGCGCGACTATACGCCGCTCTACGACGAAGCCCGTCGCGAGCTAAGCCTCGACTTTTTCATCCACGACGGCGGCGTTGCCAGCAGCTGGGCCGAGAATGCGCAGGTGGGTGATACCCTGACGATCGGTGGACCGCGCGGTTCACTGGTGGTGCCGGAAGATTACGCCTGGCAGCTCTACGCCTGCGACGAGAGCGGCATGCCCGCCCTGCGCCGCCGCCTGGAAACGCTGCGCCAGCTGGCGGTACGCCCGCAGGTGACGGCCATCGTCACCATCGGCGACGAGCGTTATAAGGAGTACCTGGCGCATCTGGATGAGTTTGCCATCGAGTGGATCGTTGGCCATAGCGAAGCGGCGCTGGACCAGCGTCTGGCGCAGGTTAGCGTCCCGCAGGATGACTACTTTATCTGGCTGACCGGGGAAGGAAAGGTCGTGAAAAACGTCAGCCGCCGGTTTGAGACTGACGCTATCGATCCGCAGCTGGTACGCGCTGCTGCCTACTGGCACGATAAGTAACGGCGTCAGGCTACCGCGTCGTACTGCGCCTCGCTGACCTGCCGTTCCAGCGAGGTGCACACCTCCGCCAGGGCTTTCTCTTGCTGGACGAAATAACCCTCCTGATCCTGGAGCGACGAGACCAGCTGCCAAGCGCTCTCGCCCTCCAGCTTGCTAAGCTCCGCCAGCAGCCCGGTGATGTGTGCCTTCACTTCAGCGATCCTTGCCCGCAGACGGGTCAGATCGTTGAGTCTGTCGCTGGCCATCAGCGGCCCCAGCCCCTTCTGCAGGCGGGCAAAGAGCGAGCGGACAGCGGCTACGTCGCCGCGCTGCCGGGCCTGGTTAAGTTGGACCATCATCGCGTTAGCCTCGTCTTTCAGCTCGTCGTCCACGAGATCGGGATGGCACAGCTTGCTGGCCTGCCGCCACAGCTTTTTCAGCTCCTGACGTTCGTCCTGCGAGAGCTTCTGCTCAAAGCTAAAGCGCGCCTGGGCATCGTGCTGCTGCTCCTGATACTCCTCATACTCCTGACGTGCCTCGTCCCGCGCCTGGCGAGCCGGCTCTTCCTCGCGGGTGAGTCCTTTCTCCAGCTCCTGGGCTTCGGCCAGCAGGGAGGCGATCAGGGCGTTTTGCTGCTGGACGCGACGGCGAGTATCCGCTGCCTGTGCCGAGCTGGCGGGCAGGCTGCGCCAGCGCTGGGTCAAGGACGTTAGTTCCTCAACGGCCTGGGCCATATACTGCTGGCAGCGCAGGTAGTCCGCTTCCCGCCGCCGGGCCTCCGCCTGCTGCCTGCGCAGCGTGGCCTCCGCCAGGGCCTGACGCAGGCGCAGGATCTGCGTCATCAGCGGCCCGAGACGCTTCATATAGCTGTCGTTAAAGTCGTCGAGGATCTGAATGCGGGCATTGCGCTTATCGATCAGCTCCCGCATCTGCTCCTCCAGCGCCTTCAGCTCCAGCTTGCTGGCCGCCACCTGCGGATCGTGCCACTGGGTCACCGCCCGCTGGCTCTGTAGCCAGGCGGCGATAGCCTGCAACGCCGCGGAGTAATTTTTCTGCTCCAGCGCGGCAACGATAAACGCCAGCTCAGGATCCTGAGCGTTGCTCTGCAGCCAGCCAAGCTGGCTATGGATGATGACCTCATCCTCCAGCTCAATGGCGTTTTTTATGATCTCAAGCCGTTTGATTGGTTTGTTCATGGCGTTTCGCTGTGCGCCTGGGTAGTTGACTCAAGCGTAGTTGTTATTAAAAGAACAGGAAATAGTACCGTTTCGCTAGAGATTATCATTCGCCGCGGCAAAAATAGCATCAAAAATCCAGCGCGATGTTAGCAAAGTGCAAGCGTTGCTCTGGCTACTATTCATGAATCGAACTCATAAGCGTATTAAGCGTTATTGACTGGCTAGATTATGCCAGCCGTGTAGAATTTTTAGCGACACAATTTCATTAAATCACCTCATTCACCGCTGTCTACTTCCGTTAGAGGCTATTACCATGAAAATTAAAGCAATTGGTGCATTATCCGCCGCTCAGGCGCTTGAGCCGATGGACATCAGCCGCCGCGAGCCAGGCCCGCACGACGTGCAGATTGCCATCGCGTACTGCGGGGTTTGCCACTCGGACGTACACCAGGCTCGCGCCGAGTGGGCCGGGACGCTATTTCCCTGCGTGCCTGGGCATGAGATCGTAGGCCGCGTTGCTGCCGTCGGCTCAGAGGTCACTAGCCATAAAGAGGGCGATCTGGTGGGCGTAGGCTGTATCGTTGACAGCTGTAAGCACTGCGAAGATTGTGAAGAGGGGCTGGAGAACTACTGCGACCATATGGTCGGCACCTATAACGGTCCGACGGCGGATGCCCCAGGCCATACTCTTGGCGGCTATTCGCAGCAGATCGTGGTTCATGAGCGCTACGTGCTGCGCATCAAACATCCGGAAGATCAGCTGGCTGCCGTTGCGCCGCTGCTCTGCGCCGGGATCACCACCTATTCACCGCTGCGTCACTGGCAGGCTGGTCCAGGTAAAAAAGTGGGCGTGGTCGGCATCGGCGGGCTGGGTCATATGGGGATCAAGATTGCGCACGCGATGGGCGCACACGTGGTGGCATTCACCACCTCCGAGTCCAAGCGTGAAGCAGCAAAAGCGCTGGGTGCGGATGAAGTTGTCGTCTCCCGCAACCCGGAAGAGATGCAGGCCCATACCAAGAGCTTTGATTTTATCCTCAACACCGTGGCCGCGCCGCACAACCTCGACGCCTTCACCGCCTTACTGAAGCGTGACGGCACCATGACCCTGGTGGGCGCACCGGCTACCCCGCATCCATCCCCGGAAGTCTTTAGCCTGATCATGAAGCGCCGCTCGATTGCCGGCTCGATGATCGGCGGTATCCCGGAAACTCAGGAGATGCTCGACTTCTGTGCCGAGCACGGGATCGTGGCCGACATTGAGATGATCCGCGCCGATGAGATCAATGAAGCCTGGGAGCGCATGATCAAAGGCGATGTGAAGTACCGCTTTGTCATCGACAGCGCCACGCTGGCCGGGTAACGCGCGGAACACGTAGGCCGGGTAAGCGCAGCGCCACCCGGCAGAGGTCGCCTTCTGAGGTGGTGGAAGGCGGCTAACCGTTCAGCTCCTGTAGCAGACGCGTGTTGATATAAAGCTTTTCACGCCCGGAGACCACCTCTTCTAGCACACCTATGTCCACCAGTTGCTTAAGGTAGGTTGAAGCCGTCTGCCGCTTCGCAATGCCGCTCTCAACTAAATTATCGATACGGCAGTAAGGCTGTGAAAACAATGCCTGTACCAATTCCCAGGAGTAGATTTTAGGAAGACGTTCCCGAACATAGGCGGTAGTTGATTCAATAAGTGCGCGGACAACGGCAATTTTTTTCACAGTCCAGATAGATGAGTTTTCAACTGCCTGGAGCATAAAGAGGATCCATGCTTCCCAGTCCCCCTCCGCCGTGACGCCGCGCAGCAGCGTATAGTAGTCGTTACGCCGTTCAAGAATGAACCGGGAAAGGTACAGAATAGGGAGTGACAGCAGTCCGCTCTCTATCAGATACAGAATATTCAAGATACGTCCGGTACGTCCGTTTCCATCAGGAAATGGGTGAATACATTCAAACTGATAGTGTGAAATGGCCATCTTCACTAGCGGATCTATATCGTCCTCGCCATGCAAAAAATTTTCCCAGTTTGAAAGCAGATTACGTATCGCAGACTCACCTTCTGGCGGGGTATAAACCACGCGCATATCCTGATCGCGTAGTACTGTACCAGGCGTTTTCCTGATATCCGTATCCACGGCACGCAATGTCGTACAGATCTCTACAGCGGTACTGGCGCATAAAGGATAGGTGATGAGGTGCCTGGCGCCGTTATACAATGCGGTACGGTAACGCAGCGCTTCTTTTGTTGCCGGATCGGCAAGTTCAGCTCGGTCAACGTACCGGAAAAGCCGATCGCTGGTTGTCACAATGTTCTCAATACGTGAGGAGTCTTTCGCTTCCAGCATTGGCAGCAGGTTTATCAGCAAGCCCTGGTCCGGTAATAGTTCTCCGGCGATTTTTAATTCAGCCAGCGCGGCACGGGCGCTGATGCAGGCTTTAAGCACGCTTCGCGTTTCGATGGACGCTACATCTGGAGGTAGCAGCGGCAGCTGATTGTAAGGTTTGTCTGGCATCCATAACATGTTTAAAAAATCCGATTTTATCGACATGTGCCCATAATATGTCGATGATATCGACATGTCACGACAACATGTTTAAAAAAAACGATTTAATCGACATATTATTGAGGGTAAAAAGAGGCAACTCGATAGCGTTGCTCTCGATTCATTACTCCGCCCGCTCAACCATCCCTTTTGCCGAGTCGCTGGCCTGCTTCATCAGCGCAGGCAGATCAACCTCCACTAGCTGACCATTCCGTTTCACCACCTTGCCGTCTACCAGCACCGTCTGCACATTTTGTGGCTGGGCGGAGTAGAGGATGTAAGCCGCCGGATCGCCGCCGCCGAAACCTGCCATATTCAGACTGGCTGGATCGATAATCTGCATATCAGCCCGCTTGCCGGGCTCGAGGGTGCCGGTGATATCCGCCAGCCCCAGCGCCTCGGCACCGCGTCGAGTCGCCAGCGCCAGTACATCACGCGGATCCGGCTGCGCTTCATCCTTCGCCGCACCGCTCTCGGTCAGGGCCGCGAGGCGCAGGTTTTCAAACATATTCCCCGTTCCGGCCAGGGCGTTGCCATCGATGCCCAGCCCCTGGCGCTCAACGTTGCGGAAGTTATCCAGCCGGGTAATGCCGTAGGCCACCCGCTGCTCGCTGGTGGGCGTCAGCACCAGAGAGCCTCCGGCCTTCACCAGCGCCGCCTGCTGCTCTGGCGTAGCATCCGTGGCATGCACCACGGTAACGGAAGAGTTTAGATAGCCGCGTGCGATCAGAGCATCGAACAGGTTCTTCGCATCGCCGCTAACGTGAACCTGTACCGGCAGCTTATGCTTGCGGGCGAAGTTAAACTCCTTGTCCCGCATCGCCCAGTTATCCTGGCTCTGAAGATCGCGCGGCAGACGCCAGCCCAGGCCCAAACGCACGCGGTCCGTTGCCTGCTGCTGTAGCGCTGCCATATGCTCGATATCAATTTCGTGCTGCGTGGTTTTATCCGGCCCGCCGTAGTACATGATGGCGCGGATGCCGCTCTCCTTCAGGGCGGTAAGGCCAGCGTCGCCCCATTCAGGACCGTGAATATTGTCAAAGAAGTCACCGGTGGTGGTCACGCCGGACTGCAACAGCTCCAGCGCCCCTGTATACATCGCGGTATGGATATCCTGAGGCTGCATCACCTTCGCCAGCTTATTGCTCACCGGAAAGAACTTGCCGCCGTTGTTACGGAACTGGCCACGCATAGTGGTTACCCAGAGGTGATTATGCGCATCGACAAATCCTGGCAGAACATATTTCCCGCTGGCATCGATCACCTCGGCACCCGGCGCGCTGAGATCGGATCCGATCTCGACGATCTTATTGCCCTCAATCAGAATATCGCTGTTGGGCCGATCTTTGCCGTCAGCAGTCATCGGCAGCACGTAGCCGTTACGGATCAGGGTGCGGTTGTTGTCAGCGGCGGCGGTAATAGAGGAGAGGCCCAGCAGCAGGGCAGGGAGAAACGGCAGCACTCGGGTCATGCTTACTCCTTAACTCGATGATAAAGCAGGAGCATTAAGCTTAGGAGTGCTGCCGGGATCGCGCCAGAGGCGATCGTTACCAGCGGGTTCGCTGCATATCAATCACGAACCGGTACTTCACGTCGCCTTTCAGCATGCGCGCAAAGGCTGTTTCGATCTCTTCCCCAGCGATCATCTCAACGTCGGCGGTAATATTGTGCTTGCCGCAGAAATCCAGCATCTCCTGGGTTTCCTTGATGCTGCCGATCGACGAGCCGCTGATGCTCAAGCGGCGGAACACCATCGGCGTGACGTTAGGTGACAGGTGCGGACGATCGGGAATGCCCACCAGCACCAGCCGACCATTGGTTTTCAACGTTGCCAGGTAAGGATCGAGATCGTGCGGGGCAGCCACGCAGTCGACGATCAGATCCAGCGTGGTCTGGGCTGCCGCCATCTGTGCGGCATCGCGAGAGACCACCACGTGACGTGCACCGAGACGACGGGCATCCTCACCTTTTTGCGGGGAGGTGGTAAACAGGGTTACTTCCGCCCCCAGCGCGCTCGCCAGCTTAACGGCCATATGGCCCAGACCGCCAAGGCCGACGACGCCAACGCGCATGCCAGCCTGAACGTTATAGTGGCGCAGCGGAGACCAGACCGTCACCCCCGCGCAGAGCATCGGCGCCACGCCCGACAGGGGCAGGTGCTGTGGTACCGAGACCACAAAATCCTGATCGACAACCACGTTCTGCGCATAGCCGCCCCAGGTGCTCTCCCCGGTATATTTATCGATTCCGTTATAGGTTGCCGTGAAGCCCGCCTCGCAGTACTGCTCCTCCTGCTGCTTGCAGAAGTGGCACTCGCGGCAGGAGTCAACCATCACGCCGACGCCGACGATATCGCCCGCTTTAAACTTATCGACCCCTGCGCCGGTCTCGACGATGCGGCCAACAATCTCATGACCCGGTACCAGCGGATAGCGGCTCACCGCCCACTCGTTACGTGCCATATGCAGATCGGAGTGGCAGACGCCGCAGTAGAGGATCTCAATCTTCACGTCCTGCTGTTGCAGCGGGCGCAGCGCAATCTGGCCGCTGGAGAGGGGCTGCGCCGCGTCCGTCGCGACTAATGCGTTAATTTTCATCGTGCCTCTGAAATAGGGTGCTTTTATTCAAGGAAGGCGGCAGACTTTAATTAAGTTGGTTCGATATTGATAGTAGTCACCAAATGGTGACCATAAACCGGAGGGTAAACAATGCCTGCATGGGTAGACGGCAAGCTGATGTTTTATGCGGACTCGCCTCCGCGCCGCCTGATGGATCTCTTCTCCGTCAAATGGAGCACGATGGTGCTGCATGCCCTTTATCACTGGCCTGGCGAGCGCGCCCGCACCGGGGAGCTACAGCGCAGCCTGGAGGGCATCTCCAAGAAGATGCTGTTTCAAACGCTGAAAGAGCTGGAGCAGCGCGGCCTCATCGCCCGGCATGTTTATGACGTTATTCCGCCGAAGGTGGATTACCGACTGACCACGCTGGGCAAGACCTTTGCCGAACCGATAGAGCAGATGTACCAGTGGGGGCTGGAGAATCAGGCGGCGCTGGATGAGATGGAGAGGAATTTGCAGTCTGGCGCTTAATAGGGTGAGGCGTTGAGGTAAATTCCGACGCTATCACTCACGTTCCTGAATGAGTAAACATTGCCATGCACGCGCAGGTAAAGCTGTCCCGCTTTTACCTCCGTTATGGTTTTGTCGTCATTGGTTATCATAAATGCAGTTTCACTTTTTACATGCTCCATAAAATCGGTATCGCTCTTTTTTGCATCATACAGATAATAATGATACGAAAATGATGTCATAGCACCTGCGCTAGCTTGGGTAACGTAAAGGTTTACGGCGTTGTTAATTTTAACTTTTTTGTATAACTCATGCTCTACCGGGAAGGTCATGAAAAAGACAATCCATCCAAGCCAGATGAGAAATAATAAAATCGGTATGAGAATGTAACGTTTTTTAAAAACCCGCTGTTTTTGCATATTCAATTCCGGCCTTTATCCATGCTTGATCATTTGGATCATCCCCATAAGGTGAAGAGTCATACCAGTGACCGTTACTTGCTTCACCATTTCCAGATCTTGATTGTGCCCATCCAGCCGCTCTTAGCAAAACGTGTTCTGGTATGCCTGCTGCCGTACCAACCGCACCATAATTAAAATTACCAAAGTCAGCATACTCGCGGCCGATTCTGGTTTTGTAATCCCATGGGCCATGTAACCTTACCTGTTGGTAGAACCATGCATATGTCAATGCAGATGGTCCCCCATGCAGACGGGATAACATCATGTTGTTCACAATTGACACGCCTGGAGGAACAAACAGATTGTCGGGATAGGGGATTTGCGAGGGATTAGCAGGAGTCGTTAAATATCGCATGATTAACGCTCTGTCCAGCTATCCGCAAACTGTAAATTTCCATCGCAGTATTTCCAGGTGATTTTTTTGTAACGCAGTTCTACAAGTTCTAGATGATTATGTTTTTCTTTGGCAGGGTCCTTAATGTCATGCATTAAAGGAGAAACGGAAACTATTTTAACATCCTCTAACAGCATATTATAATATTCAGCCTCCTGTCCGGCATCATTGATTTTGTACCATTTAATTACTGCAGATTTCATCGTTTGCCCGGTTGCAACAGCTTTCATAAGGTATGGAGAAGATGAGTCAATCTCTTTTTGAAATAGTACAGGAGCATGTTGGCGCGTTCCCATTTTTACGCACCGTTTCATTAAAATTCGTTAATAGAAAAGAGTAATTTACGACGGTGCTAAAAAAATATCTAATCAAAAAATAGTCTTTTTTGAGACAGATATAACAGTTGCAATTATGAAAGTAATAGTTTAAGTAAGGCGGCGATTATTTTTAGGAAGAGTAATCGAATATGTTATGAGAAAAACTAATGATTTCGGTAGTTATGTAAGATATCTAACTTTTTCGGAATTTCACCTGAAAAAAGCATTTTTAGATTAACAAAGAGTCTCATGCAGGTGTAAGAGGGTGAGCGACACAATGCACTTAAAAGGATGCAACATGGCTAGCAGTACAGATATGTGGCGCTATAGCATTACAGTTTCGCCTGGTAGTTATTTGATTGCAAACCAATCATCCGGCAGCATGTTTTGCTACGGACTAATCTGGTTCAAGCATGCATTCACAGGAATTAAGTATAGCTGCATTATGCAGGGAGATAAGCTCTGGGCTTATGGTGATGTCACAGTGATTGGAAATGCATCAGGTCAATGCGATGTCCAATCCGATTAAGTGGACGCTGCGGCTGGTAATATTTTTTGCTATCACGTTCGTGTTAATGTGTTCAGGGATATTCGACCCGCTTGCAGAAAGTCTAAAGTATACCGTCACGAACCTGATGAATTATATCCCGACAGATAAATGGGAGCCTTATCCTGAACGGGTAGAAGATAACTACTTCACAATGTACATCGTGTTTAACGCATTGGCGGCTGCTGTGGCTGTTCTTATTGGAGAAAAGGTAGTTTGGTTAGTCCGGAATACTTAAAGGATTAAGGGTCACATGGATTGCATGGCGGTCTGAATCTGCTGCCGAAGGTAGATTAACCGCTGACGGCGCTCGCGTTTATGATGGAGACAGTTGAGCGTCGAATATGGATGGTGTAAAAAACCATCGCCATTTCATCGTCACTCAAAAAGTACCAACAAAAAAGCCACCCTCTGTGGGTGGCTTAATTATATGATCTTAAAGCTAAAATTTGGTGGCCCCTGTTGGGTTTGAACCAACGACCAAGCGATTATGAGTCCGAACCATATTTCATTAAAAACAATGATTTACCGTAAATTCAAGCGCATATGATTTCGTATATTGTCGAAAAGTATTGAATAGTGCTGCGCTGTGCTGCCATTTTGCTGCCACTAATTAGGTTTAAGGGGTTAAGTTGAACCGCTTCTGTTAGGTGGTCGGGGGCAAAGTGAGCATACCGCATTGTAACTTTAATATCCGTATGTCCGAGGATGCGTTGTAAGACCAGAATGTTGCCGCCCCCCATCATGAAATGGCTGGCAAAAGTATGTCGAAGAACATGCGATAGCTGGCCGTCTGGCAGCTCTATCCCGGCGCGATTAATCGCGCTCCTGAATGCTGAATAACATCCGGTAAAGAGTGGTTTCGAGGTTCGACTTTTGGGTAGCAGTTCGTAAAGCTCATCACTGATTGGAACCGCGCGGTTCTTCTTACCTTTCGTTTTGATAAAAGTGATCTTGCCAGGGCTTATCTGTTTGCCGGTTAAGCTTTCCGCCTCTCCCCATCTTGCGCCGGTAGCAAGGCAGATTTTAACAATCGTGGCTAAATCCTCTGCTTTGCTTTTCTCGCACTCTTCAAGCAAGCGTGTCGCTTCCTCAACTGTAAGCCAGGCCAGCTCAACTTCTGCGATCTTAAACTCTCTTACGTTTTCGAGAGGGTTTGGTGCTGTCCAATCATCAAGTCTTTTCAGCTCATTGAACATAGCCCGAAAGTAAGCCAGTTCGAGATTTACCGTGCGAGGAGTTACAGACTTAACGCGATCAGAACGGGTTATTTTCCCGCTTAACCGCTGCTCTCTATACGTTGAGAATAATTTAGCGTTAAATTCAGTTGCGAGGGGATCACCCATAGCGAGACAGGCAAACTCCATCGCGCCTTTACGCTTCTCGCCATCAGCGAGTGTTACACCGTGTGCGTTATACCAGGCTGTAACCAAATCTCGAACGCGGCGTTTGTCTGTTTTCTCACCCAGCCACGGCTTATCCTGGGCCTGTTCCTTTACATGGCGTTCATATGCTAGGGCTTCCCCCTTGGTGGCAAACTGGCGGCGGATGCGTTTTCCATCGCGCCCGTTCGGGAATACCTGAGCTTGCCACTTGCCATTGGCGAGTTTGCTTACGGCCACTTAATAAATCTCCCGTTTGGTATCAAACAAACTGCTCGGTTTTGCTTATCACCTTGCCTAGTACTTTTATGTCAGACACTGCGCATTCAAATGATGCAGGGCCATTTTCAACTCTTAACTTGCCGCCGGGTAGTCGGTAAATCTGTCTGACACTGGCAAAGCCGTCGATCTCGATCAGCAAAACACCATCGTTGATTTCGCCTTTATATTCATCAACGAGGTAAACCACAGATTCGAACTTCACAAAGAAGGGGGCTAATGCGTCTTTTGGTAGTAGGTTCGAATCGTAATGAACCAAGACGGAATCGTTGAAAAGCCCATTTGTGATTTCTTTTAATTTCAAAGTTAAACTGTTCGGGTCATTTTTTTCGCTTGTCGGTTTACCCTGCCCGGTAGCTAGCCAAAGCATCGGAGCACCAGTGTCTAGATGGCATGCGATTAGCCAATCATGGGGGAAAGTGTCGCGCATCCAGCGGTTTGCCATAGTGCTTTGAGAAACACCCAGGTGCTCACATAGAGCTTGTCTTGTACTGAATCCATAAGCTTCAAGGATGCGCGTTATCGCATCTTTGCCACCGCTTTGAGATGAAAAATTAAATGCAGAAATCGCGCAGGGGGTTTCTTTTGCGTTTGACATATCAGTTTTGAGATCCTATCATCGGTCTTGTGATGTTCGGAATATGTGCGAATACATCCGAATAGTGAAGTTTAAAACACAAACTGAGGAATAGTGCATCATGAAACGACAATTATCAATGCGCCCCAGCTTTAACCTTGTGGTGTCAGAGCCTTATATCACCCTTGATGAGTTCTGCCGCCGTACCGGTTACAAGCTCAGCTATGCCCGCCAAATGATTCGTGAAGGCCGTCTTCCGATCCGCAAGAAAGAAAACGCTAACGGTCTGGTTGAAGTGAACATGTTTGCTTTAACGATGGAAGCGGCCCAGGGCTGCGAAATCGCACTGCAGGCTTGATAGTTCCATTCTGGGATATAAAAGGATTTACAGCATGTTAGATTTTCGCGTTTCGTCACATTCACATTTCGACGATGCTTGCAGAAAGTTCGCAGCAACTCACAACGTTAAAGAGCTAGCTGTTAAGGCGGGTATCAAGCCGCATACGCTTTACAACAAGCTCAACCCGGACCAGCCGCATCAGTTAACACCCCGTGAGATTTGGACGCTTACTGACCTAACTGAGGACTCAACACTGGTTGATGGGTTTTTAGCTCAGATACATTGTCTGCCATGTGTACCGGTGAACGAGCTGGCACCCGAGAAAATGCAAACCTATGTCATGCGTGCGATGGGTGAGCTTGGCGAGCTGGCCACCGGTGCTATATCAACGGAACGGCTGACGCCAGCCCGTAAGCACGGAATGATCGAGTGCGTTAATTCTGGCATCAGAATGCTGACGTTAACGGCTATCGCACTGCAAGCCCGCGTCCAGGGCAACCCAGCAGTCGCCAGCGCTGTAGATACTGTCAGCGGTATCGGCGCAACATTCGGCCTGATGTGAGATGAGCATGAAACATGAACCCTCGTTCGCGTCGCTGCTTGTTCGTCAAAGTCCGTCCATGAGCTACGGCCACGGCTGGATCATGGGAAGCGACCGTAAGCGCTGGAACCCCAGCCGCGACCAGTCGGCATTATTAAGTGAACTGCGCACTTTGCGCCCCGTGTCTTTTAAGCGCCGGGTTAAAGCTTTTTTGAGGTTGATATGATTAACAACATGTCCGCACCAATCAATGCAGGTGCGATGCCGTTTAATAATGCTGGTTGTGCCGATGCGCAGCCGGTGAAGATGTCTGGCGAGGAGTGTTTCGCCCGTTTTCATCAGAAACTAAAGGCAACGCAGAACGGCGCGTTGCGTAATTTCAACAAGCTTAATGATGATTTTAAATTCGTTGTCATGACGCTGGCGAACCGCAACGAGCCAGGTACGTTTAAAAGCGATGAGGTCGGAAAGCCGTTTGAATATTTCGATCAGTCCCGCCGGTTGTTGCTGATTAAAGCAATGAATGAAATAGCGCGCTGGGGCGAAATTCTACCCCGTCGCTTTTCGCCGCATGAAAGCGTACTACCCGAGTAATTAACCACTAACAAAATTAATGGCGTAAACCCGCCGGGCATTCTTTTGCCTAAATTCTGGAGAAATAAATATGCGAAATATTGAAAAGCGTAACACCCAAACCGGGCCGGACGATGCTGGTATTAATAGCCTTTTGACCGCAGCACGTCTGGAAGAACGTCGGGGCCGCGCTGATGTAATGGCGGCACGTCTGGAAAAGCTGGCTGTATTTATCACCCGTGGCGAGCTAAGCGGCACTGAAGCGGCGGAGCTTCTGCGGCTTGAGGCAACTATTATCATCAACGAAGCACAGGAGCTGCACTAATGGGCTGCTTTATGGATCGCGTGCAGCAGCGCGAACAGGAAGACCGTGATCGCCTTATTCAGAATGCGCGCAGCTGTACGGCTGCGCCTTCTGCGTTTCTGTGCCAAGCGTGCGACGGCGAGATTCCTGCTGCTCGCCGGGCTGTTATTCCGGGCGTGCAGTGCTGCGTCACTTGTCAGGAAATCGCCGAGCTGAAAGGCAAGCATTACAACGGAGGTGCTGTATGACCACCATCCTTAAATGGGCGGGCAATAAAACAGCCATTATGCCCCAGCTTAAAGAACACTTACCCGCTGGCCCGCGACTGGTTGAACCTTTCGCGGGTTCCTGCGCCGTAATGATGGCAACAGACTATCCTCATTATCTTGTCGCGGATATTAACCCTGACCTTATTAATCTTTATCAGGTAATCAAAGAAGACGTTAACAGCTTCATTCATCTGGCTGAGCGTGTATTTTCAAAGTTCACCACGGAAGTAGGTTATTATAAGTGCCGCCAGTTTTTTAATACTGTACCACTTGAGCCAATAGATAAGGCGGCTTACTTCCTTTTCCTTAATCGCCATTGTTACCGTGGTTTGTGCCGTTATAATCAGCGCGGCCTTTTCAATGTGCCATATGGTAATTACAAAAAGCCTTATCTGCCTGTTGATGAAATCCGCGCATTTGCTGAAAAGGCTGCGCGTGCCACGTTCATCTGCGCCAGTTATGACGAGACACTGGCAATGCTGCAGGCAGGTGATGTGGTTTATTGCGATCCGCCATATGACGGAACGTTTACTGGTTATCACACTGCAGGATTTACTGAAGATGATCAGTATCATCTGGCGTCTATTCTTGAACGCCGGTCATCAGAAGGTCATCCGGTCATTGTGTCCAACAGTGACACCTCATTGACGCGTTCCCTTTATCGCAATTTCTCCCTCCATCAGCTGACAGCAAAGCGCAGCATGGGCGTGGCCGCCGGTGAAAGTAAATCCGCCGTTGAGGTTATAGCTGTTTCTAAACCTCATCACTGGATCGGTTTTGACCCTGCAGGTGGCCCTGATTACTGCGTTAAGCGTGAGGTACGGGCATGAACACTATCGATCACCGCTGTTTTGCTCCCAGCACCATCAACGTTATTAGTATTTCGGGAGGGAAAGATTCCCTGGCGCAATGGCTGCTTGCTAGGGAATCCGGCGTGCCACATCTGAACGTCTTTGCAGATACTGGCCATGAACATCCGCAGACAATGGAGTACCTGGATTATCTTGAACAAAAGCTGGGGCCAGTTAAACGCGTCCGGGCTGACTTCACTCGCCAGATTGAAGGGAAGCGGAAATTTATTGCAGAGAAGTGGCCTGTTTCTCTGGTTGAGGAGTGCGGAATGTCCCCTGATGAGGCGGCAGAACGCATCCATCAGGCACTGAATATCCTTAAGCCAACAGGCAACCCGTTCCTTGACTTATGCATGTGGAAAGGCCGGTTCCCCAGCACTAAAGCCAGATTTTGTTCTCTGGAGTTGAAGCATGACCCAGTGCGCGATCAGGTTGTTCTACCTACGCTGGAGGAGTTCGATGAGGTAATTCTGTGGCAGGGTGTCCGGGCTCAGGAATCGCCTGCACGTGCAAATCTCCCTGAGTGGGAAGAGGACGCTGATAACACTCCAGGGCTGCATGTGTACCGCCCGATACTTAAGTGGCTGCATGAAGATGTGTTTGCCCTGGCTAAGCGCCACGGAATTAAACCGAACCCGCTTTACGAACAGGGCTGTAGCCGCGTCGGGTGTATGCCGTGCATCCATGCCAGAAAATCTGAGCTAGCAGAAATATTTACCCGCTGGCCTGAAGAGATAAAACGTGTAGCAGAGTGGGAGCGTTTTGTCGCTGCATGTTCGCGCCGTGGAAATTCTATGTTCTTTCCTTCCACGCACGATCCACGTCGCGCCGAAAAACGGATTGAAGTTGTTACCGTTGATAGGTACGGGATTGAGACCTATCGCGACTGGGCCATGACAACACGCGGGGGCGCACAATTCGACCTGCTGGCTGAATCTAATGACAAGTCCGTCTGCAGCAGCGTTTATGCGGGAGTCTGTGAGTGACGTGTAACAGCTCAGGCCGTCTCGCCGCGTCTCTCGCCCCTTATAAAGTCGATAAGGATACCAAGGAATGCGCATGGAGCGCGCCTCAAACGGCTATTAACCCTTATCTGGACCCGGCGGCAGTTGCGCCGGAGTCTGCGCTTTCAAACCTGATCGCTCTTTACGCTGCGGATAACGAGCAGGAACAGCTGCGCCGCGAGAAGGTGAGCGACGAGGTTTGGGAACGCTATTTCTTCAATGAATCCCGTGATCCTGTCCAGCGGGAAATGGGGCAGGACCTGCTAATAAGTCGCGCCAAAATGGCCCGTGAACAGCAGCAATTCAATCCCGATCTGGTCATCATCTCTGACGTAAGCGCACAGCCGGCACACATCAGCAAACCGCTGCTTGAGCGGATAAAGTATTTCCAGAGCCTGGATAAACCTAAGGCTTATTCCCGCTATCTACGTGAAACAATCGGGCCATGCATTAAACGGCTTGAGCATGTGCGGGATAGTCAGGCTTCTGCCTCATTCCGGTTTATGGCGAGCCGCGACGGACTGGAGGGGCTTCTGGTTCTGCCCGAAATGAACCAGGAGCAGGTTAAGCGGTTATCTACCCTTGTGGCGGCGCACATGAGCATGTGTCTGGATGCTGCCTGCGGCGAGCTGTTTACCGATGATGACGTTATGCCGGAAGAGATCCGCCGGTCATGGGAAAGGGTGGCCGCTGAGGCCATGCGTCTTGATGTTATCCCGCCAGCTTTCGAGCAGCTACGCCGTAAAAAGCACCGCCGTAACCCGGTCCCATACGAGCTTATTCCGGGTTCGCTGGCGCGTATGCTGTGCGCTGACTGGTGGTATCGCAAACTGTGGAAGATGCGCTGTGAATGGCGAGAGGAGCAGCTGCGTGCGGTGTGCCTGGTAAATAAAAAGGCGTCTCCCTATGTCAGCTATGAGGCTGTGATCCACAAACGCGAACAGCGCCGCAAGTCTCTGGAGTTTTTCCGCTCGCATGAGCTGGTTAACGCTGACGGCGACACTCTGGATATGGAGGATGTGGTAAACGCCAGCAGTAGCAACCCGGCGCACCGGCGCAACGAAATGATGGCCTGCGTTAAGGGGCTGGAGCTTATCGCAGAAATGCGTGGGGAGTGCGCGGTGTTCTATACCATCACCTGCCCGTCACGCTTCCACGCAACCCTCAATAACGGCAGGCCTAATCCGAAGTGGTCCAGCGCCAGTGTCCGGCAGAGCAGCGACTATCTGGTTGATATGTTCGCCGCTTTCCGCAAGGCAATGCACAAGGCCGGGCTACGCTGGTATGGCGTCCGCGTGGCAGAGCCGCACCATGACGGCACCGTGCACTGGCATCTGCTGTGCTTCATGCGCAAAAAAGACCGTAAATCCATCACCGCGCTGCTGCGTAAATTTGCCATTCGTGAGGACCGGGAGGAGCTGGGCACCAATACCGGGCCGCGCTTCAAGTCTGAGCTTATCAACCCGCGCAAGGGTACGCCGACCAGCTATATCGCCAAATACATCAGTAAGAACATCGACGGGCGCGGGCTGGCGCAGGAAATCAGTAAAGAAACGGGCAGATCACTGCGCGATAACGCTGAGAACGTAAACGCCTGGGCTTCGCTGCACCGTGTCCAGCAATTCCGCTTCTTTGGTATTCCTGGCCGCCAGGCGTACCGCGAGCTGCGCCTGCTGGCCGGTCAGGCTGCCAGGGCGCAGGGTGACAAGAAGGCAGGCGTGCCGGTACTGGAAAACCCGCGTCTCGATGCGGTGCTGGCCGCAGCAGATGCAGGCTGTTTTGCCACCTACATCATGAAGCAGGGCGGCGTTCTGGTCCCCCGTAAACATCACCTTGTCAGAACCGCTTATGAACTGAACGATGAGCCGAGCGCTTACGGCGATCATGGTGTTCGTATTTATGGCATCTGGTCCCCGATCATTGAGGGCCGGATCTGCACTCACGCAGTGAAGTGGAAAATGGTTCGTAAAGCCGTTGACCTTCAGGAGGCGACAGCCGACCAGGGCGCTTGCGCCCCTTGGACTCGTGGCAATAACTGTCCCCCTGTTGAAAATTTGAGCCAGTCAGGGGATGACGCACCAGATATTAGGGCCATGAATGAGAAGGAACTGCAGGATCACCTCCACAGCATGAGCAAAAAGGAACTGCGTGAGCTTAATACCCGGTTAAGGCTGGTTAAGCCGAAGCGGAGAAAGGGGTATAAGCAGGAAATATCTTCTCACCTGCGGCTGCAGCTTGAGACGGAACTCAGGTCCAGGGGCTTTGACGGTAGCGAAACGGAGATTGATCTGCTTCTGCGGGGCGGGAGCATTCCATCCGGGGCAGGGCTGCGCATTTTTTACCGGGACCAGCGTCTGCAGGAGGATGCTAAGTGGCGGCAGTGGTATTAATGCCGCCATAAAAATAGCTAAAGGCCCGCCAGCTTTCGGCCCCGTACGCGCGTTACTTCATATTTCAGCTCTGCTGCTTTTTGCTCACACCGCTTGTAAGCATTGAGCCATTGTTCAGTGGTGGGCATATGGTCCATATCCTTTGAACAAACGACCATGTGCAGGCACCGACCAGTACCGAGGTCGCCAGCCAGAAGCAGGGCAATTTTGGTTTGTGCTACTAACTCAATACAGGCCTTGCGCAATGTTTATCCTCCTTTTGCAATAGTTGCGGTTATAAATGGCATCGGACACATCCCATTGAAACATAAAAATAGTTTACAACGTGGGATCGGTTCTATACTGTATTTATAAACAGTGTATATGCATACAGTAAATGATGTAAGGGAGGGAAAATGGAAGACTTTTTCTTGGAGTCGATGAAGCTCCAGCGTATTGATTTTTTTGTGAAACTTGTAGCGGCTAGTGAATGCAGTGACGAAGAAAAGCGCCTGGCTATCCAGTGGGTGTCTGAGCTGACCGACGAATTGATGGCAAAAATTAGAAGCCACGAATACAACCAATCAATGAAGGTCACAAATTAGAAAAACGTAAGCTGAAAGCAATAAAAGGAACCCTGCAGACGTAAGAATTTTATTCTGGCGTATGCAGGGTTGAACAACGAGCGAAGCGAGGCGTTAGTTATGGGATTTCCTAGCCCGGCACAGGACTACGTAGAGACTGTCCTGACTCCAAACAGCTTATGCGGCATCACCGCTAACAGTCGTATTATTGAAACATCAGCAGGTTATGCGGTGATTAACCCCGCATTAAAATGCCCGCCTGGTGCGGACGTTCTGATCCAGGCATTCGGGCGTACGCATTTCGCAAAAGTTGCCGGTCACTCTTTTATAACATCCGACGGCGAAGCGCTGGAAGGTGAAGCACTGGACGATGTGGTTGTTTTAGGCAGGGTTACGCACCTCATCAACCGCACAATCAGCGATGATAACTGCCCTGTGATCTGATGGTTTTATCATTGCCGCGCCGTTCACGCGGTTGTGCATGTCTATGGTGCATGAAAATGAAGGATCGTTAGAGGATCGTTTATGCCCCGGCCCGCCAGTTCTGGCGGGCTTTTTCATATCTCATGCACTTGCATGAAAACTATTACACAAAGCGCGCAGGCGTGGCGGGGCTACGAGCGCGCGCTTTGAGGTTAAAGCGGGGTCAGAAGACCATTTTTGACCCCGGCAGGCACGCCGGGAAGGGGGCAATTCGTGCGCGTGCGGGCCGCTGTGAGGTGCGACGAAGCGAAGCGGTGCGGAAGTGATGCAAAAAATAGGGTCGCTCAGAGGGCCATAGAGACGTGCTGAGTGGGTCAGAGCTTGTGGCGGTAGGTCGTTTAAAGATTGAAGGCCAAAAAAAACCGCCCTGACGGGCGGTCTGCTGGGTTAGCTGGCGCTTTCGTCGCCCAGGTCCAGGCTGTACGGGTCCCAGCGGATCACCTGCTCCCCGATCCAGTCGTTCAGTTCTTCCATGCGCTTCTGGAGTGGTAGCAGCTCGTTACGAACAAAGACGCGGGCGGCCTTCTCCACATCACCAAACCCGCCGGTATTAGTCGGAATGATGCCCATCAGTTGAGGCGGCACACGATGAGCGGCCAGCATGTCATCACGGCTCACATTTTTGATATTCAGAAACTCATCCTTTGCCGCTACTTCTGACAGCGGGATGATCTGAATGCCGTCTTTCTTCCCGTTCGGGCTGTACATAAACAGGTTGCGGAAGTTGCCCGGCCCTTTCGATTTTTTCAGCGCCTCCCGGATGTTATCCACGTCCTGCTGGTTAGCCGCGGGATCTGACATGTACATGATAAAGCCCGCGTGGCTACCGTTAAGGTAATACTTCCGGCGGAACATGGTCGCGGACTCGTTCAGCAGCGTGGACGGAATGGCGGACAGATAATCCGGCAGGCCGTAAATCTCCTGGTTCAGGTCGGCTTCCATCAGGTGAAAGACCCGGCCCGGCGCAAACTCATAGGGCTGCTTCTGGTAGCCGTACTGCACGAACCAGAAATGATCCGGGTCAATGCCGCGCCGGGTGAATTTGGCAAGCGAAGCCTCAAGCGTCAGCGTGTCGCCTAGCCGGTTAACCCGCTTCTCAAGGTAGGCGTTGCCGAATACCAGAAAGTCCTGGGCGAAACGGCCAAATGCCTGCTTGGACAGCAGGCGGTGCGGCTTAAAGGTGCTGACCAGAATGTTACGCTTCACCTGTATTGCGCTGCTGTGATGGACCGCTGCGCGGTACGTACGCGCCAGCCCGTCCAGGCTGATGGGCGGTTCATACCACCTGTCGACCTGAACGCATTCCAGATAGTCCAGCAGTTCGCGGCGATCGAGCACCGGCACGGGGTCCCCGAATGAAAACGCCTCGGCATGAGCGCCGCCGGGCTGCTCGGTCATGGTCTGCGCGGCAGACTGGCGGCGCAGCTCCTGCGCGCGGGGCTTACGTTTACCCATCAGTAAATCTCCACAATAGTGCTGTTATTCGCCGTTGCGCCTTCCAGCGGTTCGTTAAAGAGTGCGTGCATGGTTGCCCAGGCCAAATCTGCATGGCTGGCTTCCTCGCTGCGGCTGGCCTCATACGTTGGCCGGTTTCCGCTGGCCGTGGTGCTTTTGCGGATCGCCATGAATGACTGGGCTACGTCGGTCATGCCCGCGTCAAACTCCAGACGGCGGCTCGCGATGATGTCGTAGGCTTTGAGCACCAGGGCATTCTTGACGTTGGGGTTATAGACAAACTCGCGGACACCGGGATAGAACGCCTTCACGTTCTCATAGACGCCGTGGCCCACGCCGGTAGAGTCGATGCCGATATAGGTCACGTTAAACTGCAGGGTAAGCTGCCGGATGGCTTCAGCCTGGGCGCGAAAGTCCATCCCGCGCCACTGGTAGCGCTGCAGGATGCGAAACTTACCGCCTGGTACCAGAGGGGGCGCGATCACCACGCACCCGGCGCTGTCGCCGTTCTGCGTGCCTTTAGCCGGGTCATAGCCGATCCATACCGGGCGCTGCCCGAACGGATTAAGCATAAGCGGCTCAAAGTCGTCCCAGACTTCCCAGCTGTCCACCATGCAGCCCTGCATAAGAGCCAGATTGAATACAGACGCCAGATCGTCCATAAACACGCACATCAGCAGGTTCTGGTAATCTTCCGGGCTGTAGCGCTGGCGCAGCTGCTCCAGGTCAAACAGGTCGCAGCCACCGCGCACCGCATCTTCCACGGTGATGATCTGGCGATACTGGCCGTCAGCACAGAGTGCGCCGCGTGCAAGATGGCTGTGGGAGAGGTCAATCTCTATTCTGTCATGCTTTGACCGGCCCTTGTTAAACTGAGCGCCGGACCAGAACGGATAGGCGCTGTGCGTCAGGCTGGACGGCGTGGAGAAGTAGGTTTCACGCCATTTTTTATGCAGCGCCATACCGGACGCCACTTTCTGCAGCTCCTGGAATTTTGGTATCCAGAAATATTCGTCCAGGTAGAGGTTTCCGTGATAGCTCTGCGCGGTCCGGGCGTTGGTGCCGAGGAAATATAGCGTCGCCCCGTTCGGCAGCACCATCGGATCGCCGCGCAGCTCCACGTCAACCTCTTTTGCAAACTCAACAATGTACTGCTTGAAAACGTGAGCCTGGGCTTTACTCGCTGAGAGGAAAATCTGATTGCGGCCGGTGATAAGTGCATCAATCAGTGCCTCACGGGCAAAAAAGAACGTCGCCCCGATCTGGCGGGATTTCAGCAGGTTCCTGACGGCGTATTTATTCCCGGCCTCCCACCACTGGCGCTGGTAGGCGAACATGGTGGAGTGGAAAATTTCTTCCAGCTTCTCGATCTGGTTATCGCTGAAAACGTTTTTCTCTGGCGGTCTGCGCGGGCCTTTGTTGCGGTTGGCTACCTTCGGATTGAGGTCGGCTTCGTTGCCGCCATCGTTAAATTTACCGATCCGGGCGTGGCGTTCTGCCTGACGGGCCAGCAGGTCAATTTCCTTAAAATCTCGCCCCTCCTTTGCGGGCTTCATGATGAGCTGGCAATAGCGCGCCGCCGTGGTCAGCTGCATCTGATCCAGAGGACCGATCTCGCTCCACTTGTCGCGTTTTTTCCAGCTGTGAACGGTTGCGGGTTTCTCTCCCAGCATTTCAGCAATGCGGGCGATGCGTATACCGCTGAAATACAGAAACATCGCCTGTTTTCGCGGGTCGAGGTCCGGGTTAATCGTCGTCATGTTCATGGCGTCAGACTACGGCCCCGCGTTCACCTGCGCCGCTTCGCCCTGTTGTGCCATTTTCCCCACAATGCCCGCGCGTTGTTTCTCCCTCCCCTGAAACGCAAACATAAAGCCTCTCGACACGTCCAGAACAACCGGAGCCGGACAGATGGCAAAAAAATCAAAGCGTTTTCGTATTGGGGTGGAAGGTGCCACCACTGACGGGCGCGTCATTGAGCGCGTATGGCTTACCCAGATGGCGGCGAATTACAACCCGCAGGTCTACACCGCTGTAATCAACATGGAACACATCAAGGGCTATACGCCTGACAGCTCTTTCCGCCGTTTCGGCATCGTGGAAGGGCTGGAGGCGGAGGAAATCAGTGAAGGCCCGCTGAAAGGCAAGATGGCTTTATACAGCTGGATTCTGCCGACCGATGAGCTGGTTTCCATGACTGCGAGGTTGCAGAAACTCTTCACCTCAATGGAAGTAAACCCGAAATTTTCCGACACCGGGGAAGCCTATCTGGTCGGCCTGGCTGTCACTGACGATCCGGCCAGCCTGGGCACTGAAATGCTGCAGTTTAGCGCCAGCGCTGCGGTTAATCCGCTGGCACGCCGCAAACAGGCGGACGGCAACCTCTTCACCGCTGCCGAAGAAACTCTCTTCGAATTTGAAGACCTGCCGGAAGAAAAGCCGAGCTTTTTCGCCAGCATCAAAGCGCTGCTTTCCCGTAAATCCGCTGACGACGACGCCCGTTTTGCTGACGTGCATCAGGCCGTTGAAGAAGTCGCGGGGGCGCACCAGGCACTGTCTGAATCAGTGGCAGAGGTCGGCCAGCGCGTCGGCAATCTGAAACGTGATTTTTCACAGCGCCTGGATGACATGCAGCAACAGCTGTCCACGGCAGAAAGCGAGCTTTCAACCCTGCGCGAAAAATTATCTGTCGAAGACAGCCGCAGCGATCGCCGCCCGTTCTCTTCCGGCGGTAACGGCAGCTCAGACCAACTCACAACCTGCTGACGGAGCATAAAACCCGATGAAAACGAAAACCCGCTTTGCCTTTAACGCTTACCTGCAGCAGCTGGCGACGCTTAACAAAATTGACGTTAAAGATATTGGCTCTAAGTACACCGCTGAAGCATCGGTCGCGCAGACGCTGGAAACAAAAATCCAGGAGTCGTCCGCGTTCCTGACGCGAATTAATGTTGTGCCGGTTGATGAGCAGTCCGGCGAACGTCTGGGGCTGGGTATCGGCGCGACGGTAGCCGGAACCACGGATACCACCAAAAAAGAGCGCGAGCCGACCGATCCGACCTATATCGACGGCGAAGGCTACAAGTGCACCCAGACCAACTTTGACACCGCGCTGGGTTATGAAAAGCTGGACCTGTGGGCGAAATTCCAGGACTTCCAGATCCGCATCCGTGACGCGATTATCAAGCGCCAGGCGCTGGACCGCATCATGATCGGCTTTAACGGTGAGCGCCGGGAAAAGACCTCCGATCGCCTGACCTATCCACTCTTGCAGGACGTGAATATCGGCTGGCTGGAGAAAATCCGCCGTGAAGCACCGGTGCGCGTACTGAGCCGGATTGTGGGCAGCGATGGCACCGTTATTTCTCAGACGGTGCGTATTGGCAAGGGCGGCGATTTTAAAAACCTCGACGCACTGGTTATGGGCGCAGTCAGCGAGAAAATCGAGCCGTGGTACCAGGACGATACTGAGCTGGTTGTTATCTGTGGCCGTTCGCTGATGGCTGATAAATATTTCCCTATCGTCAACCGTGACCAGCCGAACAGCGAGGCGCTGGCCGCCGATCTGATTATCAGCCAGAAGCGTATCGGCGGCCTGCCCGCTGTGCAGGCGCCTTTCTTCCCGGCTAACGCCATCCTGATCACGCGTCTGGATAACCTGTCGATTTACTGGCAGGACGGAACCCGCCGCCGCGCGGTTATCGACAATCCGAAGCGCGATCGCATTGAAAACTTCGAATCCGTCAACGAGGCATACGTGGTTGAGGATTACGACTGCGTGGCGCTGATTGAAAACATCGAGGTACTGGAAACCGAAGACGCCCCGGCGCAGCAGCAGGCAGTAAGCGCGGAGCTGACCGATGAGCAGATCGCCCGCATCGCCGCCGTGACGGCAACAGTGATGCAGACCATGAACGCATCGGCAGCACCGGCTGAGGATCCGGCAGGCGGCGGGGCGTAACCATGAACCCATTCCGCGCACATACGCAGTTTGTCCAGGCACAGGAGGCCGCCCGTCCGGGCGGCAGTGCAGCCGGGGCCAGCGGCTATGAAAAAATGCTGATGCAGCTCGGCGAGCACATGCGCCGCCTGAAAACGGTGCAGGGAACGGAACGCAAGATTGCCCTGAAACGTGAATTTCTGCCCGTCTATGACGCCTGGGTTGCCGGGGTACTGGCGGCAGATTCAGCACGCCAGGACGATGTGGCGATGTTCGTTCTTATCTGGCGTATCGATACCGGTAATTACACCGGTGCGCTGGAGATTGCCCGTCACGCCCTGCGGCATGGCTGGGTACTGCCGCAGCGATTCAACCGCACCACGGCTACTGCCATTGCAGAAGAGTTTGCGGACGCGGCTATGCGGGCGTTTGCGGGCGGAGAAACGTTCAGCGCTGCCCTGCTGACGCAGGCGCTGGAACTGGTTGAGCCGCACGACATGCCGGATCAGTCGCGTGCCCGGATTTACAAGGCGATGGGGTTTGCCCTGCGTGACAACGATCAGGGCGTCGCAGCGCTGAGCCACCTCAAGCGTGCTTTGCAGCTGGATATGAACTGCGGCGTAAAAACAGAAATCAAGCAGCTGGAAACCCGGCTGAGAAAAGCCGTCAACGGCGGCTAACCGAACGTGCCCACGCGCGGGGCGGCACGGGGTGGCGACAGGCTATAAGCCGCATCAAAACCCCGTCCACCGCCCACCCATCAGGGAGTAGTGAATGAACATGAAATTTGTTTCACCGGAGCCGGTGAAGGAAAGCGCGAAGGCGGACATTATCCCTAATACCTTTTTCTGGCCCGCTCTTGATCTGGCTGAGTATCGCCAGGTAATGCGGCAGGACGGAACGGTAACGCCGGAACGCTTGCGGCTGCTTACGCTGACCGCCGTTTCTGAGGTGAACGCGGAGCTGTTCAGTTTTCGCCAGAAACAAATGGACCGGGGCTGCAAAGTCCTGGCTGATGTTCCGGCGGAAAAAATTGGTGGCGAAAGCGAGCGCGTTCATCTGTACCGCCGCGCTGTCTGGTGCTGGACAAAGGCGCTGACGGTTGAGAGCTATCGCGATTTTGACAGTACGGCGGAAGGGAACAAAAAGGCGGACGAAATGGAAAGCGGCCTGGGTGATTTGTGGCGGGATGCACGCTGGGCGATCGCCCGTCTGCAGGACCTGCCACACATGACGGTGGAGCTGATCTGATGAAAGTCCGGGCGCAGCAGTATGACACGGTAGACGCGATTTGCTGGCGTCACTACGGGCGCACGCTGGGCATGACAGAAGCGGTGCTGGCCGCCAATCCGGGGCTGGCTGCTGTTGGCCCCGTTCTGCCGCACGGTTTAGAGGTGGAGCTGCCTGAGCTGGTCAGCAGCCCCACGGCCCAGACCGTGCAGCTCTGGGAGTGAAATATGACTATCGAACGGGTAACAGCGGCCATGACCTACTGGATAGCGGTTTTCCTCGCCTGGCTGGGTAACTGGGATATCCAGGACGTGGGAACCGTGTTCGGAATGGTGCTGGGTACGGCGGCGCTGGGGATCACATGGTATTACCGGCGCAAGGCGTTTCAGTTGCTTGAGGCCGGAAAAATCAGCCGGGAGGCTTATGAGCGCGTCAATCGTTAAGCGTTGCCTGATTGGTGTGGTGCTGGCGATCGCTGCCACGCTGCCGCAGTTTGAGCTGCTGAAAACCTCCCCGCAGGGGCTGCAGCTGATTGCAGATTATGAGGGCTGTCGCCTGACACCGTACCAGTGCGACGCCGGGGTGTGGACTAACGGGATCGGTCATACCGCCGGAGTGGTGCCGGGCAAAACCATCAACGAGCACCAGGCGGCCAGCAACCTGATCGGCGATGTGCTCAACGTTGAGCGCAGGCTGGCGGTCTGTGTGCCGGTAGCCATGCCGCAGCAGGTTTATGACAGCCTGGTGAGCCTGGCGTTTAACGTCGGCACGGGCGCGGTGTGTAAATCAACAATGGCGGCGTTCATTAAACGCGGTCAATGGCTGCAGGCGTGCAACCAGCTTCCGCGCTGGGTGTACGTCAACGGAGTAAAAAACAAAGGGCTGGAAAACCGCCGCGCGCGGGAACTGGCATGGTGCGTAAAAGGGGTGACACTGTGAAAAACAAACTGATTGCATGGGTAGTCCATGTTCTGTTTCTGGGGGCGCTGGCATGGGGGAATTTTCACCCGGAGAGCGTGGTAATGAGTGCGGCGGCCTGCTTCGTTTACTTACTGTCGCTTGCCTCCACCGGTCTGCTGATGCTTGGCCTTTTCGGCTATGTCGTTTATGCGTTCTGTGAGCGCGGCGTGGTCAGGCCCGGCAGCGAATCAATGCCGCCGCTACTTTGCAAAATATTCGGGCTGGATAATCCATCGTCGGGCTGGAAAACGGTCAGATGGGTAATCAGTTTCGTGTTTATTGTTGCGGTCCTGCTTCATTCCGGCTGGTTTGTCACCGCGGTCGTTTACATGCTTAGCGTGGTGCTGGTCCGCTGTATGCGCTGGATGCTGGCTGAGCTGCTGAAAGACTGGCGTGAAGGTGCGCAACCATGCCACGCAGCGTAACGATCATCGGTGTGTTGGTGCTGACCCTGACGTTGTGGCTGGGCTGGCAGTTACGGGAGGCCCGATGGGATATCAATGAAAGGGATCGCGATATTACCGGGCTGAATGTGGAGCTGGGCCGCGCCCGCAGCCAGCTGGCTGCGGTTGACCTGATGGCCAGGGCAAACGACAGCTTTCAGCTGGCCTATCAGCAGGAACAGGACGCAATCACTCTCGCTGCAGTGGCGCGGGCTGAACAGATTAAGAGGCTGACCAATGAAAACCCTGACGTTAAAAAGTGGGCTGACACTCCTTTGCCTGCTGATGTTATCCGGCTGCAAAAACGCCCGGCAATTACCGGAGCGGCCGGTTATCGCGCTTTCCTGTCCGAAGGTGACCCGCTGCCAGCTGCCAGCAAGCGGGCCGACCAATAACGGCGAATTACTGGCCGCGAAAGAGGCGGCGGAAACGGGCTGGGCGCAGTGTGCGGCCAGGGTGGATATGATTGTTGACTGTCAGGAAAGCCATGAACAAACCCTCATCCCTGCGATCGGCGCTGAATAGTGTCCCCTACCTGAGTGCTAATCCTGATGCGCTGCATCTGTTCGTTGACGACGGAAAGGTTGTCAGCACAGGCGTGCCGGGGCTGGGCTGGGAATACCAGTACACCCTGAATATGGTCGTCACTGATTTCAGTGGCGATCAGAACCTGCTGACGGCGGTAGTGCTGCAGTGGCTGACGGAAAACCAGCCGGACGCCCTGCGGAACCCGGAGCTGCGCGAACGGCTGTTTCGTTTTGAGGTGGAAATTCTGAAAAACGATCTGGTTGATATCAGCATTTATCTGGCGCTGACGGAGCGTGTGCTGGTTACTGTGCGTGATGGTGTGGCAACGGTGGAGGCAGTGGCGGAGCCGGACGGCCCGGCCAGCCACGATGAGCACTGGTTAGCACATTATGGCTGAGCTTAAACAGCTGGATGAGTGGCTGGAGACACTGATAAGCCAGCTGAGAACGGCGCAGCGGCGAAAGCTAATGCGTGATGTGGCTGTGCAGCTGCGGCAGCAACAGCAGCAGAACATTAAGCTGCAGCGCAACCCCGACGGCAGCGCCTACGAACCCCGGAAAGCGAAAGGCCGGGCGAAGTCGGGCCGCATCCGTCGGCAGATGTTCAGCAAGCTGCGGACAGCCCGCTACCTCAAAACCCGAACCACAAACGACGCGGCAGAGGTCGCCTTTGAAGGCAGGGTGCAACGGATAGCCCGCGTCCATCACTACGGCCTGCGCGATCGTGTCAGGAAATACGGGCCGGAAGTCACCTATGCACGCCGTGAACTGCTCGGCATAACCGACGCATCCGAAGGGATAGTACGCGATCTCATCATGGATCATCTGTCCCGCTGATCTCTCATTGTCTGGTGCATCGCACAACGCCCGCGACTCATCACCCGGCGGCAAAAATGGAAAACTGACCCCATGAAAAATCCCGAATTTAACCTCGCTGAGCTGTACCGCCTGCTGCTGAACCTGATCAGAACCGGGGTAGTGATCGAGGTGGACGCTGAAAACTGGCAGTGCCGCGTGCAGACCGGCGAGTTGCAGACAACGTGGCTTAACTGGCTGACGATGCGTGCTGGCCGGTCAAAAACATGGTGGCGGCCGTCCGTGGGTGAGCAGGTTGTTTTGCTGTCCATCGGCGGCGATCTCACCACGGCGTTTGTGTTACCGGCGATTTACTCAAACGACAGCCCGCCGCCCTCGGTATCTGAGGATGCGCAGGTAACGACGTTCCCGGATGGCGGCTGGATTGAGTACGAGCCGGAAATCGGGCGCTACCTGCTAAAGGCAGGGGCACAGATTGTTCTAGAAGCACCGGAAAGCATCCAGGTGAAAACGGGGGAGTTTGTCGTGGAGGCAGACCTGACGCGTATCAACAGCGAAGTCGTGATCAACGGTAAGGTCACGCAGTCCGGTGGGGCAATGAGTTCGAACGGCGTTGTTGTGCACACCCACAAACACAGTGGCGTCCAGAGTGGCGGCAGCTTAACGGGAGGGCCAGCTTGATGATGTATCTGGGTATGAATGCACAGACAGGCGGCGCGCTGACGGACGTCGATCACATCCGTCAGTCTGTGCGCGATATCCTGGTGACGCCGGTCGGTTCCCGCCTGGCGCGCCGGGAATATGGCTCGCTGATGGCGGAACTGATGGACCAGCCGCAGAACGGCGTTACCCGGCTGCAGGTTATGGCGGCAACCTACAGCGCCCTGTGCCGCTGGGAAACCCGTATCAGGCTGACAGGCGTCACTACCGAAACGAGCATGGACGGAAAAATGGTCGTTAACCTGACGGGCTACCGCGCGGATAACACCCCTATCAGCCTCTCGGTAGATGTGGGGGCGGCTGTATGAGTTCCGTCGATCTCTCCCAGCTTCCCGCCCCGGAAATTGTCGATGTGCCGGACTTTGAAGCCCTGCTGGCCGTGCGTAAAGCGGCGTTTGTCGCGCTTTATCCGGCTGACGAACAGGACGCGGTGCGGCGTACGCTGGCGCTGGAATCCGATCCGGTGGTGAAGCTGCTGCAGGAAAATACCTACCGGGAAATCCTCTTACGTCAGCGCATCAACGAGGCCGCCCAGGCTGTCATGGTGGCCTACGCGCTCAGCAGCGATCTGGATCAGCTGGCTGCTAACTATGGCGTTGGGCGTCTGGTCGTCACGCCTGCAGATGATAACGCCGTGCCGCCGGTTGCGGCGGTGATGGAAACCGACGACGAGTTACGGCTGCGTGTACCGCAGGCATTTGAGGGCCTGTCCGTGGCCGGACCTACAGCGGCTTATGAATTTCATGCACGCAGCGCTGACGGGCGGGTTGCCGATGTGTCGGCAACCAGTCCCGCACCTGCAACGGTAGTTATCACGGTACTCAGTCGCGACGGGAACGGCGCTGCGCCTGCCGATCTGCTGGCCGTCGTGGATGCGGCGCTGAATGATGAAAGTATTCGCCCCCTGGCGGACCGCGTGACGGTGCAGAGTGCGGACATCGTGCCGTATGAAGTCGATGCCACGCTGTATTTCTATCCGGGGCCGGAAGCAGAGCCAATCCTGGCCGCCGCCCGCGCCCAGCTTGAAAAGTACATAGCCAGCCAGGCAAGGCTGGGGCGTGATATCCGCCGCAGCGCTATCTATGGTGCCCTGCACGTTGAAGGTGTACAGCGCGTGGAGCTGGCAAGCCCGGCGCAGGATATGGTGCTGGATAAAACCCAGGCCGCATGGTGCGAGAGCTGGTCCGTGCTGACAGGTGGAACAGATGAATAGCCTGTTACCGCCGGGATCGTCTGCGCTGGAGCGCCGCCTTGCCGCTGCGTGCAGCGATATTTCCGGGCTGAATGTGCCGCTGCGTGACCTGTGGAATCCTGACGCCTGCCCGGTGAAGTTTTTGCCGTACCTGGCCTGGGCGTTCTCCGTTGACCGCTGGGACGAAAGCTGGACGGAAGATGTTAAACGGCAGGTGGTGAAGGACGCATTTTTCATCCATCAGCACAAAGGGACCATCAGTGCGGTGCGCCGGGCTGTGCAGCCGTTCGGCTTCCTGATCCGCGTTATCGAATGGTGGAAAACCGGAGACACGCCGGGGACGTTCCGGCTGGATGTGGGCGTACAGGACCAGGGCATAACAGAAGAAACCTATGCGGAGCTGGAGCGCGTAATCAGCGATGCAAAGCCCTGTAGCCGTCACATGCTGGGTATGAGCATCAATCTGCAGGTTAACGGAACTATTCATATAAATGCGGGTTGTTACCACGGCGACGCCCTGACCGTATACCCCTATATCCCTGAGACGATTACCGTCAGCGGGGAATGCTATCCGGCTTCGGCCGTTCATCTGATCGATAACCTGAGAGTGAGCGCATGACCGCGAAATACCTTGCCATTCTGACCAATCAGGGCGCGGCGCGTCTGGCGAACGCTGCCGCGCTCGGTACTAAAGTAAATCTGACGCAAATGGCTGTTGGTGATGCCAACGGCGTGCTGCCAACGCCTGACCCGGCGCAGACGGCGCTAATTAACCGCAAACGCATTGCACCGATCAATCTGCTGTCAATTGACCCGACTAACACGAATCAGATTATCGCCGAGCAGATCATCCCAGAGGATGAGGGGGGGTGGTGGATACGTGAAATCGGTCTCTACGACAGCGACGGCGTGCTGATTGCCGTGGCGAACTGCCCGGAAACCTACAAGCCGCAGCTTCAGGAGGGGAGCGGGCGCACGCAGACCATTCGCATGATTTTGATCGTGTCGAGCGCGGCGGCCGTCACGCTGAAAATCGACCCGTCGGTGGTGCTGGCTACTCGTAAATATGTGGATGATAAGGTGCTGGAGCTGAATCTCTATGTTGATGACCTGATGGCAAAACACCTTGCTGCAGCGGACCCTCATACTCAGTATGCGCCGAAAGAAAGCCCCACGCTGACCGGCACGCCGAAAGCGCCAACAGCAACGGCAGGAAATAACTCAACCCAGATTGCTAATACGGCCTTCGTGCAGGCGGTGGTAACGGCATTAAACAATGCGCTGGCGCTTAAGGCCCCTCTGGCAAGCCCTGGTCTGACCGGAACGCCAACAGCACCGACAGCTGCGCAGACTGCCAATAATACCCAGATTGCGACCACTGCATTTGTAAAATCTGCGCTTGCCGGGCTGGTTGGTTCGTCTCCTGCGGCCCTGGATACGCTGAATGAACTGGCTGCGGCACTGGGTAACGATCCGAACTTTTCTACCACCGTGATGAATGCCCTGGCGGGCAAGCAGCCGCTAAACGGTACGTTAACCGATCTGTCAGGTAAGTCGGTTGCAGGCATTCTGGAATACCTTGGTTTGGTCAAAGGCGCAGTGATC
This sequence comes from Pseudescherichia sp., assembly GCF_031998825.1. Taxonomy (GTDB): domain Bacteria; phylum Pseudomonadota; class Gammaproteobacteria; order Enterobacterales; family Enterobacteriaceae; genus Pseudescherichia. Next base: position 60,457 of record NZ_DAMACX010000024.1, read on the forward strand.
ACGGATCAGGGGACTAACATTTATGGTAAATGGCGACGATTTTCTGACGGTTCGATTGAGTTGCTGGGGTTTTCTGCCGCGCCAGGCTCTGATGGCATGACCAACGTTGTGTTTCCAATAGCATTGCCTGGCGCCCCTAATCCAGCATCAGTATTAGTTGCGCAGTTTTCCACGGCTATACCAACAACTCCAGTTGTTACGGTTTGTATTGCAGGCACATTGACATCAACTGGATTTCAGGCAAAAACATTAACGTCTTATTCCCCTACAGGAAGTGGTTTTAGCTGGAGAGTAATGTATGCGGCATTTTAATCCGTTAACACGAACCGAAGCCGTGGACGGCATCCACGATCTGACTGGCACGACTGAATTACCGGACGACCACTGGTTTTTCACTCTGGAAACCGTGCCAGCAGGAAAGCTGATTGCCGTTGAGGCAGGAGAGCCTCTGTTGGTGGATGAGCCAGCGCCCACGAGAGAAGAGCTGGTAGCGGCGGCAGATGCACAAAAGCAGCTGTTGCGTACAGCAGCCAATGACTATATGAACAACAAACAGTGGCCGGGTAAGGCAGCTATCGGCCGCCTGAAAGGCGAAGAGCTGGCACAGTATGGGCTGTGGCTTGATTATCTTGATGCGCTGGCCGCCATCGACACGGCAACCGCGCCGGATGTCGAATGGCCGGAGAAACCGGAATAAACCAACCCCGCGATGCGGGGTTTTTTAAGCCCTGATACCGGCGCGCATGGTCATTTATGACCGTGCCGGCCATCAACTGCAGCACGGTCAGAAGTGACCCTGCTCAATACAATTTTCCTGCGCCCCCTTCCTCCTGTTGTGCGAAACACCATACAACCCCCACCAACTGACCTGAAGCCCGCCAGCCTGCAACATGGTCCTGACCCATTCTCTGGAGAAACTTTATGGCTCAGGATTCATATCACCACGGCGTCCGCGTGGAGGAGATTAACGAAGGCACGCGCACGATCAGCACTGTCAGCACGGCCATCGTCGGGATGGTCTGTACGGCTGACGATGCCGACGCCGCCACGTTCCCGCTAAACAAGCCCGTTCTGCTGACTGACGTTCTGACGGCCAGCGGTAAGGCAGGCGAAAGCGGTACGCTGGCCCGCGCACTTGACGCTATCGGCGACCAGGCGAAGCCGGTAACGGTTGTTGTCCGCGTCCCCCAGGGCGAAACTGAGGCGGAAACCACCTCGAACATTATCGGCGGCGTGACAGCAGAGGGCCGACGTACTGGCATGAAAGCCCTGCTGGCCGCGCAAAGTCAGCTTGGCGTTAAGCCCCGTATTCTCGGCGTGCCGGGCCACGACACTAAAGCAGTCGCCACGGAACTGCTGAGCGTGGCGCAGTCCCTGCGCGGCTTTGCCTACCTTACTGCATACGGCTGCAAAACCATCGAAGAGGCGATTGCCTATCGCGCCAATTTCAGCCAGCGCGAGGGAATGCTGATCTGGCCTGATTTTGTCAGCTGGGACACCACCACGAACGCAGAGGCGACGGCATACGCCACCGCCCGCGCCCTCGGCCTGCGCGCCAAAATCGACAACGATACGGGCTGGCACAAATCCCTGTCTAACGTTGGCGTAAATGGCGTGACGGGAATTTCTGCGGACGTGTTCTGGGATCTGCAGGACCCGGCAACCGATGCGGGCCTGCTGAACCAGAACGATATCACCACGCTGATCCGTCGTGATGGTTTCCGCTTCTGGGGTTCCCGCTGTCTGAGCGACGATCCGCTTTTTGCGTTTGAGAACTACACCCGCACCGCCCAGGTGCTGATGGACACAATGGCAGAGGGCCAGATGTGGGCGGTAGATAAGCCGCTTACCCCTTCACTGGCCCGCGACATTATCGAAGGTATCCGCGCCAAAATTCGCAACCTGGTGAATCAGGGTTATCTGCTTGGCGGTGATTGCTGGCTGGATGATTCGGTGAACGATAAAGACACCCTCAAGGCCGGTCAGCTGATGCTGGACTATGACTACACGCCAGTCCCGCCGCTGGAAAACCTGATGCTGCGCCAGCGCATCACCGATCGTTATCTGATGGACTTTTCAAGCCAGGTAAAAGGCTAAGGGGAAAAAATGGCACTGCCACGCAAACTGAAATACCTGAACCTGTTTAACGACGGGGAAAACTACATGGGTCTTGTGGAGTCCCTGACCCTGCCGAAATTTACGCAGAAATTCGAAAAATTCCGTGGTGGCGGTATGCCGGGCGCGGTCGATATCAGCATGGGCCTGGACGATGGCGCGCTGGATACTGAATTTGAGATCGGCGGCACTGAGGCCCTGCTCTTTAAGCAGCTGAAAGCAACCACTGTCGACGGCGTGCAGCTGCGCTTTGCGGAGTCCATCCAGCGCGATGATACCGGTGAAGTGCAGGCGGTGGAGCTGGTTGTGCGTGGCCGCCACAAGGAGCTGGATTCCGGCACGCATAAGCAGGGCGACAGCAGCACCACCAAAGTGTCCAGCACCAACAGCTACGCAAAGCTGACCATCAACGGCGAGGTCCTCTATGAAGTTGACCTGGTGAACATGGTGCACATCGTGGATGGCGTGGATCTGATGGAAGCGCACCGCGCCGCTATCGGCCTGTAATTTATGGCGCGGGTAGCCGCGCCTTCTCTCTTCACTCTTTTTTAAAGCGGATTAATCATGAAAAACGAAAAAAACGAACTGCCGGAAGACACACTGCCTGAAATCAAAAACGAAGCCACCGTAACGCTGGATGCACCGGTTATGCGCGGCAAGACGGAAATTACAGAAATCGTTGTGCGTAAGCCTAACTCCGGGGCGCTGCGTGGCGCACGTCTCCAGGCGCTGATGGATATGGATGTGGATTCGATGATGCTGGTACTCCCCCGCGTCACCACCCCGGCGCTGACCCGAGCAGAGGTAATGATGCTGGAGCCGGGCGATCTGCTGCAGCTGTCACTGGAGCTGGTCAGTTTTTTGTTGCCGAAGTCGGCGATGTCAGCTTTCCCGCAGAGCTGACCATAGAGGACCTGGTGGCGGATATCGCCACCGTGTTTCACTGGCCGCCCTCCGCCACGGCTGATATGACGCTGACGGAACTTCTGGAGTGGCGGCATAAAGCCATTTTGAGAAGCGGGGCATCAGATGAGTGATCGTAACCTGCGCCTGCAGGTTGTTTTAAACGCGGTTGATAAACTTACCCGCCCGTTCAAACAGGCGCGCGCCAGCACTCAGGAGCTGGCCGCTGCCGTCAAAAAATCCCGCGACGCCCTCAAAAAGATTAACCAGACCAGCTCGCAGCTGGACGGCTACCGCAAGCTGCAGGCAGAAAGCCAGAAGCTGGGCGACAGGCTGAGCTATGCCCGTCAGCGAGCCAGTATGCTGAGCAATGAGCTGGGACAGATGGGGCCGCCGTCACAGCGGCAGATTGTGGCGCTCGAACGCCAGCGGCTCGCAGTGCAGCGGCTTGAGGAACGCCACGGCAGGCTGCAGCAAAAAGCCGCACAGGTGCGCGCAGAACTGTACCGGGTCGGGATATCCGCTAATGACGGGGCCAGCGCCACGGCCCGTATCACCCGCGAAACCGAAAAATATAACCGCCAGCTGGCTGATCAGGAAGCCCGCCTGCGGCGCGTGGGTGAACAGCAGCGGAAGATGAACGCTGCCCGCGAGCAGTACAGCAAAACACTTGAGATGCGCGACAAGGTAGCGGGCGCAGGTGCTGCAATGACCGCAGCCGGGGTGGGTATGGGTGCGCCAGTCGTGGCGGCGGTTAAGAGCTACGCCAGCCTGGAAGATGCCATGAAAGGTGTGGCTAAACAGGTCAACGGGTTACGGGACGATAACGGCAATCGCACCGCACAATTTTACGAGCTGCAGGCCGCTATCAAAATGGCCAGTGAGCAGCTGCCGCTGCAGAACGGGGCCGTCGATTATGCTGCCCTGGTTGAAGGCGGCGCACGCATGGGAGTCGGAGAAAACGCCAAGACGTGGGCGGAGCTGAAAAAGGAGCTGCTTGATTTTGCCTCTGTGTCCGCAAAAGCGGCTACCGCGTTTGAGCTGCCCGCCGATCAGCTGGCTGAGGATTTAGGGAAAATTGCCGGGCTGTATAAGGTCCCTACAAATGAGATTGAGCGCCTGGGCGATGTGATCAACTACCTCGACGATAACGCGAAATCGAAAGGTGCGGACATTATCAACGTGATGCAACGTATGGGGGGCGTGGCTGACAAGCTGGACTTCCGCAAAGCTGCCGCGCTGGGATCGACGTTCCTGACCCTGGGCGCCGCGCCGGAAGTCGCCGCAAGCGCATCCAATGCAATGGTGCGTGAGCTGTCGATCGCCAGTATGCAAAGCAAAAGCTTTATGGATGGTATGAATGCGCTGAAACTGAAACCCGCGCAGCTTGAAAAAGACATGGCGAGAGACAGCATGGGGACCATAACCCGCGTGCTGGAAATGGTTAACCGGCTGCCGAAAGACAGGCAAATGAACGTCCTGACGCAGCTGTTTGGCAAGGAATTTGGGGATGATGCCGGGAAGCTGGCAAACAATATGGGGGAGCTGTACCGCCAGTTAGGGCTGGTTAAAGGCGCAGCATCAACCGGGTCAATGCAGAAAGAATCCGATATTAATAAAGATTCACTCTCTGCGCAGTGGATGCTGGTTAAAGCCGGAACGGCAAACGTCATGAGTGGCCTGGGTGAAACGCTTCGCGGGCCACTGATGGAAATCATGGGCTACATCAAACAGGTTACAGGCGGCATTCGCCGCTGGGTTGAGGCTAACCCGGAGCTGGCAGGCAGGATGATGAAGGTTGCCGCTGTTGTTGCCGCTGTGACGGTTGCGCTGGGCACGCTGGCGATCGCGCTAGCTGCCGTGCTGGGGCCGCTGGCGCTGCTTCGCTTCGGTGCCAGTATGTTATCAACGCGGGGGCTTGCCCGGTTAAGTCCTTTGCTGGGAGGCCTGGGCAAAGTTTTCACCTCGCTGGGTCCGGGGCTGAATATATCAGGTGCAGGATTCCAGAAGCTGTTCGGGCTGTTTTCAGGTGGCGAAGCGGGAGAGGCTGTTAGCTGGCTGGATAAAATCCGTAATGCTCTCGGCTCTTTCGGTGGCGATGCCGAGGATAAAGGCTTACTTGACGCCTTCACAGACGGTGCAATGGGAAAAATCAAGGAGCACGCGCAGCAGGCGGGTGAAGCCCTGGTTGCATCGGTCCGTAACCCAATGGTGGCTATCCGCGCACTCGGTACGCAGCTGCGCGGGATGGCCGCGCTGGCGTTCGCACCGTTACTGACCTCTGTTCGTGGTGCTGGCGGCGTACTGCGTTGGCTGGTTATGTCTCCGCTGGCGCTGCTTCGCACCGGATTAATGTTTCTTTCCGGCGCGCTGACGGTGTTGTTAAGCCCGATAGGGCTGGTTGTGGCCGCGCTGGCCGGGGTGGCGCTGGTTGTCTGGAAATACTGGGAGCCGATTAAGGCGTTTCTGGGCGGTGTGGTTGAAGGATTTAAGGCGGCATCTGCCCCGATTGCTGCCGCTTTTGAACCGCTGCGGCCCGTGTTCCAGTGGATAGGCGATAAGGTGCAGGCGCTGTGGGGATGGTTCACTGACCTGCTGAATCCGGTGAAATCAACCTCACAGGAGCTGCAGAGTGCAGCGGGAATGGGACGGCAGTTTGGTGAGGCGCTGGCTGATGGACTCAGCATGGTTATGCACCCGCTGGAAACGCTGAAATCCGGCGTGTCGTGGTTACTGGAAAAGCTGGGGATCGTCAGCAAGGAGGCGGCAAAAGCGAAGCTGCCTGAGCAGGTTGCCCGGCAGCAGCCAGCCACGGTAAGCAGTGATGGCCGGGTTACTCTGCCCGCCGGGGGCTCACCGTATGCCGGGTACGGAATGCCTGGGTTTGCAGGCTTCCATGATAATGGTGGCGTGATCCCCCGCGGTCAGTGGGGCGTGGTGGGTGAGAATGGCCCGGAGATCGTAAACGGTCCCGCCAGAATAACCAGCCGCCGCCGTACTGCTGCACTGGCTGCTGCAGCTGCCTTTGCATTTAGCGGCGCAGCACAACCCGCTGCGGCGGCCATGACGCCATTTACTGAAACACCTGTCAGTGAATATCGCGTTCAGCCCCCTCCGCGTGCCGTTGAGCTGGCAGGCATAACGGCTTCTACACGGAGAGCATTGCCGCAGCCAGCAGAGCTATTAACACGTTACGCGCCTGAACTACCGGAGCAGGATGCAGCGCCCCGGCGGGCTGAATCACTGACTAATGCGGCGTCACTGGCATTCGGTAATCTTTCCCGTGTGCAGGAGCCGAAGCCGCTGCACCCGTTAAGTCTGCCAGCAGTGGAATACCGGGAGGAAATACCGCGCCGTGTGTCTGCGCCTGTGGTCACTCAGCCCGTCAGTATTCACGCGCCAATCAGCATTTATGCCCAGCCAGGGCAAAGCGCTGCCGACATAGCCAGTGAGGTAGCGCGACAGCTTGATGAGCGGGAACGCCGGGCAAGTGCCCGCACACGCAGTAATTTTTCAGACATGGGAGACTTCGAATGATGATGGTGCTGGGGTTATTCGTTTTCACGCTGAAAACAGTCCCGTATCAGGAGCTGCAGCTGCAGCGCCAGTGGAGACACGCCAGTAACAGCCGGGTTAACGCCCGGCCAGTGCTGCAGTTTGTCGGGCCCGATACGGACACTGTCACGCTTAACGGTACGCTAATGCCTGCCATCACTGGCGGCAATCTATCGATGCTGACGCTGGACCAGATGGCGGAGACGGGCAAAGCCTGGCCCCTGATTGAGGGCAGCGGCACGATTTACGGCATGTTTGTTATAGAAAGTATCAGCCAGACTAAACGCGAATTTTTCAGTGATGGCGCAGCGCGACAGATTGAATTCATGATCACCCTGAAAAGGGTGGATGAGTCGCTGAATGAAATGCTGGGCGATCTTTCGGGGCAGCTAACCCAGCTTAAGGATTCTGCAATTTCGATGGCCGGGGGGTTATTGTCATGATGGGTTACGGCGCCGCACTGATACCGGCTTACCGCGTCACGCTAGAAAGCATGGATATTACAACCACAATTGAGTCACGCCTGATATCGCTGACGCATACGGACAACAGAGGGTTTGAGGCTGACCAGCTGGATCTGGAACTGGATGATGCTGACGGACTGCTGGAATTACCCCGCCGTGGTGCAGTGCTGTCACTGGCGATTGGCTGGCAGGGCGAACCGCTATATGTAAAGGGACAATTTACGGTAGACGAAATCGAACACTCAGGTGCGCCGGACAGGTTAACTATCCGCGCGCGTTCGGCTGACTTCCGCAGCACTCTGAACATCAAGCGGGAAAAATCATGGCATAACACTACGGTCGGGGCGGTCGTCAGCGAGATGGCCGCCAGGCACAAACTGCAGCAGGCAATTGGCGACGATATGGCAAAGCAGCCGGTGGACCATATCGATCAGACCAATGAGTCTGACGGGTCGTTTCTGATGAGGCTGGCGCGCCAGTATGGCGCTATTGCGTCAGTTAAAAACGGCAACCTCATGTTCATCCGCCAGGGGCAGGGCGTGACGGCCAGCGGTAAGGCTTTGCCTGTAATGACGATCACCCGTTCCAGCGGTGACGGCCACCGGTTCAGTATGGCCGATCGCGGAGCCTATACGGGCGTGGTTGCCAGCTGGCTGCATACCAAAGAGCCGACAAATAAGCAGGAGGTTGAGGTTAAGCGCCGCCGCCGTCGCCAGGCAGCTGACAAACCTACAAAAGCCCCGGAGCCGAAACAGGGTGATTATCTGATCGGGACCGATGAAAACGTTAAGGTTCTGAGCCGTACCTATGCCAACAGAGCCAATGCCGAACGCGCCGCCAAAATGACGTGGGAGCGACTCCAGCGCGGAGCGGCAACGTTTTCTATCACACTGGCTAAAGGGCGCGGCGATCTGTTCCCGGAGCTTCCGGTAAGGGTCAGCGGATTTAAGGGGCCAATAGACGAAGGGGAATGGACGATTACAACTGTTACCAACACTATCGGTGAGGGCGGCTTCACTACCTCGCTGGAGTTAGAGGTAAAAATAGGCGATCTCGATATGGAATGAAATGTTCACAAATTGGATTAATCCTGTATCATTATTTCCCATGTGTGATTAGCGAGGATATGGAAATGATGATTTGCCCGCTTTGCGGAAGTGCAGGGCATACGCGCAGTAGCTTTCAAATTTCGACTACAACGAAAGAAAGATACATTCAATGCCAAAATCTGGAGTGCAGCCATACCTTCGTAACGCATGAGACATTTGTAAGAACTGTTAGCAATCCAAACAAGATTAGCTCTGCCCCGCCGCATCCAGATAAAGGCGGCCAATCACACATGAATTTTTGAAGTAAGCCCGCTCAAAAGCGGGTTTTTTTATGGCAAAAAAGGAATTGAGTTACGCGGAAGGTAAAAGCTGCAAAAATACTGCTGCCATTTTGCTGCCAATGAATAAGTCATAAACAAAAAGCCACCCTTTGCAGGTGGCTTATATTGCTGATTTTTTTAATGAAATTTGGTGGCCCCTGTTGGGTTTGAACCAACGACCAAGCGATTATGAGTCGCCTGCTCTAACCACTGAGCTAAGGGGCCGTGGCGAGGGATTATAATGTAACTGGTGGCTGCAATCCAGTCATTCGGGTGTGCATGGTGCTTTTATAAACAACCTATAATCAACCCGTTATACCTACATTTTGGTCAATTCACCTGGAGCAATGATGATAAACGATATTCTCGCGCCGGGCCTGCGGGTGGTGTTTTGCGGCATCAATCCAGGCAAATCGTCGGCACATACGGGTTTCCACTTCGCCCACCCCGGTAACCGCTTCTGGAAGGTGATCTACCAGGCGGGCTTTACGGAGCAGCAGCTGAAGCCGGAAGAGGAGCAGCGGCTGCTGGATACCCGCTGCGGTATCACCATGCTGGTGGAGCGCCCAACGGTGCAGGCCAGCGAGGTCGAGCTGCACGAGCTGCGTACCGGCGGACGGGACCTGATTAAGAAAATTGAGGACTACCAGCCGGACGCGCTGGCGATCCTCGGCAAGCAGGCCTTTGAGCAGGCGTTTAGTCAGCGCGGGGTGGCATGGGGGAAACAGAACATTACCATCGGTGCCACAGAGGTATGGGTGCTGCCGAACCCCAGCGGCTTAAACCGTGCAACGCTGGATAAGCTGGTGGAGTCATACAAGGAGTTAGATCAGGCGTTAGTGGCACGAGGCTTGTAGGCCGGGTCAGCGCAGCGCCACCCGGCAGAACGGCATTACGCCTGATGGCGCTGCGCTTATCAGGCCTACATGTAGCCAATAAAAAAGCCCTCCGGAGAGGGCTTTTCTTTTAACGGTAACGATTAATCGTCGAGGAAGCTACGCAACACTTCAGAGCGGCTCGGATGGCGCAGCTTACGCAGCGCTTTCGCTTCGATCTGACGGATACGTTCACGGGTAACGTCGAACTGCTTACCTACCTCTTCCAGAGTGTGGTCAGTATTCATATCGATACCGAAACGCATACGCAGCACTTTCGCTTCACGGGCGGTCAGGCCAGCCAGCACGTCGTGCGTGGCGGCACGCAGGCTCTCGGTGGTGGCAGAGTCCAGCGGCAGCTCGAGGGTGGTATCCTCGATGAAGTCACCCAGATGCGAATCTTCGTCGTCACCAATCGGCGTCTCCATGGAGATCGGCTCTTTGGCAATCTTCAGCACCTTACGGATCTTATCTTCCGGCATCAGCATGCGCTCGGCCAGCTCTTCCGGCGTCGGCTCGCGGCCCATCTCCTGCAGCATCTGACGGGAGATACGGTTGAGCTTGTTGATGGTCTCAATCATATGCACCGGGATACGGATGGTACGCGCCTGGTCGGCGATAGAGCGGGTGATCGCCTGACGGATCCACCAGGTGGCATAGGTCGAGAACTTATAGCCACGACGGTATTCGAACTTATCAACCGCTTTCATCAGGCCGATGTTACCTTCCTGAATCAGGTCGAGGAACTGCAGACCACGGTTGGTGTATTTCTTGGCGATAGAGATAACCAGACGCAGGTTCGCTTCTACCATCTCTTTCTTCGCACGGCGGGCTTTCGCTTCACCGATAGACATGCGACGGTTGATGTCCTTAACCTGTTCGATAGTCAGGCCGGTCTCTTCTTCAATCTGCTGCAGCTTCTGCAGGCCACGATGCACGTCTTCAGCTACATCCTGCAGCTTCTCGGACCATGGCTTGTTCATCGCCAGCGCAGCATTGAACCAGGTCTCGCTGGTTTCGTTGCCGGTGAAGAGGGTGATGAAGTTCTTCTTCGGCATTTTGCACTGCTCAACGCACATCTTCATGATGATGCG
>NZ_DAMACX010000025.1:0-70011 GCF_031998825.1 Pseudescherichia sp.
GTGTCCTTGGTTCGATTCCGAGTCCGGGCACCACTATTCAGAAGAACCCGCCCAAAAGGCGGGTTTTTTGCTTTTGGCGAGCCGGACTCTCCATCGAACTTTGTTCGATGACTCGTCGCATCCCTGCGACTCGCCCTGCGGGCCAGCGCAGGCGCTGTTCAAAAACGCTCCCGGCGTTTTTGTCCGAGTCCGGCACCACTATTTAGAAGAACCCGCCTATGGCGGGTTTTTTGCTTTCTGGAGAGCGGACGTCCTAAGGGGAGAGATGTAAAATCTGACGCGTCATTTTTAGCGCTGAATCAAATGGCGTGACGGTGCGTACAATTTTCACCATGACGCTTGCGCCAACCCAAAGCTGGTACAGGCTTTCGGCCACCTTTTCAGGTTCATCCTCAAGCGTTAACGACCCTTCCGCTACGCCCGCTTCCAGCGCGTCCGCCAGCCGGGAAATGATACCCGCCGTACCGTGCATCAGTGCCAAACGCATTTTATCCGATAAATCGGCCACTTCCGCGCCCAGCTTCACGGCGAGGCATTTGCCCTGACAATCAGAAAACGACTGTGTGTCGCGCCATTTCTGCCAGTAATTCATCAACCTTTGCGCGTAGCTAATGCCCGGCTCCGCAAGTGTCTCGTCAAGATCGGCCAGGTAATCGTCAAAGTAATGCTCCAGCATGGCTACGCCGAAATCTTCTTTGGACGAGAAATAGTAATAAAAGGAACCCTTGGGAACATCTGACTCGTCCAAAATTTCTTTTAAACCGACAGCCGAAAAGCCCTTGCCAGCCATAATACGTTGTCCAGTTGCAAGAATATGTTCGCGGACCTGCTGGGTATGTTGTTGCGTTGCAGTTTTCATACCGTCAATCTATCAATGATTAGACCAGTCGTCTATAAAGCGAATCCAGTTTATTTTTCTGTTCTCAGCCGAGAGTCGTAACCATCCTTCGATAGTTTATCTACCCCCCCTGTTTTATCAATCAGGTTGGTTCCCATCCTGCCCCGGAAGCTGAGGTGTCAGTCAGCCACTCCACCTCAGACATCCGGACATATGCTATACGGCCAGCCGTTTCAACAGCTGCTCAGCGGTTGCCGCCGATGAGGTCGGGTTCTGACCGGTGATCAACAGGCCGTCAGTCACCACATAGGAGTCCCAGTCTGCGCCTTTGGAATAGATCCCCCCTTTCGCAATCAGTTCGTCCTCAACCAGGAACGGCACCACGTGGGTCAGGCCTACCGCCTCCTCTTCCGTGTTCGTGAAGCCGGTGACCTTGCGTCCCTCGACCAGCGGTCTGCCTTCCGGCGTTTTAACGTGGCGCAGTACGCCCGGAGCGTGGCAGACAAACGCTACCTTCTTGCCGGCAGCGAAGAAGGATTCGATCAGCGCAATGGAGTGCTTATCTTCCGCCAGATCCCACAGCGGACCGTGCCCGCCCGGATAGAATACGGTGTCAAAATCCGCCTGCGACACGCTGTCCAGACGGACAGTATTTGCCAGCTGAGCCATGGCGTCAGCATCAGCTTCAAAGCGATGCGTAAATTCAGTTTGGAAATCCGGCTCATTGCTTTTCGGATCCAGCGGCGGGTTACCGCCTTTCGGCGAGGCCAGTACGATTTCCGCGCCAGCGTCTTTAAAGGCGTAATAAGGCGCGGCCAGCTCTTCCAGCCAGAAACCGGTTTTACGACCGGTGTTGCCCAGTGTGTCGTGAGAGGTCAGTACCATTAATACTTTCATTGTCATTCTCCGCTTGATCGATTAACTATCTATATTAGACCGGTCGTATATAAAAATGACGTCATATCAGACCTGTCGATAAAGGATAGATGCATTTACCCTTGCTTGTAATGTCGTTATGTTTTTAGGGAAAACTGGCCCCTGAACCTAAGCTAACAACTATTCGACCGGTCGTCTATAGAATTTTCACAGTAAAATAAAAATCGTTTATTGGCTAACCACATCAGGAGAACACGAGATGTCCGATCTTCCAAAGATTGCGCTTATCGGTCCCGGTGCAATCGGTACGACTATCGCAGCCGCGCTGCATGAAGTTGGCCGTACGCCGCTTCTTTGCGGGCGCACCGCCCACCTGCAGTTAACGCTGCGCCATGAAGAGGGCGAAATTGTGGTGCCCGGCCCGGTACTGAGCGATCCGGCGGCGATTTCTCATCCGTTCGATGTCGTCTTTGTCGCAGTAAAAGTGACGCAGGTCGCTGACTGTGCGAGCTGGCTGGCAACGCTGTGCGATGAAAATACCATCGTGTGCGCCCTGCAAAACGGCGTGGAGCAGCAAACCCAGCTTGCCCCTTTGGTTAACGGTGCCAGGGTGCTGCCGTCAATAGTGTGGTTTCCCGCGCAGCGAGAGTCTGACGCCTCTGTCTGGCTGAGCGACAGCGTACCTCAGGAGATCGTTGACGGTTTTCATCGTGCTCCTGCGGATCTGGGTACCTCCATTCTCGCCGACCGCCAGGCTAACCGTCCCCTGGAGTGGGATATTCGCAACGGCGTAATACAGCGTTATGGTCAGTCACACGGCGTCCCTACGCCCATCAGCGATGTGCTGGTCCCGCTACTGGCAGCCGGAAGCGAGGGCCCAGGTTAAGATCGTTACCCTTCCCTGCGTTCCATCAATTTATTTGACCAATTCCGTTAAACAAATGGCATTTATTCTCACTATGTAACGCGTAGAGTAGGCGTATCAAAAGCAGGTTTCGGCCTGCCGTCTATTTCTCTGAAGTCAGGATAAACGCCATGAAAAAGATCGGATTTTTGTCATTTGGTCACTGGACGCCGTCGCCGCAGTCTGGAACCCGTTCGGCCGCTGATGCGCTGCTGCAATCCATCGATCTGGCCGTTGCCGCTGAAGAGCTGGGCGCGGATGGCGCCTATTTCAGGGTGCACCACTTTGCCCGCCAGCTCGCCGCCCCCTTCCCTCTGCTGGCCGCCATAGGCGCGAAAACCAAAAGTATCGAAATCGGTACCGGCGTGATCGACATGCGCTATGAGAACCCGATGTATATGGCAGAAGATGCCGGCGCGGCGGATCTGATCTCCGGCGGTCGTTTGCAGCTGGGCATCAGCCGTGGCTCTCCGGAGCAGGTGATCGATGGCTGGCGCTACTTTGGTTACGCTCCCTCCGAAGGGGAAAACGAGTCGGATATGGCGCGCCGCCACACCGAGGTGCTGCTGGACGTGCTGCGTGGCGAAGGCTTTGCCAAACCGAATCCACAGCCGATGTTCCCGAACCCGCCGGGCCTGCTGCGCCTTGAGCCGCACGCCGAAGGCCTGCGGGATCGTATCTGGTGGGGTGCCGGTTCGAATGCCACGGCGGTATGGGCTGCCAAACTGGGCATGAACCTGCAAAGCTCGACGCTGAAGGATGATGAAACAGGCGAGCCGTTCCATATTCAGCAGGCAAAACAGATCCGTGCCTATCGTGAAGCCTGGGCCGAAGCAGGCCATACCCGTACGCCACGCGTCTCGGTTAGCCGCAGCATCTTTGCCCTGATGGACCAGCGCGACCGGATGTATTTCGGTTCAAGCCGTAACGAAAGCGACAGCATCGGTTTCCTCGATGAGAAAACGCGGGCGATCTTCGGGCGCAGCTATGCCGCAGAGCCTGACAAACTGATCGAGCAGCTGAAGCAGGACGAAGCGATCGCCGAAGCGGATACCCTGCTGCTGACCGTGCCGAACCAGCTGGGCGTGGACTACAATGCGCATGTTATCGAGTCCATTCTGAAGCACGTGGCTCCGGCGATGGGCTGGCGCGACTAAACCCATCAGCTGGCAGTGCAAAACGCCTCGCGTGCTTTACAGCATGCGAGGCGTTATAGTTTATAGAGCAACTGATGCAGGCCTAAGTTCTGGAGACGCCTTATGAGTAATGAAACACCCCTGAAATATTATGACATTGCGGATGAGTATGCGACGGAAGCCGCCAAACCCGTAGACGCATCCGAGCGTGATGCCCTGGCGCGCTATTTTGAGCTGCTGATCACCCGCTTAATGAATAACGAAGAGATTAGCGAAGAGGCGCAGCGCGAGATGGCCCTTGAGTCGAGCATCGACCCAGAGCGTATCGATGAGATCGCAGAGTTTCTGAATCGATGGGGCAATGAGTAGCATCTGTTCAAAGACGTAGTCTGCGCAGGCATTGTGCTTTACACTGCGCGCTGCAAAAATTGAGTAGATAAACGATTAATCAGGCGGTAATGGCGATGAACGGAACGATCACAACGTGGTTTAAAGATAAAGGCTTCGGATTTATCAAAGATGAGAACGGGGATAACCGTTATTTTCATGTGATTAAGGTCGCCAACCCTGAGCTGATCAAGAAAGATGCGGCGGTGACGTTTGAACCCACCACCAATAACAAGGGCTTGTCAGCCTATGCTGTAAAGGTTGCCCCGGAAAGCAAATACATCTACATCGCGGGCGAGCGTCTTAAGCTCACCTCGATCAAGTCTTATGTGGTTTACAGCGAAGAAGTCCCCGCCGATACCCGTATCGATAAAGAGAATCCGGTGCTGTCGGTGGGTATCCTGATGAACAGCATCCGACCGAAGTCAGACATCAAGCCGGGTGAAATGCGTTCGCTGAAAAAGCTGGCGATCACCACCTTTCAGGGCACCACGCTTATCTTCTCGGAAGATGAGATAGATATTGATGCGACGGTGAAAATGCTTAAGGTCTAAAAATAACCGGACTAACGCTGTGCCGGAATGTTGCGCCCCAGGCAAGCAGCATTTCGGCAACCGCGCATTTCATCAATATGACAAGTACCCTTCCCCTGCACTATTTCCCTGCCCCTAAATTTTATCACCATATATGGTAGTTGTATTCCCTGTGAGTCTTATTAAAAGCATAAGCCCTACAGAAAACGACAAAAAATAGATATTGACGAATGATGTAAAAATGTTAAATTCCCTGCAAATTCTCATTTGTAATAATTTTTCTTTTATTTCTAGCCAGAATAAGCAGTAGCGTTCTCCAGCTATTGCAAGGCAGTAATACACCAGCAATTTTTACACCTTAACTAAAATCATGAGTATATTCTATGTCTGAACAGCTGCAAAACCCAGCGATCGCCGAAAATTCAAAAGTCACAACCATCAGAATTATTTATATTCTGTTTATCGTCAGCTACTTCACCGGCGGGTTAGCGGCGCTCGTTGGCGTAATCATGGCCTATGTTAATCGCTCCAGCGCTAATCCTTTTGAAAAAGAGCACTTTAACTACCTGATTAAACTGTTCTGGATCAGCTTTATCGTCATGATTGTCGCAGCGCTGACATGGGTATTTGTCATCGGGATGATTATTGGTATCGTCTGGTTTATCTGGTCGTTAATCAAAATTATTAAAGGTATGACACGTCTTGGCGAAGGCAAACTGCCGAAAGCATAACGCTATTACGAGCACCCTCTTTAAAAAGTTATCAATGTCATCATTGATAACTTTTTTGCATTGATAAACCCCACGAACATATTTGGAATTAAGCGATGCGCGTGTCCCCTCACAACATCATCCTACGAACGCTAGTGGTTCTGTCGTTCGCGCTGGCGTTAAATGGTTGCTCTGTCCGTTACGATAAAAACGGTAAGATACTTTTTAACCCCGATCTGGCAAGCGTGCTGGGGAACGAAGTAGGTCAGTTTACGCTGGCTGATGGATCGACAGGTGCGCTCAGGGAGCTGAATGGCCGCTATAGCCTGAAGTGGAGCAACCTGATGATTGAGCGTCCGCTGGAAGGCGTTAGCTGGGTAAGGATCATCAATCAATACCATATTGAAGGGCATACGCTGCTGTTGCTGAAAGTGGCTACCCCCTCCTGCCCGGCACAGTATCGTCTGGTTGACCTCCAGAGTACGCGCTCCCAGGAGTGGGCCTTTACCGGCATCTGCGATATCGGGCCGGATGTGGTGGCGAGTGCAGACAAGCTTCAGCTGAACTTTAGGATCGACAACCGTATTGAACAGTTCAACTGGCAGCATGGTGAAGTTTACCATCGCCGGCTACCAGTCCAGCAAGAAAAAACCGTTCAGAATACTGGCGCTAATAAAACCCGAGCGTCCCGCAAGGCCAAATCGCAGTCAACGGCTAAACCGGCCAAACGCACGCCGGTAAAAGCGGCAGAGCCGTTGCCGCCCAGGGTCGCGCAACCCGAGCTGGACAACTCCCTACCTACTGAAATTTACCAGCCGACAAAGACCCGCCAGACAAGTCTGGAGCTTAAATCATGACGGAGCAGACGCTGGGAGATAGAGAGACGCAAGACGGGATCAAACGCTCCCCTCTTCCCGCGTGGCAAAACTGGATGGTGCTGGGTATTACCCTGACCTATCTCATTTGTGAGCTGGCGTTTAACTCTCGTCTGCTGGATCTGGTAGGCAGCATTTCAACGGCTGAAGAAGTCCATAATATGGAGCGGTATGGCAGAACATTAACCGCCATCGCCGCGGCGCTGCTGGTGTTACAGTTTGCCCTCGTGGGCATCGCCAGGCTGAAGAAGAAAAGCATTGCCTTCTCACCTAAAGCAAACGTAGGGGCGGTGCTTTGCCTCTGTCTGCTCACCGGCGCAGTAACGTGGCATGCCGTAGAGTGGTTTATTGAACGCCAGGTCTCTAACAGCACGGGTGAATTTCGTCAGATGTCGCTCCTGGCGCAGCTCTACCAGCAATCCCTGATTGATGGACACCAGACGCTGGAGGGCATTCCGCTCGATAGTCAAGGAGGCCAGATTCAGACCTGGACCAGTCCATCCGGAAAGGCCTTTCTGGCCATGCTGCCAATCCTGCTCAGCTCCGTTGACCGCTATCATGCCCTGCTGAAAAGCGGTGCGGAACAGAACTTGCGCGACAGCATCAGCGCCAGAGAGGGCGGCGTGCTTGGCTTTTACAAAACCTGGCTCCTGGCGCGGGAAGCGGTCCATAAACAGTACGTTGCCTACTATAACGATGAGATGGATCTCAGCCAGGCGACCCAGCGCGAACAGGAGAGATCCTGGCAACGCTATGAACGTTCCCTGCGCGCTAAGGGGTTGAGAAGCTGGAATGTCCCCCGACGCTACTATGCCAGCGTCCGGAATAACGTTCGCAGCCAGGGCGTCCCTGTTGCCAATAACTGGTCCCCGTCCGATCGTGCGGGTTTTGATGCGGCCGTCGCGAAAACGGTCAGACAGCGTTATCTCGCCCAGCGAACCGTTGTCTTCAACGGCGTGACGATCCCCAAACGACTCGACTGGGGCGTCTTTTTCCGCCAGGACGTCGTACAAAAATCCCTCCGCGAAAAATTGCTGTTGCCGACAGGTACGCTTGTGCGTGAGGAGTATCCCTTAAGCGATGGGCTGAAGCTGTTTGCCCTTGAGCTTCAGACAGCCCATCTTAATGAGGCGGTGAAACAGCAGCTACCCAAGCTGCAAGCGTCGTTACGCAGCTACAGCATTGGCGGGGAGAATGAAAAGCAGGGAGAAGATGCCGCACGCGCGGTGATCGTGCCGCCTGTAGCATTGATCTTCTCGCTGGCTGGCGCGCTTACCCATCTGGCAAAGCTGCTCTATTTAGTGCTCGTCCCCCTGACGGCCACGATGTTACGTAGAAAATCTTCGCGTCCCGTGCGCCTGATTAATCGCCATCCGCTGGTTTTCCCGGTGGCGTTAATTTCAGCCTTGCTGGTGATGTTTAGCTGTATGAATAACAGCATCACCGTCTCACCGGCCTATCAGAATTTAAAAGACGCGCTGCAAGGGGCTGAAATTACGATTACCGATGAGCCTCTCTTTCTGCGCGGCGAGTCGTTATTACGCATTGTTCACACAGTCAGCATAGGGCAGAGCTACAGCTATCCAATGAATCAATATCTGCGGGAAACCGTGCTGGGCGGATTCGATTTCGGCTATAGCACGCATGAGGAGTGATCCCCTGCCGGAGCCAATGCCTTCGTCAGTAGCTGGGGCCAGATTGCCGCCCAGTTCGATCCATGTTCCATGCCGCTGACAACATCAACCTGAACGCAGCGTCCCCCCACGGCCCGCTGAAAACGCAGGGCAACGGCGGGTGGAACAGTTTTATCTGCTCCCCCGCTGAAATGGATCTGCGGCAGCGTAGATAGCACGGAGGCCCTGTCGATAGCGCTGACCGCGTCAGGCATTGCTGTGACGTGATGCAGCGCATTTACATATGCCACGTCGAGATTGCCTGCAACGGTACGCAGCGAGCGTACATCATTACGGCGGGCCGCCAGCAAAGCGGCAACATTGCCCCCACCAGAATACCCTATTAGCTCAAGCTGTACGCCTGGATAGCGCTGCACAACCTGGCTGAGCGCATCATCCATCGCGTCAATAACAGCAGGTGAAAAACGATCGCTCGTCCACCAGTTTACGTTGCAGTCGGCTGGTAAAGGCGGCCCAATGAACTGGCAGGGCCGGCCGAGATAGAGCACGTTTTCACTGCTATCAGCGGCGGCCAGCATCAGCCCCGTTGGATTATGCGGGGTTGGATCGTCTGATGCCTGCGTACGGCTCTTCCACGCAAAACCATCTCCCTCAATGTAGACGCGTAAGGTGTTAACCGGGGGTGCAATCCGACTCCACGTGGCAATTAAAAAGGGTTTGGTGTGTAAATTTTCTCTGAGCAGGCTTGCCCGTGCTGCTATTTCATTTGCCCCTATCCGCGGATCGCTAGACACGCACCCGGCTAATAAAAAAGATAAATTAATCAATGCAGCTACCGCTAAGCCGTGGCGTTTTTTGTTCATCCCCTGACATTCCCTAACCCAAACCGCAATACCCACAAGCATCGTGAATTTATTTCATAAAGAAATAATTAAGCAAACCTTATTGTTTTTTGCAACGAAATGTATATTCTCCGCACAAATGGTATCGGATTAATCCGAAGTGGCTCTCGTCTGTTTTTTAACAACTATCGCAACATTGCAGTGGCAAACATGAAAAAGAAACGTCTTAGCCAGCTGATCTCTCTGCTGGTAGCTTCAACGGCGGCACAAGGCGTGCTGACGACTCACGCTTTCGCAACCTCTGATGTCATTATCGACACGCCATCGAATAATCTTCAGATCGATCACTCTGCTAATCTGGTTCACATCACCGACACGGGTACGCTTACCGGTGCGCCAACTACGGCGTTAACCGTGAATCAGGACGTTACGGTTACTACCCTGACCAACGATGGCGTTATTAATGATTTCGTCGATGATTTCTACTTTCCAGACAGCAATATTGTTCAGATCAATGGGACAGTAGGTGAATTCAGTAATACTGGAACTATTAAAAGCGTAAATCCGAATCACTACGGCAGCATTGTCGCGGTAGGCCAATCAGGCGTTATGGACGCATTCACCAACAGCGGCACTATCCAAAGTTCGCCGGATAATTATAACTATGGTTATGATAATACAGGCGCAGTGGATAACGAAGGGCATATCACTACGCTGACCAATACCGTGGACGGTACGATCACTGGCTATCGCGGCATCAATAACCAAGGCACCATTGATACCCTGACCAACGCGGGCGTGATCTCCTCAGCCACCAATAACAGTGGTATGTACTACGGACAAAATGGGGCAATCTATAATCAGGGCACCATCGGCACGCTGCATAACACTGGGACGATCCAGACAGGAAATACGGAAAATTATTACGGTGCGGGTATCTTCAACTATGGAACGATCAATACCCTCATCAATGATAATAAAATCAGCGGTAACACCTTCGGCATACTTAACAGTGGCACTATAGATGCCATTGAAAATAATGGTGAAATCACCTCAAAAGAGTATGGCGTCTATTTTGAAAGCTTTAATAGCAACCAGAATAACGGCGTCAGCAAGATCGTTAACAACGGCGATATCGCTAGCGGTGATATTGGCCTTTATCTCTCCAGCTACAATAACCAGCTCTCGCAAATTGATATCGTTAATAACGGGACGTTGAGCGGGGATCGTTTCGCCTTTGCTATGGATAGCTGGGATAATGCAAGCAGCGCTGACGTTACGCTGAACAATGCCGGGGTAATCAAGGGCGATATTTACTTCAGCGGCACTAAGCCATTGACGATTAACGGCGGAACGACAACGCAGGGCACCTTAACCGGTCTCAATGGCGTCGGCAATATCAGCAATTATGGTTCGGGCATCGTGTTTGGCACAGGCTCACTGCTGCTAAACGATCATATCTACACAGCCGACACCGTGCTCAACCGCGAAGCCTCGTTGCAGGTGAACAACAATATCACCATCTCCGGTAACTACCATCAGAATGCCGCCGCTACGTTGATCTCCGGTATCGCCGATCTCGACACGTTAGGCAATGAGATTACTGCTGATACGGGTTATGGCCGTCTGAACGTGACGGGCAATGCTACTATCGATGCCAACTCCAGCGTTAAGCTACTGCGTACCGGCAGCACCTACAGTTTTGCTGAAGGTCAGCGCTATGTGGTGATCAATGCTGCCGGTGCAGAAACTAACTACAACGCGGATAAGCTGAGCTACCAGGCGATCGGCTATGACGGTGTGGTAACCGGTTCGGTCTATGAGGATGGTGCCAGCAAGGCGCTGGTATTAACCGTTGGCGCAGAGCCTGTCGTCACTCCGCCAGTGGTAGAAGAGCCGGAAGTCACTCCGCCTGTGGTTACGCCGCCGGTAGTCACAGAGCCGGAAGTTACTCCACCCGTGGTCACGCCGCCGGTAGTCACTGAGCCGGAAGTCACTCCGCCAGTGGTCACGCCGCCGGTAGTCACTGAGCCGGAAATCACGCCGCCGGTAGTGACCGAGCCGGAAGTTATCCCTCCGGTAGTTATCCCGCCGGTTGTGGCAGAGCCAACGCCATCTGAGCTAGCTGCGCCTACGCAGCCGACCAGGCATGGCCCGGCGACCATTCAGAGCGCCACTGCGGCACTGGGCGGTTTGGGTAACTACTCAGGTATCTCTTCTCCGGCACTGCTGGAGCTTTACAACGCCTCGCTGGCCATTGAAGGCACTCAGGAAGCTAACCGCGTAGGCGAGCGCCTGTCGCCAGGTCAGAACATCAATGCCAGCTCCGCAACGACCGTAGCGACCTCTACCGCGCAGGCGGTGGTCGGTGCCCACATTGATGCAGTACGTAACCCATCCGCCTCCGGTAACAGCGGCGTTGCCACCGGTGACGATTACGCCAGCAACTGGATCGTCTGGGGCCAACCGTTTGGCGGTTACGCCCGCCAGGAGAGCACCGATGACGTTAGCGGTTACTCTGCTAAATTTGGCGGTCTGATCCTCGGTGCTGACCGTGCGCTGGGTGACGACTGGCGTCTGGGTGCGGCGGTGAACTACAGCAACACCTCGGTACACGGTAAAGACAATCTGTCCGGCAACACCTCTACCGCTGACAACTACGGCGTGATTGGTTATGCAGGCTACACCGGTGAACCGTGGTATCTGAACCTCTCCGCTGGCGTTAACCGCCAGAACTACAGCTCCGTTCGTCGGGCTGACTTCACTGGCTTCTCCGGCGCGGCTAATGGCAAGTTCAACGGGCAATCTATCACGCTGCAAACAGAGTTTGGCTACCCGCTAACGCTGCCAGCCGATATGGTTCTGACCCCGCTTGCCAGCCTGACGTATGGTTATCAGCACGTTGATGGCTACAAAGAGACCGGCGGCAACGGCATGGCGCTGGATGTCAGCAGCCTTCATTCGCAGTCTGTAGTAAGTGATATTGGCGCGCGGATTGAGAAAACCTTCGCAACGGGTCTGGGCAACCTGACGCCGTTTGCTCAGGTCTCCTGGATCCATCAGTACGATGACCGTCAGGTTAGCAGCCGCGCCTCCTACGCCGCCGATACCATTGGTGAAACCAGCTTTATCACCAAAGGCGCATCGCCAGTGGAAGATATGGCAGGCCTGGCCATCGGCAGCACGCTGTATGATGCGAATGAGCTGAGCTTCGACGCACGCTACGATCTGCAGGCGGGTGACCGCTATCAGGCGCACACCTTCAGCCTGCGTTTACGCAAGACGTTCTAAGCCTGGCTGATGTTTAAGAACCCGCTCTCGTGGCGGGTTTTTGCTTTGTGCCTGACCGCACCTGTAGCCAGACGCTCTAAAATGCCGCACCATGCACTATAATTCGGCAACTCTTCACCCGACTGGCGGCCTATGACTACGCAACTGCTTACCCGACACTGGCGTACTCCCGGCGCGGTGATGCTCCTGCTCATCGCGCTCTTTGCCCTCTTCACCCTGCACAGCCACTGGGGGGCGTTTATTCAGTGGTGCCTGAGCGCGCAGATCACCCTGCACCGCTATCTGGTGATGTACCTGTTGCAGCTTAATAACCACCAGTACAGCGGCGGCCTCTGGCTGCTGACCGGCGCGTTTCTCTACGGTGTGCTGCACGCTATCGGGCCGGGCCATGGCAAGTTTATCGTCGCCACCTATCTCAGCACCAACCAGGAGAGCCAGCTGGCCACCCGCGTGGTGCCATTTCTGGGCAGCCTGATGCAGGGCGTCAGCGCCATCCTGTTCGTCTTTATTCTGGCAGTTGGCTTTAACCTGGCGGCGGGCGACCTGAGCGAAAGCCGCTGGTACGTTGAGAAGATTAGCGCTCTGATGATTGGCGGCTTCGGCGCCTACGTCATCTACCGAGCGCTAAAGAGCTTCAGACCACGCAGGCTACGTATCGCCTCCCTGACGCCGGTCGGGCATCAGCACGCGCCGGACTGCGGATGCGGTCATCATGGCGTAGGCGCAGCGACGCAAGGCGACTGGAAGACGCGGCTAGGGGTGATTCTGGCGATCGGCGCGCGCCCGTGCAGCGGGGCGATTATGATCCTGCTCTTCTCCAACGCGCTGGGGATTGTCAGCTGGGGGATCGCCGCCGTCATGACCATGTCACTGGGTACGGCGCTGTCGATTATGGGCCTCTCGCTGGCGGTGCGCTATGCCCGCAGACGCACGGCAGCGCTGTTTGGCAGCGAGGCGCAACGTCTGGCGTGGGTGGTTCCTGGCTTAAAAGTGGCTGGCGGCGTGGCGTTAATTCTGTTTGCTACCGTGCTGTTCTTAACCGTGATCCCAGTGAGTGCCAACGGGGATTACATCGCGGCGGGCTGCTGACTCCATGCAATAAAAAAGCGGGCCGAGGCCCGCTTTTTGCTGAGTATTGAAACTTACTCGTTGATCTTCGGATGCTGATCGACCAGGCGCGAACGCTTCTTCTGCAGCTCCGCGATCTCCTCGTCGATATCCTCGATTTTCTGCTCAATGTTGTCGTGATGCTCCTGCAGGATCTCACGTGCTTCCTGCATATCCGATGCCGCAGGGGTCGCGCCGCGCAGCGGACGGTTAGCTGTCTCCTTCATCGTGATACCGGTGATCAGACCAATCACTGCCACCACCATCAGGTAGTAGGCTGGCATCATCAGGTTCTGCGTGCTCTCTACCAGCCAGGCCGCCAGGGTCGGCGTCAGACCTGCAATCAGAATCGAGATGTTGAAGGCGCTGGCCAGGGCGCTAAAGCGCAGATGCGTCGGGAACATCGCTGGCAGCGTGGACGCCATCACCCCGGTAAAGCAGTTCAGGATCACCGCCAGCATCAGCAGACCGGCAAAAATCAGGCCGATGATGTCGCTGTTAATCATAATGAATGCCGGGATCGCCAGGAAGAACAGCGCGGTACTGCCCAGGATAACGAACGGACGACGGCCAAAGCGGTCGCTTAACAGCCCCATAATCGGCTGGACGAACAGCATCCCGATCATGATGGCGATAATAATCAACACGCCGTGATCTTCCGAGTAGTGCAGGTTATGCGACAGGTAGCTCGGCATGTAGGTCAGCAGCATGTAGTAGGTCACGTTGGTGGAGATCACCAGACCGATACAGGCCAGCAGGCTGCGCCAGTGCTTGGTCGCAATCTCTTTAAACGAGACCTTAGGTCCATCCTGTAGCCCTTCGCGATCGCCCTGCTCCAGCTTATCTACATGTTGCTGGAATGCAGGTGTCTCCTCCAGAGCGTGACGCAGGTAGAGGCCAATCAGCCCCAGCGGCAGCGCCAGGAAGAACGGAATACGCCAGCCCCAGTCGAGGAAGTTCTCTTCGCCGACGACGGTAGAGAGCAGAACCACCACGCCTGCGCCGAGAACAAAACCGGCAATGGAGCCGAAGTCGAGCCAGCTGCCCATAAAGCCGCGCTTGCGGTCCGGAGAGTATTCAGCAACGAATATCGATGCACCGGTGTACTCACCGCCCACCGAGAAGCCCTGTGCCATCTTACAGATCAGCAGCAGGATAGGTGCCCAGATACCGATGCTGGCATAAGAGGGGATCAGACCGATACAGAAGGTACTGATCGACATAATCACAATGGTGATGGCGAGGATCTTCTGGCGGCCATACTTATCGCCCAGCATACCGAAGAACAGCCCGCCGAGCGGACGAATAAGGAAGGGAACCGAGAACGTACCCAGAGCCGCAATCATCTGCACGCTAGGGTCTGCATCCGGGAAGAAAACCTTACCGAGCGCGTAAGCCACAAAGCCATACACACCAAAATCAAACCACTCCATCGCATTACCCAGCGATGCGGCGGTAATAGCCTTACGCAGCTTGCCATCATCAATAATGGTGACGTCACGCAGTGTAATAGGCTTAACTTTTTTCCTTTTAAGCATCTTTATCCTCTTTTGACTTGCGCCCTTAATCGCTTGGCCAGGAAGGCATACGCCTCTATGGTGATGCTAAACGTTCAGAATGCCGTAGCATCCCTCTTCAAGAGTAGCAGGTTTAGATATTCATCCTGGTTAAAGCCTGTACAACTAAACCTGTTTACGCCTGATTGGGCAGTTAACGAGCTATTAACATTAACAGGGTTTAAAAATGTGATCAACTTCACACAAAGTGTGCGGTTACTCTATTTCCGCTGCGTTCGAAATCGGAGCGAGGTTAACAGGAAAGCAGCGGCTATAAATATAAAATAAGGCTACGCATACGTTTTTCATCAATAACTCCGCTAATTATTTCATCGCTAGCGATTTTAAAACTGTATTTTTTACAAGGTGTTTACACTCATTTTTCCTCGCCAACGCTTTAGAAATCTTTACGCGAAATATGTGACGAAGATAACTAAAACGCTGTTTTATTTTCATTGAATCGATATTCCAAAGATCGCATCATAGCCGCAGTTCTGACGAGCCAGGCGTTACGCGGAGGGTCACGCCAGCCACGTTTCTCCTGGTTCGACTTGCATGATGAGATCGAAGGCCTCAACGCCAGGATGCCTTAACCAATTGAAATTAAAACTATTATTTTCTCGCTCGTGCAGCGTGATGAGAAGTGAGGGTTCATAATGAAAATCAAGGCCACAATTGAACGTATCCCCGGTGGGATGATGCTGGTCCCGCTGCTGCTCGGCGCGATTTTAAATACCTTAGCGCCTGATACCGGTGCCTATTTCGGTTCATTCACCAAAGGCATGATTTCCGGGACGGTACCGATCCTGGCCGTCTGGTTCTTCTGTATTGGGGCATCGATTGATTTGCGCGCCACCGGTACGGTGTTACGCAAATCCGGCACCCTGGTGCTGACCAAAATTGCCGTCGCATGGCTTGTGGCGATGATTGCCGCCAGCTTTATTCCGGAACAGGGCATTCAGACAGGATTCTTTGCCGGGATTTCCGTGCTGGCGATTGTCTCTGCAATGGACATGACTAACGGCGGCCTCTACGCCAGCCTGATGAACCAGTACGGCACCAAAGAGGAGTCCGGCGCGTTCGTTCTGATGTCGCTAGAGTCCGGCCCGCTGATGACCATGGTCATCCTCGGCTCCGCTGGCCTGGCCTCGTTTGAGCCACACCACTTTGTCGGAGCGGTACTGCCCTTCCTGATCGGCTTTGCGCTGGGTAACCTCGACCACGACCTGCGGGCATTCTTCAGCAAGGCAACGCCGGTACTGATCCCATTCTTCGGTTTTGCGCTGGGTAACACCATCAACCTGAAAGTGATTATGGAAACCGGCCTGCTGGGTATTTTCCTCGGCATCGCGGTCATCGTTATCACCGGTATCCCGTTGATTCTGGCTGACAAGTTTATTGGCGGCGGTAACGGTACGGCGGGGGTTGCGGCTTCATCAGCGGCAGGCGCGGCGGTGGCTAACCCGGTCATCATTGCCCAGATCAACCCGGCGTTCGAACCGGTGGCGGCGTCAGCGACGGCGCTGGTAGCAGCTAGCGTGATTGTGACGGCGATTCTGGTACCGATTATTACGGCACTCTATGCAAGACGCTTTGGCGAGCCGCAGAGTGCGGCAAGTCGAGAGAAGCCGGTAGAAGCCGACTCGTTACACCACTAAGATACCTCTTTTTGACTACAGCCCCTCCTGCCAGCCGGGAGGGGTCACACTCCCTCCCCAAAAATCTCATCTACCATCGCCGTTGCCAGCCGCGTTGCCGAACAGAGTCTCGGCATGCCCAGCGCCACGTTTTGCCAGCTCTGCGTAATAGTCCAGCATATCGGGTGGCGATCCGCATCGCACCAGTCCCCCAGCCAGCCCAGCATATCTTTATAATCCATCAGGCCCGGCGTGGTGGGGGTCGTGAGCCACTGATGATAGAAGTGGCGCGTCGCGGGCGAGGCGTTGATTCCCTGAGCGAGAAAACCGGCCGCCATCACTCGCAGATTATCTTTCAGCAGCGAAGAAGCCTCCGGACTGGTCAGGCGACAGGCGTCACCGAAGGCGCCCCAGCGCAGCTCCTCAAGGGCGATATAGCAGCGCCCGGCCATGGACCAACCGTTGTACTTGCCAGCACGCCAGCGGGTAAAGATCTGTTCACTGTGTACGCCCGCCTGCACCATCAGGCCACGCTGGGTTAAGGCTTTCTCTTTCCAGGCGGCGCGCTGGCTGAAGTGCTTATGCAGCTCGCTAATCTGCTCAGGCAAGGTGGCGGACGCGGCAGGACGGCGCTCGGCATTGTGCTGCAGTACGGCCAGACGCTGAGTGATACGCGAGAGCGCGAGCTGGCCCGGATCGAACATGCTCGCCAGCTTCTCGGCCAGGCCCAGGCGCAGTGCATCGCTCTCATTGAAGACGCCGGCCATCGCCCACGGGCGCAGCTGCGTCTGGTTCATGATCTCCTGCGTCAGGCGATCGCGTAACAGCTGCTGCTGCGGCACGATCTGGGCCTGGCGGGGAGCATCAATGCCCAGCACCAGATCGACGATAAACTTCGGATGGATACACTCCAGCGTGCTCCCGGGTCCGTCCAGTAGTCGATTTTTCATGGTTACTCTGCCGCGAATAGGGTTTGAATATCATCGCGTAACAGGCGGGCATCCTCATGGATCCATTTCGCCGTTGTCATACACTGCTTCAGGTGCTGACGAAGCGCCATTACCGATGACTCGTTCTGCTGGCGGATAGCCAGACTGTCACGCAGGCTCTCCTGAAGTCCGGAAAGACTTAGCGAAAACTCGGCAAAGAAGGTGGCCATCCCCGCCGTAACTGAAACATCGACCTGTGCCGCTAAAGCTTTACGAATTTGTGCACAAAAATGCGCAACATGAGCGATCAAATTTTTATGCAACAATGACACATCGATAACATAACGCGTGCGGGTCACGACGTAGTCATTCCATCCCCAGCCGGGGTTGTTGAGCCAGCGGGACATCGACTCGCGTACGCCGCCGACGCGCGACTGCCCGACCGGCAGATCCTCCGAGGCGATGGCGTCAACAAAGAGCTGGCGGGTATTAAAGTTCAGGGTGCTGGCCTGGAACGCAGGTAGGCTAATACGCGCCCGGAACCCGGTATGGCTTAGCTCCTCTTTAATACGCGTTTCGATAGGACGCATGGCATCATGCAGGGAGCGGGTCAGCGTGTTTTCCAGCTGATCGAAGCGCAGCGCCAGCTCGCGGCCGATCTTCTCCTGCGCCGCCAGCAGGATCACTTCACAGGCGGAGCGGATCTTGCTCAGCACAATCTGCGCCTGGCCCTCATCCTCCAGCACCAGCTTGCCTGGACCAAACTCCTCATTCTGCTGCAGGCTGGCAAAGCTCAGGTTGGCCATCTCCGCCAGCGAGCCATCCTTAAAATAGCTGTCGATAGCATTGACGATATCTGCCTGCTGGCCGTTGATGAAGATGTCTGCCGCCGCCAGCGCCTCGTCAACCTCATGATTGACCTCATCGCTGACCCGCTCCTGGCAGCTTTTCAGCAGGGTCATATCCTCTTCGAGACGAGCAATGTTGTGTTCAAGCTTCTCAAATGCCACGGTCAGGCTCTGATAGCGGAACTCCAGATATTCACTGGCGCTGTGGGAGTAGTTTAAAAGCTTGTGCGATGCCGAACGCAGGGCATAAAGCGAGGCGTTAGCATGCGCAGCGTGAAGCAGCTTACGGATTGGTTGCTCAAAGAGTGAATCCTCCCACAGCAGCTCCGCCGCGTGATGAATGTGGGCGATGTCATCGAGATCTGCCAGCCGCCAGCGACGGCCCAGCGCCTCTTCGGCAAAATCCTGTACCCATGGCTGCTCATTGGGATCGGGCAGCTTGCCGCGCAGGTTCAGCTCGTGACGAGCGCGGTTCGCCAGGTAGCCCCACATCGAGGAGACCGGAAAGATCTGCCCCGGATTGATGTTGCCCTTCATCAGCGTCCCGGCAATCAATGCCCGAACCTGATCCTCATCGTCGCTGTTACGATCCTTTTGATCGAACTTGTTCACCAGCGCATAGAGCGGCACCGACTTGCCGACCGCTGCGATCGCCTGGCGTACCTCTTCATCTGAAATAGATTTGAGCTGGGTATAGTCGAGCACCGCCAGCACCGCCGAGGCACGCGCCAGCTGCTCGTTCAGCATCTGCTGCAGGTGCGGCTGCCCGGCTTCGTTTGGCCCAGGGGTATCCAGCAGGGTCAGCTGGCCCATGTTGTTCTCCAGCCCGGCGAGGTGCACAAACTCAACCTCAATCACCGGAATATGCTCAATGGCGGTATAGGCGGAGAAGGGAAAATCGACCTCCAGCGCTTTTGACAGGCGCACCAGATCGTTCAGGCTCTTCAGGCAGTGAAAAATGGGCTGTGCGCCGAGGTAGTGTTTATCGAAGGCATCGCCCTGCTGGATACGCTCCAGTAGGGTCGTCATATCCTTATCGATCTCCAGCTTCTGCGCCAGCCGCTCGCGGTCAACGTTAAACAGCCGCGTCTGGAGCTGCTGCGTCAGGGCGTCTATCGGCCCGACGTGGGAGAAGTGGAGCACTGGCTCTTTCTGTCCCGGCGTATGGCGAATAAGGGTCGGCAGGGCCGTCATCGGCCGGTTACGGTTAGGCAGCACCTCGGTGCCAACAATGGCGTTAATCGTCGTCGATTTTCCCGCTTTCATCGTGCCGACAATGGCCAGCACCATCTCAAGGCGGGTAATTTTCCGTAGCTCGTTATCCAGGGTGGCGTACTGGGCCTCTACCCCCCGGGCGCTAAAATGCAACGGCAGGACGTTGGCGGTATCGCTATCCCCGGCAGACAATGCTTCATCCAGCGCTGCCATCGGCATGGCCTGCAACGACTGGAGGTTGTGCAGTGAAAGCTGTAACAGCCTCTCGGCTTCCTGGCTTAATTCGAATATTGTCTGTGTGTGCATGATGAAAGTCTTTCCTTAACGCAAATTTTTCTTACTTTTATTTAGCCGTGCTATTTATTTAGTAAAGTTTCGGCTTTTATAATTACGTGTGGAAAATATCTAAAAAAGATA
This sequence comes from Pseudescherichia sp., assembly GCF_031998825.1. Classification (GTDB taxonomy): domain Bacteria; phylum Pseudomonadota; class Gammaproteobacteria; order Enterobacterales; family Enterobacteriaceae; genus Pseudescherichia. Next base: position 19,736 of record NZ_DAMACX010000025.1, read on the forward strand.
ATCGCCTGATGACGCTCAGGAAAATAAATATTTTTTGTCTCAACTCATCGACAGATCTTTCGTTCCGGACCAAGAAACCAGAGCGATTAGAGAGCGTAGCGCATTTTTATGTGCAAACAGGATATATCTTCGTATATTTACCCACCTAATTTGAGGGTAATAAACCACCTTCGGCCAGAAGAGTTAGCGGGTGCCAGATGCCGTCGCGAATAACGCTCGATGCTTCATCTCACCATATAGGAATTGATGAAAAGTGGCAATTTCCCCCGAAAAATATTCTAAATATCATACATAAACCTATACCTTCTGCGTCACACAGCTAGCTTCGCTTACCGCTGTGACAGGTTGTGTCAAGGCCACGCATTTTTCTCTGATTTTGCATAAAAATAATAGCACCGACAACTGTAAGGTATTAGTGTATAATCGCCCCCTTTCTCGGCCTGCTGCCGAGCTTTTTGCGGACCGTGCGTCCGCGTTGCCAGCCCCTACGAGGATCGTACCATGTCACTTCCCCACTGCCCAAAATGCCACTCTGAGTATACCTATGAAGATAACGGCCTGCTTATCTGCCCCGAGTGCGCGTATGAATGGAATGAAAGCGAGTCCACGGCCGAGACCGATCAATTAATCGTCAAAGATGCTAACGGCAATCTACTGACGGATGGCGATAGCGTCACGGTAATTAAGGATCTCAAGGTCAAGGGCAGCTCCTCAATGCTGAAGATCGGCACAAAGGTTAAAAATATTCGCCTCGTTGAAGGCGATCATAATATCGATTGCAAAATCGACGGCTTTGGTCAGATGAAGCTTAAATCAGAATTCGTTAAAAAGAATTAACCCTGGGCGACCCCTTTTCAGACACCGCTGGCGCTATCTTCATTATCCGGTCACGGTAACTTAACCTAAATGTCACACTCGGCGGCCAGGATAGGACGATTCTAACCGGAGGTCGTCCATGCAGGGTGCTCAACACCATTTTCGCCGTCTATCTAAAGCCATGAGCGAGCCGGGGGTGATTGTCACCTTCAGCCCGCTTAACGATGAGTGCCAGCCGCTCGATCTCGCCAGCGTCCTGCTAACGTTAACCGAGAGCAGTCGCGCCCCGCTGATTTTACAGGTTGCCAGCCTGAGCGGCGGGCGCATGCTGCGCCTGACCGGCAACGGCATTGCCGATGAGCGCATGGTTGCGCCCCAGCTGCCGGAAAGTATCGTACGCGAGCTTAGCGAACGTCTGCCCCCCTTCTCGCCGGATGTGGATCTATTCCTGACCTGCGGCGAACGTCTGATGGCTATTCCCCGCTCGACCCATATCGAAGTGCGCTGATTAGCGCGTCTGGGCCTTGCGCAGCGCCTGGACCAGCTGGGCGCGGGTGAACGGTTTACGCAGCAGCTCGACGTCCGGCAGGGCCGGGTTGTCCGCCGGGCGCAGATCCTGGCCGCTGATCAGCAGCAGCGCCAGTCCAGGATAGTGCTGGCGGGCAAACTGCACCACCTCTGCGCCGCTTAGCCTGCCAGGCAGCATCAAATCGCTCAGCAGAAAATCGATATCCGGCGCGGCGGCCAGCAGCGCCAGCGCCTGCTCGCTATTTTCCGCCTCTAGCGTCAGGTAGCCCAGTTGATGCAGCTGTTCGCACAGCGTCTGCCGCACGTCGGCCTCGTCCTCCAGTACCAGAATAAGCCGGTCGGTGCTATCGCCGTCGGGCATCGCCTCGGGCTGGCTCAGGTCAGCAGCCAGCCCTGAGGCGCGCGGCAGATGCAGCCGCACCGTCGTCCCCTGCCCTGGCACGCTCTCAATCTCTACCCGCCCGCCCGACTGGCGGATAAACCCGTAGACCATCGACAGGCCCAGGCCGCTGCCGCTGCCGGTCTGCTTGGTGGTAAAGAACGGCTCAAAGACCCGGGCTTTGACCTCCTGCGCCATGCCGCAGCCGCGATCGGCCACCTCCAGGGCGACCATGTCCTGGCGGCGTCCATCGCTGCGCGTTACCCGCTGGTTCCAGGTGCGGATACGGATAACGCCGCTCCGGCCCTCCATCGCGTCGCGGGCGTTCATCACCAGGTTGATCAGGGCGTTTTCCAGCTGCCCGACGTCGATCCACGCCGCCCACGCCGGGCTTTGCGCCTCTATCTCCAGCGTCAGGGTGGCAGGCAGGGAGTGATGCAGCAGCTCGCTCAGGTTCTCCAGCAGGGGTTGCATCGCCACCGCCTGCGGGTGCAGGGACTGTTTGCGCGAAAACGCCAGCAGGCGCTGGGTAAGCAACGCACCGCGCTCGGCAGCCTGCAACGCCCGGTTGATACGAGCTGCATCCGGCGAGCCGGGGCTGACCAGCTCCAGGCTACCGATAATTACCGCTAACAGGTTATTAAAGTCGTGCGCCAGCCCGCCCGTCAGTTGCCCCACCGCTTTCATCTTCTGGCTGTGCAGCAGCGCCACCTCCAGCCCCTGCCGTTCGGTACGGTCAATCTCCATTTGGGTCGTCTTCTCCCGCAGTAGCCGGGAGGTGTGCTCCAGCGAGGCGGTATTGCGGGCAAAGACGTTAAATGCCCGCGCCAGCTCCCCCAGCTCGTCCCGCCGCTGTAATGCGGGAACGGAGACATCCTGCTCTCCCCGCGCCAGCCGGGCCATCGCTCGGGAGATGGCAGTCAGATTCGACCCCAGGTTACGGTAGATATACCAGCCTGCAAAACCGGTGATCACCAGGGCCAGCAGCGCGAAGGCAATAATAAACAGGATAATGGATTTCAGCTCGCGGTGGCTCTGATCGGTACGCTGCTGCGACACATCCACGACGCGCTCAACGTACTGGTTGATATCGGTATTCAAAAAGGCCACCAGCGCCTTGATGTGGTACATGTACCAGCTGATCGCCAGATCGCTCTCCTCGAGCTGTAAAGAGAGTGGCCCCAGCTTGCGCAGCTCAACGGTGAAGTCGCCCAGTATGGTGTTGATGACGGGCTGGCTCGCGCCTCCTGGCAGCTGCACCACAATCGTCTCCAGCGCCGCCACCGTCGGACGCGGCGAGGGGGTCTGGATCGCGGCGCTAATCAGGCGGTCCATCTCATCAAGCAGTCGGGGATCCGGCACGCTGCCGCCGTCGCGCAGATTGATACGCTGGATCTGGCGCAGATAACTCTGGTTTTGGTAGAGCGAGCTAAGCAGCGAGTTACGTTGCAGATGGCGGCGGTGGCCCCGCTCCAGCATCTGCGTTGCGCTGTGCTGTAACTCATTGCTACGCTGAATAATGCGCGCCACCAGCTGCTGCTCGCTGTACGCCAGCGGCGCGTGGGCCAACTGTTCCAGCGAATGTTGCAGCGCCGCCTGGGTCGCCTTCAGCCGCTCGGCCTCGCCCTGGTACTCCAGCGCGCCCACCACCTGCGACAGCCGGACCGCCGCCGTGGCAACGTTCGCCGTATCCCGCGCCAGGTTCATGCTGCCGGTCATATCGTCCAGCGTCTGCTGCTGCACCTGCTCCTGGATCTGGCTGGCATGGCGAAATCCCAGCACCGCCGCGCCGCTGACCATTAGCGTCACCACCATCACCAGCAGGTTAAAGATGAGCAGTCGCCCGCGCGCGCTGGCGAAAAAGTGACGTCCTTGCTGCGGCATATCACGCTCCGGGAAGAAAAATCACAATATGACAAATATGAACGGCTTCTGACATTTTGCGTTTACGTTCCTGTGATGGAGTGCTGATATCGCCCACCCCGCAGGAGATCCGCCATGAGCAGGACACCGGTACTGGAAATGCGCAACATTGCCAAAGCCTTTGGCAAATTCTATGCGCTTAAGGGTGTGGATCTCACGGTCTGGCCCGGTGAGATCCATGCCTTGATGGGAGAGAACGGCGCGGGTAAAAGTACGCTGATGAAAATCCTCGCCGGGGCCTACACCGCCACCAGCGGGGAGATCCTGATCGACGGCCAGCCCTACAGTATCAAAGGCCCGAAAGATGCCCTCTCTGCCGGTATTACCCTCATCTACCAGGAGATGCAGCTCGCCCCGAACCTCACCGTTGCCGAGAACATTTTCCTTGGCAGCGAGCTATCCAGTGGCGGGCTGGTGAAACGCAAGGAGATGGTTACCCAGGCGCAAAGCGTTATTAACCGCCTCGGGGCACAGTTTAAGGCCAGCGATCTGGTGATGAGGCTGACCATTGCCGAGCAGCAGCAGGTGGAGATCGCCCGGGCGCTGCACCGCAAAAGCCGCGTGCTGGTGATGGATGAACCCACTGCCGCCCTCTCCTCCCGCGAGACCCACCGCCTGTTTGAGCTGATCCTGCGCCTGCGCGACGAGGGCATGGCAATTATCTATATCAGCCACCGCATGGCCGAGGTGTATGAGCTATCCGACCGCGTCAGCGTTCTGCGTGACGGACAGTACGTCGGTAGCCTGATGCGCGACAAGCTGAACGCTGCCGAGCTGGTGCGCATGATGGTGGGCCGCCCGCTTAGCGACCTGTTTAACAAAGAGCGCGACATTACCCCTGGCGAAACCCGTCTCAACGTGCACAACCTCACTGACGGCGGCAAAATTCACCCTATCAGCCTCCACGTCCGCGCCGGGGAGATCGTCGGCCTTGCGGGACTGGTGGGCGCGGGTCGCTCAGAGCTGGGGCAGCTGATTTTGGGGTGCGCCGCGCCACCGGCGGGGTCATTGAGATTGACGGCGAGCCGGTGGTGATCCACTCCCCGCGTACCGCCATCGATTTGGGCATTGGTTTTCTCACCGAGAACCGTAAGGAGCAGGGCCTGTTTCTCGAACTGGCCGCCGCCGAAAATATCACCATGGCGACGCTGGAGCGCGATGCGAACTACGGCATGCTGGATCGCAAAAAGGCCCAGGCCATCTCCGACGACGCTATTCAGCTCTTGCAGATCCGTGTTCCCCACGCCCAGGTGCGGGCGGGAGGCCTCTCCGGCGGCAACCAGCAGAAGCTGCTGATCTCCCGCTGGGTTGCTATCAACCCGCGCATTTTGATCCTCGACGAGCCGACCCGTGGTGTAGACGTCGGCGCGAAAAGCGAGATCTACCGCATCATGAACCAGATGGCACACAAGGGCGTGGCGATCCTGATGATCTCCAGCGAGCTGCCGGAGGTGGTTGGCATGAGCGACCGGGTGTACGTGATGCATGAGGGATCGATCGAGGGCGAATTACAGGGCGACGACATTACCCAGGAAAACATAATGACGCTGGCAACCGGCGTTGATGAGGCGGTACACCATGGCTAAAAAAGAGACCTTAGCACCTACCCCGCAGCAGGTGGCAAAATCTGCGTCGGCGAAAAAAATGCTGATGGGCGATCTGATGCAAACGGTTGGGATCCTGCCGATCCTGATCCTTATCGTCGCCGTCTTTGGCTTTATCGCGCCTAACTTCTTTACCGAGAGTAACCTGCTCAACATCACCCGTCAGGCGTCGATTAATATCGTGCTGGCGGCGGGCATGACCTTCATTATCTTAACCGGCGGTATTGATCTGTCAGTTGGCTCGATTCTGGGCACTACCGCCGTGGCAGCAATGGTGGTCTCACTCATCCCGGAGCTGTCGATGCTGTCGATCCCGGCGGCGCTGATGCTCGGCCTGGTGCTGGGGCTGTTTAACGGTGCGCTGGTAGCCTTTGCCGGGCTGCCGCCGTTTATTGTCACCCTCGGGACCTATACCGCCCTGCGCGGTGCCGCCTATCTGCTGGCGGACGGCACCACGGTAATTAACTCCAGTATCAGCTTCGAGTGGATCGGTAATAACTACCTCGGGCCGATCCCGTGGCTGGTGGTGATCGCCCTGGCGGTCATCGCTATCTGCTGGTTTATCCTGCGCCGCACCACCCTCGGGGTTCATATCTACGCCGTCGGTGGCAACATGCAGGCGGCACGCCTGACCGGGATCAAAGTGTGGCTGGTGTTGCTCTTCGTCTACGGCATGAGCGGCCTGCTCTCTGGCCTCGGCGGGGTCATGAGCGCCTCGCGCCTCTACAGCGCCAACGGCAACCTCGGCACAGGCTACGAGCTGGACGCCATCGCGGCGGTGATCCTCGGCGGCACCAGCTTTGTCGGCGGCATCGGCACCATCACCGGTACGCTGGTGGGGGCGCTGATTATCGCCACCCTCAACAACGGCATGACGCTGATGGGGGTCTCTTACTTCTGGCAGCTGGTGATCAAAGGGGCGGTGATCATCATTGCGGTGCTAATCGATAAATACCGTACCCGTCACCATCAAAGTGCATAACAACAATACCCTACACATAAGGAACAGAATATGCGTTTGAAACCCTTAGTCACCGCGCTCTGTGCTGGCGCCCTGCTTGCCGCAACGCCGTTTGCGCAGGCCAAAGACCTGAAGTCCATCGGCGTGACGGTGGGCGACCTGGCGAACCCGTTCTTTGTCCAGATCACCAAGGGCGCAGAGCTGGAGGCACGCAAGCTGGCCGGAGATAACGTGAAGGTTACCCTGGTCTCCAGCGGCTACGATCTCGGCCAGCAGGTGTCGCAGATCGACAACTTTATTGCCGCGAAAGTGGATATGATTATTCTCAACGCCGCAGACTCCAAAGGCATCGGCCCGGCGGTGAAGCGCGCCAAAGATGCCGGGATTGTGGTGGTGGCGGTCGACGTGGCAGCCGAGGGGGCCGATGCGACCATCACCTCCGATAACACCCAGGCGGGCGAGATTGCCTGTAAGTACATCACCGATCGCCTGAAAGGCAAAGGTGACGTGGTGATCATCAACGGGCCGCCGGTTTCTGCGGTACAGAACCGCGTAGAGGGCTGCCAGACCGAATTCAAGCGCCACCCCGGCATTAAGGTGCTCTCCTGGAACCAGAACGCCAAAGGCAGCCGCGAAGGTGGCCTGGAGGTCATGACCTCCCTGCTGGCGGCGAATCCGAAGATCGACGGCGTATTCGCCATTAACGATCCTACCGCGATCGGGGCCGATCTGGCAGCGAAGCAGGCCCAGCGCAGCGAGTTCTTTATCGTTGGCGTGGATGGCTCGCCTGACGGGGAAGAGGCGCTGAAGCGTGAGAACTCGCTGTTTGTGGCGACCCCGGCGCAGGATCCGCAGGTTATGGCGGCGAAGGCGGTGGAGATTGGCTATGACATCCTGCAGGGCAAGCCCGCCCCGAAAGAGCCGGTGCTGATCCCGGTCACAATGATCGATAAGCAGAGCGTGGCAAACTACAAGGGCTGGACAGTTAAATAACGTAAACGCCGGGTAGCACACCGCTTACCCGGCCTACGGTTTTGGAGGCCTGTAATATGAAACGCTCCGCAATTAACGAAATTCTTGGCCACACGCGGCAATTTTTCTCCATGCACGACGTCCACCTGCCGGCGTTTGCCAGCTTTGCCCCGTCCAGATGGCGACAGCTGCCCGTTGATGCCTGGCAGGAGGTGTTCGATCTCCGGCTGGGCTGGGACGTTACGGCTTTTGGCGGGACGAACTTTGCAGCGCAGGGGCTAACGCTCTTTACCCTGCGCAACGGCTCTCCTGGCGGATCGCCGTGGCCCAAATGCTATGCGGAGAAGATCATGCACGTCCGCGACGGCCAGCTGACGCCGATGCATTTTCACTGGATCAAGCGCGAAGACATTATTAATCGCGGCGGCGGTAATTTGATTATCGAGCTGTGGAACTCAGGGGCCGACGAGCAAACCGAGCATAGCGACGTGACGGTCGCTATCGATGGCTGTCTACAAACCCACATGGCCGGCAGCCAGCTGCGCCTGTCGCCCGGAGAGAGCATCTGTCTGCCGCCGGGGCTGTATCACAGCTTCTGGGGGGAGCACGGCTTTGGTGACGTGCTGGTGGGCGAAGTCTCCTCCGTCAACGATGACGATCATGACAACCACTTCCTGCAGCCGCGCGATCGCTATAACAGCATTGAAGAAGATGAGCCAGCTCAGCTGGTACTCTGTAACGAATACTCCCTGTTTCTTCACCCGGTTCCCTAACCAAGGAGGCTGCAATGCCGCTGATCTCTCTCGCCGATGGTTTGAAACATGCCCGCGTGCACCAGTATGCGCTGGGTGCCTTTAACGTGCTGGATACCCACTTCCTGCGGGCGCTGTTTGCCGCCGCAAAGCAGCAGCGCTCGCCGTTTATCATCAACATTGCCGAGGTGCACTTTAAGTATCTCTCACTGGATACGCTGGTAGAGGCGGTAAAGTATGAAGCCGCCCGGCACGCTATTCCGGTGGTGCTTAATCTCGATCACGGCCTGCACTTTGAGGCAGTGGTTCAGGCGCTGCGCCTCGGTTTTACCTCCGTAATGTTTGACGGCTCGACGCTGGACTATGAAGAGAACGTGCATCAGACGCGGGAGGTGGTGAAGATGTGCCACGCGGTAGGCGTCTCGGTCGAGGGTGAGCTGGGCGCGGTAGGCGGCGACGAAGGCGGCGCGCTGTATGGCCATGCCGACGAGGCGTTCTTTACCGATCCGGCCAAGGCGCGGGACTTTGTCGACCGAACCGGCATCGATGCGCTGGCCGTGGCGATCGGCAACGCTCACGGCAAATACAAAGGTGAGCCGAAGCTCGACTTTGCGCGCCTGGAGGCGATTCGCCAGCAGACCGGCCTGCCGCTGGTGCTGCACGGCGGCTCCGGCATCAGCGACGCGGACTTCCGCCGCGCCATTAGCCTTGGCATCCATAAAATCAACTTCTACACCGGTATGTCCCAGGCCGCGCTGGCGGCAGTGGACAAAAGCATGACCGCGCGGGATCAGATCTACGACGAGTTCGCCGAGCTGATGCTCAGCATCGAGCAGGCGATCACCGATATTGTTGCCGAGCAGATGCGCGTCTTCGGCAGCGAGGGGAAGATCTGATGGCACGCAAAGGCATCATCGCGGCGGGTAATATGCTGGTGGATCACGTCCACCAGATCGTGCAGTGGCCAGAGCGCGGCTGGCTGGCCGAGATTGTCCACAGCGAGCGCTCCACCGGCGGCGCGCCGCTGAACGTTCTGCTGACGCTGGCGAAGATGCGCACCGGCCTGCCGCTGCAGGCGGTCGGGCTGGTAGGCGAAGACAACGACGGCGACTACATCATGGCGATGCTGGAGCAGTATCACGTCAACCGCCAGCATGTGCAGCGCACCACCTTCGCCCCCACCTCCATGTCGCAGGTAATGACCGACCCCAGCGGCCAGCGCACCTTTTTCCACTCTCCCGGCGCGAACCGCCTGCTGGATCTGCCCGCCTTCGATCGCCTTGATACCACCATGAAGATTTTCCATCTTGGCTATCTGCTGCTGCTGGATAGCCTGGATATGCCGGACGACGAGTTTGGCACGCGCAGCGCCCGGCTGCTGGCCCAGATGCATAACCTCGGCTTTGAAACCTCGCTGGATCTGGTGTCGCGCAAAGGCGATCCTCGTTATCGTCCACTGGTTAACCCGGCTCTGAAGCATCTGGACTATCTGGTGATCAACGAGCTGGAGGCAGGTGAATTCAGCGAGCTGGCGATCCGCCACGAAAACGGCGAGCCGCATATCGAGCATATCGCCGAGGCGGCGGCGCAGCTGTTGGCCGCGGGCGTGAAGCAGCGGGTGGTGATCCACTGCCCTGAAGGCGCATGGGGGCAAACGCCGCAGGAGCCGGGGTTCTGGCTCCCCTCCTGGCATCTGGCGCAGGAGGAGATTGTTGGCAGCGTGGGTGCGGGCGATGCGTTCTGCGCCGGGTTCCTCTACGGCTGCCATGAAGCCTGGTCGTTAATAGAGAGTATTCAGCTCGCCCACGTCTGCGCCCGGGCCAGCCTGCTTGCCGCCAACGCCATCGACGGCGCGAAAAGCCTGGACGAGCACCGGGCGTTTATCCGCGATAACGCTCAGGCCGCGATCTCGTTATGAACCACGTCGGCGGCGAAAACGTAGCCCAGGCCACGGATGGTTTTAATCAGTACGGGCTGGTGCGGGTTCAACTCGATTTTACGCCGCAGCCGCATAATCAACACGTCGATAGTGCGGTCAAACACATCCATGCTCTCACTGTGGGTGAGCGCCAGCAGCTGCTCGCGGTTCAGCACCCGTCGCGCATTCTGCACCAGCGCCAGCAGCAGGCCATACTCACCCTGGGTGAGCGGCGTCAGCTGGCCGTGTGGATCGTGCAGCTCACAGCGGGTGGTGTTCAGACTCCAGCCGTTAAACGCCATATCTGCCCCTTTCGGCACCGGGACGTCCGCCGCCAGCGCGCCGGTGCGCCGCAGCACCGCCTTCAGGCGGGCCACCACCACCCGTGGGTTAAAGGGTTTAGCGATGTAGTCGTCAGCCCCCATCTCAAGGCCGACCACCACGTCCGACTCGCTGCCCAGCCCGGTGAGCATCACTACCGGCAGCGCCGGACGTAGCTTTTGCAGCTGCTGCAGCACCATCAGCCCGTTGGTATCCGGTAGCACCATATCCAGCAGCACCAGCGCTATTTCGGATTGTTCAGCGGCAAGCGTCAGCGCCTCCCGGCCGCTATGGCAGACGTGCACGGCAAAGACATGCTCGTTAAGCACGTCCCGCAAGAGTTCGCAGACTGCCGCATCATCATCCACTACCAGAATTGCCGGTTTCATCATCTACGCCCGCCCGAGAGACATGCCCTAAGTGTTAGCCATTCTGGTAAGAATCGGCAGCAAATCACACCGCGACGTGCTGGATCTTTAACCGCTGTCACACCCCTTCGCTTTTCGACACGTCAAATGTGTCGATGCCCAGTTTTTCGTCAGGGTTTTGCCCTATCTCTGCCCGTCACACCTGCCAATATCCCTGGTAACAATGTGGCATGCAAGATGCATAGTGGGGCCAGGAGCGCAAATGCGCGCTGTGTTTAACTGGAGCAGAAGCGATGAAAAAAGTCGTCACGGTTTGCCCGTACTGCGCCTCAGGTTGCAAGATCAACCTTGTGGTGGATAACGGAAAAATCGTTCGCGCGGAGGCGGCGCAGGGGAAAACCAATCAGGGAACCCTGTGCCTGAAAGGCTACTACGGCTGGGATTTTATCAACGATACCCAGATCCTCACCCCGCGTTTAAAAACCCCGATGATCCGTCGCCAGCGCGGCGGCAAGCTGGAGGCGGTCTCCTGGGACGAAGCGCTGATCTACGTCGCCGACCGCCTGAGCGCGATCAAAGAGAAGTATGGTCCGGACGCGATCCAGACCACCGGCTCGTCACGCGGCACCGGCAATGAAACCAACTATGTGATGCAGAAATTTGCACGCGCCGTTATTGGCACCAATAACGTCGACTGCTGCGCACGCGTCTGACACGGCCCCTCGGTTGCAGGTCTGCACCAGTCGGTCGGCAATGGCGCAATGAGCAATGCCATCACGGAAATTGATAACACGGATTTAGTCTTTGTCTTTGGCTATAACCCGGCAGATTCCCACCCTATCGTCGCCAATCATGTGATCCGCGCGAAGCGTAACGGGGCGAAAATTATTGTCTGCGATCCGCGCAAAATCGAGACCGCGCGCATTGCCGATATGCATCTTGCGTTGAGGAACGGCTCGAACATTGCCCTGCTCAACGCGCTTGGGCATGTCATCGTTGAAGAAAAACTCTACGACGCGGCGTTTGTGGCGAACCGCACTCAGGGCTTTGACGAGTACTGCAAAATTGTTGAAGGTTACACGCCGGAGTCCGTTGAGGATATTACTGGCGTTAGCGCCCAGGCGATCCGCCAGGCGGCGCGGCTCTATGCCGGGGCAAAAACGGCTACCATTCTGTGGGGCATGGGCGTGACCCAGTTCTATCAGGGGGTAGAGACGGTGCGTTCCCTTACCAGCCTGGCGATGCTCACCGGCAACCTGGGCAAGGCGCACGTCGGCGTCAACCCGGTACGCGGGCAGAACAACGTGCAGGGCGCGTGTGATATGGGGGCGCTGCCGGACACCTATCCTGGCTACCAGTACGTGAGCGATCCGGCGAACCGGGAAAAATTTGCCCGCGCCTGGGGCGTGGAGAGCCTGCCAGCCCATACTGGCTACCGCATCAGCGAGCTGCCGCACCGGGCGGCGCATGGCGAAGTGCGCGCTGCCTATATCATGGGCGAGGATCCACTCCAGACCGATGCCGAGCTTTCAGCGGTGCGCAAGGGGTTTGAGGATCTTGAGCTGGTCATCGTGCAGGATATCTTTATGACTAAAACCGCGGCGGCGGCGGATGTGATTTTACCCTCAACGTCGTGGGGCGAGCATGAGGGCGTCTATACGGCGGCGGATCGCGGCTTCCAGCGCTTCTTTAAGGCGGTAGAGCCACAGTGGGATCTGAAAACCGACTGGCAGATTATCAGCGAGATCGCCACGCGAATGGGTTACCCGATGCACTACAACAGTACCCAGGAGATTTGGGATGAGCTGCGCCATCTCTGTCCAGACTTCTACGGGGCGACCTACGAGAAGATGGGCGAGCTGGGCTATATTCAGTGGCCCTGCCGTGACGCTTCCGAGGCCGACCAGGGGACGTCATACCTCTTTAAAGAGAAGTTTGATACCGACACCGGGCTGGCGAAGTTCTTTACCTGCGACTGGGTGGCCCCCATTGATAAGCTCACCGACGACTACCCGATGGTGCTCTCTACGGTGCGCGAGGTGGGGCACTACTCCTGCCGCTCAATGACTGGCAACTGTGCGGCGCTGGCCGCGCTGGCCGATGAACCGGGCTATGCGCAGATCAACACCGCCGACGCTGCCCGGTTGGGCATTGAGGATGAAGCGCTGGTGTGGGTTAACTCGCGCAAAGGGCGGATCATCACCCGGGCGCAGGTCAGCGATCGTCCCAATAAAGGGGCGGTTTATATGACCTACCAGTGGTGGATTGGGGCCTGCAACGAGCTGGTGACGGAGAACCTGAGTCCAATAACTAAAACGCCGGAGTATAAGTACTGCGCCGTGCGCGTCGAGGCGATTGACGATCAGCAGGCCGCCGAGCGATACGTCATTGACGAGTATAATAAGCTTAAATCCCGACTGCGGGAGAGTGCATTAGGATAAAAAAGGCGTATTAATTAATAGCGGCCTCAAATAAGATGCCGCTATTATATATTTATACGCATTATTAATAGTAACGTTCTGTGAGTGTACTCGAAGAAAAATGCAATTATCTCACTGAAATTACATTGCTATTTCTCTTCCCTTTTAATGCGGGAGCGATATCATTATCTGCGGGTGCTTAAGGCTTTCTGTCTTAAGCACGCTCAGCGTTATTCTAAATAATAATGAGAGTGTTGTGGCAGAGAGTTGAAAGCCCCGGGCAATGTTTCCATTAACCCGAGGCTACTCTACACAACCATGACAAGTTGAGAGTAGCCTCTTACCCTTTTTTTTGCAAGGAGTAAAAGGCATGACGCCGTTGAAATATCTGTTAGCTATTCTATTAGTGGTTTGTCTAACAATCCTGACCTTTACTTTTATTAATCGCGGAAGGCTATGCGAGCTTAATATCAAAAACGATCGTCAGGAGGTGGCGGCTAAATTAGCCTGTACATCAGGTTAACTCAACGGGCGGGGTCACCCGCCCGAATTGCCAGAGTTGTGTCCTTAATGCACCCTTTTATAATTTTTATAAATGTATTTACATACCTAATTAATAACATAACACTGAGAGCACGATCCCAAACCAATGTAATTATCTCACTGAAATTACATTGCTATTTCCCTTCCCTTTTAATGCGGGAGCGATATCATTATCGACGGGTGCTTAAGGCTTTCTGTCTTAAGCACGCTCAGTGTTATTCCGAACAACCTTGAGAGTGTGGCGGACAGAGAGTTGAAGGCCCCGGGCAATGTTTCCATTAACTCGGGGCTAATCTCAAACAAAACCCTAGCAGGTTGAGAGTAGCCTCTTACCCTTTTTTTTGCAAGGAGTAAAAGGCATGACGCCATTGAAATACCTGTTAGCCATTCTGTTAGTGGTTTGTCTAACAATCCTGACCTTTGCTTTAATTAATCGCGGAAAGCTATGCGAGCTTAATATTAAAAACGATCGTCAGGAGGTGGCGGCTAAATTAGCCTGTACAGCAGGCTAACTCAACGGGCGGGGTCACCCGCCCGAATTGCCAGAGTTGTGTCCTTAATGCACCCTTTTATAATTCTTATAAATACATTCACACCATATGGATAATAAAAAACCCGCCGAAGCGGGTTTTTTATTACTTATAAATAATTACTGATTGGCGGTGGTTTTAAATTTGCCCAGCGTCTCACGCTCGTAGGCCAGCGCTTTTTGGCTGTCGAACTTGCGTTCCCACTTGGCAATCACCAGCACCGCCAGCGCGTTACCCACCACGTTCAGCGCGGTACGCGCCATATCGAGGATACGGTCAACGCCAGCGATAAACGCCAGCCCTTCCAGCGGAATGCCCACGCTGCCCAGCGTCGCCAGCAGCACCACAAACGACACGCCCGGTACGCCAGCGATGCCTTTCGAAGTCACCATCAGCGTCAGCACCAGGATGATCTCCTGGCCCAGAGAGAGGTCAATGCCGTAGAGCTGGGCGATAAAGATAGCGGCGATGCTCTGGTAGAGCGTGGAGCCATCGAGGTTAAAGGAGTAGCCGGTTGGCACCACGAAGCTGGTGATGGACGCCGGTGCACCGTAGGCCTCCATCTTCTCAATAATACGCGGCAGTACGCTCTCCGAGCTGGCGGTTGAGTAGGCCAGAATCAGCTCGTCCTTGAGAATACGGATCAGCGTCCAGATGCTCAGTTTGCACATCCGCGCCACCGCACCCAGCACCACCAGCGCAAAGAACAGGATCGCCACGTAGACCAGGATAACCAGCTTGGCGAGCGGCCACAGGGAGGCGAAGCCGAAGTTGGCTACCGTCACCGAGATCAGGGCAAACACACCCACCGGCGCGTAGCGCATCACCATGTGGGTCACTTTAAACATGGTCTCTGAAATAGAGCGGAAGACGGTCACCAGTGGATCGCGGTGTGCGGCAGGCAGGGACGACAGCCCGAGGCCAAACAGCACCGAGAAGAAGATGATTGGCAGCATATCGCCCTTCGCCATCGAAGAGATGATATTGGTCGGAACCAGCGAGAGGATAGTGCCCATCAGCCCGTGGGCATGACTCTGCACTTCCGCCGTGGTGCTCTGATATTTTGAAATATCCACCGTCGCCAGCTGCGTCATATCGATGCCCGCCCCCGGCTGGAACACGTTAGCCAGCGTGATACCCAGCACGATGGCAACGGTAGTGATGATTTCAAAATAGAGAATGGTTTTGACACCGATACGGCCAAGCTGCTTCGCGTCGCCCACGCCTGCAATACCCACCACCAGGGTGGAGATGACAATCGGAACCACAATCATTTTGATCAGATGGATAAAGATATCGCCCGCCGGTGAGAGCAGGTTTGCAATCAGCCACTCACGGCTATCGCTTTGGTAATGCAGGTAACTACCCAGCAGAATACCCAGCACAAGGGCCAGCAAAATTTGCCAGGCCAGGCTGACTTTCAAATTTTTCATAACTACAGACGTCCTCAATGAAGCACCATTCCGTGTACCGGAGCGATACATACTGAAAGGGGTGTGATTAGCGTTGCTTAGTCAAGCGGGGTTTTATAACGCGCATTATCAGTACCATTTGCATGGTATCAAGTGCAACCCTTTAAGATGAGGGTCTTTGACAGCTAAAGTGCATAAGAAGCGCTTTTTATTACATTATTAATGCATAACTATATGTTATGGATGAGATTTTCATCACCTTTCCTGCATTCATCATAAATAGTGATTATTTACCTTCAAAGATTCATTTGCTGAATTTTCAACCATTCAAACAATGCGTGATCTTCCGCCCAAAAAGTAAACAAAGCCAGCTCCCGCTCTTCCCTTAACGTTTCCGTGACATATCCTTAACATCTTACAAGGAGAACAACAGCCATGAGCCAAATACATAAACACTCTGTTCCCGCCAATATCGCGGAAAATTGCCTGATTAACCCGGAGCAGTATGAGGCGAAATATCAGCAATCCGTAAGCGATCCCGACACCTTTTGGGGTGAAGAGGGCAAAATTCTTGATTGGATCCGGCCCTATGAGAAGGTGAAAAACACCTCCTTCGCGCCGGGCAACGTCTCCATTAAGTGGTATGAGGATGGCACGCTCAACCTGGCCGCCAACTGCCTCGACAGGCACCTGGCCGAGCGCGGCGACCAGACGGCGATTATCTGGGAGGGCGACGACGCCCAGCAGAGCAAACATATCTCGTATCGTGAACTGCATGCCGACGTCTGCCGCTTCGCCAACGCCCTGCTGGCGCTCGGCATCAAAAAAGGCGACGTGGTAGCAATCTATATGCCGATGGTGCCAGAGGCGGCGGTGGCGATGCTTGCCTGCGCGCGCGTTGGCGCTATTCACTCTGTCATCTTCGGCGGCTTCTCACCGGAAGCGGTGGCCGGACGTATTATCGACTCCAGCTCGCGGCTGGTGATCACCGCCGACGAGGGCGTTCGCGCCGGGCGCAGTATCCCGCTGAAAAAGAACGTCGACGACGCGCTGAAAAACCCTAACGTTACCACTATCGAACACGTGGTGGTGCTGAAGCGTACCGGGGGCAATATTGAGTGGCAGGAGGGACGCGATCTCTGGTGGAGCGACGTAATGGCGCAGGCCAGCAGCGAGCACCAGCCGGTGGAGATGAACGCGGAAGATCCGCTTTTCATCCTCTATACCTCCGGCTCAACCGGCAAGCCAAAAGGGGTGCTGCATACCACCGGCGGCTATCTGGTCTACGCGGCCACCACCTTTAAGTATGTCTTTGACTACCATCCGGGCGAGATCTACTGGTGCACCGCCGACGTGGGCTGGGTCACCGGCCACAGCTATCTGCTCTACGGCCCGCTGGCCTGCGGGGCAACTACCCTGATGTTTGAGGGCGTGCCGAACTGGCCTACCCCGGCGCGCATGGCTCAGGTGGTTGATAAGCATCAGGTTAATATTCTCTATACCGCGCCGACGGCGATCCGTGCCCTGATGGCGGAGGGCGACAAGGCGATTGTCGGGACCGACCGCTCGTCGCTGCGTATTCTCGGCTCGGTAGGTGAACCGATCAACCCGGAAGCCTGGGAGTGGTACTGGAAGAAGATTGGTAGCGAGAAGTGTCCGGTGATCGACACCTGGTGGCAGACCGAAACCGGAGGCTTCATGATCGCTCCGCTGCCGGGTGCCACCGAGCTGAAAGCGGGCTCTGCGACGCGCCCCTTCTTTGGCGTCCAGCCTGCGCTGGTGGATAACGAAGGTACGCCGCTGGAGGGGGCCACCGAAGGCAACCTGGCGATAGTTGACTCCTGGCCTGGACAGGCGCGCACGCTGTTTGGCGATCACGAGCGCTTTGAGCAGACCTACTTCTCCACCTTTAAAAACATGTACTTCAGCGGTGACGGCGCACGACGCGACGAGGATGGCTACTACTGGATCACCGGCCGCGTCGATGACGTGCTCAACGTCTCCGGCCATCGCCTTGGCACGGCGGAGATCGAATCCGCGCTGGTCTCGCACCCGAAAATCGCCGAGGCAGCGGTAGTGGGCATCCCTCACAACATCAAAGGCCAGGCGATCTACGCCTACGTCACGTTGAACCACGGCGAAGAGCCGTCGCCGGCGCTCTATACCGAAGTGCGCAACTGGGTACGCAAAGAGATTGGTCCGCTGGCCACGCCGGACGTGCTGCACTGGACCGACTCGCTGCCGAAAACGCGCTCCGGCAAAATCATGCGCCGTATTCTGCGTAAGATTGCCGCGGGCGATACCAGCAACCTCGGTGATACGTCGACGCTGGCCGATCCGGGCGTGGTGGAAAAACTGCTCGAAGAGAAGCAGGGTATCACCATGCCATCGTAACGGTGTCATCCCCACCCTCTCCCATAAGGGAGAGGGAATAATAAAACCCCTCCCCTACAAAATACGTCTGGAGACTCTGTGATGAATAACGATATTTGTCAGCAGATTGAGAATAGTGCGCACTACAGGGAGCTCGTCGACAAGCGGCAACGGTTTGCCTTTATCCTCTCACTTATCGTCCTGGTCATGTACATCAGCTTTATCATGCTGATCGCCTTTGCGCCAGGCTGGCTGGGCACCCCGCTGCATCCGGGAACCAGCGTGACGCGCGGCATCCCTATTGGCATCGGCGTTATCCTGATCTCGTTTATTCTGACCGGCGTCTACGTCTGGCGCGCAAATGGCGAGTTCGATCGCCTCAACAGTGACGTTGTCCGCGAGGTAAAAGCATTATGAAAAGGATCCTGATAGCGCTGCCCGCCGCGCTCCCTTTTACCGCCGGTGCAGCGGATGCGCTTACCGGTGCGGTACAGCGCCAGCCGACCAACTGGCAGGCGATTATCATGTTTGTCATCTTCGTGGCGATGACGCTCGGTATCACTTACTGGGCCTCAAAGCGCACCCGGACGCGAAGCGACTACTACACCGCAGGCGGTAACATCACCGGCCTGCAAAACGGCCTGGCAATCGCCGGGGACTATATGTCAGCGGCATCGTTTTTAGGTATCTCCGCGCTGGTGTTTACCTCCGGCTACGATGGCCTGATCTACTCCCTCGGCTTCCTCGTCGGCTGGCCGATTATTCTGTTCTTAATCGCCGAACGCCTGCGTAACCTTGGGCGTTACACCTTCGCCGACGTTGCCTCTTACCGGCTGAAGCAGGGGCCGATCCGCATCCTCTCTGCCTGCGGCTCGCTGGTAGTGGTCGCCCTCTACCTCATCGCCCAGATGGTCGGCGCGGGCAAGCTGATCCAGCTGCTGTTCGGCCTCAACTACCACATTGCGGTGGTGCTGGTGGGCGTGTTGATGGTGATGTACGTCCTGTTTGGCGGCATGCTGGCCACCACCTGGGTACAGATTATCAAGGCGGTGCTGTTGCTGTTTGGCGCGAGCTTTATGGCCTTTATGGTGATGAAACACGTCGGCTTCAGCTTCAATAACCTGTTCAGCGAGGCGATGGCGGTGCATCCGAAAGGGGAAGCCATCATGAGCCCCGGCGGGCTAGTGAAGGATCCTATCTCGGCCCTCTCTCTCGGCCTTGGTTTGATGTTTGGTACTGCCGGGCTGCCGCACATCCTGATGCGCTTCTTTACCGTTAGCGACGCCCGCGAGGCGCGTAAGAGCGTCTTCTACGCCACCGGTTTTATGGGTTACTTCTACATCCTAACCTTTATCATCGGCTTCGGGGCCATCATGCTGGTCGGTGCCAACCCGGTATTTAAAGACGCTGCGGGCGCGCTGATCGGCGGTAACAACATGGCGGCGGTGCATCTGGCTAACGCGGTGGGCGGTAGCCTCTTCCTTGGCTTTATCTCTGCCGTGGCCTTTGCCACCATTCTGGCCGTTGTGGCTGGCCTGACGCTGGCGGGCGCTTCGGCGGTATCGCACGATCTCTATGCCAACGTCTTCCGCAAAGGTGCCTCCGAACGCGACGAGCTGAGAGTGTCAAAAATTACCGTGCTGGTACTTGGCGTAGTCGCGATCCTGCTCGGCATTCTGTTTGAGAACCAGAACATCGCCTTTATGGTGGGGCTGGCCTTCTCTATTGCCGCCAGCTGCAACTTCCCTATCATCCTGCTCTCCATGTACTGGTCGAAGCTCACTACCCGTGGCGCAATGATCGGCGGCTGGCTGGGGCTGCTGACCGCCGTGGTGCTGATGGTTCTCGGCCCGACGATTTGGGTGCAGATCCTTGGCCATGAGAAAGCCCTCTTCCCGTATGAATACCCGGCGCTCTTCTCCATCGCCGTGGCGTTTATCGGCATCTGGGTCTTCTCCCTGACCGACAACACGGCGGAAGGCAAGCTGGAGCGTGAGAAATTCCGCGCCCAGTTTATCCGCTCGCAAACCGGGCTGGGTATTGAGCAGGGCCGCGCGCATTAATCCCTTTATCCCCGGTCATTCTGGCCGGGGATCACAGTTCTCTTCTCACAATCGCGATACAGTATCTCAATCTATTTGAAACGTTGTTTTAATACGAGAGGATACGATGAAGCGATATGCCCTTGTCGGAACCGGTGGTCGGGCCGGACTGTACATCTCTGCTATTGGCGGACAGTGGCGCGAAACGGCGCAGCTGGTTGCCTTCTGCGATACCAACCAGACGCGCATGGATTACGCCAACCAGCTGCTGCAAAGCAGCGACAGCGAGCCGGTATCAACGTGGAAAGCTGAGCAGTTTGAGGCGATGATCCGCGAAACGCGCCCGGACACGATTATCGTCACCACCATAGACCGTACCCACGACGACTATATCGTGCGGGCGCTGCGGGCTGGGTGTGACGTCATCACCGAAAAGCCAATGACCATTGATGAGCAACGTGCTCTGCGTATCCTCGACGCTATTGAAGAGACGGGCCGCAGCGTGCGCGTGGCCTTTAACTACCGCTATGCCCCGCACCACAGCAAGGTACGCGAGCTGCTGATGAACGGTACGATTGGCGAGGTCTACTCCGTCCATTTTGAGTGGCTGCTCAACACCGAGCACGGCGCGGACTACTTCCGCCGCTGGCACCGGGAGAAGCGCAACAGCGGCGGCCTGCTGGTGCATAAATCGACTCACCACTTTGACCTGATGAACTTCTGGCTGGGGAGCTATCCCGAGCGCGTCTATGCCGAGGGCGGGCTGCGCTTCTACGGTAAAGAGAATGCCGAGCGGCGGGGCGTCACGCAGTTCTATCCCCGTGCTCACGGCTATGAGCAGGCGAAAGCGGATCCCTTTGCACTGCAGATGGCCGATAACGCCCAGCTGAAAGCGCTCTATCTTGATGCCGAGCATGAGGATAACTACTTCCGCGACCAGAGCGTGTTTAGCGACGGCATTACCATCGAAGACACCATGTCGGTGTTGGTGAAGTACCAAAACCGGGTGCAGCTGACCTACTCCCTGAATGCCTATCTGCCCTGGGAGGGGTTGAACGTGGTGTTTAACGGCAGCGCGGGACGGCTGGAGATGAAGCTGGTGGAGAAATCCTACGTTAACGCTGGCGGCGCACGCGAGAACGAAGGGAGCCTGGAGGGATGCGATATTACCGTCTTCCCGATGTTTGCCGCGCCGTGGAAGGCGGAGTTCACCGTTGGCGAAGGTGGCCACGGCGGCGGGGATAACGCCATGCTGGCGGATCTGTTCGGCGAGCCGGGAGACGATCCGCTCAAGCGCGCCGCCGACCACCGGGCGGGAGCGATGTCGATCCTCACCGGCATCGCCGGGAATATCTCCATGCAGCAGCAGCGCCCGGTTAACTTCCGCGAGTTTGAGCTGGTTGCCCGGCTGAAGTAGACCCTACGCCGCTGGTCAGAACATGACTCTGGCGACCAGCGGCGCAATCAGCACCATCACCACCCCGGAGAGCATCATCACCAGGCTGGCAACGACGCCCTCCTGCTGGCCCAGCTCGTAGGATCGCGCCGTCCCTGCCCCGTGCGAGGCTGCGCCAAAGCCAGCCCCTTTCGCCATGCCTTCCCGGATGGCAAGGCGCAAAAACAGCATATCCCCCACCGCCATACCGAAGACGCCCGTTACTACTACAAACAGCGCCACCAGATCCGGCTGGCCTCCCAGCGGCCCGGCCGCCGCCAGCGCAAACGGCGTCGTGACCGAGCGCACCGCCAGGCTGCGCTGGATCTCATCGGGTAGGGTAAAAAGACGCGCCAGCCACACCGAGCTGGTCACTGCCACCACCGTCGCAGTGAAGGTCCCGGCGGTGAGCGACATCCAGTGACGCTTGATCATTGCCAGGTTGTCATAGACCGGCACGGCAAAGGCGATGGTTGCCGGACCGAGCAGCCACAGCAGCCAGTGCGTCTCGCCCATGTAGTTCTGGTAGGAGATATGGCCAAATACCAGCATCAGCACCAGCACAATCGGCGTGCAGACCAGCGGCATCAGAGGCAGAGTGCGAAAGCGGCGATAGAGTTTTTTATTGGCGAAGTAGATGAGTAGCGTGACGGCCAGGCAGAGCAGCCCCAGTTGAAAATCAGTCATGCTGCTGCCTACGGAGTTCGTAGCGATAGACCCTATCCACCACCCAGGCCGTTGCGCCTAAAACCAGCAAGGTGCTGAGGGCGATGACGGCGAAAATGCGCCAGCCGTCGATCAGCAGCAGCTGGGCGTAGTTCACCACCGCCACCACCGCAGGCACAAAAAAGAGCAGCATCTCGGCCAGCAGCCAGCTTGCTCCGGCCCGCACCCATTTCAGGGGAACGATCCGGCAGATAACCAGCGTCAGCAGAATAATCATTCCCACCAGGTTTGCAGGCAGCGGCAGGCTGAGCCACTGTACAAGATGCTGGGCCATGACAAAGAGTCCGGCATAGAGCAGCACCTGCAGCGGGATCTGGAGCCGACGCATTAGCGCAGGCGTAACACGGCGTAACGCCACGTCCATCAGGGTATGTCCATGAAATGTGATCGGAGACACAGTATAGAGAGCCACTACAGCGGGTTGAAATGAATTAAACTCATCGCAGACATAGTTAAAAGGAATAGTCATGGACATCAGAACGCTGCGCTATTTTGTGGAGGTCGTGCGCCAGCAGAGTTTCACCCGCGCAGCGGAGCGGTTGTTCGTCACCCAGCCCACCATTAGCAAGATGCTGAAAAACCTGGAGGATGAGCTGAACAGCACCCTGCTGATCCGCGACGGGCGTAGGCTGCTGCTCACCGATACTGGCCGGGTCGTATTTGAACGCGGCCAGGCGATCCTTGCCGAGTTCCGGCAGTTGGAGGCCGAGCTGGATGATATTCACCACCTCAACAAAGGGGTGCTGCGGCTGGGCATACCGCCGATGGTTGGCATGCTAATGGCCGGGCCCATCAGCCTGTTTCGCCAGCGCTATCCCGGCGTAGAGCTGAAAATTGCCGAATTTGGCGGCCTGACCGTCCAGCAGGCGGTAATGAACGGCGAGCTGGATCTGGCATTGACGGCGCTGCCGGTAGAGGAGGAGAGCGGCCTGACCACCCTGCCGCTGTTTAGCCACCCGTTGTGCGTGCTGGTCCCCCGCACCGGCGACTGGCTGAAGTGCGAGGCGGTATCGCCCGAGATGCTGGCCGAGCATCCGCTGCTGATCTACAACGAGGATTTTGCCCTCAGCCAGCAGCTGATGCGGCTTTTCAATCAGCACGATGTGAAGCCGCGCATCGCCGTGCGCAGCGGCCAGTGGGATTTTCTTGCCGCGATGGTGCAGGCCGGGGTCGGGATTGCGATTTTACCGGAGCCAATCTGCCAGCGGCTGGACAAGCAGACGCTGCGCTGGATCCCCTTGCAAAGTGATTTGCAGTGGCAACTGGGGATGATCTGGCGGGAGGGGGTCTATCTGTCGCACAGCGCCCAGGCATGGCTGACGTGCTGTGAGGGGTTCTGGTTACCGCAGCCATAAAAAATGCCGGGTGGCGGCTTCGCCTGACCCGGCCTACGGATTATGGACCTGTAGGCCCGGTAAGCGCAGCGCTACCGGGCAATACAATCACTTATTTTCTATCAGCAGCGCTTCCAGCAGGTCGAGGTCGTGCAGCATCTTCTGCATCGTCTCATTGCTGATCTGCCGCGTGGCGCGCAGGTGATACAACTCGGCACGCTCGGAGCGCAGCGCCGCCAGACGGAAGCGGCGTTCGAGGTTCTCTTCCTGCATCGACCCTTCGGCGTTGTTACGCCCATCGGCCCGGCGGCGCAGGTTACCGATCACCCGCGAGCTCACCTCGGTCAGCAGCTGGTTATCGATATTCTCTTCGCTGTTGGCCGCCAGTCGCTCCTGCATCTTCTGGATCGCCACAATCGCCACGTCGGCGGTTACAGAACGCGCCAGCCGCTCCTCCTTCGCCTGCTGAATATGGTCCCCGACCTCCATGTGCTGAAGCAGGATCGGCAGCATTACCACGCCGACAAACAGCGAGAAGAGGATCACACCGGCAGCGAGGAATACCAGCTCGTAGCGGGCCGGGAAGACGTTACCGTCCGGCAGCAGCAGCGGGATAGAGAGCACGCCCGCCAGGGTAATCGCTCCGCGCACCCCGGCGAAAGAGGCGATCAGCAGCTCGCGGGTGCTCCAGGAGCCAAACTCCATCGGCTTCTTGGTTAAGAAGCGCTGGCTGAACTTTTTCATTGTCCACAGCCAGCCGAAACGCACCAGCATCAGCGCGGCATAGATCAGCACGATGTCGGTAAACAGCATCCAGGTTTCGACGTTCGGGTCGGCCTCGGCGGCCACCAGCGAGGACTCAAGGATCCCTGGCAGCTGCAGGCCCAGCAGCAGGAACACCATACCGTTAAAGACAAACTCCAGCATCGACCAGGTGCTGTTGGCCCGCAAACGCATCGCCAGCGGCGCGCGGCGCATTACCCCGGAGCGGGTGATGGTCATCCCGGCAGCCACGGCGGCCAGAATGCCCGAGAAGCCAATGTGTTCTGCAATCAGATAAGAGGCAAACGGCAGCAGGAACAGCAGTACAATCTGCGTCGCTGGCTCATCGCCGCCCCAGCGGCTGAGGAAGCGCAGCGAGCGCCCGTACAGCCAGCTAACAATAAAGCCAGCCAGGATGCCGCCCACGGCTACCTTGAGGAATTCTACCGAGGCGCCGCCGACGGTAAACACCATCGTGCCCATCGCCACCGCGACGGCAAACTTCAGCGATACCAGGCCGGAGGCGTCGTTCATCAACGCCTCGCCCTGCAGAATGCCCATGATTTTTTTCGGGATGCGCCCTTCCCCAACGATGCCGGAGAGCGCCACGGCGTCGGTAGGTGACAGCACGGCCGCCAGCGCTAACGCCGGCACCAGCGGAATGCCC
Source organism: Pseudescherichia sp. (assembly GCF_031998825.1). GTDB lineage: Bacteria > Pseudomonadota > Gammaproteobacteria > Enterobacterales > Enterobacteriaceae > Pseudescherichia. The sequence goes on from NZ_DAMACX010000025.1 coordinate 44,522, forward strand.
GGCACGATCCAGTAGATGAGAAAGCCGATGCCGACGACGGTAACCAGCACCAGCGCCAGCGCGAGACCGAGGATCTCCCGTCCGTGTTCAAGGAACTCCCGCGTCGGTGTTTTCCAGCCGTCGGCGAACAGCAGCGGCGGGATAAACAGCACCAGAAACAGCTCTGGATCGAACTCAACGTGCAGGCCAAAAGTTGGCAGCGCCAGCATCGCGCCGATGGCAATCTGCATCAGCGGTAGCGGGATCTGGAACGGTAGAACTCGCGTGATGACGCCGGAGAGAGAGACCACAAGGGTCATGATGAGAATGGTAAAGAATATTTCCATGCGTTCCCTGTTTGCGATGTTTTTTATAATCGAGATGTGACGAGCGATGACGAGGCATCATGCCTCTCATAATAGAACATGCAGGTTAACGCAAAGGAAACAAGATGTGCCTTAAAAAATAAAAATGGGCGGCCAGAGCCACCCATTTTTAGCAGCGGAGAGGCTTAGATTGCCCAGCCACCCGCGTAGAAAGCAACCAGCGCGATGGCGATCACCACCGTACCCATATTCAGACGACGCCATTCGCCGGAAACAATGCGGCCAATCACCAGCGAGGCAAAGCCAATCATGATGCCGGTAACGATGTTACAGGTCAGCACGATAAAGACGGCGGTGATCAGACCGGCCATCGCATCAACGAAATCGGCAAAGTCGATTTTTGCCACGTTGCTAAGCATCAGCAGGCCAACGTACATCAGCGCCGGTGCAGTCGCGTAGGCCGGGACCAGGTAGGAGAGCGGGGAGAGGAACAGGATCAGCAGGAACAGCACGCCGACGGTAATCGCCGTCAGGCCGGTCTTACCGCCCGCAGCCGTACCGGCCGCTGATTCGATATAGACTGCTGCCGGGGCCGCACCCACCAGACCGGAGAAGACGCTGCTCAGGGAGTCGGTGGTCAGCGCTTTACCGCCGTCGATAATCTGGCCATCTTTATCCAGCAGGTTAGCCTGCCCGGCTACCGCGCGGATGGTACCCGTGGCATCGAATACCGCCGTCATCACCAGCGCCAGCACGCTCGGCAGCACCAGCGGGTTCAGCGCGCCAACGATATCGAGGCTGCCAATCAGCGAGTTACCTTTATCGTCGCTCAGCGACGGCATAGCGAAAATACCGGAGAAGTGCACGCTCGGATCGAAAATCAGACCCACAATCGACACGCCGATGATGGTTAGCAGAATGCCGCCCGGCACCTTCAATTTCTCCAGGCCGATAATCACGGCCAGGCCAATCAGGGACATGATCACCGGGAAGCTGTCGAAGTTGCCCAGCGCTACCGGCAGCCCTTCGATTGGGTTTTTCACCACCAGACCGACGCCGTTGGCAGCGATCAGCAGCAGGAACAGACCGATACCGATCCCAGTGCCGTGCGCCACGCCCTGCGGCAGGTTGCGCAGGATCCAGCTACGAATGCCGGTGGCAGAGATCACGGTAAACAGCACCCCCATCAGGAACACCGCGCCAAGGGCGACCGGAACGCTGATCTGCTGGCCCAGCACCAGGCTGAAGGCGGTAAAGGCGGTCAGTGAGATGGCACAGCCAATTGCCAGCGGCAGGTTTGCCCATAGCCCCATGACGATAGAGCCCACACCGGCTACCAGACAGGTAGCAACAAACACCGCGGCGGGTGGAAAACCCGCTTTTCCTAGCATGCCCGGAACAACGATCACTGAGTAGACCATCGCGAGGAAGGTGGTTAACCCGGCGACCACTTCCTGACGGAGCGTGCTGCCACGAGCAGAAATTTTAAACCAGGCGTCAAGCGAACCGCCGGTACGCGCTGAAGGCGTAGACATAGAAAACATCCCCTGAAGAGTTTTATTTTTCGTTGTTTAGCGTGGTGGACAATCCACTGCCCGTTAAACGTCATCATTCCGAAACAGGTTGTGGCTAAGCAGAGCCACAAAAAGCAAACGTTTAACTCCGCGCAAACAAAACGGCTGTAAAAAAGGCAAACGATTATCTAGCCTTCACAGGGGGTATTTCAACTTAACTTTGCCGGTTTTTACTAAATTCCCCTTATGACGGCGAAAAACCAGGCAGAGGATGCGCAAACGTTATCGTCTATGCGCAACCTTGCAACATTTTTAGCCAGGCCCTCACCTGGTCATCGGCATCCATCATTTTTTAGAATGGTTACGCGCCGGGGAGTTCAAAGGGGCCGCCCTGGGCAATAGCGCGCTGCCAGGCCGGACGATTTTCGACGCGCGTTTTCCACGCCTGCAGATTTGGCAGATGGTCGACGCCGCCACGCGCCAGCAGGGCGAACACCGGGAAGCTCATCTGGATATCTGCCATGCTGGGCTGCTCGCCGGTGAACCACGGCTGGCTGCCAAGCTGCGACTCGATGTAGCGGGCATGAGTTTCAATCTGCTTATTAAGATACGCCTTCTGTACCCCTTCCCCCAGCGCCTTGCCAAGGGTGCGCAGGCCAAAAGGCACCGGCGGTTTACCCAGGCTGCCAAAGACCAGCTTCATCAGCAGGAGCGGCATCAACGATCCTTCGGCATAGTGCAACCAGAAACGGTACTGGAGCTTTTGCTGGATATCCGTCGGCTTAAGCTGGCCGCGGGTGTCATAGGTCTCCTGTAAATGTTCCAGAATCGCACCGGATTCAGCGATTATCGTACCGTTATCATCCAGCACCGGCGATTTCCCCAGCGGATGCACTTTTTTCAGCGCGTCCGGCGCCATCATGGTTTTTTCCCGCTGGTAGCGAACAATTTGGTAGGGCAGACCCAGCTCTTCCAGGGCCCAGAGGATGCGCTGCGAACGCGACTGGTTAAGATGATGTACGGTGATCACGGTTGTCTCCCGGTTTTATGCCAGCAACGCACTGTCTGGCCAGCGGTCATGTCTACTAACTATAGAAAACTGCACATGATGCGCGAAAAATTTCGGCAAAACGGGCGGCGATCCCGCTGGCAATTCAGGCCGGGTGGCATAGACTAAAAGTGTCAACACAAACCGGAACCTCAACAACGCGTTCGAGCGAGGGGTGTCGATGTCGGGGGAAACCCTCCTGTAAAATGAGCGGGATAGAGTGAAAGACAAAGACCGGAAATAACTAAAGCGCCCTTGTGGCGCTTTAGTTTTATCTATCGTTTACGTCATCTTCTAACAGCCGGGCGCCCGTTCCCTGCTCCCCTAACCTGTCGCCTGGGTTACGTAGCGGGCAGTCTCTGCGTGACAGGCAGCCACAGCCGATGCAGCCGTTAAGATCGTCGCGCAGTGCCTCAAGGGTGTGGATACGTCTGTCCAGCTCCTCACGCCACTGGAAAGAGAGCTGCTCCCATGTTTTCGCACTTAGCGTGTGGCCCGCAGGCAGCACGCTCAGGGCTTCGCCGATGGTGGCCAGCGGGATGCCGATGCGCTGAGCAATTTTTATAATAGCAACGTAGCGCAGCACGTCACGGGCGTAACGCCGCTGATTACCCTCGTTACGCACGCTCTTAATCAAGCCTTTACTCTCATAAAAGTGCAGGGCCGAGACCGCAACCCCACTACGCTTCGCGACCTCGCCAGGGGTCAGCATGGCTTTAATACGCGGCAATTTCTTTTCCATAAAGCGCTTTACCTCAAGTTAACTTGAGGAATTATACTCCGCTTCAGACCAAACGACGACTTCAGCACTGAAAAAGAGGCAGCAATATGTCCCATCAGCAAATTATTCATACGCTTACCGAATGGATTGATGAACATATCGACCAACCCCTGAACATTGATGTAGTGGCACAGAAATCTGGATACTCTAAGTGGTATTTGCAGCGGATGTTTCGTGCGGTGACTCACCAGACGCTCGGAGATTATATTCGTCAGCGGCGTCTGCTGATGGCGGCGGAAGCGCTACGCACCACGCAGCGCCCTATTTTTGATATTGCGATGGAGCTGGGATATGTGTCGCAGCAGACCTTTTCCCGCGTGTTTCGTCGGGAGTTTGATCGGACGCCAAGCGACTATCGCCATCAGATGTAGCGAGGGTGGTTCAGCGCAGCGGCTGTCGCAGCCACTCCATAAATTCCTGCGGCGACAGCGCCTTCGCGAAGTACCAGCCCTGGCAATACTGTACGCCACGTTTTAACAGCCAGGTTACCTGCTCCGAGGTTTCAACGCCTTCAGCGATAATCTTGAGGCGCAAGCTTTGCGCCATCTCAATGATGTGCTCCGCAATCAGGTGGCTGGTGCTGTTGGTGGTAAGCGTATCGATAAAGGATTTATCGATTTTCAGAATATCAACGTTCAGCGAATAGAGGTTGTGCAGGTTCGAGTAGCCGGTACCAAAATCATCAATCGCGACTTCATATCCGGCCTGGCGGAATGCCTGGATCACCGGCGTTGTTTTCGGTACATCAATAAATCCACGCTCGGTGACCTCAATCTTAATTTGCTGCGCCCGCACGTCATGCTGCTGGGCTTTATCAGAAATTAAGGCAATCAGGCGTGAGGAGTGAAAGTCTGATGCAGACAGGTTGATTGAGATATAGAGCTGCGGATTTTCTGACAAAAAGCGGCCTAAATCAGCAAACACTTCTTCGACAGCATAATCAGTTACCCGCTCAATTAGCCCCTCTTTTTCCGCTAGCGGAATAAATTCCGCCGGGCTCATCACCGGCCCTTCAAAACCCGGCCAGCGTAACAGGGCTTCCGCCCCCACACACTGTCCGGTTTTAATATCAATAATCGGTTGATAATTGAGCCGCAGCTGGCGTTTTAACAAGGCGCGATGCAACAAGCGGCGCGGGGAATTAAATTCCTGCTGGGTTCGGGACCACATCAGCAAAATAATAATGCTGCAAATCATCCCCAGCGGCAGAGTGAGCGTTGCCTGGTGATAAAGAAACTGGAAATAGCGATCGCTGGAGGTCGAGACAATAATCGCAATGGGGCGCTTTTCTGAGTTAGCGATGGTATAGAAGCGTCCGCCCTGCTGGAAGGTAAAATCGTTGTTCTGTATCAGACCCGCCAGTACCCGGGCATCCGCCGTCGGGCTAACCGAGAAGAACGCCTTGGTTATTGTGTCATATACGCCGTAGGCCAGCGAGGGATCGTCCGACATTACCTCGCTATAGGCCAGCGGATTAACCACCATGGCATAATGGCCGCGCTGCATATAGACCATCTTATAGCCAGCATAAAACGGGGTATCACGATAATAGTAGTTGGAGATATCCGGAGAGCGGGTATATTCCGCTGCGTGAATAATATAGGGTTCAGCAGGTGCCATTGAGGTAGAGCATAAAAAGCGATTGCCGTTGGCGTATATTATATCAGCAACGTAGAGCTGCCCGCGTATAATATTGAGCATATTATAGCGATGCGCCGGCGAACAGATCCTGCCATTAAACTTCTCTGCTTCACTGCGAGCAATATCAACCTGCTGGATAACCATTTCGGTCTTATCGAGCGCCAGCTGAGCAAATGAACGCAGCTGTATGCCGGTCTCTTTAACGGCGCGGATGTGGGCAAACCATAGCGCCAGCATCACAGGCAGCAAAACTACCATGATGATCCCGACAATCCTTAGCGCCTTGCGGCGTGCGCTATGATTCATTTCTGCCCTATATCCCTGCTTTATGTGTGCCTGCATTGTCGGCAGGAAGCTTTGATAAACAGGTGATTACGTTGCATGAATCATCAGACATTAGCAACCGACTTTTATCATTAAAAACCTAATATTTGGTTATGACGATAATATTTGTCCGTAAGCCAAACTAAAAGTGTTCGCCCTGTTTATATTAAAGGAAATAATTATCCAGCTACCGTTGGGGGTTTTCCGTTAACGCAACAGGGGATCGCTGATTAAGCCAAACTGCCAGTGCGGTAAAAAAAGAATCCTCCCTGCGTTTATTTTTTCGTCTGTGGAAATCCGCATTGAGCGAATAATGTTCGCACCCGATCTCCACACTATTGGCATGGTTAAAAAGTGGCCAAAAAAGCGGTTACATGACTGGCTAATAAAAAAGCAAATGTGATATAGTTCACATATCTTATGAAACCAAAAGAGCGTTTCATTTTATCCTGTCTGTTCCTGCGAGCCTCACCACCACGTAAGCGGCCCGCAAACGTGTGAGGTTACAAACTATGGCCACCTTTACGACTAGCGTTGTTCTGCTGCGCTGGCAGCTCATGAGCGCAATCCTGATGTTTTTAGCCAGCTCGCTGAACATCAGGTTCCGTAAATCCGACTATATTGGTCTGGCAATCGTCAGCAGCGGCCTTGGCGTGGTAGCTGCCTGCTGGTTTGCCACCGGACTGTTGGGCATCACTTTGGTCGACGTGGCCACTATCTGGCACAACATCAAAAGCGTGATGATTGAGGTCGCCAGCCATGCACCGCCAGAGTGGCCGGTGGTAATGACCTGAGTTAGAAAACAAAAAACCCCGACGCGTCGGGGTTTTTTTATGACTCACGCTGAATCAGCGCAGGATCAGAACGGGATGTCGTCGTCGAAGTCCATCGGCGGCTCGTTAGACGGCGCCGGAGCGGACTGCTGCGGACGCTGCTGTGCGCCGCCGCTGAACTGGTTCTGGTTACCGCCCTGCGGCTGCTGAGGCTGACCCCAACCGCCCTGCTGGCCGCCGCCCTGCTGACCGCCTGCCGGTGCACCGCCGCCCTGACGGCCGCCGAGCATCTGCATGGTGCCGCCCACGTTCACCACCACTTCCGTGGTGTATTTTTCCGCGCCGGACTGATCGGTCCATTTGCGGGTGCGCAGGGCGCCTTCGATGTAGACCTGAGAACCTTTACGCAGATACTCACCGGCCACCTCGGCCAGTTTGCCAAACAGCACAACCCGGTGCCATTCGGTCTGCTCTTTCATCTCACCGGTCGCTTTATCACGCCAGGATTCGGAAGTAGCCAGCGTAATGTTGGCTACTGCGCCCCCATTCGGCATGTAGCGTACTTCCGGGTCCTGGCCCAGATTACCGACGAGAATCACCTTGTTTACGCCTCTGCTGGCCATGGTTGTGTCTCCTGAATACGTTTCTTAATCTCAATAGTGTAAGCGCGCGATTGTAACTTACCAAGCGACGCTTTGATACCTTGCGAGAAGGATTCCAGTAATCCTCCCGCCGTGCGCTATTTTCGCACAAATGCGCCCGGGATGCATTCTTATACTGTATATCCATTCAGGTTTTTTTGTGTCATAATTAACCGTTTCAGTTCAGTTCGCCGGATGTCCTTCAAACATACCGAGCGCCGAGTCTCTTACCGGGAAAGGTGAATGGATAAGATAGAAGTACGGGGCGCGCGCACCCACAATCTCAAGAATATCAATCTCGTTATCCCACGCGACAAGCTGATTGTCGTGACCGGGCTTTCAGGTTCAGGTAAATCATCCCTGGCTTTCGACACTCTCTACGCCGAAGGCCAGCGGCGCTACGTTGAATCGCTCTCCGCCTATGCGCGCCAGTTCCTGTCGTTAATGGAAAAGCCGGATGTCGATCACATCGAAGGGCTGTCGCCCGCGATCTCCATTGAGCAGAAGTCGACCTCGCACAACCCGCGCTCTACGGTCGGGACCATTACTGAGATCCACGACTACCTGCGCCTGCTGTTTGCCCGCGTGGGCGAACCGCGCTGCCCGGATCACAATGTGCCGCTGGATGCACAGACCGTCAGCCAGATGGTGGATAACGTGCTGTCGCAGCCGGAGGGCAAGCGCCTGATGCTGCTTGCGCCGATTATCAAAGAGCGTAAGGGCGAGCACACCAAGACGCTGGAGAACCTGGCAAGCCAGGGCTATATCCGTGCGCGTATCGATGGTGAAGTGTGCGACCTCTCGGATCCGCCGAGCCTTGAACTGCATAAAAAACATACTATTGAAGTGGTCATCGACCGCTTTAAGGTGCGGGACGATCTGACCCAGCGCCTGGCAGAGTCCTTTGAAACTGCGCTGGATCTCTCCGGTGGCACGGCAATTGTCGCCGATATGGACGATGATAAGGTCGAAGAGCTGCTCTTCTCGGCCAACTTTGCCTGCCCGATCTGCGGCTACAGCATGAACGAGCTGGAACCGCGTATGTTCTCCTTCAACAACCCGGCCGGTGCCTGTCCGACCTGTGACGGGTTGGGCGTGCAGCAGTATTTCGATCCGGATCGCGTGATCCAGAACCCGGAGCTGTCGCTGTCCGGCGGCGCAATTCGCGGCTGGGATCGCCGTAACTTTTATTATTTCCAGATGCTGCGTTCGCTGGCGGATCACTACAAGTTTGATGTTGATGATGCCTGGGAGAGCCTGAGCGCGTCGGTGCAAAAAGTGGTGCTGTTCGGCTCCGGTAAAGAGAGCATCGAATTTAAATACATGAACGATCGCGGTGACACCTCCGTGCGCCGCCATCCGTTTGAAGGCGTCCTGCACAATATGGAGCGCCGTTACAAAGAGACCGAGTCCAGCGCGGTACGCGAAGAGCTGGCGAAGTTTATCAGCAACCGTCCGTGCGCCTCCTGCGACGGCACACGCCTGCGTCGTGAAGCACGCCACGTCTTCGTGGAGAACACGCCGCTACCGGCTATCTCTGACATGAGCATCGGCCACGCGATGGACTTCTTCAACAACCTTAAGCTGGCGGGCCAGCGGGCGAAGATCGCCGAGAAGGTGCTGAAGGAGATTGGCGATCGCCTGAAGTTCCTGGTGAACGTCGGCCTTAACTACCTGACTCTCTCCCGCTCGGCGGAGACGCTCTCCGGCGGTGAAGCGCAGCGTATTCGTCTGGCGAGCCAGATCGGTGCCGGTCTGGTTGGGGTAATGTACGTGCTGGATGAGCCGTCTATCGGCCTGCACCAGCGCGACAACGAACGTCTGCTGGGCACGCTGATCCACCTGCGTGACCTTGGCAACACGGTGATTGTGGTTGAGCATGATGAAGACGCGATCCGCGCCGCCGACCACGTGATTGATATCGGCCCAGGCGCAGGCGTTCACGGGGGTCAGGTGGTGGCGGAAGGCCCGCTGGATGCCATCATGGCGGTGCCGGAGTCGTTAACCGGGCAGTTTATGAGCGGCAAGCGGCAGATCGCCGTGCCGAAAGAGCGCGTGCCTGCCGATCCGTCGAAGGTGCTGAAACTCTCTGGCGCACGCGGTAACAACCTGAAGGATGTGACGCTGACCCTGCCGGTAGGCCTGTTTACCTGTATCACTGGCGTCTCCGGCTCGGGTAAATCGACCCTGATCAACGACACCCTGTTCCCGATTGCCCAGCGCCAGCTTAACGGTGCGACTATCGCCGAGCCGGCACCCTACCGTGAGGTTCAGGGCCTGGAGCACTTCGATAAGGTAATCGATATCGACCAGAGCCCGATTGGCCGTACTCCGCGCTCAAACCCGGCGACCTATACCGGCGTCTTTACGCCGGTGCGTGAGCTGTTTGCTGGCGTGCCGGAATCGCGCTCGCGTGGCTATACGCCGGGGCGTTTCAGCTTTAACGTGCGCGGCGGCCGCTGCGAAGCCTGCCAGGGCGATGGCGTGATCAAGGTCGAGATGCACTTCCTGCCGGATATCTACGTGCCGTGCGACCAGTGCAAAGGCAAACGCTATAACCGCGAAACGCTGGAGATCAAATACAAGGGCAAGAGCATTCACGAAGTGCTGGATATGACCATCGAAGAGGCGCGTGAGTTCTTTGATGCCGTTCCGGCGCTGGCGCGCAAGCTGCAAACCCTGATGGACGTGGGTCTCTCCTACATCCGTCTCGGTCAGTCTGCTACCACGCTCTCCGGCGGTGAGGCCCAGCGCGTGAAGCTGGCGCGTGAGCTGTCAAAACGCGGTACCGGTCAGACGCTCTATATTCTGGATGAGCCGACCACCGGCCTGCACTTTGCCGACATCCAGCAGCTGCTGGAAGTGCTGCACCAGCTGCGCGATCAGGGCAACACCATCGTAGTGATTGAGCACAACCTTGACGTGATCAAGACCGCGGACTGGATTGTCGATCTCGGCCCGGAAGGGGGCAGCGGCGGCGGCGAGATCCTCGTCTCCGGCACGCCGGAAACGGTCGCAGAGTGCGAAGCCTCGCACACTGCCCGCTTCCTTAAACCGATGCTGAAATAGTTAGACGGAAAGCTGCTGCCTGATGGTGTCAGGCAGCGCTTCCACCGCCAGCTTATAGGACGCATCCACCAGATAGTAAATCTGCGACTTCGGCAGCGATCCATCGAGGAATACCGTACTCCAGTGCGCCTTATTCAAACGCGCGCTCGGCCGCACGTCTGCATTTTCACTCCGCAATAGCTCGGCCAGCTCCGGACTGGTTTTCAGCGATACCGCCGGGCGGTTATCAACGTCATGCACCATCGCAAATAGCACGTCTGCCACTTTGATCTGCGTAGCCTTCCAGTCGCTGTGTACGCTCTGCTCCGCGCCTGGTTTATCCATGCAGTAGGTCAGCAGTTCCGAATTGATCATTTCTCTTCCCCTTGTAGTGTTGCGATGATTTTGCGCGATCCGCCGTGAATGCGGTGCTCTCCCAGCCAGATGCCCTGCCACGTCCCCAGCTGTACACGACCGTTCTGCACCGGCAGCAGCAGCGATACGCCAAGCGTGGAAGATTTGATGTGAGAAGGCATATCGTCCGGCCCCTCAGCGTCGTGCTCGTAGCGGGCGCTGTCCGGCACGGCCTGCAGAAAGTGCTGCTCCATGTCGTAACGCACGGTGGGATCGCAATTTTCATTCAGCGTGAGAGAGGCGGAGGTGTGCTGTAGCAGCAGGTGCAACAAACCCGTTTTGATGCGGCTAAGGGAAGGAATTTGTTCCAGCACCTCGTCCGTCACCAGATGGAAACCGCGTGGCTTTGCGCCAAGCCTGAGAGTTTGTTGATACCACATAGCGTGCTCCAGAGTTAATTCACCTGATGCTAAGTGTGTAACACCCAGGGCAGAACAGCCAGAAAAGGAACAAAATAAGGCAACCTGGCGATTGCCTTTTGACAATCAATACTCGGAGTTAGCGATAACCTCTTCGCCATACATCCCCGCCTGCGGCATGGGGCGGTAGGTAGAGTTAGAGGCGCGCAGCACGCGAATGCCTCGTGCGCCTACTTCTCGTGCGGCGCTGATGTCGTTATCCGAGTCGCCGTAGAACAGCTTTATCTGCTTATCCTGTAGCCACTGGGTCTTGGTGTTCTGGCCCGGCTGGTCGCCGGCAAAAATCACCGGATTCATATTCTCGGCGGGGATCTGAAAATCATCCTGCAGCGTTTTTGACACGGTCTCGGTTTTAGTCTGGCTGCGACCGGTAACGAAGTAGATCGCATCGCCGCGTTTGACGTGCATTGCGAGCAGCGCCCGTGCGACCTCTTTGGGGATGCTGTACTCATCCCAGCCGTTGTTCATCTTCTCCCAGAAGGCGGGATTGTGGAGGTACTCTTCACTCTGCGGTGAAAAGGTCTCTTTGCCCCGCCAGAAGCCAGGGCTTGAGAAGAGCACGGTATCATCGATATCAAACCCAACGGCCATCGGCGGGCGGCCCTGGAGGCTGTTTTCAATCTGGGCGACCGAGACCCAATGAATGGGCGCTTGCTCAGCCAGTTTCGCGACGTTGGTTCCCGGATAGAGCGGCGAAGGAGAGGAGGCGTGCGCGCTGGCAGCACCTACGGTAAACAGCAGACATAATGCACTCAGTGCGAGGGGCATTTTACGCATATTCATCCTTAAACATTATAATTAGGTAGAATTTCCCCCGGCCTTTTGCCGGGGAAGGCGCGTATTATGCCATCACAGCGGCAAAGGCCTGTGCGACGCGGTGCACATTACTGCTATTCAGACCAGCAAGGCACATACGTCCGCTGGCGATCAGATAGACACCAAACTCTTCACGCAGTCGAGTCACCTGTGCCGCACTGAGGCCGGTATAGCTGAACATGCCGCGCTGCTGCAACAGATAGTCAAAGTTATGCCCCGGCACCGCCTCGCGTAGAACCTTAACCAGCTCCTGACGCATGGCAGAGATGCGCAGACGCATCGTTTCAACTTCCGCCAGCCACTGGGCTTTCAGGGTCGCGTCCCCCAGGACGGTCGCCACGACCTGCGCGCCGAAGTTTGGCGGGCTGGAGTAGTTGCGGCGTACGGTGGCTTTCAGCTGTCCCAGCACACGCCCGGCGGTTTCTTCATCTTCACAGACAATGGACAGGCCACCGACGCGCTCGCCGTAGAGAGAGAAGATCTTCGAGAAGGAGTTGCTCACCAGCGCGGGCAGGCCAGCATCAGCGATGGCGCGAATAGCGTAGGCATCCTCTTCCATCCCGGCACCAAAGCCCTGATAGGCGATATCGAGGAACGGGATCAGCTCACGCGATTTCAGCACCTCAATCACCGCATCCCACTGCGGATTGGTCAGGTCAGCCCCGGTGGGGTTGTGGCAGCACGGATGCAGCAGAACGATGCTGCGGGCAGGCAGGCTTTGCAGCGTTGCCAGCAGAGCCTCGACGCGCACGCCGTTGGTTTCGCTATCAAACCATGGGTAAGTACTTACTTCGAACCCGGCACCCTCAAAAATAGCAATGTGGTTTTCCCAGGTCGGATCGCTGACCCAGACGCCAGAGTCAGGGAAGTAGCGTTTCAGAAAGTCGGCTCCTACCTTTAACGCACCGGAGCCGCCGAGAGTCTGGATAGTCGCCACGCGGTTCGCCTTCAGCACCGGATGTTCAGCACCAAAAAGCAGCGGCGCAATGGTGTGACGGTAGCCCGGCAGGCCCTCCATCGGCAGGTAGAGCGATGCGCCGTGCGGCTGGGCGTTCAGGCGTGCCTCCGCTTCGGCCACGGCCTGAAGCTGTGGGATCAGGCCATCTTCGTTATAGTAGAGGCCGATGCTGAGATTTACTTTATCGCTACGGGGATCCTCTTTGAAACGCTCCATCAGCGTCAGGATGGGGTCGCCAGCGTAGGCGTCAACTTTTTGAAACACGCGGTGGTTCTCCAGATTTACAGGCGGGGGTAGTAAACACAATAAACCGGAAGCGGATAGAGATCGAGGAGTTGTTAGCATTTCCAGGCCCGGCAAGCGCAGCGCCGCCGGGCGCAATCATTAATCTACATATTGCATCGCGACTCGCGATGTGAGCCGCGTAATAAGTTCGTAAGCGCTTACTTTTGTAATCTCAGCGATGCGCTCTACCGGCAGCCCTTCGCCCCACATCACCACCGGATCGCCTGCGCGCTCGTGGGCGTCTGGTCCAAGGTCAACGCAGATCATATCCATTGCCACGCGCCCGACAATAGGCACTTCACGGCCGTTGATCAGCACCGGCGTACCGGACGGCGCAGCGCGGGGATAGCCATCACCGTAGCCCATCGCCACGACGCCGAGACGCGTATCGCGCTCGCTGGTCCAGGTTCCGCCGTAGCCCACCGGCTCGCCTGCACGATGCGGACGTACGGCGATCAGTTTGGAGGTCAGGGACATCACTGGCTGGAAACCAAAATCGGCTCCCCAGGGTTTTTGATCCAACGGCGAGACACCGTAGAGAATGATGCCGGGGCGCACCCAATCAAAGTGGGCCTGCGGCCAGAGCAGAATGCCGCCGGAGGCCGCAATAGAGCGCAGGCCCGGCTTGCCTTCGGTGAAGGTGGTGAAGATATCCAGCTGCTGCTCGGTTGCGCCGCACTCTGGCTCATCGGCGCGGGCAAAGTGGCTGACGATATTCACCGGCTGGCGCACGTTTTTACAGGCGCAGAGCCGCTGGTAGAATGCGCTGGCCTCTTCGGGACGTACACCCAGCCGGTGCATGCCGGTATCGAGCTTCATCCAGACGGTGATGGGTTCGGGGAGCTCTGCCCTCTCCAGCGCTTCCAGCTGCTCGGCACTGTGCACGGCGGTGTGCAGCTGTTGGGCAGAGAGCGTGGGGAGATCGTTAGCGGAAAAAAAACCCTCCAGCAGCAGGATCGGCTGAGTAATGCCGCCCTCACGCAGCTGCAGGGCCTCTTCAAGACGGGCAACGCCAAAGGCGTCGGCGTCGGGGAGCGTTCGCGCGGTCTCAAGGAGACCGTGTCCGTAAGCGTTCGCTTTCACCACTGCAACCAGTTTGCTGGCGGGAGCCAGTTCGCGCAGGCGTTGCAGATTGTGTCGCAGAGCGCGGCGGTTAACTATTACGGTTGCCGCTTGCATGTTATTCCTTATCACTCTTCATCATACTGTGGCCCGGCATAATTATCGAAGCGCGACCACTGCCCGTTAAAGGTCAGACGTACCGTACCAATCGGACCGTTACGCTGCTTACCAATAATAATTTCCGCGATGCCTTTCAGATCGCTGTTCTCGTGGTACACCTCATCACGATAGATAAACATGATCAGGTCGGCATCCTGCTCGATAGAGCCGGATTCACGCAGGTCGGAGTTGACCGGGCGCTTGTCGGCACGCTGTTCCAGAGAGCGGTTAAGCTGCGACAGGGCCACCACCGGCACCTGTAACTCTTTCGCCAGCGCCTTCAGCGAGCGGGAGATCTCTGCGATCTCCAGCGTACGGTTGTCGGAGAGCGACGGGACGCGCATCAGCTGGAGGTAGTCGATCATGATCATGCTCAGACCGTCATGTTCACGGAAAATGCGTCGGGCGCGGGAGCGTACCTCGGTCGGCGTCAGGCCGGAGGAGTCGTCGATATACATGTTACGCTTCTCCAGCAGGATGCCCATGGTGCCGGAGATTCGCGCCCAGTCCTCATCGTCGAGCTGACCGGTACGAATGCGGGTCTGATCGACGCGGGAGAGCGACGCCAGCATACGCATCATGATCTGCTCGGCGGGCATCTCGAGGCTGAAGATCAGCACCGGCTTATCCTGGAGCATCGCGGCGTTTTCGCACAGGTTCATCGCGAAGGTGGTCTTACCCATCGACGGACGCGCCGCCACGATGATCAGATCCGAGCGCTGCAGGCCCGCCGTTTTCTTGTTCAGATCCTGATAGCCGGTATCAACGCCGGTAACGCCGTCGTGGGGCTGCTGAAACAGCTGCTCAATACGCGCAACGGTGGCCTCAAGGATCTGATCGATGCTTTTCGGCCCTTCGTCCTTATTCGCCCGATTTTCAGCAATCTGGAAAACGCGGGATTCGGCGAGGTCGAGCAGATCTTCGCTGGTACGGCCCTGAGGGTCAAAGCCCGCAGTGGCGATCTCGTTGGCTACCGAGATCATCTCACGTACTACCGCACGTTCGCGTACGATGTCGGCATAGGCGCTGATGTTCGCCGCGCTTGGCGTATTTTTTGATAACTCTGCTAAATAGGCAAACCCGCCTACGCTGTCCAGCTGACCCTGCTGCTCCAGCGACTCCGCCAGGGTGATCAGGTCGATGGGCTTGCTCATCTCCTGCAGGCGGTGCATCTCAGTGAAGATGTGTCGGTGCGGGCGGGTATAGAAATCTTCCGCAACAACGCGCTCGGCAACGTCGTCCCAGCGTTCGTTATCCAGCATTAAACCGCCCAACACCGACTGCTCCGCTTCGATTGAGTGTGGCGGCACTTTCATCCCCTCGACTTGCATATCGCGGGGTTCAGTCTGTTTGTTGAAGGGTTTATTTCCTGCCATAGTGAATGGAGTACCGAGATAAATTGTGGGTCGAAATTTTATCACATTTTGGATTACGACACCCGACCCTAATGTCACCCTGGTTTAGGATCTTTGGGAGGAAGCATGGCAACAAGAATTGAATTTCACAAGCATGGTGGCCCTGAGGTATTAAAAGCGGTGGAGTTCGCTCCTACCGATCCGGCAGAAAACGAGGTGCAGGTCGAGAACAAGGCCATTGGTATCAACTATATCGACACCTACATCCGTAGCGGCCTCTATCCGCCACCGGCGTTACCAAGCGGTCTCGGTACGGAGGCAGCAGGCGTAGTCAGCAAAGTAGGTAAAAACGTTAGCCACATTAAAGCGGGCGATCGGGTGGTCTATGCCCAGTCGGCGCTGGGGGCCTACAGCTCGGTGCACAACGTACCTGCGGATAAAGTGGCTATTTTGCCGAATGCGATCTCCTTTGAGCAAGCGGCAGCCTCGTTCCTGAAAGGGCTAACGGTCTTCTACCTGCTGCGTAAAACTTACGAGATCAAGCCGGACGAGCCGTTTCTATTCCACGCGGCAGCGGGCGGCGTGGGGCTGATCGCTTGCCAATGGTCCAAGGCGCTGGGCGGCAAGCTGATCGGCACGGTGGGCAGCGCGCAGAAGGCGCAGCGGGCGTTGCAGGCTGGCGCATGGCAGGTGATTAACTACCGCGAAGAGAGCATCGTTGAGCGCGTTAAGGAGATCACTGGCGGTAAAAAAGTGCGCGTAGTCTATGACTCGGTAGGCAAAGATACCTGGGAGTCATCGCTGGACTGCCTGCAACGTCATGGTCTGATGGTTAGCTTCGGCAACGCCTCTGGCCCTGTCACCGGCGTTAACCTTGGCATTCTCAACCAGAAAGGCTCCCTCTATGCAACCCGCCCTTCTCTACAGGGTTACATCACTAACCGTGAGGAGCTTGAAGAGGCCAGCAACGAGCTATTTTCACTGATTGCCAGCGGCGTGATTAAGGTCGACGTGGCGGAAGAGCAGAAGTTCCCGCTGGCGGAGGCGCAGCGCGCGCACGAGACGCTGGAGAGTCGCTCAACCCAGGGATCGAGTTTGCTGATCCCCTAAAAGAATTAGGGCTTCACTGTAAAAACAGGGAAGCCCTTTCTTTTTTTAGTTCGGCTGCATGTAGGGTACAGCTCGATGAATTCTAAGACGCGCAATAGTGACAGATTCGATACCTAAATCCTATGCGGTTTGGCTGAACCTGCCAGAGAAAAGTGCCAGGTTGTGATCAAGACCGCATTACTTAATAACGCCAGCGGCTATTACGCTGATACAGCGGCAGTTTTGGTTTTTTCACCGCCCGGATAACCCAGACGATGGCCACCGCCAGCAGGAGCCAGGGCAACAGCTTAAACATCAACGCAAACAGCCCGCCGACAAACATTAGCGCCGTTGCCACCGCCAGGGCGACGATAATGCCCAGCAGCGAGACGCCTGTCACCAGCAGCATCATAAAAAATCCAATTACAAACAGTAGTTCAAGCATGGCGCTTCCCCCTCAATAGTTACCTAGGGTATTACAAGAAACGTGCCAGAATGTAATCCATTGATAATAAAGAAAAACGCCCCGCAGAGCGCTGCGAGGTGTGGTGAATTTAGCTAACTTTTAGCGAATTTTTAACGTTTGTCCGCGACCAGCTTCAGCGCCTGCTCCAGCACGTTAATATCTGCCCCGGCCTTATGGGCGTTTTCACTCAGGTAGCGACGCCACTGGCGCGCGCCGGGAATGCCCTGGAAAAGGCCCAGCATATGGCGAGTGATATGCCCGAGATAGGCGCCGTTGCTCAGCTCACGCTCAATATAGGGATACATGGCCCGCACCACCGCAACCGGATCGGCATCGTCACGCGCTACGCCAAAAATCTCACGGTCAACCGCGGCCAGAATGCCCGGGTTTTGATACGCCTCGCGCCCCACCATCACCCCGTCCATATGCTCAAGATGCGCTTTCGCCTCTTCCAGCGATTTAATGCCGCCGTTGATCGACATGGTCAGGTGCGGGAAGTCGCGCTTAAGCTGATAGACGCGCGGGTAATCCAGGGGTGGGATCTCGCGGTTCTCTTTTGGGCTGAGTCCGGAGAGCCAGGCCTTACGGGCATGAATAATAAACGTCTCACACTCGCCCTTGCCGGAAACGGTATCAATAAAACTGCAAAGGAATTCGTAGCTATCCTGATCGTCAATGCCGATACGGGTTTTCACCGTCACCGGGATTGAGACCACGTCGCGCATGGCTTTGATGCAGTCCGCCACCAGCTGCGCATTGCCCATCAGGCAGGCACCGAACATGCCGTTCTGCACGCGATCCGAGGGGCAGCCAACGTTGAGGTTGATCTCATCGTAGCCGCGAGCTTCCGCTAGCTTCGCACAGTGGGCCAGCTGCGCCGGATCGCTCCCGCCCAGCTGGAGCGCCACGGGATGCTCCTTATCGCTGTAGGCCAGGTAGTCGCCTTTGCCATGAATAATCGCCCCGGTAGTCACCATCTCGGTATAGAGCAGCGTCTCCCGCGACAGCAGGCGCAGGAAATAGCGACAGTGGCGGTCGGTCCAGTCGAGCATGGGCGCGATGGAGAAGCGGTGGGCGGCGAAGGCGGTAGCGGGCGTGACTGGCGGCATAGCGTACGTTTTTTCATCAAAATGGAAAAGGGGCGCTACTATAGCATACTCATTTCGACTGAACAGCCCGCCGGAGACATTGCGCCTCCGGCGGGTGGATCATCAGAACGTCAGGCTGAGCTGTGCGTAATTTTCCAATTTATCTATATTGGACAACTCACTTGCATCCCACCTATTTTTGTATAAAATTTTATACAAAATGGAGGGTTTATGTCAGTGAAGACAACAGCGCTTAAAGAGAAAGATATTGTATGGTTAGGCTCCTCACGCGAGGATCTACTGGCTTTTCCTGTAGAGACCCGTAAAGAAGTCGGTTACCAATTACACAGCATTCAATTCGGCATTGAACCGGCAGACTGGAGACCCTTTTCAGAAATGGGTCCAGGCGTTAATGAAATCCGGGTACGTGATATCAGTGGGATCTATCGTGTCATGTATGTAGCAAAGTTTGAGGATGCTATCTATGTTTTGCATAGTTTTCAGAAAAAAACGCCGCAAACGAGTAAGTACGATAAAGATATCGCTAAGATGCGTTACAACACACTGATTCAACAGCGGAGAAACAGAAAATGACCGCAAAAATAGAGACTGAAGTTCGTCATATCACCCCTGCAGGAGGCAATATCTTTGCTGATTTAGGCTTTGACGAACAGGATGCAGCAGAACTTCATGCTGACTCCTTACGCAAAATTGAAAACACACTCGCTATCAAAGAAAAATTGATGGAAGAGATTACCGTCTGGATTTCTGATAAGAACCTGAAACAGGCTGACGTTGCCACTGTTTTACATATTTCACGTCCCCGCGTCTCGGACGTGGTAAACAAAAAGACCAGTAAATTTACTATTGATGCGTTAGTAAATATGTTAAGTCGTATCGGTAAACCCGTTCGGGTCTCTGTCGGCTAAGCCTGAACAGCCCGCCGGAGGCATTGCGCCTCCGGCGGGTGGATCATCAGAACGTCAGGCTGAGCTGTGCGCCTGCGCCCCAGGTTTCATCTTCACCGTACAGGCCCATCAGGTCGACGTGAACGCGGTTAAACGGCGCAAAACCGATACCGGCGGTGGCGACGTTGCTGTCGTCCCCTTTCACATCGGCACGGTAGCCCGCCCGCACCGCCAGCCAGTCGAGCGGACGCACTTCGGCACCGACGCCAACGTACTGGGAGGCCTCTTCGCTCTTGAAGCCTTTGGTCTCGGTCAGATCGCCGTCGGCGCTGAGAGTAACCAGATCCGTATGCCACGCCAGCCCTGCGGTGACCACCGGGCTGATCTGGTAGGTGTCTTTGTAATTACGAACCTCGCCGGTGCGGCCGTTGCGGATCTGGATATCTTTAGTATTAATATCACGAGAGATCAGGTTCTGCCCGCTCAAGCCCACCGTCCAGTTATCACCAAAGTCAGCGGCAATACCGGCATCGACGTTGAAGCCGGTATCGTCATTACGATAGCGGCTGCTGTTGAAGTCGCTGCTGTCGTAGTCGTAGATGGAGGTGGTGTAGTTGAACAGCCAGGTTTTTTGCAGCTTCGGCGTTACGCCGATAGAGACCGGCACATCACCAAACTGGAACTGACGCGCCACGGCCACACCGTAGTCGGAGACGATAGCGGCCCGTCCGGAGGCGGTGGAGTTCAGGTTACGGGTGATAATATCCGAATTGCTACCGAGTGCAGTGAGCCCAGCATCTACAAGGATCTGGTCACCGCGCAGGTAGTCAATATCCTGCTGATCGACGTTAGAGCTGACCCGGGCGTGAGCATACGCCTTCGCCACGAAAGCAAACGACAGCACGTCGTTAGGAATGCTTACCGCAATACCGGCTCCCGCATTGGCGCGAGCGGTTTTGCCATCGAGAAACTCCAGCTCATCGGCTAAATCGGTCGCCGCGCCGCGTACCTGATTAATGGTTCCCGTTGGGTTGGTAATGAACTGGGCAAAGGTCAGGTTGTCGATAACGTTGTCGTAGTAGTCGACTTTGTCGCTAATATCATCGATTTCATCCTGCAGATTGTCTTTATCGCTAATCTGCGCCCGTACGCTCGGCAGGATGACCGTCACGTTATCGTCTGGTTTAGCTTTAGCCAGCAGCGCCGGGTTAATCAGTACGCCGCTGCCGTAGCTGGCAGACGCCACACCTGTTCCGCCCATTGCATCGCTACGCGCTTCTGCCCAGGTATTTGCTGCCCCTGCCTGAGTGACTACCCCAAAAGAGACCGCAAGTGTTACCACTGAAAGTTTAAAAATTTTTTTCACAGTATGCCCGTCTTATTGATCAAAGGTCGATTTATGCCCTGCCAGTTATCGCCTGGCGAGAGGTGAACTATTGCTGTGAAAAGCGATGCTAAATGCGGCTATTTCATTTTTTGTGCCGCATGAGGATATATTTATTGGTAACAAACTGCGTCTTTTTATAAACGCTATTTACTTATAGAGGAGGAAAATCGTTTGGGGAAGGTTTTCTGACGTGCACGGCGGAAATTTAAGGTAAATGCCAGGGTGGCGATCCTCGTTGAGAATGAAGGATCGCCCGGATCTCGGCGTTTGCCACAGGATATGATAAAGTAACGGCTTCAATGTTATTACATCACGTAACCTAAGGATGCCCTATGGATAAGACCATTTCGCAGCAGATGCTGGCACATGCTGAGACGCTGTGCGTGCAACGCAATGTGCGCCTGACCCCGCAGCGCCTTGAGGTTCTGCGTCTGATGAGCCTCCAGCAGGGCGCAATCAGCGCCTACGATTTGCTTGATCTGTTGCGCGCCTCCGAACCCCAGGCTAAGCCGCCTACGGTTTATCGTGCGCTTGATTTTCTGCTGGAGCAGGGATTTGTCCATAAGGTTGAGTCGACCAACAGCTATGTGCTGTGTCACCTTTTCGATCAGCCTACCCATACATCAGCAATGTTTATCTGCGATCGTTGTGGCGTGGTGAAAGAGGAAGCGGCTGAAGGGGTCGAGGATATTATGCATGCCCTGGCGGCAAAGATGGGTTTTGCGCTACGACATAACGTCATAGAGGCGCACGGACTTTGCGCAGCGTGCTCGGAGGTGGAAGCCTGCCGTCATCAGGGCGAATGCCAGCACGATCACAGCATTTTGGTGAAGAAAAAACCGCGTTAAGCGCAGCGTGGGCGAGTAGAGTCGGTACATCCTTGTACCGTCGGGCAGGGTAGTCAAGCTACTTATCTAACGTGATTACCAGCGATAGTCGTTACGGGTTTCCCATTCGCCAACTTCTTTCTCGGCCTGGTCTTTCTGATAACCGTAACGTTCTTGAATTTTACCGACCAGCTGATCGCGTTTACCTTCAATAACGGTCATGTCATCATCCGTTAATTTACCCCATTGCTCTTTCGCTTTACCTTTGAACTGTTTCCAGTTACCGCCGACTTCGTCTTTATTCATAATGGTATCCTCATCATCGTTCGGTGTTGAATAGCAATATTCGTTGGTCCTTCGTTACGTTCTTTATCTGCTGAACGTGATAATAATTGTAGCTAAGGATTTTCTAAGCTGGGGATTATTCGGAATATTTAACCATTCAGGAGCGAACAGACAACAGGAAGGTGAGGCTAAAAGAGGTGGAAAAGAGAGAAGAGGAAAAACATTAAGAAGCGCTGTGACAGCACAATGTTAACTGCCACAAGCACTTATATGATATCAGAGCCACTCGCCGTTGCGAATAACACCTACCGCCAGCCCTTCAATGCTGAAGTTCTGCTGACGAAGGTCAACAACGATAGGATCGAAGTCGCTGTTTTCCGGTAGCAGCTGCACGGTGTTACCCTGCTTTTTCAGCCGTTTTACGGTCACTTCGTCGTCAATACGCGCCACGATCACCTGCCCGTTACGCGCTTCCTGGGTCTTATGTACCGCCAGCAGATCGCCATCCATAATACCAATGTCTTTCATCGACATTCCGCTAACGCGCAGCAGGAAATCAGCGCTGGGCTTAAACAGCGATGGATCGACCTGGTAGTGACCTTCAATATGCTGCTGCGCCAGCAGCGGCTCACCGGCAGCAACGCGGCCGATCAACGGCAGGCCATCTTCCTCTTCCTGCAGCAGCCGGATCCCGCGCGATGCGCCGGAAACAATCTCAATAGCGCCTTTGCGCGCCAGCGCTTTCAGGTGTTCTTCCGCCGCGTTTGGGGAACGGAATCCCAAACGCTGTGCAATTTCAGCACGCGTCGGCGGCATGCCGGTCTGGCTGATGTGATCGCGAATGAGATCAAACACCTCTTGCTGCCTGGCTGTTAACGCTTTCATCCCGCCCCCTGGGTGTATATACAGTTATGCTGTGAGTATATACAGCAAAAACCGTTTTTGAAACCAAATTTTGAGCAAATCTGCCCCGCAAGGCCGATTTTGCGCGCCTTAGCGGTAATATGGCCAAAGCAGGATGCCCCAGGTCGCCAGGGCTAACAGAATGGACATCAGCACGGCTGCCGAACCCATGTCTTTTGCCCGACCGGAAAGCTCATGAAAATCAGTGCCGATACGGTCAACGACCGCCTCGATCGCGCTGTTCAAAATCTCCACTATCATTACCAGCACAACGGACCCAATGAGCAGCACGCGCGTAATAGCGTCTACATCGAGCCAGCAGGCGATGACAACGGCAAGGATCACCGCAACGGACTCCTGGCGGAAAGCGGCTTCGTTGAGCCAGGCAGCGCGAACGCCCTTCCATGAGTAGCCTGCTGCTTTAATGATTCGAGTTAAACCAGTGGTATTATTGGCCATCAAAAGAACCTTTTTACGTAATTATCGTCAATGTCTATGCGAGCGTACCGAGGTACAAAAGATATTCTGCGCGCTTTCTGATATTCTTGCGGCGCAATGGCATTATTAACCAGAGGCTTCACATTGTTTATGTCCGGCTGGCCACGAATTTACTACAAATTACTGAATTTACCATTAAGCGTGTTGGTAAAAAGCAAGTCGATTCCGGCAGAACCTGCCCAGGAACCTGGACTCGATACCTCACGCCCTATTATGTACGTTTTGCCTTATAACTCGAAGGCAGACTTACTGACGCTGCGTGCCCAATGTCTGGCGCACGAGCTGCCCGATCCGCTTGAACCGCTGGAGATCGACGGCGCGCTGCTGCCGCGCTACATCTTTATTCATAGCGGCCCGCGTGTCTTTAGCTGGTACACGCCGAAAGAAGAGTCCGTTAAGCTGTTCCATGACTATCTGGATCTCCACCGTAACCACCCGGATCTGGACGTACAGATGGTGCCGGTATCGGTGATGTTTGGCCGCTCGCCGGGGCGCGAAAAAGGCGAGGTGAACCCGCCGCTGCGCATGCTGAACGGCATCCAGAAGTTCTTCGCCGTCTCCTGGCTGGGTCGCGACAGCTTTGTGCGCTTTTCGCCGCCGGTCTCCCTGCGTCGGATGGCCACCGAGCACGGCACGGATAAAATCATCGCCCAGAAGCTGGCCCGCGTAGCGCGCATGCACTTTGCCCGTCAGCGCCTCGCTGCCGTGGGCCCGCGTCTGCCGGCACGCCAGGATCTGTTCAATAAGCTGCTGGCGTCAAAAGCGATTGCCCGAGCGGTAGAGGACGAAGCGCGCAGCAAAAAGATCTCTCACGAGAAAGCCCAGCAGAACGCTATCGCCCTGATGGAGGAGATTGCCGCTAACTTCTCCTACGAGATGATCCGCCTGAGCGACCGTATCCTCGGCTTTACCTGGAACCGGCTCTATCAGGGCATCAACGTGCATAACGCCGAGCGGGTGCGCCAGCTGGCGCACGACGGCCATGAAATTGTCTACGTGCCCTGCCACCGTAGCCACATGGACTACATGCTGCTCTCCTATGTCCTCTATCACCAGGGACTGGTACCACCGCATATTGCCGCGGGGATCAACCTCAACTTCTGGCCTGCCGGACCGATTTTCCGCCGCCTCGGGGCGTTCTTTATTCGCCGTACCTTCAAGGGCAACAAGCTCTACTCCACGGTGTTCCGTGAGTACCTGGGCGAGCTGTTCAGCCGCGGTTACTCCGTCGAGTACTTCGTCGAGGGTGGGCGCTCGCGCACGGGCCGCCTGCTGGATCCGAAAACCGGTACCCTGTCGATGACCCTGCAGGCTATGCTGCGCGGCGGCACCCGCCCTATCACCCTGGTACCGATCTATATCGGCTACGAGCACGTGATGGAGGTTGGCACCTACGCTAAAGAGCTGCGCGGCGCGACCAAAGAGAAAGAGAACGTCTTCCAGATGCTGCGCGGCCTGAGCAAGCTGCGCAACCTCGGCGAGGGCTACGTTAACTTCGGCGAACCGCTGCCGCTGATGAACTACCTTAATCAGCACGTGCCAGAGTGGCGCGAGGCGATCGATCCGATTGAGGCAATACGTCCGGCCTGGCTGACGCCGACGGTTAACACCATTGCTGCCGAGCTGATGGTGCGTATTAACAACGCAGGCGCGGCAAATGCCATGAACCTCTGCTGTACCGCGCTGCTGGCCTCGCGCCAGCGCTCGCTGACCCGCGAGCAGCTCACTGAGCAGCTGGACTGCTACCTCGATCTGCTGCGCAACGTGCCCTACTCGCCTGACGCCACCGCTCCGGCGGCGAGCGCCAGTGAGCTGATCGCCCACGCGCTGCAGATGAACAAGTTTGAGGTAGAGAAAGACACCATCGGTGACATCATCATTTTGCCGCGCGAGCAGGCGGTGCTGATGACCTACTACCGTAACAACATCGCGCATATGCTGGTCCTGCCCTCCCTGATGGCGGCCATCGTGACCCAGCATCGCCAGATCTCTCGCGAAGAGCTGCTGCGCCACGTCGATGTGCTCTATCCGATGCTTAAGGCAGAGCTGTTCCTGCGCTGGGATAACAGCGAGCTGCCGGAGGTGTTGAACGCCCTGATCGCCGAGATGGTGCGTCAGGGTCTGCTGGTGGATAAAGACGACCGCCTCTATCTCAACCCGCAGCGCTCACGTACCCTGCAGCTGCTGGCGGCCGGTGCGCGCGAGACGCTGCAACGCTACGCCATCACCTTCTGGCTGCTGAGCGCTAACCCGGCCATTAACCGTGGCACGCTGGAGAAAGAGAGCCGCACCCTGGCCCAGCGCCTGTCGGTGCTGCACGGGATTAACGCGCCGGAGTTCTTCGATAAAGCCGTGTTCAGTACCCTGGTGCTGACCCTGCGTGACGAGGGATACATCAGTGATACCGGGGATGCCGATCCGGCTAAAACTATGCAGGTCTACCTCCTGCTGGCGGATCTGGTGACGCCTGACGTGCGATTGACCATTGAGAGCGCG
>NZ_DAMACX010000026.1:0-9194 GCF_031998825.1 Pseudescherichia sp.
AAAAGTGTTACCTGTGTTCCCGGTCTGATCTGTCACCTATGTATCCGGTCATACAGCAGTGCCGCCCGGCATATCAGCCTCAGCACAGTAACGCCCGGTGGCGCTTCGCTTACCGGGCCTACAAATTACACCGTGCTTACTGTGGTGCTGATTAGCCCTTCGCTTTCGCGACGGTGACCATCGCGGCGCGCAGGGTGCGGCCGTTCAGGGTGTAACCCTTCTGCATCACGCCCAG
This sequence comes from Pseudescherichia sp., assembly GCF_031998825.1. Classification (GTDB taxonomy): domain Bacteria; phylum Pseudomonadota; class Gammaproteobacteria; order Enterobacterales; family Enterobacteriaceae; genus Pseudescherichia. The sequence goes on from NZ_DAMACX010000026.1 coordinate 236, forward strand.
CACGTTGCCTGCTGCAACCTCTTCAGATTCAACCATGGCAATCGCCTGGTGAACGTTCGGATCCAGCGGCACGTTGGTGTCGGCAACCACCTCGACGCCAAACTTGCGCACGACGTCCAGCATCGACTTCATGGTCAGCTCGATACCTTCCACCATCGGTGCCAGCTCTGGGTTAGCTTTATCCGCCACTTCCAGCGCGCGATCCAGGCTGTCGATTACCGGCAGCAGCTCATTGATAAACTTCTCCAGCGCAAACTTGTGCGCCTTCTCAATGTCCAGCTCGGTACGGCGACGCAGGTTCTCCATCTCCGCTTTGATGCGCAGGACACCGTCACGCTCGCGATTTTGCGCCTCAACCAGCTGTGCTTCGAGGTTCGCAATTTTCTCATCGCGCGGATCCACCTGCTCAACAGAAGCGTCAGGCTCTACTGCCTCAACCTCTTCATGCTGCTCCGTGATAATTTCTTCCGGGGCTTGCCCCTCAGGCGTTTTCTGTTCTTTACTACTCATGAATTTCTCCGCGTTTTTTTGCATTAATCTCGCTAACTTCGCTTATTATGGGGATCAGTTTTGCGGTTTCAAGAGAAGCCTTAAGATTGTCACCCTTCATTTGGCAAAAGGACTCCAGATAATGAGTACTCATTTCACGTGTATTGGGATTGTCGGCCACCCGCGTCACCCTACGGCGCTGACCACACATGAGATGCTCTGGCGCTGGCTGTCCAGCCGGGGATATGACGTTATCGTTGAGCAGCAGATTGCCCAGGAGCTAAAGCTCACCAACGTGCGCACCGGCACGCTGGCGGAGATTGGCCAGCAGGCGGATCTGGCGGTGGTGGTCGGCGGCGACGGCAATATGCTCGGCGCGGCCCGCACCCTGGCGCGATACGATATTAAGGTCATCGGCATCAACCGCGGCAACCTCGGCTTTCTGACCGATCTCGATCCGGACAACGCCCAGCAGCAGCTGGCGGACGTGCTTGAAGGGCACTACATCACCGAAAAGCGCTTTTTGCTGGAGGCGCAGGTGTGCCAGCACGACTGCCAGAAGCGGATCAGCACCGCTATCAATGAGGTGGTTCTCCATCCGGGCAAGGTGGCTCACATGATCGAGTTTGAGGTCTATATTGATGAGGTGTTTGCCTTCTCCCAGCGCTCGGATGGCCTGATCATCTCCACCCCTACCGGCTCCACGGCCTATTCGCTGTCGGCGGGCGGTCCAATTCTGACCCCGTCGCTGGACGCCATTACCCTGGTACCGATGTTCCCGCATACGCTGTCGGCTCGCCCGCTGGTGATCAACAGCAGCAGCACCATCCGCCTGCGCTTCTCGCACCGGCGTAATGACCTGGAGATCAGCTGCGACAGCCAGATTGCCCTGCCGATCCAGGAGGGCGAGGATGTGCTGATCCGCCGCTGTGACTACCATCTCAACCTGATCCATCCGAAGGATTACAGCTACTTTAACACCCTGAGTTCCAAGCTGGGCTGGTCAAAAAAATTGTTCTGAAATCGACGGCGGGTGCTTTACTGGATATAAAACCTGTTTATACTGTACGAAAACACAGTTATGGTTTTTCATACAGGAAAGCGGCTATGCTGGCACAACTGACCATCAGTAATTTTGCAATTGTTCGCGAGCTGGAAATTGATTTTCACAGCGGCATGACCGCCATTACTGGCGAAACCGGCGCGGGTAAATCCATTGCCATCGATGCGCTCGGGCTGTGCCTCGGCGGGCGTGCGGAAGCCGACATGGTTCGCACCGACGCCGCACGCGCCGATCTCTGCGCCCGCTTCTCCCTGAAAGACACCCCTGCTGCCCAGCGCTGGCTGGAAGAAAACCAGCTTGAAGATGGCCGTGAGTGCCTGCTGCGTCGCGTCATCAGCAGCGACGGCCGCTCCCGTGGCTTTATCAACGGCACCGCGGTGCCGCTCTCCCAGCTGCGCGAGCTGGGCCAGCTTCTCATTCAGATCCACGGCCAGCACGCGCACCAGCTGCTGACCAAGTCCGATCACCAGAAGACCCTGCTCGACGGCTATGCCGGTGAGTATGCCCTCACCCAGCAGATGGCAGAGCACTACCGCCTGTGGAACCACAGCTGCCGCGAGCTGGCCCAGCATCAGCAGCAGAGCCAGGAGCGTAGCGCCCGCGCCGAACTGCTGCACTACCAGCTGAAAGAGCTGAACGACTTCAGTCCGCAGCCGGGCGAGTTTGAGCGCATCGACGAAGAGTACAAGCGTCTCGCCAACAGCGGCCAGCTGCTGAGCACCAGCCAGCACGCCCTGACGCTGCTCGCCGACAGCGACGACGCCAACCTCCAGAGCCAGCTCTACACCGCGCGCCAGATGGTCACCGAGCTGGTGGGCATGGACAGCAAGCTCTCCAGCGTGCTCGATATGCTGGAAGAGGCTGCCATTCAGCTGAGCGAGGCCAGCGACGAGCTGCGCCACTACTGTGACCGCCTCGATCTCGATCCGAACCGCCTCTACGAGCTGGAGCAGCGTATCGCCAAGCAGATTTCGCTGGCTCGCAAGCATCACGTCACCCCGGAAGAGCTGCCGGCGCACTATCAGGCACTGCTTGATGAGCAGCAGCAGCTTGACGATCAGGCCGACTCCCAGGAGACGCTCTCTCTGGCGGTGCAGAAGCACCATCAGCAGGCGCTGGCCACCGCGCAGCTGCTGCATGCGCAGCGAGTGAAGTATGCCCAGGAGCTGGGCGGGCTGATTACCGAGAGCATGCATGCCCTGTCGATGCCGCATGGTCGCTTCCACATCGACGTCAGCTTTGACGAGCGTCACCTGACGCTGGAAGGCGCGGACCGCATTGAGTTCCGCGTGACCACTAACCCGGGCCAGCCGATGCAGGCGATCTCGAAGGTCGCCTCCGGCGGCGAGCTGTCGCGTATCGCTCTGGCGATCCAGGTGATTACCGCCCGTAAGATGGAGACCCCGGCGCTGATTTTCGATGAGGTTGACGTAGGTATCAGCGGCCCGACCGCGGCCGTAGTGGGTAAGCTGCTGCGTCGGCTCGGCGAGTCCACCCAGGTGATGTGCGTAACGCATCTGCCGCAGGTGGCGGGTTGTGGTCACCACCACTTCTACGTCAGCAAAGAGACCGACGGTGCCATGACCGAAACGCACATGCAGCCGCTGGATAAAAAGGCGCGGTTGCAGGAGCTGGCGCGCCTGTTGGGCGGCAGCGAAGTCACCCGGAACACGCTGGCTAATGCGAAAGAACTACTCGCGGCCTAAACTTTTCGGCTAATTCCGGGTCATAGTGAGACATAAAATCGCCGCTGGATCCGATAGCAGAGGTTTCAAACTCGCTAAAGGTCTATTATTATCGGCATATTACAAATGAGCCGCGTACTACCAGGCCCGAAAAGGAACCAAATCACTATGCGCTGTAAAACGCTGACTGCTGCCGCAGCGGTTCTTCTGATGATGACTGCTGGCTGTTCCACTCTGGAGAAAGTGGTTTACCGCCCAGATATCAACCAGGGGAACTATCTGGCACCTAACGACATCTCTAAAATTCGTATTGGCATGACGCAACAGCAGGTTGCCTATGCGCTGGGTACCCCGATGATGAGCGATCCGTTTGGTACCAACACCTGGTTCTACGTGTTCCGCCAGCAGCCTGGCCATGAGGATGTCACGCAGCAGACGCTGACCCTGACCTTTAACAGCAACGGTGTGCTGACCAACATCGACAACAAACCGGCCCTGACCAACTAGGTTCCGCCAGGTAAAAAAACAAAAAGCGCTCAGTGAGCGCTTTTTTGTGCCAGCAAGGACGCTATTCGTCGTCCGCTTTCTCTGCGCGCTTGCGCCGCAGCTCTTTCGGATCGGCAATCAGCGGGCGATAGATCTCTACCCGGTCGCCATCCTGCACCGCGTCGGCCAGCTTTACCGGACGGCTGAAGATACCGACCTTGTTTTTCGCAAGATCGATATCCGAGCGCAGCTCCAGCAGGCCAGAGGCGTTGATGGCCTCTTCTACCGTTGCCCCTTCGCTCAGCGTTACGCGCTGCAGGTACTGCTTCTCCGGCAGGGCATAGGCCACTTCAACGCGAATCTCATCCGGCACTGTAAACCTCTTTGGCGCGATGGGTAAACGCCTGCACCATGTTTGAGGCCAGCTCTTTAAACACGCGGCCAAAAGCCAGCTCAATCAGCTTGTTGGTGAATTCAAAGTCCAGATTGAACTCGATGCGGCAGGCATCCGGACTCAGCGGCGTAAACCGCCAGCCACCCATCAGCTGCTTAAAGGGACCATCCACCAGCTGCATAAGAATGCTTTGGTTGCTGGTAAGGGTATTACGGGTGGTGAACGTCTTACTGATGCCCGCCTTCGAGACATCAACGGCAGCCGTCATCTGCGTCGGGCTAGCCTCCAGTACCCGGCTGCCGGTACAGCCTGGCAAAAATTCCGGGTAGGACTTTACGTCGTTCACTAATTGATACATCTGTTCTGCGCTGTAAGGCACTAAAGCAGTTCGGCTTATCTGCGGCATAGCGTTATCCTGAGGTCTACACCTCATAAATAATAACATTTCCTGTCCAGGAAAGGAAAACGCAAAGCCAAACTCATGCTAATATAACGCGTTACACCTCGCAGGATAGATGGGGTATTTTTCAACAGCTGATTACCGACGATTTACGATACTTATGACAAAGAAAAAAGCACATAAACCGGGTTCCGCTACCATTGCGCTCAACAAGCGCGCCCGTCACGAATATTTTATCGAGGAAGAGTTTGAAGCGGGCCTCTCTCTCCAGGGTTGGGAAGTGAAGTCCCTCCGCGCCGGGAAGGCTAACATTGGCGACAGCTATGTGATCCTGATCGAAGGCGAAGCCTACCTGTTTGGGGCCAACTTTACGCCGCTGAGCGTTGCCTCCAGCCACGTCGTCTGCGACCCTACTCGTAACCGCAAGCTGCTGCTCAACCAGCGCGAGCTGGACACCCTCTATGGCCGCGTAAACCGCGAAGGCTATACCGTTGTCGCCCTGTCGCTCTACTGGAAAAATGCCTGGTGTAAAGTGAAGGTCGGCGTCGCCCGCGGTAAGAAACAGCACGACAAACGCTCCGATGTGAAAGAGCGCGAGTGGCAGGTAGATAAAGCCCGCATTATGAAGAACGCCGGACGCTAATCTCTACGCTTGCAGCACCTCCCTCTCCGCCGGGGAGAGGGTGTGCGTACAACGGATTATCTAGCGTTCGCGCAGCGCCTCGTTGACCTTGTTCAGCGGCTTGATCAGGTAGTCCATCACCGATTTCTGCCCGGTTTTAATCTCTACGTTCGCCACCATGCCCGGCAGGATCGGGAAGCGCTGGCCACTCTTGTTTTGCAGCTCGGCGCTCTTAGTCCGTACATAGACACGGTAGTAGAACTGATCCCGACGCACCTCATCCTGCAGCGTATCCGGCGACACCACCTCCACCTGACCGGTCAGGTTGCCGTAGATCGAGGAGTCGTAGGCCGTGACCTTCACCGTCGCAGGCAGGCCCGGCCGAATGTAGGCGATATCACGCGGATTAATGCGCGTCTCGACTAAAAGCTGATCCTCCAGCGGAACAATCTCCATCAGCTTGCCACCCGGCTGCAGGACGCCGCCGACGGTAGTGACCTGGATATCCTTGACGATGCCGCGCACCGGTGAAAAGAGCGTAGCGCGATCGACCTGATCCGCCTTACCGCTCATCGCCTGGATCTGCGCGTCGAGATCGGCATTGGTTTTCACCTGCTCCTCGCGAGCGCGTACCGCAAACTGGTTGCGCGCCTCGTCGATTTTGCCCTGCAGCTCGGTGGCCTGCCGCTGGAGGCGGATCACCTCCACCTCGCTTGCTGCCCCCTTCGCCACCAGCGGCTGCGTCAGACGCAGCTCCGACATCACCAGCTGATACGTTTTCTTCAGGTTGGCCACCGTCTCGTTCAGGTTGCGCCGCCGGGACTCATACAGCTGACGCTCACGCGCCACCAGATCCGGCTCACGCATCGACTCTTCGCTAAAGCGCAGCGGCTCCCCGGTCAGCTCCGAGCGCAGACGCTCGCTGGAAGCTCGTAGCGCACGTACCCGGGCCGCCGACTCGCCGTAGTTAGATTGAAAACGGGTGGGATCGAGACGGGCCAGCATCTGCCCGCGCTCGACGATATCCCCCTCGCGCACCAGCATCGCGCTGACGATACCGCCATCGAGGCTCTCGATCACCTGGGCGTGGCTAGATGGCGTGATCTTGCCGGTGCCCACCGTCACCTCATCCAGAATGGCCCACCATGCCCACGCCACGAAGATCAGCAGCCCCGCCAGCGCCAGCCAGATCACCGACGAGTAGAAGCGCCCCTGACGGGCGAGATCGTCCTGCATACTCAGTTGACTCATTGCTCGCTCCTCAGGCTACCGATGCCACGTTGCTGTTGCGCGCCGCCTGCTGCAGCAGGGTGTCGCGCGGCCCGTCGGCAATTACTTTACCGTTCTCCATCACCACAATCCGGTCCACCAGGTTCAGCAGCGCCGGGCGGTGGGTTACCAGCACCAGAGTGCGTCCGGTGAGCCACTGCTGGAGCTGGCGGATCACCCACGCCTCCAGCTGCTCATCCATTGAGGCGGTGGGTTCGTCGAGCAGAACAATCTGCGGGTTACGCACGATCAGGCGGCTGAGCAACACCATCTGCCGCTGACCGCCGGAGAGGCCGCGTCCGCCCTCGTTGATCAGTCGGTCGAGGCTGGCGGCATCCTGCTGCACCATACCGATTGCGCCGCTGATGCGCAGGGCCTGAATCAGCTCCGCCTCGGTAGCGTGCGGATGCCCAAGCATCAAGTTCTGTCGCAGGGTGCCGAAAAAGAGGCGCGAGTCCTGGGAGAGATAGCCTACCTGGCGACGAACATCCATGGGATCAATATGCGCCATATCGACGCCGTCAATAATCACCTTGCCCTTGCTGGCCTGCGCCTGGCCCGAAAGCAGCTTCAGCAGGGTCGATTTACCCGCCCCGGTCTTACCAAGGATCGCCACCCGCTCGCCGGGCTTGATCTCCAGACCATCGATCTGTACCGCCTGATCGCCCTTCTCGGGATCGTAGCTGTACTGCACCTTCTGCGCCTGGTAGTGACCGGCCAGCACCGGGCAGTGGGCCATCTTCTGGTCGGCGCTCTTATCCAGCGGCTTCTTGAGCAGATCGTCGAGGCCGTTCATCGCCATTTTGGCGTGTTGCCAGCGGGAGAAGACCATGGTCAGTTGCATCAGCGGCGCGATGGTGCGCGACGAGAGCAGGCTACAGGCCACCAGCGTACCGGTGGTAATATTGCCTTCCATCACCAGATAGCAGCCGAAGACCAGCATCCCGGCGTAGGTGATCTGCTGGACGGTAGAGGCCCAGCCGCTCAGCCGTGCCCCCCAGACGCGCTGCTTCATGCCGATGTTAGCCCCCACGGCATGGGTGTGCTCCCACTGACGCTGAAAATAGGGCTCGGCCTGTAGGGCTTTGATATCTTCAACGCCCTCGATCGACTCCACCAGCACCGCGTTGCGGATCGCGCTCTCACGCATCCCCTCTTTCGCCAGCTTCGCCATCGGCCACTGGACGAGGATCCCAGGGATCACAATCAGCGGAATGGCGATCAGGGGGATGATCACCAGCGGGCCGCCCACCAGCGCCATGATGCCGAGGAACAGCAGAACAAACGGAATATCCATCGCCGCGCCGACAGTTGTCGAGGTGAGCAGCTCGCGCACCTGGTCGATCTCACGCAGCTGGGAGATGAACGAGCCGGTAGATTTGGGTCGGGCATCGTTCTTGATTGCCATCGCCCGGGCAAAGAAGAGCGAGGAGACTTTGAGATCGATATGCTTGCCCATGATATCGGAGACGTGGGTACGCGCCAGGCGGATCATAAACTCCAGCAGGGCGGCGAACAGCACGCCGATAAACAGCACCCACAGGGTAGGAATCGACTGGGCGGGGATAACCCGATCGTAGACCTGCATCGAGAAGAGGATCCCCGCCAGAGCCAGCACGTTGCCCAGCACCGAGGCCAGGGCGATCTCCGAGAGCTTGCGCTTGGCATGGCGGAAGTGCCGCCAGAACCAGTGCTCCTCCCAGGGACGGGTAAAGTCGTCGATGCGAGAGTCGCGCCCGCGGGCGGCGATGCCGAGCATCACCACCTCCGGCTTGACGCGGGTCAGCAGCGTCTCCAGCGCCTCCTCGCGCACCAGATCGCCCCCCTCGCTGAGCCAGTAGGCCACCAGCCCGTCGGCGTCGATAGTCTCCAGCAGCATCAGCTCGCCGGACTCAAGTTGAACGATGACCGGCAGATTCTGCGCGTTCCAGCGCATCTTCTCCAGCTCCACCACACGCACCTGCAATCCCATCAGGCCGCTTAATCTCTCCAGCCGCGCGTTAAGCGGCAGACTCTCAAACCAGCGCATCTGCTGGCGTACGGCAGGCGCATCCGCCGGCAGGCCAAATCGCCCTGCCGCACGCACCATGACATTGATCCAGCTCTCGGTATCCGGCTGTTGCATAACTACTCCTTGGCCGTTAGCGCTTAAAGTGATGGCAGGGTATCGCCGATGGTGCGGCTACGCTCAATGCCTAACATATCCAATAGATTATCTGCGGCGGCCGCATAGCGTACCGCGGCATCCCAGGCGTCATAGCGGGCGGTAATCGACGCGGTATCGGCCTGAAACACGTCCTGCTCAATGCTGAGCAGATCGTTAAGGCTACGTTTGCTCAGGCGGTACTCATCGCGGTAGACCCCACGGGCGCGATCGGCGCTCAGGTACTGGGCATCCCCTGCCCGCTGACGCTGCTGCGCCCCGGTAAGGTCGGCCCACGCGGTAGCGGCGCGCTGGTTGATCTCCAGCTTGCTGGCCTCCACCTGCGCCCGGGCGCTGGCCCTGTCCCCTTCGGCGGCATCAACGCGGGCGCCCACGGCCCCGCCCTGG
>NZ_DAMACX010000026.1:9204-69165 GCF_031998825.1 Pseudescherichia sp.
CCTGGTAGATAGGAGCATCCACTACCAGCTGCACCTGGTCATCCCAGTAGCTGTCATCATCGTTTTGATAGCGCGTCCTGCCCGCCTGCACCGAAACCGTCGGCCAGTGCTGGGCCTGGGCCTGGCGAATACGATCGTCCGCCGCCAGCTGTCTCGACTGGGCGCTGCGCACCGCATTGCTGCGTTCGTAGGGGAGCGAGTTAAGAGTGATTTTCTGCTTCATCAGATCTTCAGGCAGATCGGGGAGCGTGTCCGACATCACGCCGGTGAGCACGCTCAGCGCCGCCTGGGCGGAGCGGGTCTGCGCCTCGTACTGGGCGAGGGAGGCGTTCAGCCCGGCAATACGGGTCTGTGCCTGGAGCACGTCGGACTGAGAGCTTAATCCCGCCTCTGCACGCAGATCCGCCATCTCCTGCACGCTCTGCAATGAGACGATATTTTTGCGCGCCGCCTCGGCCAGCGCCTGGTAGCGTTTAACCTGTAGATAGGTTTGCAGCGTCTCCATCCCTACCTCATTGAGGGAGTTATAGAGATCGTAGCGGTAGGCGTCGGAGAGGTTATGTTGCTCATCGATGCTGCCGCCGGTTTTGCCAAAGTCGTAGATCAGCTGCTTGAGGCTGACGCCGCCGGAGCCGTTATTGTTGAGGGAGCCTGCCGAGTCGTTGCGGTGCGAACGCCCAACGTTCCCCTGCAGGGATATCTGTGGAAACCAGGCGCTCTCCGCTTCGTCGAGGTTGGCCTTTCCTACATGGATCTGCGCCGCCGCCTGGGCAATTTTAGGGTTGCGGGCGAAGGCGCGTAAAATTGCTTCTTTGATGGTCAGCTGCGCCTGGAGCTGCTCTCCGGGTGCGGCCTGCCAGTTAAACTGCTCTTCTCCATATGCTGAGGTCATCACGCTCGCTCCGAGCGCGGCCAGCAGAACAACATACAATGCCTTTGCTTTCATCTATCCACCCTGACTGTCCCTGGTGATATTTTTATAATCTTTTATGCCTCATCCCTGAGGCATAAATGACAGGGATAACGCTATACCATATTGACGTGCAGCCCTTGCTGGACCAGCACATCGCCTAACGTCGCGCTTTGCGCACTGTTGTGATAGACATCGAACTGCATCCCGTCCACTTCGCGCTGTCCGCTGATGGCCCAGATGTCGTTCGCCCCATGCACCAGGTTCACCTGGTCGCCGTTGCTGCCTTTAATTACCAGATCGTCTTCCGGCTTATCGGTCACCGTCAGCGCTTCGTTCAGGTCGAGCGTCAGGCTGTTAGTACCCGATTTACCAAGGTCAATGATCTCGATGTTGTGGACACGGCTTGCGGTATCAATAAGGTTAAGGATCATATTGACGCCATCCAGCACCAGGGTATCGGTGCCCGCCCCGCCGTTGATATCGATAAAGCCCAGCGTCGAGAGATGGATCGTGTCGCTACCCTCGCTACCCTGCACGCTGTCACCGCTCTGCTGCGTTCCATCAGCCAACGTGATGCTCAGACCGCCAATGGTGAAGGTATCGTCAGCCGTAGCGCTCTGGGCGCTGGCGTCAGCGGTATTCTCTTCACTACTGGTCGCCGCAACACGATTCACTGCGGCAGGTGCGGTGCTGCTCTCCTCCGTGGTCTGCTGGGTGGTATCGCTGCTCTCTATCGCGCTTGCCGACAGCAGCGAGAAGCTGGTGGCTTCTGCTGCCAGGGCCTGCGTACCGACTGGCGGCGTGGTGGTGGGGTTGCTGCCGTTGAGGCCAACGTTCAGATACGCCACGTTCCCTGCTGCGTCTGCCGCATAGAGTCCCAGTACGGTGCTGAGGGAGAGGATCTTGGCCAGATCCAGCCCTACATCAAGCGTAGTTGACCAGCGGCCATCTGCACCGGTTATTGCCGTCGCCGTCGCCAAATTCAACAGGTTAAGGTGTACCAGTGCCCCCTGACCAAGGTTGGTTGAGGTCCCGCTGATGGTCAGCTTCGCCGAACCGAGCAGGCCGGTGAGCACGCCCCCGATGACGCCCAACAGGTTGGTTACTGGCGTAATCGCCAGCGTCGGCTGGGTCAGCTTGACGCTAACGTCCGCCTCGGTTGCCGTGGTGTTACCCACCCGGTCGGTTACCGCTACGCCGACCTTCAGCGCCCCGGTGGCGAGGTTTTGCAGCACTGAGTTGCTGACCGTGGCCGTCCAGTTGCCCGCCGCATCAACGAGAGCGTTAATCGGCGTTCCGCCCAGGGTGACGACAACCGATGCCCCCGCCGGTACACCGCCGATTTTGCCGCCGATGACCTGGCCAGACGCCGCCTCGTTAATGTTGAGGTAGCCGTCGTTACCGAACAGCGAGGTCAGCGAGATGGTCGGCAGGTTATGAGTGATCACATCCAGCAGTGAAGTGGCAGTAGCGTTCTTCCCTGCCGGGTTAACCAGGCTGGCGTTGACCGTCAGCGTCCCATCCAGCAGCGCGGCGAGATCGGTTTTCGGCACCGAAACAGACCAGTTGCCGTTGGCCGCCACCGTTGACTGGTAGGTTTTACCGCCAAGGGAGACGTTAACCAGCGAACCGGCGGCGTTGGTACTGGTCCCGGTGATGACCTGGGCGCTGAGGATCTCCGCCGCGTTCAGGCCGTTGCCGCCAAACAGGGTATTGATCAGCAGCGAAGGAGCCTGCTGGATGGCAACCGTCAGATCCTGAGCTGTGTTAGCGACGTTGCCCGCCACGTCACGGGCGGTGGCGGTGACCTGCAACAGGCCGTCCGCCAGTCCCTGCAGGGAGAGCGCTGGAACCGGCAGCTGCCAGGTACCGTTCGCCCCGACGGTGGTGGTCAGGCTTAGTGGGCCGATATTGACGTCAACGACCGTGCCCACGGCCAGGTTCGTACTGGTTCCCGACAGCAGCGGCGTGGAGAGCAGATCGCCCAGATCCAGGGTGCCGTTACCGAACAGCGGGTTCAGACCCAGCGTCGGCAGGTTCTGCACAATGGCATTCACCACCTGGTTACCTGTTACAACGTTGCCGACGTTATCCAGCACGCTGGCAGTCACGTTAAGCGCGCCGTTAACCACGCTACCCGCTAACGCGCCTGCTGGTACCGTCACCGACCAGACGCCGTCAACCACGTTGCCGACAAAGTTCTGGCCCGCCATGCTCAGGTTAACGACCCCGGATGCAAGGCCCGCCGCCGTACCGCTAATGGTCTGCTCTACGCCAAGGTCGGCAAGATTGAGATAGCCGTCGTTGCCGAACAACGTGTTGATGACTACCGTCGGCAGGTTAGCCAGGCCCACCCGCACCTCGACCGGGGCGGCGATCTGCGCACTGTTACCGTCCGGAGTGACAATGGTCACCTGCGGCTGGAATGCGCCGTCCAGCAGGCCGGTCAGATCGGACGGCGCCAGATTGATAGAGAACGCACCGCCCACGCCTACCGAGCCGAGGAAGGTTTTACCCGCTACCTCAACCTCAACGCGAGAGCCTACCGGAGCATTGCCCACGACACCGCTGATGGTCTGGTTCAGCAGCGAGTCGGCTACGTTCAGCACGTTGTCGGTAAATACCGCCAGGCTATTGAGCACCGGTGCAACCAGATCCACCTTAATCAGCGCAGTCTGGCTCGCCGGGTTGCCGTACTGGTCAAGTGCGCTGATGGTGATCGGTACATCTCCCGAACCGATCCCTTGCAGCAGAGCCTGTACCGCCGCCGGCAGGTTCACGGCCCAGCGGCCGCTACCGTCAACATTGGTGGTAAAGGCTTCTGCATCACCGATTTGGATAGTCAGCTGCTGTCCAGCCAGACGGGTTGAGGTGCCGCTCAGGGCTGCACCCAGCAGCTCTGGAATGCTCAGCACGCCGTCGCTAAACAGCGGATCGAGTCCGATGGTCGGCAGGGCACGTGCCACGTTAAAGCTGGCGCTGGTATTCACCACGTTGCCAAAGGCGTCCGTTATAACCAGTCCAACGTTCGCCTGGCCGTCCGGCAGGGTGTTAAGCAGGGCATCTGGCAGTACCGCAGACCAGGTTCCGGCTACGGTATCGACCACCGCGTTAATGGCCTGGCCGCCAAAGTTGACCACCATTTCCGTGACGTTTGCCGCGTTATTGAGTGTCCCGCTCAGGGTCTGGGCAACGCCGCTCTCCACGCTGTTGAGCACGTTGTCCGCCGTCATCAGAATGTCACCCACCACCGGCAGGTCGGTCAGCGCCAGACCAACGTCGACAATCTCCTGACGGGTGTTGCCGTTGGCGTCGATGACGTCAAACTGCAGCGCCAGGGTGTCGGTGAGCAGCCCCTGCCACAGGGTCGGCGGCAGGTTGACGGAGAAGCGACCGTCCGGCCCCACCAGCAGATCGTTGATGGTGATATCCGTGCCTACCAGCGTCAGGTTGACCCGCGCGCCACGGTAGTCGCCGCTGACCTGCCCCGTCAGGGTCTGGGTAATCAGCGACTCGGCCACGTTCAGGATGCCATCGCCGAAGAAGAGCGAGTCAAAGAGCACGCCCAGCGTCGGGTTGAGCGCCACGTTCAGCGCGACAGTATTGGTGGAGACGTTACCTGCGCTATCCCGTGAAGAGATGCTAATCACCTGCGCGCCGTCGGTCAGGGTCGTCAGATCGATATTCGGGAAGTCATAGCGCCAGTTCCCCTGGTCATCGACCTGCCCGGTCCAGCTGATAGGCCCAAGCTGAATGGTCACCTCGTTACCCGGATCGCCAGTACCCTGCAGCAGCAGCCCCGATGCCGCACTGACGGTGTTGAGTACCGCCGGAACGCCAAGCGCGTCAACGTAGAGCAGCGGCGCGCTGGCATCGACCGTTATTGGCTGGGTGGTGCTTTGCGGGTTGCCTGCCGCATCGGTAATGGTGGCGGTCAGCGGATAGGTGCCATCTGCCAGTCCTGCAACGTCGCTCTGCGGAACGGTTACCGCCCATTCGCCCTGAGGATTGACCGTCGCATAGTAGGTTTTACCGTTGAGGGTTACCTGCACGTCGCGGCCCGGTTCGCTGGCAGTCCCGCTGATGGTCTGGCTCAGCCCCTTCTCATCAATATTGACAATGTTGTCACCGGCAAAGCTGTTCAACGTGATAGTTGGCGCAAGGGTATCGACGACAAACGCCTGCGCTGCGGTAAAGCCTGGGGTGGTTACGCTCTCGACACCAAGGGTATGCGGTCCGTCACCCAGCAGCGCGCGCGGCACGTTAAAGGCCCAGCTGCCATCTGGTGCAATGGTCGCTGTGCCAATCACGGTTCCATCCAGCAAGACGTTAACTGTCCCCGTCACGTTAGTTGCCCGGCCCGTAATCGGCAGGAGGTCGTTCGGGAACTCACCGGCATTAACAAAGTTATCGCCTGCGACAACGTCCAGCGTCAGGAAGGCTGGCGGCGGGGTGAGATCGAGCGTCAGGTCGCCGCCGCTGATGGATGCCAGGTTACCCGCACGATCCGTGGCCTGAACGGTGATAGTGCCCGCCGTTAACCCCACCATATCCGCAGGCGTCAGCTGCAGCGTCCAGCTGCCGTCCGCCTGAATAGTGGTGTTAAAGCTGCGACCGTTCGGGAAGGTCACCTGCAGCGGCGACCCGGCTTCCAGGTTGGTTGAGGTCCCGGCGATGGTCTGTACCGTCTGGCTCTCGTCGTAGGTCAGGACGTTATCGCCCGCAAACGGCGTCGTGACTGCTAGCGTCGGCGCATCGATCAGGATAGTCACCGGCGCGCTGGTGCTATTTGTGTTGCCCGCCCCGTCAATCACAGTGACCTGCACAGTCTGATCCCCACGAGCCACCCCTGCCCAGTCGGCAGCGGTCAGCGGCAGGGACCAGGTGGTGCCGTTTACCGGCACGTTAGCAAAGAGCTTGCCGCCCACCGTCACGTTAACCTGCGTTCCCACCGGGTAAGGCGAGGTAAAGCTGCCGGCGATGGTATTTTCGCCGCTCGCCTCATCAACGTTGACGATGTTATCGCCAAACAGCGGCGTAGTAATAGTCACGTTCGGCGGGGTCAGCGCCACCTGATACGTTACCGGGGCAGTAGCACTGTTGCCGAACTGATCTTCGGCATAGATCACTAGCGTGTGCGGCCCCTGGTCCAGCGACTGCAGCGAGCCAGCCGGCAGGTTAACGGTCCAGGTACCATCCTCCAGTACGGTAGCGGTATACGGCGTGCCGTTAACGTCAACGCGGATAGTGACATACTGGTTCGGCCCGAGAACCTGGGTGGAGCCAGTAATCTGCGCCGCGCCCGCCGCTTCGGCGATGTTGAGAACGTTATCACCAAACAGCGGATTAGCAATCGGCGCTGGCAGCGAAGTACGTACCTGGAAGCTGCCCGGATCGGTATCGGTATTGCCCGCCCGGTCAGTAACGGTAACCTCAAAGGTTGGCGTGGTGTTATTTGCCAGTGTTTGCAGATCGGTGGCTGGCAGGGTGATGATCCAGTCGCCGTTATCCTGCACCGTGTTGGTATAGGTCTGCCCGGTACTCAACGTGACGCTGACAGTTTGTCCGGGACCGGTGACGCCGGTATTGCCTTGCAGCAGCTGATCGCTTTGCGACTCGGTAAAGTTCAGCGTGCCATCGCCAAACGGCGTGACAAACTGCGCCTGCGGCAGCGCATCGGTGATTGCCTCAAAACTGCCCTGACCGGTGATCTGGTTTCCGGCAACGTCGGTAACGGTAATATTAACGCTCAGCACGCCATCCGGCAGCGCCTGCAGCTGTGCTGCGGTTAGCGGCAGCGTCCAGGTCGCCCCGTCTACCGTCGCGGCGACGGCCGGTCCGTTGTTGATGCTGACCAGCACGCTGCTCACCTCGCCTGCGGGTACGCCCGTTGAACCGGTAAGCGCTGCATCGTCAGCCTGCGTCTCGGCGAAGTTCAGGATGCCGTCGGTAAAGGCGGTATTCAGCGTTGGCGGCGTCAGCGCATCAGTACGGACGATAAACTCTTGCGTTGGTGAGGTAGAGACGTTGCCCGCCCGATCGGTAAGGATCACCGTCATGGTGTGGGTGCCGTCAAGCAGGCCGTTGAGCTGCGGCGGCGTTAAGGGCACCGTCCAGTTGCCGTTAACGTCTACCGTACCGTTATACTCCTGGCCATCAATGACAAGCCTGACCTGTTGGTTTGGCCCGGCCTGGCCGGTAGAGCCAGTGATTTGCGCCCCGGTATCGGCCTCTTGCTGGTTGAGGTAGCCATCACCAAACAGCGCTGGCGGCAGCTCTGCCACCGGCCCAACGCGCACCACGTCGAGGCTGGCACTGGCTGTTGCCGGGTTACCAAAGGCATCAAGCGCCGTTACCGTAACAGGCAGGATGCCGTTACCCGCCAGCGCACCGCCCGGTACGGGCACGGCCCAAGTGGCACCGGTTACGGTGCCGGTGAAGAGCTGCCCACCAATGTTAACCTGTACTGCCGTGCCGGTTGGCAGGCCGCTAACCGTTCCGGTCAGCGTCGTACCCGCCGCAAGCTCATTCGAGCTAACAATGTTATCGCCAAAGAGAGGGTTGAGCGTAATGGCTGGCGCATTCTGGGTGTTAACGTTAATCGGTACCGCTACCGGCTGGCTGTTGCCCTGCGGATCGGTAACGCTGAAGTTTAGCTGCGAGGTACCCTGCGGCAGCGACTGCAGATCCGCCGCCGGAATAATCATGCTCCAGCCACCATTATCGTCAATGACTGCTGCAATGGTTTTGCCGTTAATGGGCAGTAGCACCGTCAGGCCCGGCGTACCGGTCCCAGTGATGGTTTGATCCAGCAGCGACTCAGCGATATTGACCTGGTTATCCTCCAGGAAGGTGCCTGCCGTCTGAACGGTAAGCAGCGGCGGGGTCAGATCGACACTGACGGTATGGGTTGCCTGGGCACTGTTCTGCGCCGCATCCACCGCCGTGGCGGTAACGGTATAGGTGATACCGTCAGCGAGGGTCTGCACCACCGGCTGTGGCACGACAAACTGCCAGCTACCGTTGCTGCCTACGGTCGCGCTGTAAGGTGCGCCAGCAAAGGTGACACTGATCACCGTACCCGCCGCCAGATTGGTCGACGAGCCGCTAATAATCAGGTCACGACCCTGCTCCTGAATATTGACGATGTCATCCTGCGCCACGGTATTGACGGTCAGCGTCGGCTGAGAAGCCGGGGTGGCAGCAAAGGTCACGTTCTGTGCCCCGGTCGCCACGTTGCCAGCGAGATCGCTCACCTGCACGCTGATGGTTTGCGTCCCGTCAGCCACCGCCGCCAGCGCCGTAGCCGGAATATCCAGCGTCCAGCTGCCGTCTGCCTCAACGTCGGTGGTGTAGGTCTGACCGCTCAGGGTAACGGTGACCGTCCGCCCCTCTTCCACGCGTGTGGTGGTGCCGCTGACCGTCAGCGGACTCTGGGCCTCCAGCGCGTTGACAAAGTTGTCGGCCGCCACGGTGTTCACCGCAATTAACGGGGCATTCAACGGCGAGGCGTCTAGAGTAAAGCTACCCGGGATGGTGGTGGTATTCCCCGCCGGATCGGTGATCCTCGCTGAGATAGCCACCGGACCGTCGGCAACGTTCGCCAGCGCTCCGGCAGGCAGCGTAATGCTCCAGGTGCCGTTCGGCTGCAGAATCGCATCGTAGTTCTGGCCGTTGACCAGCACGATCACCGCCTGCACGTTCTGGGCATCGTATGGCCCACCGGTACCGCTGATCACAATCGGCCCGCTGGCTTCACTGCCGTTGACGATGTTATCCGCCGTCACGCTATTGATAGCGAGCTGCGGAGGCACGGTATCCACGTTCAGCGGTGCGGTCTGGGTATTCTGGTTGCCCGCCGCGTCCGCAACGGTCACCGTCACCGTGTGGGAGCCCTGCGCCAGCAGGCCGATTTGCGTCGGGGTCAGCGGCAGCGTCCAGTTGCCGTTGGCATCCACGGTGCCGCTTATCGGCGCGCCGTTGTCCAACTGGACGGTGACGCTCTGGCCTGCGCCACGGCTGCCGGTGGTTCCGGTCAGCGCTCCGCCTGCCGCAGCCTCAACGATGTTAATGGTGCCATCGCCAAAAGGCGTATTAATGGTCGCCAGCGGCAGCTGCTGAGTAATGATCAGGAACTGCTGTTCGTTGGTTAGCGGTACGCCATCAATATCGACTGAAGAGACGGTCACGGTTGCCGTACCGTCGCTAATCAGCGCGGCAGCGGCATTCGGTACGGTCACGGTCCAGAAACCGCCTGCGTTTACCTGGCCCTGGTATTGTTGACCGTTGAGAGTAACGGTGACAGGAGTGCCTTCAGCAATACGCGCCGAAGAGCCGCTGATGGTGATCCCGTCGCTGATATCCGCCAGGCTGATGGCGTTATCCCCTTCGACCGGGTTGATGAGCAGCGCACTGGCGGTAGTGTCAACGGCAAAGTCAACGCTCACTGGGGTAGAGGCGTTACCTGCGCCGTCCGTTACCGTTACCGTCAACTGCTGCGGGCCGTCACCGAGACCAGCAAGGGCCGTAGCCGGAACCGGCACTGACCAGCTGCCGTCGGCGCTAACCACCGCGCTGAGCGGCTGGCCATTGATGGTAAGGGCCACCGTTGCGCCCGGTTCAGCGGGCACGGTGCGGCCGGTCAGGGTAAAGCCGTTTGCCAGCTCGGCAGGATCGAGCACGTTGTCACGAGTCACCGGATCGACCACCACGTTAGGCGCCGTAGCGTCCAGGTTCACACCCCGGGTAACGGTCGTTACGTTGCCTGCTGCATCGGCCACGGTCACGGTATAGGTGACCTGTCCGTCAGGCAGAGCCGCCAACGCGCCGGCAGGCAGCGTCACCACCCAACTGCCCGGCGTTACGCCAGGCAGTGCCGTGTAGCCGACACCGTTGACGTTCACGGTAACCTGGGTGGCATCAGGCGAGGTGATATTGATGGCCTGATTGCTCTGCACCTCCGTGCCGTTGAGCGTATCCGTACCGTTGATAGGCTGGACGGTCACCTCTGGCGGCAGCTTATCCACGGTGAACGGGATAGTTTGCGAGGCGTCATTGCCTGCGGCATCGGTAACGGTCACGTCAAAGGATGCAGCGCCATCCGGCAGGGTAGTTAACGCCCCGGCAGGCAGCACAACTGACCAGCTACCGTCCGTAGCAACGGTACCGACGTACTGCTGGCCGTTGAGGGTAGCAACAACCGTCTGCCCTGGACCGGCGACGCCCGTATTACCGGTCACGAACTGATCCAGACCGGATTCGGTAAGGTTTACAACGCCATCACCAAACGGCGTATTGACCACCGCCTGAGGCAGATCGTTAATCATTACCGTAAAGATATGACTGTCGATAACGACGCCGTCAGGACCGGTGGCGGTGGCCGTGACCACGGCAGGGCCATCCGGCAACACCAGCAGATCGGCGGATCCTACCGTGACCTGCCATGCACCATTGGCACCAATCGCCCCCGTATAGGTTTGACCATTGAGCGTTACAGTGACAACGGTGTCTACCGGCAGTCCGGCGCTGTTACCGTTAATAACCAGATCGCTACCTGCTTCATCAAAGTTCAGATAGTCATCACTGGAGATAATGCTGATCGCTACCGCATCCACAGAAGTATCAACGGTAAAGCTCTGGTCGACCGCTGTGGTCTGACCGTAGCCGTCGGTCACGCTGACGTTCAGCGTGTTGGTACCGTCCGGAAGCTTTTGCAGCTCCACGGCGGGCAGCGTAACACGCCAGCTGCCGCCTGCGTCAACGGTGCCCTGATAGCTGCCCGACCCCAGGGTAACGGTGATCACGCTGCCCGGCTCGGCATTGGTCACCGTTCCCTGCAGGATCTGATCGACCTTAAGCTCTGCCGCATCCAGATCGTTCCCATCGGTCAGCGCCTGGACGGTAAGTACGGGTTGGGCAGTTTTCACATCAATGTTTTGCGTGACGGTCTGGGTATTACCCGCCGCATCGGTCAGCGTTACCGTCAGCGGGTAGCTGCCCTGGCTCAGCTGCGATAGATCGCCTGCCGGGAGCGGCAGCTGCCAGTTGCCGTCCGTTCCGACGGTAGTGGTGTAGGTGTTGCCGTTAAGGGTCACGGTGACCGGCTGGCCGCGTTCGGCAACCGAGCTGATACCGTTCAGAACCTGATCCTGGCCCAGCTCCTGGGCGTTGAGTTTGCCATCTGCCGTCAGCGGCAGCAGGCTGAGCGCTGGCAGGCTGGTGTCAACCTGCGCGGTGCTGGTCAGCGGAGAACTGTTGCCTGCGGCATCGCTGGCGTTAACGTTAATGGTCAGCAGCCCGTCCGGGATCGCCTGCATATCGCTGGCCGGAACGGTGACGCGCCAGTTGCCATCACCGTCCACCAGCGCCTGATAGGTATTTCCTGCCAGCTGTACGCTGACGCTCTGCCCGCTACCGGAGACGCCGGTGTTACCGCTCAGGATCTGATCCTGCCCTTTCTCCACGCTGTTAAGATAGCCATCACCAAACGGTGCATCGATGGTTGGGATCGGCAGATAGTGGATCTGCACGTTCAGCGTATGGGTATCGCCTGCCGACTGCACGCCCTGGGTGACGACTGCCTCTACGGTGTTGGGACCGTCAGGCAGCAGCAGCAGATCGGCGGAGGGGATCTGTACGCTCCAGTTACCTGCGGCATCGATAGCGGTAACGGCATACTCTTTGCCGTTAAAGCGGACCACGATATTGACGTCCGGCCCGGTGACCGTCGTCACGCCGCGCACTTCAAGCGGACTCTGCGCCTCGCTGGCGTTCAGATAGTCATCAGTGGAGAGAATGGCAATGGCGATGCCGGTCTGGGTACCATCAACGTTGATGGTTTCGGTGCGCACTACCGGGTTTCCGTTGGCGTCGTTCACCGAGACGGTGAGCGGATTATCCCCCTGTGCCAGCGAGGAGAGATCGCCCGCTGGCAGGATGGTTTTCCAGCTACCGTCACCCATAACCTCTGCATAATAGGTTTTATTGCCGAGAGTAATGGTGACCACCTGCCCCGCCGGGATATTCACGGTTTGCCCGGAGAGCGTCTGGCTCAGCAGCAGCTCGGCAGTATTGAGGATGTTATCTCCCGTTACCGGATCGACAATCACCTGCGGGCTGGTGAAGTTCGTGGTGAAGTCTGTTTGTCCGGTCGTGACGTTGCCCGCCCGGTCAACGATCTGATACTCCACGGTGTAGGGCTGGCCATCCTGCAGCTGTTGGATATCGGCCTGTGGAATGCTCAGCTGCCAGCGACCAAGGCTATCCACCGTTGTGGTGTAGCTCTGACCGTTCAGCGTTACCGTCACCACGCTGCCCTGATCTTCGCTGCTGGAGAAGCCGCGCACAATTTTGTCAGACCCTAGCTGAGAGCTATCAAGCGTATCGTTTGGTACGAAGGGCGTCAGCTGTAGCGCGGGTGGGACGGTATCGACCCACAGATCCATTGAGGTGGTAACGGTGCGGCCTTCGCTATCAATCAATACCACATTCAGCACCCGCAGGCCCTGCGGCAGAGACTGAAGAATGTCAGCGGGCATTATCAGATCCCAGCTACCGTCGCTGTTGACCTGGGTCGTCCAGGTGTATTGATCAACGGTGACGACAATCTGGCTTCCGGCATTTTCTGCTTCTGTGCCACCGCTCAGTATCTGGTTAGCACTAACTTCTTGCTGATTCAGCATATTGTCGCCAGTGAGCGGAGCAACCCACAGCGTCGAGACAGGCGGTGTCGTCTCGCCACCATCGTCAGGAGGCGTGGTTCCGCCGCCATCGTCCGGCGGCGTGGTTCCTCCATCGTCCGGCGGCGTCGTCTCGCCACCATCATCCGGCGGTGTGGTGCCGCCATCGTCCGGCGGCGTAGTTCCGCCATCGTCAGGCGGTGTGGTTCCGCCATCATCCGGCGGTGTGGTTCCGCCATCGTCCGGTGGTGTGGTTCCGCCATCGTCCGGTGGCGTTCCATCAATCGGAGGGAGAACGCCGTTGTCCTCTGCCTCCTGACGGTTGCTGCCGCTACCGCCGCCTCCCGCGGCTGCTGCAATACCAACAATACCCCCGACTGCGGCTACCCCACCCAGTACGGCTAACGCAGAGATCCCGCCTGCGCCTACAAGAGAATCTACAGATGCTTCAGAAAGTGCCGGCACGATTGCCTCTGCCGTAGCAGGCGCGGCGGCCTCGGCAAACGGGAAGACAGCATGGTGAGTACCCAGATTGTCCTCAAAAATCAGTTCGCTGTGTAAGCCATTCTCATCAAGCACAAAAAAGCGTTGATAGCGTACCGTGGTACCGTCGTTCATATGGACGATCAGGTCATTCCCTTCACGTTGATAATAATTAACAGACTCTGGAGAAGCATTAATACGAACAATGCTTGTTTGCGTCAGGTTAACAACGCGATCGGCATTTTGGGCATATTGGCTAACGACATCACCAGTTCTTTGATTTATAATATCCACTGATCCAGTAGGGCTAATTTGGGGAGCCATATAATGTCCTCTTGCTATTTAGGGCGCTATTTTGTGCATGTGCCAGCCTTATTTTTGGCGTAGGGGTGACGCGGCCAAAATAAAATGGCAGAAATTAATCATATTGCCGACAACGAAGCGATATCTTTGCAAGTTATTGATTTGAAGTGATTTTACACCTTTTACCTAACCGAAACGCAGAAATCATCTCATTCAAATATATAATCAATACTCTGAAATTAGGCAAACTCTCAAGACACAAAATTTCACAATTTTTTTAAATACAGAATATATTCTTAACAAAGCACCTGTTATTTAAGCGCAGCTTAAATAGTACAGTCCGTGAATAGATATAATTTTAATAATTAACGTCATCCACAATATTAATATTACGATATATCCTATATGGCAAATATTGAATATATTCTCCTTGCCTGCAAAGGCTGAATAACCACGATAAAATAACGGCAGCTGAGCCTCGCAGGCCTGATAAACTGTGCCTGTTCATACTTTAACCAACTGAAGCTCATGCGAATGTTGTAGCGATATGGACTGGTGCGCCGATGGGAAAACCTGTTATACTGTAGTCAACACATTGGGGCTGATTCTGGATTCGACGGGATTTGCGAAACCCAAGGTGCATGCCGAGGGGAGGTTTGCCTCGTTAAAAGCCTCAAAAAAATAGTCGCAAACGACGAAAACTACGCTTTAGCAGCTTAATAACCTGCTTCGAGCCCTCTCTCCCTAGCCTCCGCTCTTAGGACGGGGATCAAGAGAGGTCAAACCCAAAAGAGATCGCGCGGATGCCCTGCCTGGGGTTGAAGCGTTAAAACTAATCAGGCTAGTTTGTTAGTGGCGTGTCTGTCCGCAGCTGGCAAGCGAATGTAAAGACTGACTAAGCATGTAGTGCCGAGGATGTAGAAATTTCGGACGCGGGTTCAACTCCCGCCAGCTCCACCAAACAAACATGGACAGTGGTAGGACAGAGGCTTTAAAACCAATAAGTTAGCCACTTAACCCGGACAGCGACCAGACGCAGAAGGGACTAAAAAGGATACGTAAAGGAGCCGCGGCTCCTGAGCTAGCAAAAGCCCGCTGATGCGGGCTTTTTTGTGGGAGACGCATATGAGCCAGCTACAGGATATCATTACTCTTCTGAGTAACGGCGATGAAGGAACGACCAATGCCTTACTTCAAACAAAGGTATTTCTTTACTCTATAGGCAAAAAAGATCTGTCACCCTGGATAGATCACGAAATAAATGGTTATCCCTCTATTAAAGATGCTCCTGAATACAGGGTAGTTAAGGCTAGAATTCTTGCTAACCTTAACAATGGCTTCCGACACTACAACAGCTTTCAGCTTCCGCTCGCTTACTTAAGCAAGAAGGAATATAAGGATGCTCACGAATCTGTAGTAACAATGTCAATTAGCCAAATTGAGCAGTTGGTTATTAACGCAGGTGATAATCAAAACCTACAACAACATATCCCTTTAGATCTAGCTCGTCTAAAATATTGCAAGTCCATTGAAGATAGTTATGAAATAACAACATGTTACAAGGAAATAGCACTTCATAGCTTTACAGGGATTTTAACGCAAGTACGGTCACGCCTATTGAGTTTCTTATTAGAGCTATCAGACCAAACCGCTGGAATGCCAGAGGAGAAAAGCATGGCAGATAAATTAAGCAAGGTCGATACAGATTCTATTTTTCATAGCGCCATCTTCGGTGATAACACTGTAATAAACTTAGGGCATGAGAACTCTTTTACTATCAATAATCAAGTTTGCAAGGGTGACTTTCCCGCTTTAAAAAAGTCTCTTACGGAGAAGGGAATTAGCGAAACTGATGTTAATGATCTGGAAGCGGCAATTATTGCTGATGGTCCAATCGCGCCTCGGAGCAACACCTATGGCAAAAATGTTAGCACTTGGTTCTCCAATGTAATAACAAAAGCGGCCAATGGTACGCTGGGCATTGGGGTAACTGTTGCTACTGAAGTGCTTACCGACAGCCTTAAAAGATATTTCGGCTTACAATAGCCGTCATGGGGTGTCGGGGGTTGGAGGTTCAAATCCTCTCGTGCCGACCAAAAAATCCCAGAAGAACCAGCCTCTTACGGCTGGTTTTTTATTCTCTAAATCTGCCTGGGGTAGCTTTGGGGTAAAATGGGGGTAAAACTCCCGTCAAATTACCTCACAGCATAGGGCAGTCCTCGTCCCGTTCCACTGCGTTGATCGGCGCGATTACCGGCCCGGAGGAGCGGCATTTGGGGCGGAGGAACGATTTGTCATCTGCACTGACAACTCCCTCAGATTTCATTAAGGATGAAGTCCAGAGTACCCATCCAGTCATATTGCTATCACAGAATCAGAACGTCCCTGTAGCCGTCACTAAAACATCCATGCTCATTGTGGAAGCAGTTAAACACTTTTAGCCCTTCCCGGTTTCCTTCCTCCCAATGAGTGGTGTATGACTTTGCAGTTATGCGTCAGGGATACCAGGAAGTATCTGAGGCATATTTATACTTGCGGCGTGAACAGTGGTTGTTGGAGTGTCCCCCGGACAGCCCATGATGTGCAAGGATCGTATTTGTCTGCTATGTCAGGCTAGTCACGCCCTCAGCCCCCAAGCCATACAACAAGCGAAGAAAATTAGTTAGTATGAAACTCTAATCGAGAAACAGAAGGTCATTTGTTCATGTATAAACAATTATAAATTCTTGGAAACTTTACTTTAGTTTAACTTCAACAATAGAAACATCAGCGGTATAATTTCAACGCATACTGAATTACATGTTTAGCATTTATCAAAATGCCTAAAGGTTTTACTATTTATGCCGATAGTCATATATCGATTTAATTTACGTGGATAATATAAATGAATGTTTTTTATGATATTTCTGAGTATGTATGGGACTTACTTATCGATGGGAAGAAATTGGGAATTTCAATAGGTGAGGAAACAATTAGCGATCTGATATTGATCGAGATTGCCAGAAAAAACTATAACTATGTCACTATAAGAAAGACCGCTAAAGATAAAGAAGCAGAAAGCGGCACTGATTGGGAATGGTGGATCGGAAGTATTAAAAATGGTTGGGTGCGATATGCTATACAAGCAAAAAAAATGGATTACAATCAATATTCATACAAAACTCTTAAACACGAAGTAGGAAAAGATAAAAAATTACAATATGAAATCTTGAGAAAACATGCTAAAAATATGAAAGCAATTGCGCTCTATGCTTTTTACAACTACCCAAAACAAACTCAACTTGATGAATACTGGAATTGTCAAAAACCAATATCCAAAAAGAAAATGGGAATTACGATTGCCAATCTTGAATTTGTAGCTAGAGCGATCAATATAAAAAGAGGGAAAAACTTCCCTACGATACATAAATTTAAAACAACATATCCACTATGCTGTTTACTTGAGTGCATTAGTACTTATGAAAAAAAGATCTATAAACCCCATGCTTTTCCACAATCGCCAAGTGTGATGACACTTTCATACTCGAACATTTCAACGCTGGATCTAGATTATGAAACAATAGAACAACATAAATTAAACGAGAAAGATGTTAGTCTAAATCACATACTACAAGGCTATGATGTTTCTAAGTTATTTAATGATGATGAAGTATTCGATAAAGCCAAGGGATATTTATATCCTAATAACACTCCTGTACCAAAGCGAATACTAGTTATCGACTTAGAATTGCTTAAAAATACAAAAAAAGAATCATAACAATTTTGTTTTATAAAAAAACCCTAACAGAATCTTTAGCAATATGATATTTATAAAAAATATTATATATGCCGAGCTTTTTGTGACCTTAATTTAGGCCCATTGATGGATCTAACAGATAGCTTTGTTTACCGGCTCCATCAGCGCCACCGAAGTACATCGCCTTGAGCGGCGCAAGCTTCTTATCCGGTCTATGTTCGTCATGCAAGATGTAAGCAGGATTGCCGTTGATCGCAACCCTGCAAGGTAGATAAATATTATGCCAAAGAAGTGAACAGGCCAGAGCTTGCTGTAACGTCTCCCCCAACTTTTTTTGTAAAATCGCGCAACCAAACCAGCTCGTCTTTAATAGAAGAGAGCAGTTCGTTCTCAATAATATCATCTACTGTCGTGATATTTTTGATAAAACCATCGCTAGTAAGTTCATGCTGCTTCGCAAGTTTGGCTTTTTTATTTTCGAACTCTTCGGCTTTCTCTTTAACCCTCTCGCTCAATTTATCTTTTATAGAATCGTAGCTTTTAATTTGCTGCGTCGCCGTTTCAACCGTGCGAGAGGTGCTGGCAGGATTTCTGATAAGGTTCAGCAAGACATCCAGATCGGTATTTTGGCTCAGTATGATCTGTTGTGAAGGCACCAGCCCTGTATTCGCAGCTAAAAGAGCTAAATAGCATGCATTATCTTTATTATTTTCAATAAGGACAGATTGTAACCTCTCCGATAACCCAGAGTTTGTAAAATACTCCGGCTCTAAGAAAGAGGGCCGCATTTTCCAAAAGGGAAGAGAAAAAGCCTTTTCTATCCTTCCGTAATTAAATTTCCCAATCGACGGATTGCACAACAAATCATCATGATATTTTGTTGCTACAGATAGCTCATTAAAGAGCTCCTCACTGAGGTTTTCATTTCGGCATAGCTTATATTTGACGCGCTCCTCACGGTCACCCGACGTTCCGTAATAACTTCTCGAATATAACGTCCTCTGTGCATTTTGCGAAATATTAGGATTACTCGCCAGAGCTTCATCAATTTTGACTCGATTAATTGCCAGTAACATATCGCATATAATTTCCCCCACCGCAGGATTCTGCGCCATAAACGCCAGCACATCGGTATTTTTATGTTGCACCGCCATCAACTGCACTTCCTCGCAGAGCGCCGCGTTCTGTACCAGTCTTTGCTGGGTTGCCTTCAAGCCATTCTCATACAGGTAAACCTGCACTGCCGGTACTAGCGCGGAATTGATGGCCAGCGCGTCACGCACCGCGGGGTTACCTTCACTGGCGAGAATTTGCTGAGTTTCCGCCGTTAATATTGGATTCACCGCCAGGGTCGCCAGCGCCGCTTCATTCGTGACTTTTTGGGCAAACCGACGCTGCACTAGCGCGGAGAGGTGGCGTCGTTCAGCTAGCGCCAGTAAAGCGTGGACATCACCTTTGTCGATCTGTACCAGCAGTGCGCTGTCATCATTACCGCCACTACTCTCCTGTGCCGGCTCGTCGGGTTGTTTTTGCGCCTCTTCAAGGGCATCCACGACCGCCGTGTCGTGGTCCTGCGCCAGCTGGTGTTTTACCTCTTCGGTCAGGGCCGGATTGTTTGCCAATGCAATGCGCACCACAGATTTTTTATCGTTAAGCAACACCTCCTGCTGCGCAGCGGTAAGCGCCGGGTTAAGCGCCACAGCGGCTCGCAGCGCATCATTCTGCTCATACAGGAACTCTTCACGCTGCGCTTCCGGGCAGTTGGCGTGGCGTAACACTGCCTGTTGCAACGCACTATTTTTACGGGATAACAGCGCATCCAGCACACTATCCACGCAGTGCGCTTTCTCTGCCAGCTGCAGTAGGATCTCATCGTTCAGCTTGTTCTTCTGAATCAGCGACAGCAGCAGGTTGGTCGGCGCGTTATGGTGCACACAGGCCAGCGCCAGCGACGTTTCATCCTTAACGTCACCGGTTTCTGCCGGGGCGATACACGCCGACAGAATACGTGCAGTGCAATACGGGTTGCTGTACACCGCATGGCGAATTGCCGGGTAGCTGTCTTGTGCCAGTTTTTCGAGCAGGTCTTCGCTGCACTCCTCTGCCTCCGCTACCCGCAAACGCTCGTGCGGATTGGTATCATCTGCCAGCGTGATCATCTGTGCCAGGCTGATCCCATCGATATGCGACGCTGCTTTGAGCTTCATTTTCTCGAACTGTGCTTCGTACTTACCCACCTGGTCACGCAGGGTATCGCGCAGCGGAACCGTGCGCTCCAGCGCCCGACACAGACGAGAGTAATCAATATTTACCCCGGCCAGGAACGCGCTCTCGCGAGCATCGTTCACTGCATTTTGAATATCTGCCCCGGCAAAGTTACGGCACAGCACCGCCAGTTGCTGCTTCTGTTCTGCCGAGAAAGCCTGCCAGGCCGCTTTCAGGTGGATGCTGAGAATGGCTTTGCGCTCAGCAAGATAAGGGAATCCGACATAAAAGACATCGTCGAAACGCCCTTTACGCAACAGCTCAGGCGGCAGCGCAGTGACGTTATTGGCCGTCGCTACCACAAATACCGCGCTGGTTTTCTCCTGCATCCAGGTAAGGAAATAACCCAGTAGTCTGGACGTAACCTCTGAGGCGTTAGAAGAACCAATCCCGACGAACGCTTTTTCCAGCTCATCTACCCACAGCACGCAGGGGCTGATGGCCTCTGCCATTGCCAGCGCCCGACGCATGTTGTGCTCACTCTCTCCGACATATTTGCCCAGCAGGGAGCCAATATCCAGACGCAGCAGCGGTAACCCAAACAGGTTGGCGACCGCCTTGGCGGTGAGAGATTTGCCGCAGCCCGGCATCCCTGCCACCAGCACCCCTTTTGGTGCCTGCAATCCAGCCTCCTCCGCTTCCGGCAAGCGCTGCAAAATGGCGGCTTTACGCTCTAGCCATTTTTTCAAGTTCTCCAACCCGCCAATGTCCGTCAGGTTCTCGCGCACTTTGACCATTTCCAGCACGCCGCTTTTACCGATGATCTGCTCTTTTTCCTGCAGCAGCGTGGCGAGCGCTTTTTCATCTAGCTCGCCGTATTTTTCCAGGGCGACAGACAAAGACTGGTTAATCTGGCTGGCAGTCAAGCCGGTCAGGGTGATGCTGATCCTGTTAAGCAGCGCGTCAGATACGATCAACTCGCGCTCAAGGGCGAACTGCTCCGCCTGCTGGCGAATGGCCTCGCGGCGCGGAAGCGGTAACTCCACGAGAGTAATCAGCGGCTCAATCAATGAAGGAATGTCTACGCGATCATCAACGCAGATCACGCAGCACTCACCGCTGTGGTGACGGCGGATACGCAAGAGTAGCTGCTGTAGACGCGCCGCTACCATCGGTGAAGAGTCCAGCACGGTTCTGATATTGCGGAACACGAGAATAGTGTTTTCGAGGTCATCATCCAGCAGCCCGGCCAGCATCCGATCGGCCTGCGGCGGCATCTCGAGGCTGGAAGCCACCAGCGGGTATCGATCGGTAAAATCCACCCAGCCCCAGGCCAGGTTCCATTCCCGCAGCCGGAAATCAGTCTCTTTGGCAACCGTGCTTAACAACGTATCAATGCGATCATCTTCGCCGCTATGCAGATAAAACCCCGCATGTCCGGCGCGGATCCAGGTCACTATCCGGGTTGTTAATAAACTGTCCATCTTCTCTCCATTACCAAAAAGAACTTAAGAAACTGCCCACGGAACTAACAATGTTCGAAGCACTCCGACCAATAGCAGACGCGGTATCCGCAATCACAGAGACCGCCGCTTTAGCGACCGATTTCCCCGCTTTGTAGACTTTGTCAGCCACCGTACTGCCCAGCATACCGCCGATTACGCCACCCGCCAGGCCACCCACAAAGATGCCCACAGGACCGAAAACGGTGCCCATTGCCGCCCCCATCCCGACGCCTGTTTCTGCCCCCACAATGCCTGCTACGGTGGTGACAGTGGTATTGGTAACGCGATCCAACGCCTCTTCTTTAGAGATATGGCCTTTTGCCAGATCGTAGAGGTTTTTCAGGTTATCCACGGCTACCGAACCGATTATCGCAATGCGTCCGGCCGGGGTATTTTTCATCACGTTACCCAAAAAGCCCCGGCGAGATGCCACCAGCAGCGCGCCCGAAGTGGCCACAGTCAGCATGCTGTAGCCTGCGGTCTTGAGGGAGTCTTCGACAAATTCCTGCATATCTTCTCCCGCCGACGCATTTTCGTTGCCGGCGAGGCTGTTCCACAAACGACGGGCCAGAATACGCCCGCCCTGGAAACAGACCCCAAGGCCGGCCGCCACCAGCGCGGTTTTACCGATCTGTTTGCCCACAGTGACGGCATCCGCGTTACGCCAGTCCACCTCACTGATTTGCTGCTCTTTATGGGCCTTCTCGCGCTGGCGAACCGCCTCTTCTTTCGATAACGGAGTGGACTCAACGCCGTCATAATCAATGGTTTCCACTGCTTTACGCTGCATGTCCGCTGAGTGCCCTTCCGGCACCAATGACCCCTGGCCGCGATAGTCGCCGTGCTCGAACAATTTTTCCGTGCTGCCCGCATCCGCACCATATTTCGCCTGGTAGCGGCGAACGACTTTGCCACTGCCGTCTTTGATCTGGATATCTACAGAGTTTTTGCCAAACGCCTTACCGGGTTTCACTACCAGTTCTGCCCGCGCCGAAGAGCCAGCCGCCTTCGCGTTAATATTAAAGGTGTTGACGTGGTGCACCTCGGCGATAAACCCATCGAGATTACGCGCCATGCTGATCTGCCCGTCGTTGCGAGTGATGATGTCACGCATCAGATCATTGGCGCGAGTCAGGGCGTTATCAATCGATTGAGCATATTCCCCGGTACTGAGTGCGCCATGACGCTGGGCCGAGTACTGCATCTCTTTGCCCAGCCAATTATCACGGCTTTTTCCCTTCTGCCTCGCAGCGTTCAGGGATGCTTTCAATTCTTGCTGGCGTGTTACGGTTTCAACGATTTCGCCCGCGTCTTGGGTAAGCGCATCGTCATTCGGCCACAGCTCCGCATGCTGGCGAAACTGCTTTTGCAACCAGATAAGCGGGTCGGCATCCGACGAATGGCTTGCCTGCTGCGTAAACTGCTGCAGCAGTTGTGTTGTCGCCTGCGGATCGCCACCCGCATCGCGCCAGGCCACATACATATCATCCACCAACTGTTCCTGATGATCTTCATCAATAAGATCTAGCGGAGCAGGCACCGTACGAGGTTGTTCACTAATCACGTCATTTGCAGCCATGTGTAAAATTCCTTATTTCAATTTTTATCTGGCGATGAGAAAACAGTCAGCGCGTCGGCCAACTGCGTCAGTAGGGTCGCGTGCAATGATTCGGGAGAGAGAATGGTCAGATTGGGCAGCCAGTAGCGTACCCAAGGTAATAGCTGGCGTTCATCGGCAATTTTGCAGGTGATCTCCAGACTACCGTCACTATTTTGCGTGTTGATAACCTGGCTTGGCAGCACGCCACGCCGTAGGAAATAGCCTGCCACAGAGGCATTCACATGGAGGCGTACCGGGAATTTGTTGAGGCTGAACCAAACATCATCTTCTTCGTCGATGCACTGCTCAATGCGACCCTCCCGCACAAAAGTTTCTTCACACAGTTCGAGCCATTTCATGCCGCTAAGCAGAAAACCCTTAAGGTTTTCCTGTTCCATGGCCGCCAGGTACCAGACATTTTTCACGTTCACCAGACGGTAGGGTTCAACAACGCGCAGTTTCCCTTTATAGAAAAAATTGCATTTGCGGTGTTCGGCAATGGCCTTGCGGAGTTGACTGAAATGGCGGGAAAGAGCATTTTCACTCTCGTGTTCTGCTGCGGGGTATTTAATCGAGAATTGAGGAATACCTTCTGTTTGTAATAGCGTCGACCAGAATGCTGGTTTTTGTCCGGCAAAGAGTGGCGAGACGCCCGCCATATCCAATAACTGGCGAATGTCACGGGTTCGCAGCGCCTGATAATATTGAGGAGCAAGGCAGTAACTGTCACCGCTGATATGTTCAATTATTGCACTCAGGCGGCGAAGGTCGCGGAAGATGGTGCGCCCGGAAACATTAAATGTCTCGGCTAATTGTTGTCGGGTCACCTGCTCCTGCTGGTGAAACAGAATGATTGTTTCCGCCAGGCGGTGCGCCAGCTTTTCATATGCTCCGGTTGTTTTACCCACATCGAATCCCTCATTCGCAGAAAATAACCACAGTTTAATGGCAGCGAATGACACTTTATGTCAGTGAGCGCGAGATAAAAAACATATTTTTATATTATGCGGCACTAGGCAAAACTTAAGTGAAATTATTTTCGCATTATTGTTTTTATCTAGAATATTACAAGTCGCTGCATTTCATTAATGTCACCAACCTTGCTTGTCTTAACCCTGAATAGAAGATCATTTAAGGCAAAAAATTGCCCTATGCAAGACTCGTCGAGTCTCTTCCAGGCTACTCATCAACAGTGAAAATGCTGCCCGCAATATCCGCATCAATGCGGTATGTCCTGGCTAATCTTAACTCCGATGGCTGAAGAGATTGCCGATATCGTGCTGTGGTTCCCAAACGCAAAAAAGGCCGTGCGAATGCACGGCCCTGATACGGGTTGACGCTAACAGGCACGATTAAAAGGCCTGGCAAACCTCATCCATCTCTTGCGTTGGTACCCTGTCATTCACATAACCGGTTCGCCATTGCACGAAGATCCGCGTGCCGTTGCTGCCCATCTCCGAGGCCCACATAGATTCTGCCGAACTCGCAGTTGACCAAAACGAACCGAGTAGCTTCTGAGGATCTCCCCACTCCCCATAAAATGTACCTGTACCGCGAGTAGCTGTTTGACCCGGTGCACCGTTAGAGAGGAGGGTATAGCTCGGCACGGTGCCGTTTCGACTTGCACAATCAGAATCCGCAACGGTTGGATCAGCCGAAGCTGCTGCAATGTTAAAGACCCAGTGATTAAGGGTGAAAGTATAGGTTAGCGGCTCACCATAACCGGACACCGGCGTCGCCGTGATCGTCGCGGTCCTGCTCGTTGGCGTAGAGGTCAGGGTGATGACGCCAGGTGACGAGATATGGGCCCAGCTGGCGTCGCTACTCCAGGCGTAGTCCGCATTGTTGGCGGAGGTTCCATTGATCTCCATCGTAAAGTTAGCACGCAGGATCCCTATCGTTGGGAAATGCTCGCTCATGCCAAAGGTGTGTCCGTTGGTCGTAATGCCAGTAAAACGGTCGGTAATAAAGGAGACGGTGCTGGTTTTTCCCGTGTCGGTGGCAAACGCTTTTGATTTGGCTGTCACAGTGACATCCTCCTCTTTGCTGTCTGTCAGGGTAACCGTTGCCTGACCGCCGGCGTCAGTAGTGGCCTCCTGACTACTCAGCACTGCACTACCGGTTGTCGCAAAGGCCACTACCTCTCCCACTACCGGCTTATCATTGTTATCCGTCAGCATCGCCGTGAATGTAATAACCGAATGGCCATCGGCATGCTGTTTGGTAATATCCGTAGTGAGCTGTCTCACCCTATAAGAGATAAAGCTGGCATCGATAGTTTTGCTTGTCTGGTTAGCCAGCGTTGCGGTAATCGTGACCGTCTCCCCTACTGTATTCGTGACAGCAATCTGTGCATGTCCCTGCAAATCAGTTTTACTGGAGGCAGGCATTTGCGCCGTGCTGCTGTTGCTGCTCCAGGTAATGACCTGCGCTGGCAGAGGGTTTCCCTGTGCATCGGTGACGACAGCGTTAATCGTATCTTCCGCTGTACCATCAGCAAGGCTGGCATCGTTAACCAGACTTAATGTCACATTGGCAGAGCTGCGATCTGCTATAAACAGGCTGTCCGTACTCTTCTCCTGGCCGTTGTCCAGAGATGCCGTCAGGGTAACCGCCTGAGAGACGGTATCGGTAAAGGTAATAGTCGCCTCGCCATTGGCATCTGTCTCAGAACCGTCATCGCTCAGTTGCGCATTACCGGTTATCCGCCAGTGGACAGCGGTATGGGTCAGTGGATTGTTATTGGCATCTACCACTTTCACCAATGCGCTGTTAGTGGCTACGCCGTTTGCCAGCGCGGTTTTGGTTGCACTTAACGACTGAATGGTCGCAGATGCCCTATCCGCAACGAACAGGCTCGGCTTCGTCTGGCTGGCCGAGTTGACAGGTAACGTCACGGTCACGTTCACCGTTTCTGCTTTAATATCGCTGAAGGTAACGGAGAGCTGGCCCTGCGCATCGGTATACCCGGTCTGGCTGGAGAGTATTGCCGACCCATCCGTACTCCATTGCACTGATTCGTTGATGGCGGGATTATGCTGCGCATCCATTACCGTCACCGTTGCCGTATTGGTCGCTTTGCCGTTTGCAATAGCCCCGCTGCTTACCTCGTAATCAGCAATCTGGATACTGTTTTCATCCGTGACAAATGATGAGGCCGCACTTAGCGTGCTACCGTTTGCCAGGCTTGCAGTCAAAGTAAAGGTTTGCGCTTTGGTACTGGTATAGCTGATGGTCGCCTTCCCGTTTTGATCGGTGTTGCCGTTAGGAGAAAGCTGAATATCTGTTTTATCCACTTTCCAGCTTACCTGCTGATTAACCAGTGGATTCCCGGTTGCGTCCAGGACATACACTTCTGCCGTGTTCGGGGTATGGCCATCCGCCGGGCTACCATTTTTGGTCACCTTCAGACGCTGTAACGAAGCAGACGCTTCATCCGCAATAAATGCTGCACTGGCACCCTTGCTGTTGCCATTGCTGAGGGTGGCAGTAAGCTGCACGGTCTCAGCCACCGTGTCGGTGAACTGAAGATGCACCTGACCTTGCGCATCCGTATGAAAGGTAGATGAGGTCCGCTTTGCCCCTGGGTTAAATACAAGCGTTGTACTATCGGTACTGATTGTTACCGG
This sequence comes from Pseudescherichia sp., assembly GCF_031998825.1. GTDB lineage: Bacteria > Pseudomonadota > Gammaproteobacteria > Enterobacterales > Enterobacteriaceae > Pseudescherichia. Next base: position 35,257 of record NZ_DAMACX010000026.1, read on the forward strand.
CGTCTCGCTAACCGGATTGTTAGAAGGATCGCGGACTTCAATAATTGCGCTATTGGCCGAGCTGCCATTGGCCGGGCTGTTATTCACAGTCACATCAAATCGGGTAATAACAGCCTGCTGGCTATCAGCAACAAACGTCACGGTATCTTGTTGTGATAGGGTGCCAGACTTCACCGTCAGGACAGCGGATCCCGCAGTCGTTGAGACGATATGCGCATGTGCCACACCGTTAGCATCGGTCTTAGCATCGCTGTCGCGCAGCGTGGCCGGCGAGGCGACTGACCAGCTTACCGACGCACCCGCGATGGGGTGATGGTTGTTATCCTCCACTTTAACAGTTGCATCATCAGTGGCCGTGCCATTTGCCGCACTGCCATTTTTATCGATCGATAACGAGAGAGAGGCAGGCGTGACGGCAGTGAAGTGCGATTGTGCATAGGCGGAGACACCGCCGCTGGTGGCGGTAACGTCTGTCACTTCATTAACAGCATTAGTAATGTTCACCGTCGCAAGTCCGTTGGCATCGGTAACGGATGATGAGGTATCAAGTCTGGCCTGCCCTGTCGCGAGCCACTGTACGGTGGTATCAGGCATCACCTCGTTTTTGGTGTTTAGCACCTGAACCTGCAGCCGATTCTGGGAAACACCATCAGCGGGGCTGTTGTCTATTAACGTTTGCAGCACCAGTTTGCCGACGCCTGCGCGTTCTTTTTTGCGATACTGCATAACAATCTGATTATTTCGTTCAACCAAATCGTAGCGGCTACCGGCCAGGCTGCGCTGCAGCGCAACGTTTTCAGGCGAGATCTGATAACGCCAGTCATGACCAAAATCGTAATGCAGATCAAGCTGAAACTTAAGATCGTCCATATCATCCTGACCGCGTCGATAATCTGTGCCAAGCGTAATGAGCGGTACGGGGGTGTAATTGAATCCCAACGTCACCGCAGAAGGGTTACTTTGTAGATGATCGGTGTCAAATAAGGCGACATCATCGCCATAATATTGCTCATACATGACTTTGGCGCCAAACTGCGGCTGCGCGGGTAAGTATCCTTCTGCCCGAATATCAAAACCGTCGGCCGGTTTCTCTTCATAATCGTCAAAATCTCGCGAATCCTGCCAGCTACTGGTACCAACATAGGTATTTGCCGAGAGTTTAAGGTAGTTAGTCCACGCCTCCGCCCCTATGCCAATCCGACGGTTTTTACCCGTGAAATCGTCATCAAAGAAAAAGTTTGAACCAAACATCCAGTTTTCCGTATAAAAGGTTCTTACACCAAACCCCATATTGCCGGTTACTCGGGAATCAGGCGCGCGCAACCCAAATTGGGTAAAGAACAACGCTTTTTTGTTATCATAAAGTGGAGCAAGCAGATCGAATGAGCTTTGATCCCAGTTGCCGTTCTGATCAACATTTAGTTGAACCCGGGCAGTGCCAAAGCGTTGTAGCCATTGCTCGGCCGATGAAGATGCTTCAGAAGTCGCTCTGTTTATCAAACCACTCTGCACCTGCTGCTGTAAATTTTGACTATTATTTCCCGCCAGTGCTGTCGCCGTTGATGTTAAAACATCGCTTTCAGGCAGCACCGAATTGGGTTGAGTAGCAGCTGCCAAGGGGATATTAATTAAAGGAAACGATAGCTGTAATACTATCAACAGCCATGCTATTACCTTTCTGGCTATAAAACTTCGATACACCGAATGCATCGTCGCTGTGTTACTTTTTTGAATATTCATTTTTTATATTGATATTAAGAGTTAAGGAGGGGTTTCTCATCAAACTACGCACTGGTGTGATTGATGACTTACCACTCAGGGAAATATATTCACACGCTTTAATTACCATAAGAAAAAATCAAGTACAATTTTGTTAAGCAAATAGTACAATTTTGGACTTTGAGGCACGCTTGCCTCAGTGAAATGTCAGGGAAAATACATATTGCAATGTAATCAATTCAAAAAACCCATTTATTTACACAATGATTACCTGGGTTAATTCTTACTCGTTATTGTTACAACAACATCTTAATACCGATTCAGAACCGCAGAGGTAGATTTTTAAGGCGTATTAGACGGCCATTATAGGTTGCAATATACCCCCCCTTCTTTAACTCCTTCAATATTGTCATAACGCCGCTTTTTGAATATCCGGTTCTGGATACAATATAATTACAAACATTCTCACTCTCACGCAAATTGCTATAACCATCAATTTTCAACAAATAGTATTTAACAACATCATAGAGAGTTCGAAACTTCATAACCTCCAACTGCTCCATAAGCATCAGGGATGAAAAGGAGAGGATATGGAATAGATCGCTCCATAATGCCTGCTCCTCAATATGTGTATAGAACGCTTCTCTGGGATACTTCAGGTAAGAAAACCGGCTGCTTTCACTGATATAATACAGTTGGCTAAGCGCATCAGGCACAAGATTTAATATGTAAGGGCCGTAAATCTCACCCAATAACAGATGATTCATTTTATTGTACAATGCCACCTTGCCTTCAAGGATAATAAGTATGTCATCATCAATCGTCCGGACAGTTTCTTGCACTTGCGAGGGAAATATATGAATATCAGATGAAATATCAGCATGATTGATAAAACTGGTCATGACTTTATGTATCTGCTTACAAGGTTTGCCCATACCAAATCATCCTTAAAGATCATACGCTTGATAAGCTTACAATAGATTAATAACATATTAAAAGAGCGGCGCAAGGATAAGTACATTTTTGGAATGGATATATGTTTATTTATTACAAATGCCGCCACTTTCCCCTCTGATTCATCTGCGCAAACATTGCAAATCATGTTACTTAATTTTGCTTACATCTCAAGCAACGTTCCCATACTCTGACGCTGGAACCTTCTTATATTAACTTACCCCAGCCGGGAGGGAAACTTATGCTTTCGACAACACTGTTCCCACCACTATTTCCGCAAATGGAAAATGATGGTGTTATAAACCAGGCAGAACTTAACTCGGCAGGTATCGTAATCGATGTCGCGGAGTATCCCAGCGCTAAACAAGGCGATCTAATTGAATTATGGTTTGAAAGTTATGTTATTGACTCTATAGGGCTAGCGGAAGCGCCTGTCAGTCAATATTTCCCCTGGCAATGTAATATCACGGCTGATGTAGCCAGTAAATTTCCTGATGGTATTTATAAAGTACAATATAACGTTATTGATGCCGCGCAAAACAGTTCATGGTCGAACATAGGCAGCGCTATTCTTGATAAAACATCTACAGGCACATTGCCCCCACCACTCTTTCCAGAAGCAGGTTCTGATAATACCCTTAACTATGCGGAGGCCATGAGCGGAGGTGGAACCCCCGTCACTATACCAAACTATCCGAATATTGCCGTTGGGGATAATGTTACCCTGTATTGGGTAGGACTCAAAGACAACGACGTGGTGCAACGGAGCATTACAAAAGTTGCACATACCGTACAGGAAGATGAGCTGAATGGCTTTGATATTCTGATCGCCACGGCCTGGATTATTCCAGGCGACCTGGACAGCGCAAGGGCCTGGTACGTCGTTAAACATACGGATATCCGCAACGAACGCTCAGAAGATGGCGTTGTAAATATCGATACTTCCAGCGGAATTGTACTGCCCGCACCGGAATTTGTAGAGGGCGATGACGGTTGGATCGATGCAGAGGAAGCGACAGATGGTAACGGCACGCCGGTAAGTATCCCTGCTTATCCTGGTATTAGCGTGGGTGATGCTGTCACCCTACATTGGCAGGGCTACGATCGCAACGACATGCCTGTTGACGGTGCGAAATATGATGTGCTGACCGTCATAGATACGGCTGATATCGCAGCGGGTTTCCAGACTATTATCCCGACGGATAACATTACGCCGGTTGGGATTGGCTACGGTATCAGTTACTACGACGTCATTTTTGTGGACGCGACTGTAGGGAGTTCCCTGGCTGCGCAAACCGGTATTGATGTTATTCATACTGACCAACTTCCCCCTCCGCAGCTTCCGGAGGCGCTTGATGATAACGTGATTGATGACGCAGACGCCATGAGCGAAGGTGGAACACCAGTCGTTGTCGCTTACGAGAGCATGGCGGCTGGAGATAGTGTTACCGTTTACTGGTCTGGTTATCAGAGTGATGATGTCACACCGGTTAGCGGTACCGTCTATTCGATCACCTCCACTGTTTCTGTGGCTGAAGCAGAAGCCCAATCTTTAACAGCGATCGTACCGTCGAAATACATTGTGCCTATAGGTAAAGGCTACGCTGTTGCAAATTATTCCGTACAGTTTATTGCTGGCGGCATCGCACGGTCTGATGATGCGGAAGCTATTATCAATACTACCGGGGGTGAAATTAACGGCTCGAGTTACCTGGGTGGCTCCACCGGCTTTGCCCCCTGGAACAACACCGCGATTCAAAACTGCTACGTCGAGTATGTGGCAATGGAAAATGGTGTGCCTCTCAGAAATGTCGATATCATCTTTACGCTGTTTAATAATAATTATTTTACCAGCAATCATACCAATACCATTACGTTACCTACCGATATCCATGGCGTTGCCCGCACGAATATTTCTGGCAGCGATACAACAACGACTACCGTTTCCGCGCAGATCGTGCAGAACGATCGCCCGGCTTCAACGTTGAGTCTGGAAACAGAACGGACTAATGAACAAATAGTACCTTATCTGACGAGCGAACCCTATCTCCCTGGCAGCGGCAACAGGACGTTTCTACTTTCGTTAAGCCAGGGTTCCGGCACCTTTAAATTAACAACTAATAATAACTCAGATATCTATATCGATGGCGTTAACAAAGGAGGGACAGTAGAGGACATTGCTGTCTATTCAGGAAACCCGCTGAATTTTGAAGTCACATCTAATAATTTAAATAACACTGCTGTTACTGTTTCTCAGGTAGCCCCTGAAACACAAAAATACTGCACATTCTATTTTTAATCATTACGAGGTTTATATTATGCTAAATGCAAATGCTAAAATCCCTTCCCTACAGGCACAAATGCAATGGATTGCCGGTAAACCGCAAACATCAACAACATCGACAACGCGTTTGCTTTATGATTTTAATAATTTCAACAATTCTCTGGATCGTAAAACTGGCATTCTTCCCGGGATCGTAGAATCCAGTACTGCTCAGCAGGAATCCACTATTTGCGATCCGCAAACGGGAAAGTGGGCGCTTTTTTTTAATGGCAACAACATTTATGACGGCATGAATAATCTGGTCAATCCAGATAATAAGCTGGATACATTAACCAATACCTATCTTACCAGCATTATCGCGCCGGGCATGGCTGAAACAGCGCCAACCTATTATGTTTTCTATGTAGATCGCACCACTAAGCATCTGAACTATGGGATAGTGAACTTTCCAACAGGCCTAAGCGGTGCCGCTAACTGGGTGGGTATCCAGTCGCTGAATATTGATAACGGTGTAGCCACGCCTTTTGGTCTGGCATGTCGCAATGAAGAAGAGTATTGGGTATTAACGCTCGCCAACGTGAATACGCTTGTGGCATATAAGTGTGATGCTACCGGTGTGAACACCACCGCACCGAGACATATCCTGCTGCAACCCTTCTCATCATTAACAGGCGCTGTTGATTGCACCAAAAGCTCGATTGTCACTTTTGGAAACCATATTGCCATCACCGTTAACAATAATATTATGGTTGGCACTTTTAATTTCTATGCCGGCTTCTCGATCCCCAATTTCAGTCAGGCATTGGTTGCTACGGCAACGTCCACCCTGGCCCCGGACTTTAATGCCGACCAGACCCGACTCTACTTTCTTAAAAATTGGGATAGCGCCAGAAAAAACCACGTATGGGTATATGAACTGGAAAGTGGAGCCTCCTATTCAGCAGATTCCAGTTACGCCTATAACTATCAGTACAAGACGCTGAAGCTAGCACCTAACGGCACGGTTTATGGAATAAATTATTTTACTACCGCTAATGTTGATCCCATTTTAAATATCGTTGAAGTGCCAGAGACTGGAGATGTTTCAGTGAGTGAAATTCTCAACCCGGATAGCAATAGCTCTACCACTTTCGGTAATATTCAGTATCAAATTAATAATTTCTAAAAACTCCCGCCTTTCAGATAGAGAGGCGGGCTTTCCAGAAACGATTACCCTTTGTCTAGCAGAGGTTTCCATGAATATGAACGCAACATCTATGCAGAATTATTGGTTTCCGGGCAGTGCTAATCAACGTTCTATTTTTAATTTTACGAACGGCGTACTGGACATCGAATCACCGGGTTTCCCACTCGTGCCGGAAGACTCAGATAATTTCGGCAACGTCATCACCCTGCCCGATGCAGTCGGCTACTACATTATCGGTAAATATCTGGTGGACTCTGCGTTTACCACGGTGGCAGGGTCGACAGGAATATTTGATGCGTTAACGCCAACCGTTGCAAACTGTATGTTCGCACCTGATATTTACGAAAAAAATGCAGCACATCTTTACTACATTGATAATAATGGTCTTCATTACGGTCATATTACGCGCGATCTTGTTCAGCGATCGTCTCTTGATACACTTCTGAAAGTGACGTTAACCCTGCCACCGATAGCAAACTCCCCGCTGTGCATTCTGGGACATCCTTCCGGTGAAGGCAATTGGCTTTTTTATATAAATAAACAGGATGATTCTCTGAAGCTTGTTGTTGTCTACTGCCTGGGCTCTGATGAAATATCGAGCTATAGCCTAACGCTTTCCGGGAGCGGCATGCCGGTAAGCATTGACGCCTATAAAAACCGGATAGCGCTGGTTTGCGATGATGCCAGTCTGGTCTACGGCGTACTCACTGCGAAGGATAGCGCAATGACGATAGCAGTGAGTGGCAGGATTGATGGCCTAAGCCCTGATTGCATACAGAGTGCTTTTTCTGCAGAGGGAAATTCACTTTTTTGGCTAACGAAAGAGCCCGACGGCTGTTATGTCAATTATCGCAATATGACGACTGGAACTGTCACATCTACGCTCACCAGTGGCAATTACGCAGCAATGAAATGCGGCCCGGATAATATTATCTATGGTTTATCATGCAAAACCCGCAGCGCATCCACGCTGTTAACCGTAACGCCAAAAAACGTGTCAGACGACTTTAGCGTTAGCGAGATTTTTGCGTCTGCTAATGGCGGTTACTTCCCGGCGACGGGTTGGAACCTCTACTCTGTCTAGTATTGATATACGGCAAGCCGTTACTGAAGTAACGGCTTTTTTGCATTAATAAGTTTTTATTTGCAACTGTTTTAAGTTTCTTTTGCACGCCCTCTCTCTCCTCATCCCTATATTATTTCTCTCGATACGATTGGTATCATTATTTTAAGTAAGGGTAATAGTTATGACTGATACAATTTCCAAACTGACCGCCGTCCCGAACACCATTTCTAATGATGGGTCAGAAACCTCTGTTGTTTCTGCAACGATCCTGACCGACTCTGTGCCGGCAGCAGCAGGCGTAACGGTCGAATGGTCAGCGCAGCAGGGCGAACTCAGCGCGACGTCTTCCGTTACCGATGCAAATAGCGTTGCCAGCGTTAACGTGCAGGCTGTTGCCGGTGCCACGTCTATCAGCGTCACTGCCGCTACTGCGGATGACTCACAGCAAATCATTATCGCAACCTTCACACCATTGGCCGCGCCTGTCGTAGTCAACGCCAGCAGTGATGATGGCTATACGCTGGACCACTACGATATTAACTTCGGCGTACAGGCTGAGATTCCGCTCTATGACGGTGTCGCTTTTGGTCAGACGGTAACGTTTTACTGGGGTGATGTTGATAACATCTCTTTCATCGTGACCGAAAATGAACATCCGCCGTTTATTATTGATGTCTCAGAAGAGATGTCTCCGGACTGCCTGAAAGATGGTAGCTATCAGGTTTACTATATCGTAACCGATCAGGCTGGCAATCAGACTCAATCTTCAACCTTGACCATCACCGTTGCTGATGGGGGCAGTACTGTGCCGACATTACCAGAGCCGGAGGTTCCGGAAGCGGATCCGTACATTAATATTAACGATGCCAGTGATGGCGTAGAGGTTATTGCCACCTACCCTGAAATGGCGATCGGCGATGTAGTGACCTTCTTCTGGGCCGGCTACGATGACTCCTCACGCCAGATTAGCGGCACTGAGGCAACGGCTGAATATACCGTACAAGAAAACGATACCACCATCAACTTTACCGTAGCTATGGATTATTTCTATCCGAACGGCAGAGGTTATGAAGGCTACGCTGAAGCTTACTACACCGTTAAAGCTGAAGGTCAGTCGACGCTGGTGCTGTCTGATACTAAAAAATGCCTGGTCGATACCCTGGCACCATAACAGCAATGTTCCGGCTTCGGCCGGAACATTTCCCCCCGGCTTTCCTCCCCTCCCCCCCACGCATTGGCGCCTTATCAGCGTTACAGAAATCTGCATTATCAACAACGCTACCTCAAAATTATATTAATCCGACAGCTATGATTGGTTACTGACAGAATCACGCCAGCAATAAGCACCCTCTTTGACGGACTGACATACAACATCATTTAAATAATCATCAAAATATTATTAATGGCTAATACGTCATTTATTATCGCCTTCGGGCCTTCCTTCTATAGGCTCAGAACGATAGTATATTCACCTTCAATATATCTAAAAAAATAAGGTATAAGAATGAACTTCAGCCAAATAGAAAAACCACGCGATGCAGTCGAGAAAATTTTGTCCTGTTTCCCTGTTTCAAAACCCTGCCTTATTGAGCAGGGTCAGACGCTGCCAATAAAAACGAGAAATGAAAATCAGCCAAGGAAAATCTATTTTCTGCTCGAGGGGGCAATGATTAGTTCCGTAGGTGAAAACGAAAAAAAGCAAAATCTAGGTATCGTTGTAAGCCCATCAATAATCGGTCTCGGTCAGCTCGCTCCTGCTGGTGCGATTGCCCAGTACGAGGCTATCGCTCCCTGTATGGTTGACTCGACAAATGTCGATGACTTTATAAAGGTTATTGAGGAACAACATCTCTGGCCTGACGTTATCAAGGTAATGTTGACGATAATGAACTCACTGGCTGCGCGTACGACAACATCAGGACTACAATCAGCATATGAAATCATCAAAAGCAATCTCCTCTATATGGAGAGTGAAACCACCTATATGCTTAAAGAGCGTTATACGGTTGTAAAATATATGCAGACATTTTCCAGACTGTCGAGAAGCATTATTTTAAAAATTCTCTCTGAACTCAAGGCGGGTGGATTTATAGAGATGAACAATGGCAAACTTATTCGTATTAACAGAAATCTCCCTGAAAAATTTTAAGGGAGCCAATAAATTTGAAAACATAGAAAAACACACCACCCCACTTAAATATTATTCAGAAAAATATCGCCACCCATATCAATTAATAAAAAATGCTTTTTTTCAAACAAACTCATGATGCCATATGGCTTAGCCAAGTTCTGTTTGGTAATGATGACAAAGCACTCTACCAGACGGCGCAGGCTCTGCACGCCGACGGCGCCCTTATCGAATCCCAGCGCATTTCGCAAGAAATCTTAGTTCCGCTGGGTTAAATGAGTGATATATTTTCACGCATTAAACCCAAGGAGAGCCCATGGCGGAATTTGATGTAATAGCGCAGGATTTGCTTGAACGCGCACGCACTGAAGAGGAGCAGCAGCAGGCTCAGGACAGGAAGCTGCTTGACCAGGTGCTGGCCATCTATGGTCAAAAATATGTGGCGGAGCAGCTGCGAAAGCTGGGCAAGAGCGAGTGGAGCCGGGAGACCCTCAACCGTTGGGTGAACGGTAAGAGCGCGCCCAAATCCCTGACGGCGCTGGAGGCAGAACTGCTGCAAAAGATGCTGCCCTCCCCTCCGGCACACCATCCTGATTATGCCTTTCGCTTTATCGATCTTTTTGCCGGCATCGGCGGTATTCGTCACGGCTTTGAAGCCATCGGTGGACAGTGCGTGTTCACCAGCGAGTGGAATAAAAACGCAGTCCGTACCTATAAAGCCAACTGGTTCAACGACGAAGCCTCACACCGGTTTAATCAGGATATTCGCGAAGTCACGCTCAGCGATAATAAAAACGTTTCTGAAACGCAGGCCTATGCACATATTGATGCCGCTATTCCCGATCATGACGTGCTGCTGGCGGGTTTTCCCTGCCAGCCGTTTAGTCTGGCAGGCGTCAGTAAAAAGAACGCGCTGGGCCGGGCGCACGGCTTTGAGTGCGAGGCGCAGGGCACGCTCTTCTTTGACGTGGCACGGATTATCAAAGCGAAAAAGCCTGCTATCTTCGTGCTGGAAAACGTAAAGAACCTAAAGAGCCACGATAAAGGTAAAACCTTCGCTGTTATCATGGCGACGCTGGATGAGCTGGGCTACGAAGTTGCTGATGCAGCCGCAGTGGGTAAAGACGATCCCAAGGTTATCGACGGACGGCATTTTCTACCCCAGCACCGGGAGCGCATTGTGCTGGTCGGATTCCGACGCGACCTGGGCATCCATAACGGTTTTACGCTACGCGACGTGTCGCGTTTCTACCCTGAACGTCGCCCGACCTTTGGCGAGCTTCTGCAGCCGGATACGGACAGCAAATACATTCTGTCAGAAAAGCTCTGGCACTATCTTTGGCACTACGCCAAAAAACATCAGGCAAAGGGTAACGGCTTCGGCTTCGGTCTGGTCGATCCGACGCGTGCAGAGAGCGTGGCGCGTACCCTGTCGGCTCGCTACTACAAAGATGGTTCAGAGATTTTAATCGATAGAGGATGGGATCGGGCGCTTGGCGAAGCTGACTTTACCGATGCTGATAACCAGCTGCGGCGACCCCGGCGCTTAACGCCGAGAGAGTGCGCCCGCCTGATGGGCTTTGAAGAGCCTGGCCAGCCACCGTTTCGTATTCCGGTTTCTGATACCCAGGCCTACCGTCAGTTTGGTAACTCGGTCGTGGTCCCGGTTTTCGCAGCCGTGGCACGGCTGCTGAAACCCTACATTGTGGAAGCGGTTAAAAAACGTTAATAACATTTTTGATAGGGGCAGCTAGCCTGCCCGTAAGCCACGCTACGGACGAGACTGCACCCAGAAGGCATGAATAAGGCCCGGAATGTAACCCAAAAGAGTCAGAATGATGTTCAGAATGAACGCCATACCAAAGCCCTTACCAAGCAGGACGCCCAGCGGAGGCAGAATAATCGTCAGTACAATTCGCCAGAAACCCATAATTACTCCCGTGTAAAATTTATCCAGGTGGCTGTAAAAAAAGAGATTTTCTCTTTAAGGGTAGCTACTCTGAACGACTCTGCCACTCTGATCCCGCGCTTTTACCCTCTTTTACTTAGCCTTAAACTCAGGCTTAATCTCTCCTAAGGTATTGAACGATAGCTATAATCGATCGTACCTACTTTCTCAGGCGAAAAGTCTGATTTAGGGTTAATGCATCAAACGACAGGAGAAAAACTATGTTTTCAGTTGGTGATTATGTTCAGCCCCGCATCGGCGGTCAGAAACTTAAAGTAGTTGAAGTCAATGATGACCAGATTGTTGCCGTACCGGCCAGCAACGAGCAGGGTGAAAAGGTAACGATTAAGGCAGCTGATGTCACTCTGTATAAAGAAGAGGGCAACTTCGGCGTCTGCTAAAGGTATCCCTGTTACGGTGGGCAGCGGCTCACCGTACCCCTCCCTTTCAACCCTCTGATTAATAACGTCTTACACCCCAACCCCAACAAAAATAACGCAGCGGATAAAAAACAGCCAGCCGCAGAGAATGTTATCGACAAAAGCGTGACAAATAAAAATTTTACGCTAGTTGTACGTTGACAGGTAGAGATATAATCTATGCCCAATTAAAGCCGCACCGTAAAACGCTGGCAAAACATTCCCTTTTACTGTTTTTATACAGGAGCATTAGCATGTTCTCTCCGCAGTCTCGCCTGCGTCACGCTATGGCAGACACGTTTGCGATGGTCGTTTACTGTTCAGTCGTGAACATGCTAATTGAGATATTTCTTTCGGGAATGACGTTCGAGCAGTCTCTCTCCTCGCGGCTAGTGGCGATCCCGGTCAATATCATCATTGCATGGCCCTATGGCCTCTACCGCGATGCGTTTATGCGCCTCGCCCGGCGGTTCTCTCCCGCTGGCTGGGTTAAAAACATGGCGGATGTGCTGGCGTATGTGACTTTTCAGTCGCCGGTGTACGTGGCGATCCTGTTAACGGTAGGCGCTGACTGGCATCAGATCGCTGCTGCCGTCAGTTCAAATATCGTGGTTTCAATGGTGATGGGCGCAGCCTACGGCTACTTCCTCGATTACTGCCGTCGCCTGTTCCGGGTCAGCAGCTATCATCAGGCCAAAGCCTGATGGCGTGGCGAGTCAGGCCGACTCGCCAAATAGTCCGGTCAGATAGCGCTCCAGCGCCATACGGGAACTAAAACCATGCGGAATACCGTAGTGTTCCTGCGCATCGCCGCCTAAATAGAGCGGAAAGTGCTGATAGTGATCGCTGGTTTTAATATCTGAAGCCGGTTCAGCCAGCGACTGGCTGCGCTCTTTCAGCGTCGGGTGAATGACCAGCGCCGTGCGCCCCATCCGCGCCTCACGATTCACATATACATAGTTGTCTCCGCGACGGTAGCCATAGGCTTTTGGCGTCGCGACGTCCATGGTAAATCCCGCCTTCTCAAGAACGCGTGCCACCTCATCGGGTCGTAAATACATATTTTTTCCTCGTCATCAGCTACTGCTGCGCCACCTTACAGTATTGAGCATTAGCAACGCTTTCGGAAAAGTCCATAAACGACGCATCAAGTCGTGATTCGCGTCAGAGGTTAAAATTTTGCGCTACACTGACTATTACATCGAAATCAAGGGAGGATCATATGCTTAGAAGACCAAACCGTAACGACGTAGATGCAGGCGTAGACGATATTAATAATGATGTCAGCCAGCTAGCGGACTCTCTGGAGGCGGTATTGAAGTCCTGGGGAAGCGATGCAAAAGATGATGCAGACGGCGCCCGCAGTAAAGCACAGGCGCTGCTGAAAAAGACGCGAGCCAAACTGCATGGCCGCAATCGCGTTACGCAAGCAGCGACCGATGTTGCAGGCTGCGCGGATAGCTTTGTTAAAGACAGGCCATGGTGCAGCGTAGGTGCTGCCGCTGCCGCCGGGATCTTCCTCGGGGCGCTGCTAAGCCTCCGTCGATAATCTCCAACCCCGTGAGCTAACCCTCACGGGGTTTCTTTTATTTCCTGTATCACTCCTTTTCGTAAAGCCGTCCTACCCACTGCATCGCCATCTCGGCAGACGTTATATTCGTAAAACTCATCAAGATCCCGCTGCGCCCCGGCTGCGTGCTATGCCAGTCGCTTAACGCCTGTACTGCCAGTCCCCTCTGCTGCGCCCGCGCCACAATGGCTCTGTCATCGCCGTCGATATCGACCACCAGCTGAATGCCGCCGTGCTGAGGCACCACGTTAAACCCGTAATGGATGAGCGCCGCTTCCAGCCAGGCTCGCCGCTGCGCATAGTGCAGCCGCATCTTTTTCAAGTGACGCCAGAAGTGTCCCTGCTGAATAAAATCCGCCAGCGCATACTGCCACAGGGTAGGCACACTGCACTGGGTGCTGTTTATTCGCTGGCGAAACGCCGCTACCCTGGCGGCAGGCACGACGATCCACGCCGTGCGTAAAGCCGGAAACAGAGATTTGCTAAACGTACCGGTGTAGATCACCCGCTGCGGTGCATCGAGGCTTTTTAGCGGCGGCAGCGGCCTGCCGTGATAGCGGAACTCGCTGTCATAATCATCTTCAATAATCCACGCTGAGTTCTCCGCCGCCCACGCCAGCACCTGCCGGCGCCGGGGCAGCGACAGCGCAACGCCCAGCGGGCTTTGATGGGCAGGCGTGAGCAAGGCAAAACGCGCCTGTGGCCAGCGATGCATTGCAGCATCAATATCCATCCCGTTCTGGTCCACCGGCACAGGAAGACGCTGTACCCCCTCACCATCAATAGCTGGAGAGATCAACGGAAACCCGGGATCCTCTACCCACATACCATCCCCTGGGCTGGCCAGCGTTTGCAGGATTAGACTCATCGATTGCGCGTAGCCAGAGGTAATAAATATCTGCTCCGGCTGGCACTCAATGCTGCGGGAGAAGCGCAGATAGTCGGCAATGGCCTGGCGCAAAATGGCCTCCCCCGCCGGATCCCCGAGCGTGAGATCGAAGCGCGATTGAGTACGCAGGCGTCTGCTGGTCAGCCGCGCCCACAGTGCGCGCGGGAAGAGATCCAGCGCGGGCAGCCCCATCTGAAAGGGTTTTGGCTCATGTTCAACGCCGGGCTGTACGACGGGGGTCTCGGTCACCGATGAAGGTGAGGTCTGGCTCACAAAGGTACCGGCCTGCCCACGCCGCTCCAGCCACCCCTGCGCCACCAGCTCCCCATAAGCCTGCTCAACCGTTGTGCGTGAGATACCGTTCTCCTGAGCCCATGTCCGGCTCGACGGCAGACGGCTTCCGGCTTTTAACTCTCCTGAAGTAATGGCGGCCTTAAGCTGCCGGGCAATTTGCTGATAGCGTGCATCCATTATGGTCTGCCTTTTTAATCAAAATATGGCTCTCCAGAGCAGACCATCATAGTGCTACATTTTCGCCATCTTAACGAGGAGAAGAGTCATGACCCAGCTACTACGCCAGCCTTTCTATGAACTTAGTCCAGCCATCTATAACGGTCTTATTCAGGCTGGCCAGGCGCTGGAGCAGTGCTCGCTAGATAACACGTTTATTGAGCTTATTTACCTGCGCATTTCGCAGATCAACGGCTGCGCGTTTTGCCTGGATAAACACAGCCGGGCGCTGCGTAAAGCGGGCGTTGAGCAGGCGAAGCTGGATGCGCTGGCAGGCTGGCGTATCAGCCATCACTTCAGCGATAAAGAGCAGGCGGCGCTGGCGTGGGCCGAGTCGGTCACCCACATTGCCGATAGCCATGCAGAGGAGAGCGTTTATCAGCCCCTGCTGGCCCATTTTAGCGCTGAGCAGGTGAGCGATCTGACCTGTGCTATCAGCCTGATGAATGCGTTTAACCGCCTCGCCGTTGCCATGCGCCTGTAATTTCAGCCAAAAACCGCCCGTCCCCGCCGAATCCTTCGGCGGGGCATAAATCACTCCTAAAACCTATATATAGCGTGGTTGATAATTTTTATAACTACATCTAGTATTCCTGTAAGCAAGAACAATACATACCGACGCGATTTTTCGCGTCGATCTGCCATTATAGATGGGAATACGAATCATGCGCATTACTATTTACACTCGAAACGACTGTGTCCAGTGTCACGCCACGAAACGGGCCATGGAGAGCCGCGGCGTTGAGTTTGAGATGGTGAATATCGACCTTGTCCCGGAAGCCGCCGATACGCTGCGGGAGCAAGGCTTTCGCCAGTTGCCGGTAGTGATTGCAGGCGAAACCAGCTGGTCCGGCTTTCGTCCGGATATGATTAACCGCCTGCTGCCCGCCTCCCGCGTCGCCAGCGCATGAACACCCTCGTCTACTTCTCCAGCAGCTCGGAAAATACGCAGCGTTTTATTGAGCGTCTCGGGCTGCCGGCGGTGCGCATTCCGCTTAACGAGCGCGAACGCATTCAGGTGGACGTTCCCTACATCCTGATCGTTCCCAGCTACGGCGGTGGCGGTACGGCGGGCGCGGTGCCGCGCCAGGTGATCCGCTTTCTGAACGATCCACAAAACCGGGCGCTGATCCGCGGCGTCATTGCCGCCGGCAACCGTAACTTCGGTGATGCCTATGGCCGCGCCGGGGATGTGATTTCCCAAAAATGCAGCGTCCCTTACCTCTACCGTTTTGAACTGATGGGCACGCAGCAGGATCTCGATAACGTGCGAAAAGGAGTGAGCGAATTTTGGCAACGACAACCGCAGAGCGCGTGATGCAGGCCGCGCCGGACTACCATGCGCTGAATGCCATGCTGAATCTGTATGATTCATCTGGTCACATTCAGTTTGAGAGAGATCGTCAGGCGGTGGAGGCGTTCCATACCGCGCATGTGCTGCCGAACACCGTGACCTTTGCCAGCCAGCAGGCGCGGCTGGACTATCTGGTGAACGAGGGCTACTACGACGGCAGCGTGCTGGCGCGCTACGGCCAGGGATTTGTCGTCGATCTCTTTGCCACAGCCCACAGCAGTGGTTTTCGTTTCCAAACTTTTCTTGGCGCATGGAAGTTCTACACCAGCTATACGCTAAAAACCTTCGACGGCAAGCGCTACCTGGAGCACTTTGAGGATCGGGTAGTCATGGTTGCCCTGACCCTGGCCCAGGGCGATGAGGCGCTGGCCCGCCAGCTTACCGAAGAGATGCTCTCGGCCCGCTTCCAGCCCGCCACCCCTACCTTTTTAAACGCGGGCAAGCAGCAGCGTGGAGAGCTGGTCTCCTGCTTCCTGCTGCGCATTGAAGACAATATGGAGTCGATTGGCCGGGCGGTGAACTCGGCACTCCAGCTCTCCAAGCGCGGCGGCGGCGTGGCCTTTCTGCTGTCGAACCTGCGCGAGGCGGGTGCGCCGATCAAGCGGATCGAAAACCAGTCCTCCGGGGTTATTCCGGTGATGAAGATGCTGGAGGATGCCTTCTCCTACGCTAATCAGCTGGGGGCACGTCAGGGGGCAGGCGCAGTCTATCTGCACGCCCATCACCCGGATATCCTGCGTTTTCTCGATACCAAGCGGGAGAACGCCGATGAGAAGATCCGGATTAAAACCCTGTCGCTGGGCGTGGTGATCCCCGACGTCACCTTCCGGCTGGCGAAGGAGAACGCCCCGATGGCGCTCTTCTCCCCCTACGACGTGGAGCGCATCTACGGCAAACCCTTTGGCGATATCGCGATCAGCGAACACTATGAGGCATTGGTGGCCGACGATCGCATTCGCAAGACCACCATTAACGCGCGCGACTTCTTCCAGCGGCTGGCGGAGATCCAGTTCGAGTCGGGCTACCCGTACATCATGTTCGAGGATACGGTCAACCGCGCTAACCCGATTGCCGGACGGATCAACATGAGCAACCTCTGCTCGGAGATTTTGCAGGTCAACAGCGCCTCGGAGTATGACGAGAACCTCGACTACGCCCGGATCGGACACGATATCTCCTGTAACCTTGGCTCGCTGAATATCGCCCATACCATGGACTCGCCCAACTTTGGCCGCACCGTGGAGACCGCCATTCGCGGGCTAACGGCGGTGTCGGACATGAGCCACATTCGCTCCGTGCCTTCAATTGAGGCAGGCAACGCCGCGTCGCACGCCATTGGCCTCGGGCAGATGAACCTGCATGGCTACCTGGCCCGGGAGGGCATCGCCTACGGCAGCGAAGAGGGGATCGACTTTACCAACCTCTACTTCTACACCGTGACCTGGCATGCGCTGAACACCTCCATGATGCTGGCCCGCGAGCGTGGACAGCGCTTTGCCGGATTTGAGCAGTCGCGCTACGCCAGCGGCGAGTACTTTACGCAGTACATTGAGGAGCGCTGGCAGCCGAAAACGGAGGCCGTACGCGCGCTGTTTGTCAAAGCGGGGATCGTTCTGCCGACGCAGGCGATGTGGCGTCAACTGCGTGACGACGTGATGCGCTACGGCATCTACAACCAGAATTTGCAGGCCGTGCCGCCCACCGGCTCTATCTCCTATATCAACCATGCGACCTCCAGCATTCACCCCATCGTGTCGAAGATTGAGATCCGCAAAGAGGGGAAAACCGGACGTGTCTACTATCCTGCTCCGTTTATGACCAACGATAACCTGCATCTCTATCAGGATGCCTATGAGATCGGCCCGGAAAAGATCATCGATACCTACGCGGCGGCCACGCGCCATGTCGATCAGGGCCTCTCCCTGACCCTCTTCTTCCCGGATACTGCCACCACCCGCGACATTAACCGGGCGCAGATCTACGCCTGGAAACAGGGCATCAAAACGCTGTACTACATTCGCCTGCGCCAGCTGGCGCTGGAAGGCACCGAAATTGAAGGCTGCGTGTCATGCGCGCTGTAAGGAGAAGAGGATGAGCCGTTTATCACGCGTTAGCGCCGTTAACTGGAACATTATTCAGGACGATAAGGATCTGGAGGTCTGGAACCGGCTGACCAGCAACTTCTGGCTGCCGGAGAAGGTGCCGCTGTCGAACGATATTCCGGCCTGGCAAACGCTAAGCCACGCCGAGCAGCAGCTAACGATCCGCGTCTTCACCGGCCTGACGCTGCTGGACACCATTCAGAACGGCGTCGGCGCACCGGCGCTGATGGCGGACGCCATTACGCCTCATGAAGAGGCGGTCATGTCGAACATCAGCTTTATGGAGGCGGTGCACGCCCGCTCCTATAGCTCGATATTCTCTACCCTCTGCCAGACCAGCGACGTGGACGCCGCCTACGCATGGAGCGAGGAGAACGCCCCGCTCCAGCGTAAGGCGCAGATTATTCTTGAACACTACGCCGCCGATGCGCCGCTGAAGAAGAAGATCGCCAGCGTCTTTCTGGAGTCGTTCCTCTTCTACTCCGGCTTCTGGCTGCCGATGTACTGGTCCAGCCGGGGCAAGCTGACCAACACCGCCGATCTTATCCGGCTGATCATTCGTGATGAAGCGGTGCACGGCTACTACATTGGCTATAAGTACCAGCGCGGGCTGGAAAAAGTGGACGCGGGTGAGCGGGAGGCGCTGAAAAACTTCGCCCTCGATCTGCTGATGGATCTTTACGATAACGAGCTGGCTTACACCGAGGCGCTCTATGCAGGAACCGGCTGGGAAGAGGAGGTGAAAGCGTTTCTCTGCTACAACGCCAACAAAGCGTTGATGAACCTCGGCTACGAGGCGCTCTTCCCGCCGGAGATGGCCGACGTGAACCCAGCGATCCTGGCAGCGCTGTCGCCGAACGCCGATGAAAACCATGACTTTTTCTCCGGCTCCGGCTCCTCCTACGTGATGGGCAAGGCGGTGGAAACCGAAGACGCGGACTGGGATTTTTAATTACTGTTTCGGCGGCCCCTATTTCCGCCCGGGCCGCCAGGATATTTCCCAAAACCGTCATTCATATTACAAATTTATTTCTTTGTAGCTTACTGTTAACCCCTGCTAATTATTCCTCTGAATTGTCTAAATTCGGAGGAATTTCCGTTGCCGGAACAAAAAAATTGCGCCACTCGTATATCGCCGCCAGGCCCTTATATCACTGGAAGTCGCGCCGTTCGCGGTTCGGCAATTTCCATGCCAGAGTGCAATTGAGGGTTGTCTCAGATTCTCACTGTGCTAGGGTATAGCCCGGTCATTATTTCCATCAGGATTGTTATTGATATAAATAAATACGGGAACCTTTTTATTGCATGGCAATTAAACTCGAAGTAAAGAACCTCTATAAAATATTTGGCGATAACCCGCAGCGGGCGTTCAAATATATCGAAAAAGGACTTTCGAAAGCACAAATTCTGGAAAAAACAGGGCTATCCCTTGGCGTTATCAACGCCAGTCTGGCCATTGAAGAAGGCGAGATTTTCGTCATCATGGGGCTCTCCGGCTCGGGGAAATCGACCATGGTTCGCCTTCTCAATCGCCTGATTGAACCCACCCGCGGCCAGGTGCTGATTGACGGCATAGATATCGCCAAAATCTCCGACGCCGAACTTCGCGAGGTGCGCAGGAAAAAGATTGCGATGGTCTTCCAGTCATTCGCGCTAATGCCACACATGACCGTACTGGACAATACGGCGTTTGGTATGGAATTAGCGGGAGTGCCTGCGGGCGAGCGCCAGACTAAAGCGCTGGATGCGCTGCGTCAGGTCGGGCTGGAGAACTACGCTCACGCCTACCCGGATGAACTCTCCGGCGGCATGCGCCAGCGTGTTGGCCTTGCCCGCGCCCTGGCGATCAACCCCGATATCCTGCTGATGGACGAAGCGTTCTCTGCCCTCGATCCGCTGATCCGCACCGAGATGCAGGACGAGCTGGTGAAGCTCCAGTCCCGCCAGCAGCGCACCATTGTCTTTATCTCCCACGACCTCGACGAAGCCATGCGCATCGGCGATCGCATCGCCATTATGCAGGGCGGCGAAGTGGTGCAGGTCGGCACGCCGGATGAGATCTTAAATAACCCGGCTAACGACTACGTGCGTACCTTCTTCCGTGGCGTGGATATCAGCCAGGTGTTTAGCGCCAAGGATATTGCCCGCCGCAGCCCGGTTGGCCTGCTGCGTAAAGCCCCAGGCTTCGGCCCGCGCTCGGCGCTAAAGCTGCTGGAGGACGAGGATCGCGAGTATGGCTACGTCATCGAGCGCGGCAACAAGTTTGTCGGCACCGTCTCCATCGACTCCCTGAAGGCGGCCCTGAGCCAGCAGCAGGGCATCGACGCGGCGTTAATTGACTCTCCGGCTCCGGTCGACGCAGAGACGCCGCTTAGCGAACTGCTCTCTCATGTAGGTCAGGCACCCTGTGCCGTGCCGGTAGTCGGTGAGGAGCAACAGTACGTCGGCATCATCTCAAAACGGATGCTGCTGCAGGCTTTAGATCGCGAGGGGGCAAACAATGGCTGATCAATCTAATCCGTGGGGAACCACCGAGGCGGCGGACAGCGCCGCACAAACTACTGCGACACAGTCCGCAGACGCCTGGGGCACGCCGGCTCCCGCGCCGACGGACGGCGGCAGTGCAGACTGGCTGACCAGCGCCCCGCCTGCGCCGGAACACTTCAATATTATGGATCCGTTCCACAAGACGCTGATCCCGCTGGACAGCTGGGTCACTACCGGTATCGACTGGGTAGTCACCCATTTCCGTCCGGTGTTCCAGGGCATCCGCGTACCGGTGGACTATATCCTTAACGGCTTCCAGCAGCTGCTGCTGGGCATGCCTGCCCCGGTCGCCATCGTGGTCTTTGCGCTGATCGCCTGGCAGTTTGGTAGCGCGGGCATGGGCATCGCCACCCTGGTGTCGCTGATCCTGATCGGCGCGATCGGTGCCTGGTCCCAGGCAATGATCACCCTGGCGCTGGTACTGACTGCCCTGCTCTTCTGCGTGGTGATCGGCCTGCCGCTGGGGATCTGGCTGGCACGCAGTCCGCGAGCAGCGAAAATTATCCGTCCGCTGCTGGATGCGATGCAGACAACGCCAGCGTTTGTCTACCTGGTGCCGATCGTCATGCTGTTCGGTATCGGTAACGTGCCGGGCGTGGTGGTGACCATTATCTTCGCCCTGCCGCCGATCGTGCGTCTGACCATCCTGGGGATTAACCAGGTGCCGGAAGATCTGATCGAAGCCTCACGCTCGTTCGGGGCCAGCCCGCGCCAGATGCTGTTTAAAGTACAGCTGCCGCTGGCGATGCCGACCATCATGGCCGGGGTGAACCAGACGCTGATGCTCGCCCTGTCGATGGTGGTGATCGCCTCGATGATCGCCGTGGGCGGCCTCGGCCAGATGGTGCTGCGCGGTATCGGCCGTCTCGATATGGGCCTTGCCACCGTCGGTGGCGTCGGGATCGTGATCCTGGCGATCATCCTTGACCGCCTGACCCAGGCCGTTGGCCGCGACTCCCGCAGCCGTGGCAACCGTCGCTGGTATACCTCCGGCCCGGTTGGGTTAATCACCCGCCCTTTCATTAAGTAAGTTCTTGCCCGGCGGCGCTGCGCCTGCCGGGCCTATAAGCCCTCCATAATTAAGGAACAACGATGCGACATAACGTACTTATTGCCACAGCGTTTGCCACCCTTGTCTCAACCAGCACTTTCGCCGCTGACCTGCCAGGCAAAGGCATTACCGTTCAGCCGGAGCAGAGCACCATCTCCGAAGAGTCCTTCCAGACCCTGCTGGTCAGCCGCGCCCTTGAGAAGCTCGGCTACACCGTGAATAAAACCAGCGAAGTTGACTACAACGTTGGCTACACCTCTATTGCCTCCGGCGATGCCACCTTTACCGCCGTTAACTGGCAGCCGCTGCATGACGACATGTACGCCGCCGCCGGTGGTGATAAGAAGTTCTACCGCGAAGGCACCTTTGTTTCCGGTGCGGCTCAGGGCTATCTGGTTGATAAGAAAACCGCCGAGAAGTATCACATCACCAATATTGAACAGCTGAAAGATCCCAAGATCGCCAAACTGTTCGATACCAACGGTGACGGCAAGGCTGACATGATGGGCTGCTCGCCGGGCTGGGGCTGTGAAGCGGTGATTAACCACCAGAACAAAGCCTTCGATCTGGAGAAAACCGTTGAGGTTAGCCACGGTAACTACTCGGCGATGATGGCCGACACTATTGCCCGCTTTAAAGAGGGCAAGCCAATCATCTATTACACCTGGACTCCATACTGGGTGAGCGACGTGATGAAGCCGGGCCGCGACGTCGTCTGGCTGCAGGTGCCGTTCTCCTCCCTGCCGGGCGAGCAGAAAGATATCGATACCAAGCTGCCAAACGGCATGAACTACGGCTTCCCGGTTAACACCATGCATATCGTGGCCAGCAAAGCCTGGGCAGAGAAAAACCCGGCGGCGGCGAAGCTGTTCTCCGTGATGAAGCTGCCGCTGGCGGACATCAACGCTCAGAACGCCATGATGCACGCGGGTAAAGCGTCGGAAGCGGATATCCAGGGTCATGTTGACGGCTGGATCAAAGCCCACCAGCAGCAGTTTGATGGCTGGGTAAAAGAGGCGCTGGCTGCACAGCAGTAAGTTCTCACTCCCTCACCAAGCGGTGGGGGAGCATTTTTTCAACAGCACGAACCGACACACGATCTTTCCCCACGCTCCGGCGAATTCGTTATGATAAATAAACATTTATCTGACAATCTTCCGCCCATGACCAAATCTACCCATCCGCTCAGCCCCGCGCTGATCGTACTTATGTCCGTGGCCACCGGCCTTGCCGTCGCCAGTAACTACTATGCCCAGCCCCTGCTCGATACCATCGCGCGCGCCTTCTCGCTCTCCTCCAGCCAGGCAGGCTTTATCGTGACCGCTGCCCAGCTCGGCTATGCGGCGGGTCTGCTGCTGCTGGTGCCGTTAGGGGATATGTTTGAGCGCCGGACGATGATCGTGGTGATGACCCTGCTCGCGGCGGGCGGCATGTTAATTACCGCCTCCAGCCAGTCGCTGGGCATGATGATCTTCGGCACCGCCCTCACCGGCCTCTTTTCCGTCGTGGCGCAGATCCTGGTGCCGCTGGCCGCCACCCTCGCCACACCGGCGAAACGCGGTAAGGTCGTCGGTACGATCATGAGCGGTCTGCTGCTGGGGATCCTGCTGGCGCGTACCGTGGCCGGGCTGCTGGCGAACCTCGGCGGCTGGCGCACGGTCTACTGGGTGGCGAGCGTCCTGATGGTAGGGATGGCCTTTGCCCTCTGGCGCGGCCTGCCAAAGGTGAAGCAGGAGAACCACCTCAACTACTTCCAGCTGCTCGGCTCGGTATTTTCTCTCTTTACCCGCGACAGGCTGCTGCGTACCCGCGCGGTGCTAGGCTGTTTGACCTTTGCCAACTTCAGCATCCTCTGGACCTCTATGGCCTTCCTGCTCGCCGCCCCGCCTTTTAACTACTCTGAGGGCGTTATCGGCCTGTTTGGCCTGGCAGGCGCGGCGGGTGCGCTCGGTGCCCGTCCAGCGGGTAGCCTGGCGGATCGCGGTAAATCGCACCTGACCACCACCTGGGGCCTGCTGCTGCTCCTGCTGTCATGGATAGCCATCTGGTTCGGCCACGCCTCGGCGCTGGCGCTGATCGTCGGCATCGTCGTGCTGGATCTCACGGTGCAGGGTGTGCACATCACCAACCAGACGGTGATCTATCGCGTCAAACCCGAAGCGCGTAACCGCCTCACCGCCGGCTACATGACCAGCTACTTTATCGGCGGTGCGGCCGGGTCGCTGATCTCCGCCAGCGCCTGGCAGCACGACGGCTGGCGCGGCGTCTGCCTCGCGGGCAGCATAGTGGCGCTGCTCAATCTGCTGGTCTGGTGGCGCGGTTATCACCGGCAATCGGCTACGGAGTAGCCGTTCATTGACCTTTTGTTGACTTAGGTAACGCCGGGGGTGGTAAGGTATCCCCCGCTTGGTGACGGTTTCAGTTCCTAAATGTATATCCACAATTAATACATTTACTTTATTTGTCACTATCGTTACTATATCGGCTGTAACTAATGAGGTCATGCCCAAAATGGATAGTTCGTTTACGCCCATTGAACAAATGCTAAAATTTCGCGCCAGTCGCTATGAGGATTTCCCGTTTAACGAGATCCTCCTCACCCGTCTGTGTATGCACATGCAGGGGAAGCTGCTGGATAACCGCAATAAGATGCTGAAAGCTCAAGGGATTAACGAGACGTTATTTATGGCGTTAATTACGCTGGAGTCTCAGGAAAACCACAGCATTCAACCCTCTGAGCTGAGCTGTGCGCTGGGTTCGTCCCGTACTAACGCGACCCGTATCGCCGATGAACTGGAAAAGCGCGGCTGGATCGAGCGCCGTGAGAGCGATAACGATCGCCGCTGCCTGCATCTGCAGCTGACCGATAAAGGTCATGAATTTTTACGTCAGGTACTGCCTCCGCAGCATAACTGCCTGCATCAGCTCTGGTCCTCGCTTACCGTTGAAGAGAAAGAGCAGCTTGAGCAGATAACCCGTAAGCTGCTTACGCGCTTAGATGAGATGGATGAACAAGACGTCATCCTTGAGGCGCTGCGCTAACGCGACGATCCGCACGACAATCCTGATTAAATAAGAAATTGCCAGGCCAGCACAGCGTGCTGGCCTTTTGGTGAACAGGTCGGCTCAGCCGATGTGAAATAATAAGATCGTGGAGAACAAACATGAGCGCAAATGCGGAGAGTCAAACCCCGCAGCAACCGGTCAACAATAAGAAAGGTAAGCGTACGCGCATCCTGCTTATTCTGGCTTTGCTCTTTATCGTTATTGCCGTGGCATATGGGATCTACTGGTTTTTAGTTCTGCGTCATCACGAAGAGACCGACGACGCATACGTGGCAGGGAACCAGGTTCAAATCATGGCGCAGGTGTCCGGCAGCGTAACGAAAGTCTGGGCCGACAACACCGACTTTGTGAAACAGGGTGACGTGCTGGTCACGCTGGATCCGACCGACGCTCAGCAGGCGTTCGAAAAAGCGCAGACCGAGCTGGCCTCCAGCGTGCGCCAGACCCGCCAGCTGATGATCAACAGCAAGCAGTACCAGGCCAATATTGAGGTGCAGAAGACCGCCCTCGCCCAGGCGCAGAGCGATCTCAACCGCCGCGTGCCGCTGGGTACCGCCAACCTGATTGGCCGTGAAGAGCTTCAGCACGCTCGCGACGCCGTGGCCAGTGCCCAGGCCCAGCTCGACGTGGCAGTTCAGCAGTATAACGCCAACCAGGCGATGATCCTCGGCACTCGCCTGGAAGATCAGCCTGCGGTGCAGCAGGCCGCGACCGAAGTACGCAATGCCTGGCTCGCCCTGCAGCGTACCAAAATCGTCAGTCCGATGACCGGCTACGTCTCCCGTCGGGCGGTACAGCCTGGCGCGCAGATCAGCCCCTCTACTGCGCTGATGGCGGTAGTGCCAGCCTCTGGTCTATGGGTCGATGCCAACTTTAAAGAGACCCAGCTGGCGCATATGCGCATTGGCCAGAGCGCGACCGTGGTCAGCGATATCTACGGCGATGAGGTGACCTACACCGGTAAGGTGGTCGGTCTCGATATGGGTACCGGCAGCGCCTTCTCGCTGCTTCCGGCGCAAAACGCCACCGGAAACTGGATCAAAGTGGTTCAGCGTCTGCCGGTGCGTATTGAACTGGATGCCAACCAGCTCTCCCAGCATCCGCTGCGTATTGGCCTGTCGACGCTGGTCACGGTAGACACCAGCAACAGCGACGGTCAGGTGCTGGCCAGCCAGGCACGCACCACGCCAGCCTATGAGAGTAACGCGCGGGAGATCGGCCTTGAGCCGGTGAATACCCTGATTAACGATATCGTGCAGGCCAACGCGGGCTAACCCTGATGAGCGCTACGCAACCGAGAAAACCGCTGGAGGGGGCGCAGCTGGTCATTATGACCATTGCGCTGTCGCTGGCGACCTTTATGCAGGTGCTGGACTCCACCATCGCCAACGTGGCGATCCCGACCATTGCCGGTAACCTTGGCTCCTCCCTGAGCCAGGGGACGTGGGTAATCACCTCGTTTGGGGTGGCAAACGCCATCTCCATCCCGATCACCGGCTGGCTGGCGAAGCGCGTTGGCGAGGTGAAGCTGTTCCTCTGGTCGACCATCGCCTTCGCCATCGCCTCCTGGGCCTGCGGCATGTCGACCAGCCTCAACATGCTGATCTTCTTCCGCGTGCTGCAGGGGATCGTTGCCGGGCCGCTAATCCCGCTCTCGCAAAGCCTGCTGCTCAGCAACTACCCACCGGCGAAGCGCTCTATCGCGCTGGCACTGTGGTCAATGACGGTGATCGTTGCGCCAATCTGCGGCCCGATTCTGGGCGGCTACATCAGCGATAACTACCACTGGGGCTGGATCTTCTTTATCAACGTGCCGATCGGTATCGTGGTCGTCGTGATGGCGATGCAGAGCCTGCGCGGCCGGGAAACCCGCACCGAGCAGCGGCGCATTGATGCCGTCGGGCTGGCGCTGCTGGTGATCGGCATCGGCAGCCTGCAGGTGATGCTCGACCAGGGGAAAGAGCTGGACTGGTTCAACTCCAGGGAGATCATCATCCTGACCATTGTGGCGGTGGTGGCGCTAAGCTTCCTGATAGTCTGGGAGCTAACCGACGAGAACCCAATAGTCGATCTCTCGCTGTTTAAGTCGCGCAACTTCACTATAGGCTGCCTCTGTATCAGCATGGCCTACATGCTCTACTTTGGCGCGATTGTGCTGCTGCCGCAGCTATTGCAGGAGGTCTACGGCTACACGGCCACCTGGGCGGGGTTAGCGTCTGCGCCGGTCGGGATCATCCCGGTGATCCTGTCGCCGATAATCGGCCGCTTTGCCCACAAGCTGGATATGCGTCGGCTGGTTACCTTCAGCTTTATCATGTATGCGGTCTGCTTCTACTGGCGGGCCTATACGTTTGAGCCAGGTATGGACTTTGCCGCCTCGGCGCTACCGCAGTTTATCCAGGGCTTTGCCGTCGCCTGCTTCTTTATGCCGCTGACGACCATTATCCTGTCTGGATTGCCGCCTGAGCGTCTTGCGGCCGCCTCCAGCCTGTCGAACTTTTCGCGTACGCTGGCAGGCTCCATCGGCACCTCCATCACCACCACGCTATGGACCAACCGGGAATCGCTACATCACGCCCAGCTCACGGAGTCGGTGAGTCCCTATAATCCCAACGCCCAGGCGATGTATGACCAGCTGCAGGGAATGGGGATGTCACAGCAGCAGGCCTCGGGCTGGATAGCCCAGCAGATCACCAACCAGGGCCTGATTATCTCGGCAAACGAGATATTTTGGATGTCCGCGGGGATATTTGTGATCATGCTGGGGCTGGTGTGGTTTGCTAAACCGCCGTTTGGTGCAGGCAGCGGCGGCGGCGGCGCGCACTGATCGCCAAGTAAATTGACCGGACTGCGACAGGGATTGTCCGTCCTGATAAAGCCGTGCTCCTGAAATCGCTTCACGATAGTGAAAAGACAACAGGAGCACATCATGCTGAAAAACCCCGCACAAAAATACCAGCCCTACCCCCCTCTCTCCCTACCCGATCGCACGTGGCCGGAAAAGCAGATTACCCATGCGCCGCGCTGGCTCTCCACCGATCTGCGTGACGGCAACCAGGCCCTGGCCGAGCCAATGGACGTGGCGCGTAAAATGCAGCTCTGGAACCTGCTGATCGAATGCGGCTTTAAGGAGATTGAAGTGGCCTTCCCGTCCGCTTCGCAGACCGATTTCAATTTCGTTCGCCAGCTGATTGAAAAAGATTATATTCCCGACGACGTGACGATCCAGGTATTAACTCAGGCACGCGAGGATTTAATTACGCGAACCTTCGACGCGCTGCGCGGTGCCAACCGTGCAACGGTACATCTCTACAATGCCACTGCGCCACTGTTTCGCCGTCTGGTCTTTGGCATGGAGAAGGCACAGGTTATTGAACTCGCCACCCGCAGTACGCGCCTGATCCGCAAGCTGTGCGAGGAGAACCCGCAAACGCGCTGGCAGTATGAGTACTCGCCGGAAACCTTCTGCTTTACCGAGCCGGAGTTCGCCCTGGAGATTTGCGAAGCGGTGGCGGCTATCTGGCAGCCCAGTGCCGACCGGCCAATGATCATCAACCTGCCCGCCACCGTGGAGGTGAATACGCCTAACGTTTATGCCGATCAGATTGAGTGGTTCTGCCGCCACTTCAGCCAGCGCGAGGCGGTCTGCATCAGCGTCCATCCGCATAACGATCGCGGTACGGGGGTGGCGAGCGCCGAGCTGGCCGTTATGGCCGGGGCGGATCGCGTTGAAGGCTGTCTGTTTGGCAACGGCGAGCGTACCGGCAACGTCTGTCTGGTGACGCTGGCGATGAATCTCTACAGCCAGGGCGTCACGCCGGGGCTGGATTTCAGCGATATGACCCGCGTGGTGGAGGTGGTGGAGAGCTGCAATCAGCTGCCGGTGCACCCTCGTCATCCCTGGGCGGGGCGACTGGCCTATACCGCCTTTTCCGGTTCCCACCAGGATGCGATCAAAAAAGGATTCGACGCGCGCAGGCCCGGTGAACGCTGGGAGATGCCCTATCTGCCTATCGATCCGCAGGATATCGGCTGCACCTATGAGGCAGTGATCCGCGTTAATAGCCAGTCGGGCAAGAGCGGCAGCGCGTGGCTTATTGAACAGAATCACGGCCTGACGCTGCCCCGCGCCCTACAGCAGGACTTCAGCCAGCACGTGCAGCGGGAAGCCGACGAGGATGGCAAAGAGATGACGCAAAATGCGCTCTGGCAGCTTTTCCGCAGTCGCTACGGGCTGGTGGCAGTGCCGCGCTTCCATCTGCTCAGCTACAGCAGTGAAAGCCAGCAGGATGGACTGTTACGGTTAACCGCCGCCGTTTCGAGCGATGGCGAAACGCGACAGCTTGAAGGGTGCGGCAACGGATTGCTCTCTGCCGCAGCCAGCGGGTTATCGTCGTGGGTAGCGCAGCCGTTCGTGATAAAAGATTATCATGAGCACACTTTGGGCGAGCGCAGCGACAGCCGCTCGGTCGCCTATATTCACTGTCTGTTTCAGAATGGTAGCAGCCGCTGGGGCGTAGGCATCGATAACGACGTTGCTCGCGCGTCACTCCAGGCACTGTTGAATACGCTGGCCTAACGAAAGTAGTCGCTGGGTGAAACGCCCATCACCCGGCGAAACATGGCGGTAAAGGCGCTATGGCTGCCGTAGCCGGTATCCAGCGCCACACGCAGCACCGACTGCCCCTGCGCCAGGCGCAGCAGGGCTTCCATCAGGCGCGCCCGGCGTACCCACTCTCCGAAGCTTAACCCCGTTTGCTGCTGAAAGTGGCGGTTGAGCGTACGCTCGCTCATATTGGTCAAACTCGCCGCCAGGGTCGTGGTCCACTCCCGGGCAGGCTCTTCGCCGATCTGCTGGCAAAGGGTGCGCAGCAGGTCGCTGTGTGGTTCAGGAAGATGGAAAGGCAGCGCCTGCATCACACGGATCTCATCGAGGATCAGCTCGTAGACTCGCTCATCGCGGCTGCCCGGCGTGTAGCGCTCGGCCAGATCGAAGGACGAGACAATCAGCTCGCGCAGCAGAGGAGAAATTTGCACGATCTGGCAGGACGCAGGCAGGTCGGCGCGTGCTAAAGGATCGATAAATAGCGTGCGGGCGGCAACGTTGCCGGTAATACGTAATGCATGCTGCGTCGCGGCAGGGAGCCAGACGCCCCGCCCCGGCGGCACCACCCAGCAGCCTGCTGCGGTATCAACTCTTACCACGCCGCTCAGGCTATGCAGCAGCTGCGCGCAGTCATGCTGATGCCACGGCTCACTGTCGCCATGCACATAATCATGGGCAAAGGGGATCAGGGGGCGGTGGGTAAAAGAGAAGATCGTGGTGGTGGTCATTGCCGGGCGCAGAGCCTGTCGTAGGCCCGGTAAGCGCGAGCGCCACCGGGCACGTTCACTAGATATGCAGCTCTTGCAGCTTCTCTTTCGGCAGCGCCAGCGCGTCGTTGCTGTTGACGCGCACGTCGCGATCCAGGATATGACGCGCAATCTCCTGCGCCTCGTCCAGAGAGTGCATCTGGTAGGTCCCGCACTGGTAGACGTTCAGCTCAGGGATCTGGTTCTGCTCTTTCACCTTCAGCACGTCGGCCATCGCCGCTTTCCACGCGTCGGCAACGCGCTGCTCGTCAGGCGTGCCAATCAGGCTCATGTAGAAGCCGGTACGGCAGCCCATCGGCGAGATATCAATGATCTCAACGCCGTTACCGTTCAGGTGGTCGCGCATAAAGCCTGCAAACAGGTGCTCCAGCGTATGGATGCCCTTTTCCGGCATCACTTCTTTGTTCGGGATGCAGAAACGCAGATCGAAGACGGTGATGGTATCGCCGTGCGGCGTGTTCATGGTTTTCGCAACGCGAACAGCAGGGGCTTCCATACGGGTGTGATCGACAGTGAAGCTATCCAACAACGGCATTTTGTCACCTCCGGAGTGATTTTTTTAAAATTAAGTGAACTCTTTGAACGCATGCAAGTCTGAGTATATGAAAGACGCGCATTTGTTATCATCATCCCTGTATTCAGAGATGAAATTTTGGCCACAGCAATGTGGCCTTTTTCTTTTCTGTCAGGCGTGTCTTGCCAGCAGATCCTCAAACGACTCGCTATCCGCCGCCTCGATCTCCCGCTGGCGCGCCCAGGATGCATCGCGCTCGTTGGTGAAGTCCTCTTCCAACAGAACCTCCAGCGGCTCTTCCCGCAGCATATCACGATACTGTGCCGCCAGCGCCTTGCCGGTGCCACCGATACCGCTTTCGAGCATCGAGTGCAGAATACGCGCCGAGAAGGTCAGCTCCGGATTATCAAAGCTTGCCACCAGCTGGTCGCACACTTCTGCATAGGCACTACCGCCCTCAATGCTGTCCAGCGTCAGCGCGACGCGCTTAAGGTCGCGGAACAGATCTTTACCGACCTCTTTCAGCGGGAACTGGGCGGTTTCACACCCGATGCCCAGCGTCAGGCCCGGCTTGCGCCCCTCCAGAATCACGCGATTCCAGTTGGTACGGGTGCAGAGTAGCTCATCGCTGCTCATCTCTGGCGCATCGGCCAGTACGCACCAGACCATAAACAGATCGAGGAAGCGAACCTGCTGCTCGTCCACGCCCACCGCCGAGAAGGGGTTAATATCCAGGGAGCGAACCTCAATGTACTCAATGCCGCCGCGCAGGAGCGCATCCGACGGCGCTTCGCCGCTGCGGGTCACCCGTTTTGGCCGCACCGGGGCATAGAGCTCATTCTCGATCTGCAGAATATTGGTGTTGATCTGCAGATGCTTGCCATCCTTCGTCAGCCCCATCTTCTCGTAGTCAGCGGACGGCGTTTTGATCGCCCCTTTCAATGCTGCCACATAACCCTCTAAATCGTTAAACGTAATACCGAGATTGCTTTGCGATTTATTGGTATAGCCGAGGTCGCTCAGACGCAGCGAGGTGGCATACGGCAGGTAGTACATCCCCCCTTCCGTCTTTTCAAACGGCAGCGTGGTCGGTTTACCCTGCAGGAATGAGGAGCAGATAGCCGGTGACGCGCCAAACAGGTAGGGGATCACCCAGCCGAAGCGGTAGTAGTTGCGGATCAGCCGGAAATAGCCGTCGGAGACCGCCTCTTTATCCGTACTGCCACACTTTGCCTGCCAGAAGGCCATCGGCAGGGAAAAGTTGTAGTGCACGCCCGAGATGGTCTGCATCAGCGCACCGTAGCGGTTTTTTAACCCCTCGCGGTAGAGCGTCTTGAGACGACCAATATTGGATGTGCCGTACTGCGCCAGCTCGATATCCTGCCCATTCTCAATGTAGCAGGGCATACTCAGCGGCCACAGCCGTTCATCCCCCAGGTTACGCACGGTGTAACGGTGCACGTCGCGCAGCACCGTCAGCATATGATCGATATCGCCATCAACCGGGGTAATAAATTCCAGCAGCGCTTCCGCGAAATCAGTAGTGATCCATTTATGTGTCAGCGTTGCGCCAAGCTGCTCCGGATGTCCGGTTGTTGCAAGCGTGCCGTCAGCGTTAACGCGCAGCGTTTCGCGCTCCAGCCCTCGCATAATCCCTTTCAGGACATGAGGATTTTTTTCCAGCCAGGACAGCGCCTGTGATACGTCCGGGATCAAGTTGACCTCCCGCCTGTCGAAATCATTTCTAATAAGCATAATTGTAATGGTTGACGATCAAAGCGTATGACCAACCAATTAGTGCCACCACGTTATGCCTTGCAGGGTTGCGGCCGTCAGGACGGCGTAGCGTAGCCCCTTGCCAAGGCATAAAAAAAAGATAACCGGCCCCCACGCAATGCGCATCCATCCCGCAAGCAGGCACAGCAGATCACCGATAACAGGCATCCAGCTCAATAATAGCGTGGCTGCGCCATAACGTTTCAAATAGTGTTGGGCTTTTTCCTGCCAGCGTGACGTTTTACGCAGCGGAAAGAAACGTCCAAGGATAACGTTAGTCACCCCTCCAAGGCTATTACCTATTGTTGCTATTAACAAAAGTAGCCAGGGCTGACTGACGCCAGAGATTAACATGGCGACCAGCAGCACTTCCGAACTGCCCGGCAGTAGCGTGGCGCTGAGAAAGCTGCTGGTAAAAAGGGAAAAGAGTGACAGTGCGTCGCTCATAGCTTACGCACGTCCACCGCATCCATTCCAGCCCGCCGTGCCGCCTCCAGACCAAAGTCAGCGTCTTCAAATACCACGCATTTGGTGGGATCGACGCCCATTAGCTCGGCGCAGAGCAGGAAGGTATCGGGCGCGGGCTTGTGGTGCTCGACGTCGTCGGCGGCGACCACGGCGTCAAAGTACTGGCGCAGGTCAAGGTGAGCCAGCAGCGCTTCGGCAATGGCGCGTTCGCTGCCGGTGCCTACCGCCATAGGACGACGACCGTGCCACGCTTTTACCACCTCGATCAGCGGCAGCGGCTCTACGGTGTCCAGCAGCATCGCCTTCACCGCCTCGGTTTTTTCTTGCGCCAGCGCATAGGGATCGAGATCGCCGTGGTTCCACTCAATCACCGCCTGCGCAATGCGCCAGGTCGGCGAGCCGTTAAGCGCAACGATGGCCTGCTCGTCAAAGCGCATGCCATAGTGCGCCAGCACGTCGTGCCAGGCTTTACGATGGGTAGGTTCGGTATCCAGGATGGTGCCATCCATATCGAAAATCAGACCGTCATAACGTTCGTACATCGCATTCTCACACTGCGGATAACAGAACATTACTTTAACGTAACCAGGGCGTTTTGTCGCTGATGGCGATAGAGAGTTAGGAGGTGAAACAGGATATTTAACAGAGAAATTATGAGGATGAAACAGAGAGGATAATATCACGATAAGATGGTGCATCCGGGAGGATTCGAACCTCCGACCGCTCGGTTCGTAGCCGAGTACTCTATCCAGCTGAGCTACGGATGCATCAGGGTACTGCTTTACTTCTTCTTTGTTTGCAACACTCCGAGAGGATTACTCGGCTGTCGCCTCGCCCTTCGGGCCGTTGCTTACGCAACGTTATCCTCCCTGGTGCTGGCGATAATCTCGCAGACCGTGAAACAACAGTTTTGCTGTTATCTCGGAGAATATGGTGCATCCGGGAGGATTCGAACCTCCGACCGCTCGGTTCGTAGCCGAGTACT
>NZ_DAMACX010000027.1:0-50712 GCF_031998825.1 Pseudescherichia sp.
CCGCCGGGCGAAACAAATAAAAAGCGGGCTACCAGGCCCGCTTTTTTTATATCTCTTAAACGTCAGTGCCAAATCATCAGGGCGATCAGGCTGACCACTACCAGACCGCAGAGGGCGCTGGTTAAAACAAAATGGCGACGGACCCGCTCGCAGCGACGAATAAACTCATCGTCATGGTGATCGCGATAGCGTTGGGCGTAGATATACCACACCAGACGCATCTGCTTACTGGGCTGGCCGTGCGAGGTAAAAAAGCCGCCACCATCCACATATTGATAGAGCAACGGATCGCAACCACGAAGGACAACCAACAGTGCGCGTAGCGATGAGAAGTAACGCGCCATGTTAACCACACAAACGATGCACAAAGCCCAAAACAGCGCGACAGTGCTGACCATACCCCCTCCCCGGCGACCACCCACGGAGATAGACTCCAGGGCTGACGCTCCCCGATTTCCGGCCAATGAGTTCTTTGAAGTGTGTACCAGAAGCCGAT
Organism: Pseudescherichia sp.; assembly: GCF_031998825.1. Classification (GTDB taxonomy): domain Bacteria; phylum Pseudomonadota; class Gammaproteobacteria; order Enterobacterales; family Enterobacteriaceae; genus Pseudescherichia. The sequence continues at coordinate 497 of NZ_DAMACX010000027.1, forward strand.
ATGGATCACAATTCTACATCCGAGCGGCTTATTTAATAGTGTAGGAGATCTGTTAATTATTTCGCCACATCATCGATCTATATCAATGTCGTAACCGACATTTTTTGATGATCTAAACCGTGACCCAGGACAATTGACGACGGGTTTAACGCGTTATAAGGTAGAAATATCTTCTACAATTAGATCTTTAAGGCCGGGCACTACCCGCGCAGTGGCACGCAGGACGCGGGACTGACCGCAGCGCGAAAGCAGCGGCTATACACCCAACGGTCATCGACAACTTATGGAAGGAGTAACATCATGGCTTACAAACATATCCTTATCGCGGTCGATCTCTCTCCTGAGAGCAAGGTACTGGTAGACAAAGCCGTATCTATGGCACGCCCCTACAACGCAAAAATCTCCCTGATTCATGTCGATGTCAATTACTCCGACCTCTATACCGGGCTGATCGACGTTAACCTGGGCGATATGCAGAAGCGCATCTCTGAAGAGACCCACAACGCGCTGGCTGAGCTCTCGACTAATGCAGGCTACCCGATTACCGAAACCCTGAGCGGCAGCGGCGATCTGGGACAGGTGCTGGTTGACGCGATTAAGAAATACGATATGGACCTGGTAGTCTGCGGCCATCATCAGGATTTCTGGAGCAAGCTGATGTCCTCCGCGCGCCAGCTGATCAACACCGTGCACGTTGATATGCTGATCGTTCCGCTGCGCGACGAAGACGACGAGTAAGCGAATATTGCCCGGCAGGCGTCAGCACCACCGGGCAAAGACTACTCCGGCGTGCCGGGGTAGATATCGAACCGGTGGCCTTTGGTGACCACCGCGTTTTGCGTGGCAACGTCTGCCAGCGGCGGAGCGTAATCGGGGCGCTTCACCACCACGCGCTTCGTTGCCAGCGCGCGGGCAGGCATTAGCAGGCCATCGGCATCCAGATCCGGCCCTACCAGCGACTGAAAGACCCGCATCTCCTTTTTCACCAGCGCACTTTTCTGCTTGTGCGGAAACATCGGATCGAGATAGACCACCTGCGGACGCGGATTGATATCCGTCAACGACGTCAGGCTTGAGGCGTGGATCAGTTGCAGGCGCTCCCGCAGCCACGGGCCAATTTCTGCATCGGCATAGCCGCGCGTCAGACCATCTTCCAGCAGCGCCGCCACTACAGGGTTACGCTCCAGCATTCGCACCCGACAGCCAATGGAGGCCAGCACAAAGGCATCCCGGCCTAACCCGGCGGTGGCGTCTACAACATCCGGCAGATAGCTGCCCTTTATCCCGACCGCTTTCGCGACCGCCTCGCCGCGACCGCCGCCAAACTTGCGCCGGTGCGCCATCGCCCCGGAGACAAAATCAACGAAGATACCGCCAAGCTTTGGCTCATCGCGCTTACGTAACTCAAGATGCTCCGTCGTCAGCACCAGCGCCATCGGGTTATCTTCGTCATGCTGCAGGTCAAAACGGGACGCAAGACGCAATAAGGCACCGTCTCCGGTGCCTGTTTCATCTATTAAGCAGATTTTCACGCCGTGCTTAGCCCTTGATGCCGTAGTGCGCCAGCATCGCATCCAGCTGCGGCTCACGGCCACGGAAGCGTTTGAACAGCTCCATCGGCTCTTCTGAACCACCCCGGGTCAGGATGTGGTCGAGGAAGTCCTGGCCGGTTTCACGGTTGAAGATCCCCTCCTCCTCGAAGCGGGAGTAGGCATCTGCCGCCAGCACATCGGCCCACAGGTAGCTGTAGTAGCCAGCCGCATAGCCGCCAGCAAAGATATGGCTGAAGGCGTGCGGGAAGCGTCCCCAGTTCGGACCCGGAATAACTGCCACCTGCGATTTAATCTCAGCCAGGGTTTCGAGGATTTTCGCTCCCTGCTCCGGGCTGAACTCGGCGTGCAGACGGAAATCGAACAGGCCGAACTCCAGCTGGCGCAGGATAAACAGCGCCGCCTGGTAGTTCTTCGCCGCCAGCATCTTATCCAGCAGGGTTTTCGGCAACGGCTCGCCGGTTTCGTAGTGGCCGGAGATAAACGCCAGCGCGTCCGGCTCCCAGCACCAGTTTTCCATAAACTGGCTCGGCAGCTCTACGGCATCCCATGGTACGCCGCTGATGCCCGCCACGCCCGGCACGGCAATCTGGGTCAACATATGGTGCAGACCGTGACCGAACTCGTGGAACAGGGTGATCACTTCATCGTGCGTGAACAGCGCCGGTTTGCCGCTCACCGGACGGTTGAAGTTACAGGTCAGATAGGCCACCGGCTTTTGCAGCGAGCCGTCGGCTCTCAGCATCTGCCCAACGCAGTCGTCCATCCATGCCCCGCCGCGCTTGTTTTCACGGGCGTAGAGATCGAGGTAGAAGCTGCCGCGCAGCGCGTTGCTTTCGTCATACAGCTCGAAGAAGCGTACGTCCGGATGCCAGACGTCGATATCCTTGCGCTCTTTAGCAGTGATGCCGTAGATGCGTTTAACCACTTCGAACAGGCCGTTAACGGCTTTGTTCTCCGGGAAATAGGGGCGCAGCTGCTCATCGCTGATGCTGTAGAGATGTTGCTTCTGTTTTTCGCTGTAGTAGGCGATATCCCACGGCTGCAGCTCTTCCACGCCAAACTCGGCGCGGGCGAAGGCGCGGAGCTGCTCCAGCTCTTTCTCACCCTGCGGGCGGGCGCGTTTTGCCAGATCCATCAGGAAATCCAGCACCTGCTGCGGATGCTCGGCCATTTTGGTGGCGAGGGACTTGTGGGCATAGTTGTCGAAGCCCAGCAGCTGCGCCAGCTCATGACGCAGGGCAAGGATCTCTGCCATCACCGGGCTGTTGTCCCATTTGCCGGCGTTCGGTCCCTGATCGGAGGCGCGGGTGCTGTAGGCGCGGTAAAGCTCTTCGCGCAGGGCCTGGTTATCGCAGTAGGTCATCACCGGCAGGTAGCTTGGGATGTCGAGAGTGAGCAGCCAGCCCTCTTGCTCTTTGGCCTGTGCCTGAGCCTGGGCCTGCGCCAGCGCGCTCTCCGGCATGCCGGACAGCTCGGACTCATCGGTAATCAGTTTGCTCCAGCCCATGGTGGCGTCGAGCACGTTGTTGCTGTAGGTCGAACCCAGCTCGGAGAGGCGGGCGGCGATTTCGCCGTAGCGTTTCTGCTTCTCTTTCGGCAGGCCGATGCCGGACAGTTCAAAGTCACGCAGGGCGTTATCCACCGCTTTCATCTGCGCCAGATCCAGCACGGTATAGGCCTCGCCGTCACGCAGGTTGCGCCAGGCCTGGTAGAGTCCCTCGTGCTGGCCGACCCAGGTGCTGTATTCGGAGAGCAGCGGCAGCGTCTGCTCGTAGGCTTCACGCAGCTCCGGGCTGTTCTGCACCGAGTTCAGGTGGCTGATGGGTGAGAAGATGCGGCCGAGGCGATCGTCCACCTCCGCCAGCGGCTGGCAGAGATTGTCCCATGTATAGGGTGCGCCCTGGGCCACCACGCGCTCTACCGCTTCGCGGCAATCCTCGAGCGCTTTCGTCACGGCGGGAACCACATGCTCAGGTTTAATCTGGGAAAACGGCGGCAAGTCGAAGGGCGTCAATAATGGATTGGTCATAAGCGCTGTCCTGTAAAAATAATCGCAAGCGCTCGGGCGGCGCTCGTTCCTGTAAGGTCTAGCATGGGGTTTAGTGTAGTTAATTTCAATGCTGTAGGTTGCGCTTTTGCGCCCTGGCAACAGCGCCGCTGCGGTAATTTGCCGCAATCTGCGGTAAACTATCGGCTATCTGTTTTTACTTCCCAGGATTGTTCCTTCCATGCTCAGTTATCGCCACAGCTTCCACGCCGGCAACCATGCCGACGTTTTAAAACACACCGTTCAGAGCCTGATTATTGAATCGCTGAAAGAGAAAGAGAAACCCTTTCTCTATCTGGATACCCACGCAGGCGCGGGCCGTTATCAGCTGAGCAGCGAGCATGCCGAGCGCACCGGCGAGTACCTGGAAGGCATCGCCCGCATCTGGCAGCAGGACGATCTGCCTGCCGAGCTGGAGCCGTACATCAGCGTGGTTAACCACTTCAACCGTAGCGGCCAGCTGCGCTACTACCCTGGTTCGCCGTTGATCGCCCGCCAGCTGCTGCGCGAGCAGGACAGCCTGCAGCTGACCGAGCTGCATCCGAGCGATTTTCCGCTGCTGCGCTCAGAGTTCCAGAAAGATGACCGCACCCGTGTCGAGCGCGCCGATGGCTACCAGCAGCTGAAGTCCAAGCTGCCGCCCGCGTCACGTCGCGGCCTGATCCTGATCGACCCGCCCTACGAGATCAAAAGCGACTACCAGGCGGTGGTTCAGGGCATCAGCGAAGGCTATAAGCGCTTTGCAACCGGCACCTATGCGCTGTGGTATCCGGTGGTGATGCGCGCGCAGATCAAACGCATGTTGAAAGAGCTGGAAGCCACCGGCATTCGCCGTATTTTGCAGATTGAACTGGCGGTGCGTCCGGACAGCGACCAGCGCGGCATGACCGCCTCCGGCATGATTGTCATCAACCCACCGTGGAAGCTGGAGCAGCAGATGAAGAGCGTCCTGCCGTGGCTGCACAGCAAGCTGGTTCCGGCCGGCACCGGCCATACGCTGGTGAACTGGGTTGTACCAGAGTAATTACAGTCATCGGTGGAACCTTCAAGGCATCGCGTTACACTCACAAAAAAGTTTACTAAGGAAACGTTATGACTAAACACTACGACTACATCGCCATTGGCGGCGGCAGCGGCGGTATTGCGTCTATTAATCGTGCGGCCATGTACGGCCAGAAATGCGCCCTGATTGAAGCGAAAGAGCTGGGCGGAACCTGCGTGAACGTTGGCTGCGTGCCGAAAAAAGTGATGTGGCACGCCTCGCAGATTGCCGACGCGGTAAATCTCTACGGCCCGGACTACGGCTTTGACGCCACCATCAATAACTTTGACTGGCAGCGCCTGGTGGCCAGCCGCACGGCCTATATTGACCGCATCCACAGCTCCTATGAGAACGTGCTGGGTAAAAATAACGTGGATGTGATCCGCGGTTTTGCCCGCTTTGTTGATGCTAAAACCGTTGAGGTCAACGGCGAGACCATCACCGCCGACCATATCCTGATCGCCACCGGCGGGCGTCCGAGCTACCCGGATATTCCTGGTGTTGAGCACGGCATCGACTCCGACGGCTTCTTTGAGCTTACCGCCCTGCCGAAACGCGTTGCGGTGGTAGGCGCGGGCTACATCGCCGTTGAGCTGGCAGGCGTGCTGCACGGCCTGGGCGCGGAGACGCACCTGTTCGTGCGTAAACATGCCCCGCTGCGCAGCTTCGATCCGCTGATCGTCGAGACCCTGGTTGAGACCATCCAGGCCGATGGTCCATCGCTGCATACTAACGCCACGCCGAAAGCGCTGGTAAAAAACAGCGACGGTAGCCTGACGCTGGAGCTGGAGGATGGCCGTAGCGAGACCGTTGACTGCCTGATCTGGGCAATTGGCCGCGAACCGGCCAACGACACCTTCAACCTGAACGTCACCGGGGTGAAAACCAACGAAAAGGGCCACATCATTGTCGATAAGTTCCAGAACACCAACGTTCCAGGAATTTATGCGGTAGGTGATAACACCGGTGCGGTTGAGCTGACCCCGGTTGCGGTGGCGGCGGGTCGTCGTCTTTCAGAGCGTCTGTTCAACAACAAGCCGGACGAGCACCTGGACTACAGCAACATCCCTACCGTGGTCTTTAGCCACCCGCCTATCGGCACCGTCGGCCTGACCGAGCCGCAGGCACGGGAGCAGTACGGCGACGACCAGGTGAAGGTCTACACCTCCTCCTTTACCGCCATGTACACCGCCGTCACCCTGCACCGCCAGGCGTGCCGGATGAAGCTGGTCTGCGTTGGCCCGGAAGAGAAGATTGTCGGCATTCACGGCATCGGCCAGGGCATGGATGAGATCCTGCAGGGCTTCGCCGTCGCGCTGAAGATGGGCGCAACGAAGAAAGACTTTGATAACACCGTGGCGATCCACCCTACGGCGGCAGAAGAGTTTGTGACGATGCGTTAATTGTTTTAAAGGGTAGAGATCGTAGGCCTGATAAGCGCAATGCTATCAGGCATGACCGTTATGCCGGGTGGCGACTGATGCCTTACCCGGCCTACGGTACTACCCCAGCAGGGCCGTGATCTGGTCCGAACTCAGCTGCACCAGTCCTTTCACGCCGTAGCGCTGGCCTATTCTGTGGTGACGGATCCGGATCTCCTGAATATGTGGGTCTGGTGCCTGTGCCAGCATAGCCTGCGTCAGGGGTAGGATCTCATCGCCGTACTCCTCAAACAGCTCCCCGGCGGCAATCGCCAGCTTGATATTGTGGATCGGCGCGGTACAGCAGATGGCAAAAAAGAGCGCTTTTGCCGTGGCTAGCACGCTGGCCGTCCGCTCCTGCTCCTGCACGTTAAAAGCCTGCTCAATCCCGCCTTCATAAGGCAGATGAACAATCTCCGGGTAGAAGCCATTCTCCCCTAATCCAGGCTCGCCGTTGGTACAGTAGCCGTAGCCCAGGCTGCCAAAGCCGGGCATAAACGCCACATACGACTGGCCTGGCAGAGATTTCGCCAGCAGATAGTTGGTGCAATGGGCAATGTTATAGATGCGGGTAGGGATGGTGACGGTGCCCTCCACCATCGCCATCAGGTTAACGTTATGATCCTGAAACAGCGGGCAGTAGCGCACAATGCCGGTCAGATGCTCAATCCCACCCTGCAATGCCACGCTTACCACCCTGACGCGCGCCTGTGGGAGAGAGGCAGCCAGACAGAGGATATCGATCGCTTTAGCAATAAACCCCACCAGGTCGGACGGCGTCATAATCTCCGGCAGCGCAAACTGATGGCTCGCCAACGGTTCGACCAGCGTGTTGTAGTCGTTGAGCGTGCTTTGCAGGCTGCCTCTGCGCAGCATGATATTCACGCTCAGCGCCCGGCCCGATTTTACCGCCAGCAGCTGCTGCGGACGGCCAAAGGTCACATCCTTGATCTCCCGCTCCTCGATCAGCTGCTCATCCAGCAGCTGCGCCGTTAGCTTAGAAACATAGGCTTTGGTGACGCCCAGGCGCTGGGTGATCTCCGCCCGCGACGCCGCTTCACTGTGCAATATATTGAGGATCTGTTTTTTATAATCCACGCCGTTTCGCCCCGGTGGCTCAGGTTAATGATGTTATGCGCAGGGCAATGCCAGGCCTCCCCGGTAATGCCAGGCGATCGCCCGCACGATACGTTGTTGCCTGCCGCTCGATAGTCATCGCCCAGGCATCAATGATGTCGATAGCGAACTCTTTTCCTTCCGGCAGCATGGTCAGAAGCTTAAATCCCGGCTGGCTCTCGCCGAACCATACTAACCAGTAATCGTCGTTCATGTGAGCAATTGACGCGTCCCAGTGCGAATTTGTTGATCTTATCCAGGGTGCGAGACGCTTCGGCTCCCCTTCTTCCAGAAGCCGCCTTAAGAAACCGATGCGCTCGCTACTCTCTCCCTTAAGCTTGCCGCCGTGCGACCACCAGATAATCTCGTCGTCGCTGAGGTAGCTCTCGCCGTGGGTAACGTATCCGCCCCGGCAGACCCCTTCCCAGGTGAGATCCACCATCTTGCGCGCCGTGATGTTCCCCCAGCCCAGATCGACATCGCCTTCGTAGCGACACTCGTCAATCACCACTGGCTTCTGGAACGCCTCGCGCCAGCCTGGCACGTACCAGAGATCGTGATGCTGGATGCTGGCGTGGCTTACCCAGGGACGGGTTTGATCGTACCAGTGGGCATTGCTGGTGTAGTGCAGGGGTGGGTTGTGCCAGTTGTGAATCGACACCAGGTGCTGGTAGGGATCCTCCGCCACGATCTGCAAAAAGATATCGTCCCAGAACGGCATCGGCTTCTTCAGCAGGAGATCGAACTCGTTCGCCAGCGACCACCAGACGTTGCTGAAGCTGGCGAGACGGGCCACCAGATAGCTGACGTAGCGCCTGTCCACGTTGATATCCATCTCGGAGAAGCCCCAGCGGTCGTAGGGGTGAAAAATAATGATGTCAGCCTCGATGCCCCGCGTCTTAAGGGCGTCAATCTGGCTCTCCAGCGTTCTGAAAAACTCACAGTCGAAGCGGCTAAGGTCAAAGCCGGACGCAATATCACCGGGAAACGGGAAGCGCTCAGGCTCGCGGAAGTTATAGGTGTAGTGCTTCGGAAAGACGCACATTCTGATCTTATTAAAAGGCGAGTGGGCCAGCGTCGCCAGGGTCTGCTCCTGAACCGCCTCTGACTGGTAGTTCCAGACGTAGGCCGTGGTGCCAAAGGGGTAGTAGGGTTGCCCGTTCGCGTAGCTGAAGTGCCAGGTTTCAGTTGTTCTCACCGGGCCGGTCTCACCCTCAGCAGGCGGCAGGCAAACCACCTCGCCCCGGATGCCGCTTAGGCCGCTGACGTTGCTCTCTGTCTCGAAGGTCCATCTCCCCTCACGCTGTGGCATAAAGCGGATCATAAAGCGGCCATCGTCATCGTAAAAGCCTCGTACGGCGATCTGCTCCTGCGGGTGGCTGAAGGTCGCCGTCAGCCAGCTCTGGGTAAAATGCTGCGGATCGGCATCGGTCTGAAAGAGAAATTCAGCCCGTGACCACTTTGGCGCGTCGAGTTTTGCCGGGGAAACTAACATATCAGGACTCCTTAATCTGCTGGCTAACGAAAGGACGTTGTGAAGCCTTGTCCTCAAGAGAGAAAAACATCAGCAGCAGAACGCTGATGCCGTGGAAGATCGCGGGCACGCCAGCGATAAGAAAGATAATGGCGCTCATGGTCTGGCCTGAAATAGCCGAGCCAGCATGGTAGCCGCTGAGGCTGAGCACCAGACCCACCAGCCCACCGGCAATCGCCAGCCCGAGCTTCATGGAGAAGAGCGTCCCGGCAGCAATAAAGCCGGACATCTTGATCCCTGACTGCCGCTCGCAGTAGTCCGCGCAGTCTGAGGGTAGCGCCCAGGCCATAATCGCGCCCATCTCCGCAAACAGCACTGAGACAACCAGCAGCGTCACTGCCAGCCAGAACTGCTCAGGGCCAACAAAGAAGAGTGCCAATGCCGCCAGCCCGCCGCCCAGCTGGGCAAATTTCAGCGAACCCAGCGCCGAGAGTTTTTTGCGTTTGATAAGCTGCAACGCAATCATCGGCGCAATGATGCCCGCAATCGCCGTTGCAGAGAGCAGGCCAGAGACGAAGCTGTCCCCCTTATTGAGGAAATACTTCACGAAGTAGATGGTCACGCTGCCCTTGATGACAAAGGCGATGGAGCTGGTGATCTTAAAGATAAAGAAGATGACCACCGGACGGGCACGCCATGCGGCCTTCGCCTGATCCAGAAAAGAGGTGGTATGCACCGGCTGCGCCGGCTTGATCCGCTCCTTCGTGCCAAAGAAGCAGCTCAGCATGAAGAGGGTAGCCAGCAGAGCTATCATGCTCATCGCCATCATATAAGCGCGGGCCTCATTCTCCTTACCGTACCAGGCAACAAACAGCGGCACGGTCATAGAGCAGATCAGAAACGACATTTTCGCCAGCGGGAAGCGCCAGGCGTTGGCACTCAATCGCTCCTGCGGATCGGCCGTCAGCGAGGTCAGCAGCGCCACATAAGGCACCACAGTAGAAGCGTACATCAGGATCAGGAACAGGTAGGTGACATAGGCATACACCAGCTTGCCGGTAGGAGAGAAGTCCGGTGCCAAGAAGACCAGCAGGCATGACAGGCCATACGGGACGGCCAGCCACAGCAGATAGGGGCGATAGTGACCATGACGCGTTGGCGTGCGGTCGGCCCGGCTGCCAATAATGGGGTCATAGATAGCATCCACCAGGCGCGCAACCACGAAGAGCAGCCCCATCGCCCCGGCGGAGATCCCCAGCACGTCGGTGTAGAAGTAAGGGAGAAACATCATCGTCATGCCGAGGAAGATGTTTGCCGATGAATCACCCAGCCCAAAACAAATTTTTTCTTTGATCGATAACTTATGAGCGTTTTGCATAGAACCTCTGAATATATATTCAATAGGGATTATTTATTCAAAGTATGTAAGGTACGGGTAACATTTAACCAGTCCTTAAATGCAAATTTGCAGAACTGGTCACATAAAAAATCTTTGGTTATTACGGCTTAAAGGCATAGCTAGCGGCCAACAGAAGGCTTTCTGTCGGCTGCCAGGTAAAACAGAAAAATTTAGTTAACGGTAACAATAACGCGTCGATAAGAGGTCAACGACGGCGTACCGTTATCGGTTACGGCGAGGATAAGATGCTCTGTGCCTGCCCGCAGGGCTTTGACCTTAACCCCCGGTTTGCCACCCTCGCCTATCGACAGCACGGCGGGCGCGCTAAGGTTATCCTCCCCACGTTTACCCTGAACGTCTTTCACGTCAACGGCGACGGAACTGGCCGATCCGGCTTCAGGATAGAGGAACCAGCTGTAGCTAAGCTGGTTGCCGTCCGGATCGTTGCTCCCTTCGGCGCTCAGCGACACCGTATCGCCCACTTTGGCGCTTACGGTAATGGGCTGCTCTCCTCCCTGGCCGTTCACCACTGCCTGCGGATTGTGGTTTGCTGAAGCAGCGTCTTTGATGGTCCAGTCCATACGTGCGGCAAAGTCATGCTGGAAAGCTTCACGCCAGCGCCAGATTGAGGCCTGGTTAGAGGTGTACTGCTTGCCGTCTACGCCGGTCACCGTATCGGCGGCGTTAGGGTTGCCCGGATAGAAATCGCCGCCGCTGCTCCAGATTGGCCGCGTCTCATGCTGGGGCTGGCGTACGATGTAGCGCCCGCCCCAGCCGCCCCAGCCTGGATTCATCTCGCTATTCAGGCCGTTACGGATCAGATTAAGAAATGCGGGAGTATCTCCCTCCATGATAAAGAGATATTGCAAGTAGCCTTTCCCCATCGGGCCTTTACCGCGAACGTTCTCATCCAGCCAGGTCTGGGAAACGGTGGTGAAATCCGCCCCCGGTGCGTTACGGTAGTATTTATCGCCGCTGATGCCGGTCCAGGTGGCCCGGGCGTAGTCTTCGCCGTTCTGGCTGGAGGGATCGACGATGTAGGTGATGTCCGGATAGTGTTCCCGCACCCAGAAGCCCGCATCATCCTGATCGGATATGGAGTAGACCACCAGGTTACGGGCCAGGGCATGCACATCGCTGGCTGAGTGTTTAGCGGATAAATCCTTCAGCGCCTGCGCCAGCGTATTTGCCCCGCCCCACAGGTTGATAAACAGCGGATGGTTCACATCGGTGCTGCGCTCAATCGCTTTCACCAGCAGATCGGAGCCAGCGCTGCTTTTCCCCTCGCCCGTTGCGGCCAGGCCGTAGGCTGCCTGACCAGGGGCGACTACGGCCTTCAGCTGCTCAACGGTGGGGAATCCCGCAGCGTGCTTTGTTAAGTTGGGCTGCACTTCACCATAGTGGCCGAGCACCAGCTCGATCATATCGGTATGCACCTTCTCCTTCTGCCAGGTAGAGGTCGTTGCCACCAGCCCCTCAACTTTCAGCTCATTGGCATAGAGCAGGAATCGCGTCAGCGACATCTGGTCGTCTGGCTCATTGCCAATGTCCGTCAGTACAAACACGCGTGGCTTTTCCTGGTAAGGTAATACCTTACCTGTCATTTCGCTCATATTCGTTGCCGCATTAACCATTATCGGCATAGATGCTGCCATGATCCCCGCTATCGCCAGCAGGATACCTTTTGTCATTTTGGTTATTTGATGATGCTTCATGTTGACCTCAATGCTTCGCCATAGAGAAAGCATCAACATAGTTAACACAGGAAACAAAGTAAAAGTGAATCGATGGGTTTTGTGATGGATGTCGGTATAACGGGATCCTCTTTAAGCCCCCAGCATGATGGAGTATGATCCCTTTACAACAACAGGGTTACGGCTCAGAGGAGAGCAGATGGACTACCGTTGGTTAAACGCCCTACACATTATGGCGGGCGTGATTTGGCTGGGCGGCATCTTTATAATGGCAGCGATCGTTGTGGCATGGTCCCAGAGTCGCAGCGCGGTAGCAAAAGGGGCTAGCGATCCCCTGTTAGAGTATGCTCGCCGCTGGAACCGGTTCGTCACTTCACCGGCAATGATCCTGCTGTGGGCCTTTGGTATCGCGCTGATGTTAAAAGGCGACTGGCTGCTGCCGCTCTGGTTAGGCATCAAGCTGGCGGTGCTGGTGTTCCTCTCGGCAGTGCATGGCATTCTGTCGGGGTCGCTGCGCAGACTGGCAACCGGCGAAACCTCTACCGTGTCCCTGCTGGCGCGTAACGCTGCCTGGCTCACCGTCGTGGCCGTTATCGTCGTTGTAGCTTTAGCGGTGGTAAAACCGTTTAGCGGCTAAACGTTATCTTGAATGCTCTGAAAATGCAGTCTGTTTAGTCAGGCTGCAATGTCACGATTTTTAAATTAAAAACAACGTGTTATCACCTATCCCTTTACAAATCAGTCGCTGTAATTGTGATCTTGCGCACACTTTGCACTTCAATACTCTTATCAAATGACTAAACTTTAGACTTAAATAACAACCGGTAAAAACCCGATCTTTTTACGACGCCATCCGGAGGTCGCCACTATATGTTCAACCAGAAACTACAGCTTGCTGATTCTGTCGAATTCGAGATCGAGGAGAAGATCCGCTACGAGACCGATCCTTGCGAATTAAAACTGGATGAAATGATCGAGGCGGAACCGGAACCGGAGATGATCGAGGGGCTGCCCGCGTCTGACGCGTTGACCCCTGCCGATCGCTATCTGGAACTCTTCGAGCAGGTACAGTCTTCTGGCCTCTTTGCCGACAGCAAAACCTTCCCTGACTGTGCGCCGAGAATGGATCCGCTCGATATCCTTATCCGCTATCGTCGTATCAAGCGCAGACCTGACTTTGACCTGCGCCTGTTTGTCTCAAGACATTTCTGGCTCCCGGTACAGATAGACAGCCAGTATGTCTCTAATCCAGAAAACTCGCTGAAGGAGCATATCGACCAGCTGTGGCCGGTGCTGACCCGCGAGCCGCAGGATCATATTCCCTGGTCGTCGCTGCTGGCCCTGCCGCAGGCTTATATCGTGCCCGGCGGACGCTTTAGCGAAACCTACTACTGGGACTCCTACTTCACCATGCTGGGGCTGGCCGAGAGCGGCCGTAACGATCTGCTGAAGTGTATGGCAGATAACTTTGCGTGGATGATTGAAAAGTACGGGCATATCCCGAACGGCAACCGTACCTACTATCTGAGCCGCTCCCAGCCGCCGGTGTTCGCGCTGATGGTGGAGCTGTTTGAAGAAGATGGCGTGCGTGGGGCGCGGCGCTACTATGAGCACCTGCTGATGGAGTACGCCTTCTGGATGGATGGTTCAGAGTCGCTGAACCTCAATCAGGCCTATCGCCATGCGGTGCGTATGCCGGACGGCTCCCTGCTCAACCGCTACTGGGACGACCGCGACACGCCGCGCGACGAGTCCTGGATTGAGGACGTGGAGACGGCGAAACATTCAGGCCGTCCGCCGAGCGAGGTCTATCGCGACCTGCGCGCCGGGGCGGAGTCCGGCTGGGACTACTCCTCCCGCTGGCTACGGGATACCCAGCGTCTCGCCAGCATCCGCACCACGCAGTTTATTCCTATCGACCTGAACGCCTTTCTGTTCAAGCTCGAGAGCACCATCGCTAACCTCTCCGGGCTGAAGGGTGACCGCGAAGGCGAAGCCATGTTCCGCCAGCGCGCCAGCGATCGCCGGGCGGCGGTTAACCGCTATCTGTGGGATGAGGAAAAAGGGTGCTACCGCGACTACGACTGGCGGCGCGGCGAGCAGGCCCTCTTCTCCGCAGCGAGCATCGTGCCGCTCTACGTGGGAATGGTTACCCATGAGCAGGCCGATAGGATAGCCGTGGCGGTACGTGAACGCTTGCTTACGCCGGGCGGCATGATGGCCACGGAGTATGAAACCGGCGAGCAGTGGGATAAACCCAACGGCTGGGCACCGCTGCAGTGGATGGCCATTCAGGGCTTCAAGCTGTACGGTAACGACGCCCTTGGCGATGAGATCGCCCACCGTTGGCTTAACACCGTCAACGGCTTCTATCAGCAGCATCACAAGCTGATTGAGAAGTACCACATCGCGGGCGGTACGCCGCGCGAGGGCGGCGGCGGTGAGTACCCGTTGCAGGACGGCTTTGGCTGGAGCAACGGCGTAGCACGTCGCCTGATTGGGCTGTACGGGGAGCCGTAAGCCCCCTGTTTATCAATGAATAGTCCCCTAGCGAATAACGTTATAGATCGCAGTCTGAATGTCCAGCCACCGGCGGGTACTCTCATCAGGCTGCGTTTTATTACGTATCTTTGCCTGCTCGGTTTCGTAGCGCTGCCGCTCAACAACGGCGGAGCGGGTACAGAAGGCGCGCAGGTAATCCTTCCGCTGTCCGGTGAGTTTCTCTCCGTTCAACATGGCGTGACCAAGAGTGGTGGTAAAGCGACGGCAGGGTCGCGGCTCATCCATCTGTCGCTGATAGCGCAACAGCAGAGTCAGCACCTCGTCATTGCCTGCCGACAGCGCCTGCTCGGTCCATGAGAGCTTCCAGTCCATCCCCCCTTTCAGGAACAGCTGGGCCACGCGGGTATCGTTGCGGTCTATTGCCGAGCGAAGGTTGCTCTCGTCCCAGGTGATGCCCATCCGCGTCAGCTGCATGCGCGAGGTAGGCGTGTCATATTCGTTTTCCGTATCGGTCAGCACCTGGGTCTGCGCCGGAGGCTCGCTTACCGCCCGTGCAGCCGGGGTACTGTTTATCATCATGATGCCACCGCCGATCATCACCAACACCATCACGCCAACCGCGCCCCAGAGAATGCCGGAAACCAGGCGTACGCGCTGCTCCGGCGTGCGGACAGCACGACGCTCGGGCCGCTCAATGTCGTCACGCACCTCGAAAATGTCCCCTCCGGCGCGCGCCTTTTTCACTATCCGCGCCTTAAACGCCTCCAGCTCCCCCGCGTCAGTGGTTAACAGGCCGGCCGGGTTAATGGTGGTACGGCCCTCGTTGAAAGCGTGCTGAACCGGGGCGGCGATCTGCGGATAGTAGGTGTCCAGCAGATTGAGCTGAATGGCAGAGAGCGGCTGTTGCGCGGTAAGCGTGTTGCGGATCTGGCGAATGTCGTCGAGGAAGGTTTGCAGGGTCTTGCGCGGGTCGGCAAACAGCGTCAGTACCGAGCTGTCATTAAACAGCGGGGCGTAGTGGCGGGAGAACTCTTTTTTATCCACCAGCATCACGGCCAGCTCGCTAAACAGCATCCCGCTGAGCACGTCGTTACGCTCTCCCAGCTTTAGCCAGCGGCGGACGCGATCCTGACCGAACTGGGTTTTTAGATGGTTACGCAGCTTCACGCCGTCCGGCCACGCGGCATAGACCAGCCCGCTAATCATCTGCTCCAGGGCGCGAAGCTGAGCCAGCCCCTTAAGCTGCGCTTCGCCGTTTACCGTCTCCGTTGAGGTGGGGTAGGTCAGCAGAGGCTGCTGCAGGCGGAGATGCTCAAGGGCGGTGACAAAGCGCAGCGCAGCGATCAGCTGATTTTCGCTGACGTCCTGGCCGCTTTCGTACTGAGGAACCAGCTGCTGCAGATGGCGAAGCTGCATGGTGAACTGAGTCAGCTCGGCGTCGTTGAGCTTCAGTCGCTGCGCTACCGCGCCCCAGCCGCCGAGGCCCTGACGGGCATTCTCCAGCTGCTCGAGGAACCAGCGCGGATCCTTGCCTTCGCTGACGCGAACATCCAGCAGTAACAGAATTTCGATAGACGCCTGGCGAATAATTCCAAGGCAGGTTTCGAATTGTTCGCGGATCCTGAGCGATGTGCTGTATGTCATTATTTTCCCTTAACCACAATTAACGAAAGTTAATGCCAGCCGTCTACGCAGCTTAATTTATCTTAAATTCCAGCTAGTTAGATGATAGGCGACTTTCAATTAAATATCAGTGATGCAGTTAATAAAAGATGAAGGGAAATAAAACAGAGCATTCCTTATCCACAGCGGAATTTCCTATGCCAGGCTTAGAAGAGAGGTATCTGAGGCACATGCGAAAGGAGTATCTATGAAGAAAATGTTACTTGCCGCCACGGTGGCCGCCTTATTCACCCTTCCGGCACTGGCCGAAGACTCACCGGGGTTGAATACGGATAAAGCACCGCCGCCGCCACATAAGCTCGACAACGGCTATCGCGGCATTGAAGATGCCCGTACCATGAACATTAAACAGGCGATGGAGCTGCACGATGGCGGTACCGTCTCCCTGCGTGGGAATCTGATCGCGAAAAAAGGTAACGATATCTATACCTTCCGCGACAAAACGGGCGAGATTGACGTCTATATTCCGATGGCGGTCTTTGCCGGGCGCGAAGTTAGCCCCGATCACCTGGTAGGCATCAGCGGCTCGCTGGATAAGAAACAGAATCCGCCCCGCATTAAAGTACACCACTTCCAAAAAGAGTAAACCGCTTTGTAGGCCGGGCCAGCGCCAGCGCCGCCCGGCGTTTTTATCTCTATAAGAACATCCCGCCCGAGACCTCGACGCGCTGGGCATTCATCCACCCCAGCTCATCGCTCAGCAATGCCGCTACCGCATGGCCGATATCATCCGGCAGGCCGGTGCGTCCCAGCGCCGTTTGCGCGGCGACAAACTGATTTAGCTGCTCATCATCACGCACCCGCCCGCCGCCAAAATCGGTTTCGATGGCCCCTGGTGCAATGATATTTACTGAGATACCCCGTGCGCCCAGCTCTTTTGCCTGGTAGCGGGTTAAGACCTCCATCGCCCCTTTCATCGCCGCGTAGGCCGCATAGCCCGGCAGGGCAAAGCGCGCCAGACCGCTGGAGACGTTCAGGATCCGCCCGCCGTTTTTAATCAGCGGCAGCAGATGCTGAGTCAGAAAGAACGGCCCCTTGAAATGGATGTTCACCAGCTGGTCAAACTGCGCCTCGGTGGTCTCGGTAAAGGCGGCGTTCAGACCGATCCCGGCGTTGTTTATTAAGTAATCAAAGGTGTCGCGCTGCCAGGTCTGTTTTAGCTGCTCCTGCACCTGACGGGTGAAGCTGGCAAAGCTGGCGCTATCCCCGACGTTAAGCTGCAAAGCCACAGCCTTCGCGCCTTTCAGCTCAATTTCGCGTACCACGTCCTGCGCCTCTTTCTGCTGGCTATTCCACGTCAGGATAATATCCACGCCCTTCTCTGCCAGCTTCAATGCGGCGTTTTTTCCCAGTCCACGGCTGCCGCCGGTCACTAATGCAATACGATGCGTCATAAGAAACCTCATTTCTGATGGTGGGGAGATTGAGAAAGAGCTTATTAGGTGGTAGATAAACAATAAAGTCTGCTGAATGCGCTTTACTGTTTCATTGATAACAACAATTGGTGGCATGGATGGATAAAATTTACGCAATGCAGCTTTTTGTTCGTGTCGCGGAGCTGGCGAGCTTTTCCCGCGCCGCTGACTCCCTTGGCGTGCCCAAGGGGAGCGTCTCGCGCCAGGTCCAGAGCCTGGAAAACCATCTCGGTACCCAGCTGCTGCACCGCACTACGCGTCGGGTGCAGCTCACCCAGGACGGCATGGTCTACTACGAGCGTGCAAAGGATCTGCTCTCTAATCTCGACGAACTGGACGGCCTGTTTATCCACGACCCGGCCAGCGTCAGCGGCAAGCTGCGGGTAGATATGCCGGTGGGGGTGGCGCGCAATCTGGTGATCCCCCGCCTGCCCGCCTTTGTGCAGCAGTATCCCGGCATTGAAATCGAACTCAGCAGCAGCGACCGGCTGGTGGATGTGATCCGCGAGGGCTTTGACTGCGTGGTGCGCGTCGGCACGCTGAAGGATTCCGGATTAATTGCCCGCCCGCTGGGCAGGCTGGCGGTAATAAACTGCGCCAGCCCCGGCTATCTGGAGCGTTTTGGCTACCCGGAGACGCTGGAGGATCTCTCCTCTCACGCGGTGGTGCACTACGCTGTCCACCTTGGCACGCGACCGCAGGGCTTTGAGCTTTACCAGGACAACACCACGCGCTGGATCAAGACCGGTGGCATTCTGACGGTCAACAGCACCGAGACCTACCATGCAGCGTGCCTGGCGGGGCTGGGGATTATCCAGGTGCCGCGCACCGGCGTACGTGACGCCCTGCGCCAGGGCAAGCTGGTGGAGATCCTGCCCCAGTACCGCGCCGAGCCGATGCCGGTCTCGCTGATCTATCCCCATCGCCGTAACCTCTCCCGACGGGTACACCTGTTTATGGAGTGGCTGGCGAGCGTCATGAAGGATTACGTCGATTCACCCGCTTAGGTGATGAGAGTCTATAATTTGCGTTACATCACGCTAAGCAGAGAAGGAAGCCGTACTGATGACCCCGGAAAATAGCGCCAAGCGACCTGTCCCGCACCTGGACTACGAACCTGTTAAAAAGGTCGATACCACCGACAAGCCCGAGGCTGAGTCAGAGCCGCTGCTGAGCGGCAAGGCAGAAGGTGTAGTGGAGACGGTCACCGAAGCAGCGGAGAAGATCCAGCGCCGCCCGATGGTTGCACACCTGATCCGTGCTACCGAACGCTTCAATGACCGAATGGGCAACCAGTTTGGCGCGGCCATTACTTACTTCTCGTTCCTGTCGATGATCCCCATCCTGATGGTGTCGTTTGCTGCGGCGGGTTTTGTGCTGGTCTCCCACCCCACGCTGCTGCAGGATATCTTCGATAAGATCCTGCTTAACGTCAGCGATCGTACCCTGGCCGACACGCTGCGCAACACAATAAGAACCGCCGTAGAACAGCGTACCACCGTGGGTATTGTCGGCCTGGCGGTCGCGCTCTACTCAGGTATTAACTGGATGGGCAACCTGCGCGAGGCGATCCGCGCCCAGTCCCGGGACGAGTGGGAGCGTACGCCCCAGGACAGTGAGAAGATCTGGGTAAAATATTTCCGCGACTTTATCTCCCTGATAGGCCTGCTGATTGCGCTGGTGATCACCCTCTCCATCACCTCTATCGCCGGTGCGGCCCAGCAGATGATTATCTCCGCACTCTATCTGGACTATATCGAGTGGCTTAAACCAGCCTGGCAGCTGATTGGCCTGGCGATCTCCATCTGCGCTAACTTCCTGCTCTTCTTCTGGATCTTCTGGCGGCTGCCGCGCCACCGCCCACGTAAGAAGGCCCTGATTCGCGGGACGCTGATTGCGGCGGTGGGCTTTGAGGTGATTAAGATCATCATGACCTGGACGCTGCCTTCGCTGGTAACCTCTCCGTCAGGGGCGGCGTTTGGCTCGGTGCTCGGTATCATGGCCTTCTTCTACTTCTTCGCCCGCCTGACGCTCTTCTGCGCGGCATGGATCGCCACCGCAGAGTACAAAGATGACGTGAAAATGCCGGGCAAAGAGACCCTCTAACCACACTATTGGGCTGAATCAGAACGCAAAGTTTCAGCCCAACGCCCCATTTCAGCATTAAAAACCAGTCCGTAACTTTTATTTAACCAAAAACTGGTTTTATATTCTGATATTTAATTTCTGTGACGCATTTCATAGATGTGAAAGCTCAGGCATAAAAATTATTCACTTTTTGCCGTTTTTATCACCGCCTGCCCGCCCTGTTACAGATTGAAATGTCGCTTTTGCTGTGCGTAATATGGCCCTTCGTTCGCCAAAAATAAGAAATTTCTATGCAAGCTACAGCCACAACGCTCGATCACGAACAGGAAAGCCCCCCGGTCAACTCGCGTAATAAAGTTGTCATCGCCTCGCTGATTGGTACGGCGATTGAGTTTTTCGACTTCTATATTTATGCCACCGCGGCGGTCATCGTCTTTCCGCACATCTTCTTCCCGCAGGGTGACCCGACGGCTGCCACGCTACAGTCGCTGGCGACCTTTGCTATCGCCTTCGTAGCACGTCCGATCGGCTCTGCGGTGTTTGGTCACTTTGGCGATCGCGTCGGGCGTAAAGCCACGCTGGTGGCGTCCCTGCTGACGATGGGTATCTCCACCGTGCTGATCGGCCTGCTGCCGAGCTACGCCACCATCGGTATTTTTGCTCCCCTGCTGCTGGCGCTGGCGCGCTTTGGTCAGGGTCTCGGCCTTGGCGGAGAGTGGGGCGGCGCGGCGCTGCTGGCAACCGAGAACGCCCCGGCACGCAAGCGGGCGCTCTACGGCTCCTTCCCACAGCTGGGTGCGCCGATCGGCTTCTTCTTTGCTAACGGCACCTTCCTGCTGCTCTCATGGCTGCTGACCGACGAGCAGTTTATGGAGTGGGGCTGGCGCGTGCCGTTTATCTTCTCCGCCGTGCTGGTGCTGATCGGTCTTTACGTGCGCGTCTCCCTGCATGAGTCGCCGGTATTCGCCAAAGTGGCCGCTGCCAAGAAGCAGGTGAAGGTCCCGATGGGTACGCTGCTGACTAAGCACATGCGCGTCACGGTGCTGGGCACCTTTATTATGCTGGCGACCTACACGCTGTTCTACATTATGACCGTCTACTCGATGACCTACAGCACCGCACCCGCGCCGGTAGGCCTTGGGTTGCCGCGTAACGAAGTGCTGTGGATGCTGATGCTGGCGGTGATTGGTTTTGGCGTGATGGTGCCAATTGCTGGCCTGCTGGCGGACGCCTACGGTCGTCGCAAGAGCATGATCGTGATTACCTCGCTGATCATTATCTTTGCGCTGTTTGTCTTCCCGCCGCTGCTGGGTTCCGGCAGCCAGGCGCTAGTGATGGCTTATCTGCTGATCGGCCTGAGCCTGATGGGACTGACCTTTGGCCCAATGGGCGCGCTGCTGCCGGAGCTGTTCCCGACCGAAGTGCGTTACACCGGGGCATCATTCTCCTATAACGTCTCGTCCATCCTGGGCGCGTCGGTGGCACCGTACATCGCCGCCTGGCTGACCGCTAACTACGGCCTGTTCTACGTCGGCGTCTACCTGGCGGCGATGGCAGGCCTGACGCTGATCGCCCTGATTCTGACCCACGAAACCCGAAACCAGTCTCTGTAAGCATAAAAAAGCCCGGTAGCGTTAGCGCCGCCGGGCGCATTCCCTCAGAACCGCCAGTTCAGGCTTACCACAAATACCGAAGGGAAAATGATCCCTGATTCCACACCAAAATGGTTGGTAAAGTTATACTGAACCGCATGATAGATATAGGGTGCGAAACCCACTCCGGTGATATTTTTAAATGAGTGATAGATGCCCTCATCACCGCATTTGCTAAACTCATCAAAAAAGAATTCGCCGGTATAACCGTAAATGCCTTTAAATACAATATTATCCTTTTCCGCCCAGTCCTTTCTGACGCCAAGAGAGAGGCAGCGATCCCCGTAGCTGTTTCTCATTGTCCCGACGAGCAGGCTGTAATCGGGGTGGTCAGGAAGTCTCTTTTCGACTGAATAGAATTCGTTATCAAATTTCTCCGTGTATTGACCATGATTCCCAAGCAGATGATAGACAAACGAGCCGGTATTAAAAGCGATGGTATGGTCGGCCTGCGTGCAAGTAGTGGCCAACAGGAGAGTTGTTGCAGAAAGGTTTAAAACGTTAAGACGTGACGGCATTGTGAAGCGATATGTTGAGATAATATCACATTAGAGTAGCAGCTAGAGAGTTAACCAATCCAGTACGGCTGCCATCCACTAAGCCATGGATTATGAAACTGAGACTGTTCTTACCACCGCTGCCCGCTATCAAATTAAAAGAGTAAAGCCCGGTAAGCGCTAACGCCACCGGGCTTTTTTATCCTGCTCTCCTGCTTACTTCTTCATCTGCGCCAGAATGTTCCGGCACTGGTTCTCCTGGCCTTCCGACGGGGAGATGAGTGCTAACAGCGCCGCTGCCGGGGTCACCAGCGTCGCCAGCGCTGCCGCCACCGCACCGCGGGCAATCAGCGGACCCGCCTTCACGCCCGCCTGCGGGTTCTTGAAGGTGCCGCGCACGTAGAGCGGCGAGCGCAGGGTGACGATACGGATCCCTTTACTCTCCGGGTTGATGGTGAGATCAAGCTGCTCTGAGGCGAAGCTGGCGGTCCCGGTGACGTTGATGATCGCGTTCTCGGTATCGAAGGCGAAAATCTGCGGACGCGCCACGCCGTTGACCAGGTTCAGGTTGGCGGCGGCGCAGTTCACGCGCACCTCATCATCGCCGAAAATCTGCCCGACGATAAAGTTCCCGACGTTGAGGCCAAGGATCTCCATCAGGTTACGGCTGACCACGCCGTCGTTCATCAACAGCTTCAGATCGCCGTTGCTTGAGCCAAGCAGCGCGGCAATGGAGTTACCCGTGCCGCGAATATCGGCATCGCCGTTCATCTCGCCAATGGTTTTCTGCATCAGCTCCACGTCCGGCATCAGCTCTTTCAGCTTCAGCCGACGGGCCTGAATATCCGCCCGCCCCTGCATCGGCTTCTTATCCCCTTCAAGGTGGATATTGGAGGAGATGGTCCCGCCCGCCAGGCCGAACTTCAGCGGCTGAAGGCGCAGGTCGGCATTCTTCAGGATGATATGGGTCGAGAGATCGCTGATGGGCAGAGAGCTGCCGTGTTCGATGCGCCGCCCCTTAAAGCGTACGTCGGCGTCCATGGTGTCCCACTTATCGGTTTCGAAGCGATCGTAGGGCAGCACTTTGCCTGCGGGCTGGTTAGTCTTCTCGCCCTTCTTCTGCTCAGACTGCTTCGACTTCTCTGCCCCCTTCCCGGAGTCGACGCCAATCAGCGGGCCTAAATCCGCCAGACGCAGCTGGCGCGACTCAAGATCGCCCTCCAGCTTAGGACGGGGTTTACCGGTGGTGTAGGTCAGAGAGCCATGAATATCACTGTCACCGATGCGACCGTTGAAGCCGCGGTAGTCATAGACGGAGGATTTTTCAGCATCGATTTTCGCTACCAGCCGACCGTCGGTCTCAAACGGCGGCGTATCCGGTAGCAGGACGCCGGTCAGATCGTACAGCTCACCCAGCGAGTTACCGGCAAACTTAAGTTTAAGATCGACCCCGCCCATCTTCATCGGGTCGCTCACCGTACCGGAGAAGGCTACGCGGGTATTGCCGGAGCGGAAGTCAGCCTGCACCGGGAACGGCGTACCTTCGCTGCGCAGCGCCAGCATGCCACCAATTTTACCCGTGCCGGTCACCTGCTGGCCGTTGTAGCGCCCCTGCGCCTTCAGGCCAAACACGTAGTCGCCAACGTCAGCGCTTTTCTCTTTGCTGCTGCCAGTCACTTCGCTAAACGGCAGCGGCTTGCCGAGCGGATCGATCAGGATCTCAACGTCGGCCTTGCTGACCTTATCATCGACCGCCACGCGGCCCTGATCGAAAAGAATATTGTCCAGACGGAAGGACCAGGCCGAAGGTGGCGCGTCCTCATCCTTTGGCTCATCGCTGCCCGCCAGGTTAAAGGTCCAGTTGTTGGTTTTCTCGGACAGGCGGATCAGCCGCGCATCCGGCTTCTCAAACTTCACCCACGGCAGGTAGACGGTCTTCGTCAGCAGCGCCAGCGGTGCCAGCGTGGCCTCAACCCGTGGCAGGTGCACCATGGTGATCTCAGGGATATCGGGCGGGTTGCCAAGGATCACATCCTCGGCATGCACGTGTGGCCATGGCACCCAGCTACGCCAGCCGGTCTCCTGCTGCTGCCGCTCCCAGACGACGCCTAAATCACCGCGTATCGCAAAGGGACGATTCAGCTCGGTGGAGACCTTCTCATTGATAGTCGGTTTAAGACGGTTCCAGTCAAAGGTCGCGATAATGATGATAGCCACCACGATCAGCAACAAAAGCGTTCCCAGGACGGCAATGATTGCCTTGCTTGTTTTTGTCATGCTTGCATCCTTCCATTCTTGCCTTGCCTGTCATAAAGATAGCTGAGCCTGAGGGAAAGGAGTGCAACCTGATGTTATAAAGCGAGAATAACGCTTTCGAGGTTGGCCAGCGGTACGGGGCGAGAGAGGAAGTAACCCTGTGCGGCAAAAGCCGGTGACGCCTGCACGTCGCGCCACTCCTCCAGCGTCTCCACGCCTTCGACAATCACGCCCTGGCAATAACGATTCATCAGCTGCAGCAGCAGCGTGAAGAGGTTACGCCCTTCCGGCGTCTTGCGCAGCATGATGAACAGCTCACGGGCTACTTTGATGTAGTCGTAGCGCACTTCGCTCAGAGCAGAGAAGTTCGCCATCCCGGTACCAAAGTCATCCAGCCACAGCGGGCCAATTTCACAGATCGAGGCAAACGAGGAGTCCTGCGGCAGGCGGATATGCTCCACCAGCTCGAAGCGCAGCCACGGCAGCGTCTCAACCAGCGCCATCATGTGTGGGTTCTGGCGCATCGACAGCAGGGTTGGGCCATCGACGTTGACTGACGCCAGCACGTTATTCTGCACAAAAAAGTCGTTTTGCTGGGCGAGCAGGTTGACCTGCTCCAGCATGACGTCCAGGCGCTGACGGACCGCAACCTCCGCAAAGTAGCGGTCAGGCGCAATACGCTGCGATGGATTATCCGGGTGCGTAACGATCGTTAATACTTCGATTGCCATCAGGCTGCCATCTACGCGATAGATGGGCTGGTAAGTGTAGGCACGTTCACATTGCAGCCAGTAGCGCCGCTCTTCCAGGCTTTCAATGCTCGCCTCCTGAATGCTTAGCCGCTGGATAACCTGCTTCAACTTCATTGTCAGATGTCCTGTAATAGAGTGAGTGACCTGGCGGAACTCGTCTAGGAGTTATCGGCGCAGTGGGTGAGAACTTTATGTTCAATCAGGCAGCAAAATAAAATTCTGCGAGGCGGAATCTGCACTTAACACGCGTCAGCTCAAAAATTTATTGGAACGTTGTTTTAATATGATTGACCACGCAGCACGCGCAACGCACACTAACCCCAATATTTATCCGACTCAGGTTGATGACTATGTCCAGGAAAATTGCCGTCATTGGCGAATGCATGATTGAGCTGTCACAGAAAGGCACAGAGGTGAACCGTGGCTTTGGTGGCGATACCTTAAATACCTCCGTTTACGTTGCCCGCCAGGTCGATCCGGCCGCGCTGTCGGTACACTACGTCACAGCGCTGGGGACGGATAATTTTAGCCAGCAGATGCTGGACGCCTGGCAGAGCGAAAGCGTTGATACCTCCCTCACCCAGCGCATAGAGAACCGCCTGCCAGGTCTCTACTACATCGAGACCGACAGCACCGGCGAGCGTACCTTCTATTACTGGCGCAACGAAGCCGCGGCCAAATTCTGGCTGGAGAGCGAGCAGTCCGCTGCCATCTGTGAAGAGCTGGCAACCTTTGACTACCTCTACCTGAGCGGGATCAGCCTGGCGATCTTAAGCTCGGCCAGCCGTGACAAGCTGCTCTCCCTGCTGCGCGAGTGCCGCGCCAACGGCGGCAAGGTGATTTTCGATAACAACTACCGTCCGCGCCTGTGGGCCAGCAAAGAGGAGACCCAGCAGGTCTACCAGCAGATGCTAACCTGCACCGATATCGCCTTCCTGACCCTGGACGACGAGGATGCGCTGTGGGGTGAGAAGCCGGTGGAAGAGGTGATTGCCCGTACCCAGGCCGCTGGCGTCAGCGAAGTGGTAGTGAAGCGCGGCGCGGACTCCTGCCTGGTGGCAATTACCGGTGAAGCGGTGATTGATGTGCCGGCAGTGAAGCTGCCGAAAGAGAAGGTGATCGATACCACTGCGGCGGGCGACTCCTTTAGCGCAGGCTATCTGGCCGTACGCCTGACCGGCGGCGATGCCGAGGCGGCGGCGCAGCGCGGTCACCTGACCGCCAGCACCGTGATCCAGTATCGCGGAGCGATTATCCCCCGCGAGGCAATGCCGAACTGATCGATGGGCTTTCCCGGCCCCTGTCGCGGGCCGGGTTAAACTGCAATACGCTACTGCTGAACGGGCGGAATATCCGTTACGTCCTGGTGCACGTCATCGCTGACGGGCACAAGGGCTGACGTTTCGGCATTCATCACCTGGTCCCAGGTGGCCTGCAGCTCCTTCATATTAAACTCCGGCTCGCCTTTCGGCTGCAGCAGCACCAGTGACTGATCCTGGGTCAGCTGCTGACGCAGGCTCTGGTTCAGCATCTCGGTCGTCAAGCCGTTCAGGAAGTTCTGCCGCAGCTTCTGGTACTGCTCAGGCGCAATATCCACCACCTGATTTTGCAGAGAGCGCATACGCTGGCTGATCAGCACGTCGGTATCGGTGCGGGCATAGGTCGTGAAGAGCCTTTGCAGCTCCAGCTTTTTCTGGGCAATCAGGGCGTTAAACTCATCCTCTGACAGGCCGTTGTCGCGCACTTTTTTCAGCTCGCGGGCGATCATGCCAAGGTTGGCGCTGAGCTTATCGGGGGCGGAGTCGACGTTAATGGCGCACTGCGCACGCTGGAACAGTACCCGGCAGTCGAAGCCGAGACCAATATCTTTGGCGTTATTTTTAGTCAGCGTCTGCTGGAGATGCCAGAACAGCGCCTCGCGGGCGACGTCTGCACGCCAGTAGCGCTCCAGCGCGGCGGATTCACGAATCGGCTGCCACGGCACGTCCCACATCAGCGAGAGTCTGTCCTGGCGGACGGAGTCGGTCATGATGCTCACCGGCTCGCGCGGTAGTGGAGAGAGCGTCGGCACCGGAGCAGGCGTCTCTCGCTTCCCCTTCAGATCGCCAAAGGTTTTATTGATCTGCTCACCAACGGTGCGGCTGTCGATATTGCCCACCACGATGAGCGTCATGGCGTCCGGCGTGTACCACTTCTGGTAGAAGGCCTTGAGCTGGGCCTCATCCACCGGTTTCTTCAGCGGCGACGCGGGATCGTGTCCCAGCAGGGTGGAGCCTTTCAGACGGTAGCGCCACCAGTTATCTTTGGTCTCTAGCGGCCAGGTCGCCACCATATCGTTGCTGCTCAGAGCGTGTTTTACCGTCTCCGGCGTCACGGTGAGCTTGCCGGTAATATCAGAGAGGTAGACCAGCGCCTCTTTCAGCAGATCGTTGCGGTTATTGGGCAGGCTCAGGCTAAACAGCGTGTAGTCATAAGAGACCAGCGCGGGCGGCAGCGGACGTTTAGGATCGATCCCCTGCTGCCAGAGCGAGCGCACCTGCGCCGGCTCGAGGCTGCCGCTGTGGGACAACGCGATACGGGGAATAAAATGGCTGTAGCCGCTCTGCTGGGTACTCTCCGTCAGCGAACCGGTATTCACCAGCAGGCGGATCTCAACGCGATCGCTGGGGCGCTGCGGCGTACTTAACACCTGCCACTGAAAACCGTTTGCCAATGTCCCCTGTTGCCATGCCGGGTCGGGCTGGAGCGCATCTGCCTGCACGTAACTGGCTGCCATCATCAGCAAACCACCAGTTATGAGTCGAATTTTTGTGCCCTGCATGTGAACCCCTGATCAACATTCCTGGTTAAAAGGCCCCTGCAAGGCAGGCAGCCTAAAATGAAGTTTTAACACTCCGTGTTAGACAGCCAAAAAAGCAAAACGTCACACCGGGAAGTGAAAAAATAGGGGGTAATTATGCGCAGGTGCCCGTGCCCCCACAAGGGACAACGGGCATAAGTCGGCAGATTATGAGGAGATTTCGCCTGTTTTGCCGTCTGGCGCACGGTTATTAAGGGTATTTTTCAGCTGTTTGTGGTCCAGCTCTTTCACCCATTTTGCCACCACGATGGTTGCTACGCCGTTGCCGATCAGGTTGGTCAGCGCACGCGCTTCAGACATAAAGCGGTCGATGCCGAGGATCAGCGCCAGCCCGGCGACCGGCAGGTGCCCCACCGCAGAGAGTGTGGCCGCCAGCACGATAAAGCCGCTGCCGGTAACGCCCGCCGCTCCTTTAGAGGAGAGCAGCAGCACCACCAACAGCGTAATCTGATGGACAATATCCATGTGGCTGTTGGTGGCCTGGGCGATAAACACCGCCGCCATCGTCAGGTAGATAGAGGTGCCGTCGAGGTTAAAGGAGTAGCCGGTGGGGATCACCAGCCCGACCACGGATTTACGGCAGCCGAGCTTCTCCATCTTATCCAGCATGCGCGGCAGCGCCGATTCAGATGATGAGGTTCCAAGGACGATCAGCAGCTCTTCGCGAATGTAGCGGATAAATTTGAAGATGCTGAAGCCGGTAGCACGGGCAATACTCCCGAGCACCACCACGATAAACAGAATACAGGTGGCGTAGAAGCAGATGATCAGCTGTCCGAGCTGCACCAGGGTGCCGACGCCATATTTACCGATGGTAAAGGCCATGGCCCCAAACGCGCCGATAGGGGCGAGGCGCATAATCATATTGATGATGCCGAAGATGACCTGCGAGAAGCTCTCGATCACGTTAAAGATCAGCTGCCCCTTGTGGCCAAGGCGATGAAGTGCAAAGCCGAACAGCACGGCGAACAGCAGCACCTGCAGAATATTGCCGCTGGCAAACGCGCCGATCACGCTGGAGGGGATCACGTCCATCAGGAAGGCGATAGTACCCTGCTGTTCGGCCTGGGCAGCGTAGACCGCCACCGCTTTGGCATCCAGGGTGGCGACATCAACGTTCATGCCAGCGCCCGGCTGCACCACGTTGACAATAATCAGGCCGATGATCAGCGCCAGGGTGCTGACCACTTCAAAGTAGAGCAGCGCCACCGCACCGGTGCGGCCCACCGCCTTCATGCTTTCCATGCCTGCGATGCCGGTTACCACCGTACAGAAGATCACCGGAGCGATGATCATTTTAATCAGCTTCACGAAGGCGTCGCCAAGCGGCTTCATCTGTGCGCCGAGTTCAGGGTAGAAGTGACCGAGCAGAATACCGATGGCGATGGCGGTCAACACCTGAAAGTAGAGGCTTTTGAAGAGTGAGGTTTTCATAGGGTGTCCTTGAATTAAAAACCACAGGCACTGTAGGGTTGGTTCGCCTGCGGTCTTAAAATAACACCCGAACAACATCGCAGAAATAAACTTACTTCAAATTTGAAACAGAAATGTTAAAAAATTTGAGCCAGCTCGCACAAGTGAGCACGGATTTTACGCGCTGCCGTCAACCAAACGGGGAAGATTATGCTGCTCAAACGCCTCCGGGGCCACCGCGCGGCCAAAGAGGTAACCCTGGGCCATCTCCACCCCTGCCTCCTGGAGCCAGGCGCGCTGCGCCTCGGTCTCAACGCCTTCAGCGATAATAGTCAGATCGAGGCTGCGGGCCATATGGATTATTGACGAAACCATGCTGCTGTCCTCCGGCAGGCCTTCAACAAAAATCTTGTCGATCTTCAGCACATCCACCGGCAGGGACTTCATATGCTGGAGCTGGCGCAGGCCCGCGTAGCCCATGCCGAAATCATCCAGCGCAATGCGCACCCCGGCGTTGCGTAGCGGACGCAGAATGGCCACCGCCGCGTGCGGATCGTCAATGCGGCGGCTTTCGGTCACCTCGAGGATCAGCGTGCCGGGCGCGATGCGGTAGCGCTCCAACAGCTCAAGCAGATCCCGTACCATGTCCTCGTGCATCAGCTGCAGCGCCGAGAGGTTAACCGACAGCGGCAGCGTAATACCCCGCGCCTGCCAGGCCGCCAGCTGGCGGCAGGACTCCTCCAGCACCCAGTGGCCGACAACAACCATCAGCCCGCAGGACTCAATGCTGTCGATAAGCCCCTCCGGCAGCTCCCAGCTACCGTCCGGCTGCTGCTGGCGCAGCAGGGCCTCAGCACTAACCACTTCGCCCGTGGCCAGGTTGACCTGCGGCTGTAGCCAGATGGCAAATTGATGATTATCCAGCGCGTTTAAGATATCGCTCTCTTCCGTCAGCCGCTTCTGCGCCGTCGCCATCTGCTCGGGGTCGAAGAACTGGATCTGGTTTTTGCCTTTGCGACGGGCGGAGAGCGCCGCTGAGATAGCCCGGCGGTAGAGCTGCTCCGCCGTCACGTCGCCGTAGAACATGGCGATGCCAATGCTGGCGCTCGGGCGTAGCTGAATGCCCTGCACCGGCAGACGTTCATTGATAACAGTGAGCACTTGCTGACCCAGCGTAATGGCGTGCCACGGCTCGCTGGCCCCGTTGCCAATGATGGCAAAGGTATCCGTACTGACCTGGGCCAGTACCATGCGCGGGGCCAGCACCGACTTCATCTTCTCTACCAGCGTCAGGAGCAGCATTTCACGCTGGCTCTCTTTCAGCACCCCTGCGGTATCCTGCAGAGTTTCACAGGCAATAACCATCAGCGCGGTGGTTTTTTGCCGGGCCACGGTCTGCTCCAGCAGCGCCATCATAAAGGCTTTGTTCGGTAGCTCTGATACAGGAAAGCGCGTTACCTGGCTGTTGAGCTCTTCGTGCTGGCGCAGCACCATCTGCTGGTTACGGTTATAGCCGCGAACCAGCATGCCAATCTCATCGTCATGATGGTGACGGGGTAGCGCCAGCTGGTGTCCAGGGTGATCCTGCAGCGACAGGTCGTTCAGCTCCCGCGCGATCTTGCGCAGCGGGCGGATGATCAGCCGGCTGATGCACCAGGTGAGCGCCACCGTCATGATCAGGACTAACAGTAAGTAAGTAGTAACTAACGTTGAAACGGTGCTCATCACGAACTTATACATGCGGAAGGAGTCCGCCTGCAGCACCAGATAGGCCAGCGGCTGCGGATTAGCCGGGCGCTCAAGGGAGTAGATAGGCAGCGAAATCTGCACCGGTAGCTCAAAGAGCCGGGTAACGGTCACGGGAACCGGACGCTCGGGGATAAAGCTCATGCGCAGAGCCTGGAACTGATTCGGCAGAACGACGTCCGCCCGGCTGACCACGCCAGCGGGCTGGATGCGTTTAAGGATAGCCTCCGCGTCGGCAATGTCGCCCTTCAGAATGGCGGCAGAGAGCGGCTCACGCACCGAGCGCGCAATGCTCTCCAGCTGCGTCCCGGTGTTGTAGCGATTCTGCTGCACAAAGTGGAACAGCAAAATGACGCAAAAAAGGAAAATAAACACCATGGCGACGATCGAGACCATCGCCATCTGTTTAATGGTTAACGAACGGCTAACGCGCAAATTGACTCTCCAAATACTCCGTGTCCGCAAAAGTAACCGGCGGCTACCTGCCTGCTGTCAGAGTATACTCGATTCTGACAGCAGATTAAGACTGTGATAGAGAGCCTTGCGCGTTACCAGTCGGCGTAAGGCGTCAGCGGCCGCGGCGGCGAATCCATATCGCCCTGCCAGCCTGCCTGCGAGTAGCGGACATAGAGCATGCCGTGGCTCGGGGTGTAATCCTCCGCCTGCTGAATATCAATGGCGGCGCCAACGGACCAGTTGGAGGTAATACGGCGCTCAATCAGGGCGCGCGCCGTATAGCCAAAGCCGTTGCTTTTCGATCCTGGATCGTTATCGTCCCTATCCTGCTCGCGAAACGCTTGCGGAATAAGATTGGTCAGCGGGTAGGTTTTCTGGGTACGAGTCGCCGAATGCGACCAGGAGAGCGAACCGCCCAGCTCCCATGACCAGTTCTCCGTTCGTTCACGCCACGTTACCGGCACGGCAAACGAGAGATATTTCTGCGGGCTGTAGTAGCCCCCCTGGCCCAGGGTGTAATCGCTCAAATCCTTCTCATAGTGCCAGAGCATGTTGCTCAGGCCAACGGTAACGCGACGGTTATCTTCGTTGACCAGCTTGTAGTAATAGCCGGTCATCCAGCGCACGCGCCAGTTATCGTCCACGTTCTTGCCGGTGAGCGCGTCGGCGCTGAGGCTCGCCCAGACGCCGTGCGCTTCGCCCTGGTCGTAGCTCAGGCTAACGCCGCCGCCGGTCGATCGGACGCCGCCCCAGGTTTTGCCGGTACCGCCGCGATCGTTGCCATTCTTGTTATTCGGATCTTCCGGATCGTGGTAGTAGCTGGAGGCATCCTGCTGACCGCCAAAGGCCAGCAGGGAGCTGGAGATGGGACGACGATGCACGTCCAGCGTATAGCCTACCGGGCCGAGATCGTTGCTGTAGCTCAGGCCGCCAACGATATCCACCACCCGGAAGCCCATCGGCGTGGTGCCGATATCCCCTTCCCAGGTATCGTTGCGCCAGCCAACCGCAATGCTCGCCCCGCCGTCGGACTGGCTCTTATCGCCGTTGACGCAGTTTCGCTCACCACAGGTTCCCCAGTTGGGATTGTACAGCCCGTTCGCTTTAGTGGAGAAGGAGCCGGCGTTCATATTGACCACGTCGGTACGGAAGAACATCCGGCCATCGGCAAGCGGCGCATCAGCCTGCAGCATGGTGGTGTTGGCTTTCAGATCGGAGTAGCCGCCGGTGCCGCTGGAGCCCCAGTAGTCATGCGCCAGCGTGACGTTGAGATCCTGCTGGCGATAGAGATCGGCGGCGTCGCTGCGCAGGCCGCGCTTCAGCCAGTCATCGCTGGCATCGTTACGCGTCTGGCGGGTAAAGGTGTCGTTATCCTGGGCGGGCGTGGCAGCAATGCCTGCCGCGACCATCGCCTGTTTATAGCTCTCCAGCGCCAGCTGCGGCTCGCCGTTGGCCTGCTGGAAGCGGCCATAGTCACGCAGCACCGGGGCGCTATCCTGCGACGGCGGCAGCGCCTTCGCCTCGGGCACGATGGTGTCATAGGTGCGCTGGGCCAGAACCCTGTCCCCCAGCTGCGCCCGCACCAGCGCCATTCGACGCTGCATGTTGATGGACGGCGGCTCGGCCTGCGACATCTCGTTCAGCGTCGCCAGCTGCTGGCGCGCCGCAAGCGGGTTGCCCTCGGCAATCGCTACCTCCACCAGGCTCAAGCGGGCATCGGCGTTAGCCGGTTCACGCGCCAGCACGGTCTCATACCCGGCGCGGGCAGCAGCGTAATCACCGCGCTGCTGCGCCCAGTCCGCGAGTGTCAGGTCAATTCGCGTGGAGGCTGGCTGCTGCCTAAGCAGCGCTTCAGCCTCCTGCTCCTGGCCGCTGTCGCGCAGGCGGTTGGCGGTCTCCAGCAGCTGGTTACCCTCCAGGCGGCTCGCCAGCTCCTGCATATTGCTGTCCCACTTGCTGCGCGGCAGGGTATTGAGATGCGACAGCGCGGCGCGATCCTGGTCGTTGCCGGAGAGATAGAGGCTATAGGCATAAATCTGAGTCGGATCGTTAGGCTGACGGCGAACCAGATCGCGCATCTGCGCGTCGGCCTCGGCGTGCTTCCCGGCGCTCCAGAGGTCGCGAGAGAGACGGTAGGCGATCCAGACGCTGTCGGGATCGGCAGCCAGGCGACGGCGTTGAACCTCAGTCGCCTGCGCCCAGCGCCCCTGGTTCTCCAGGGCTTCAGCCTGCTGCGCCAGCCGATCGTTGGCGAGGCTGCGCTCAATGTCATCCACGCTGCGACGCTGGCTGGCGGAGAGAGAGGCAATCCAGGCTGAGGCTTTTTCCGGGGACTGCTCGCGATAAATATTGGCCAGCCCGCGAATGGCGTTGCTGTTGCCGCTGTCCATACGCAGCGCCTGCTGGTAGTAGCGCTCGGCGGCGGCGTTGTCCTTGCGGGCGACGGCGACATCTCCCAGGCCCAGCACGGCATAGCTGTCGGTGTTATCTACCGCGCGTGCCTGCTGATAAAGGCGTTCCGCCTGCGCAGGATTGTTGGCCTTCAGCGCGGTATCACCCTGCTGGATCAGCAGCCAGTAGCGGTTAGTTTGCAGGAGGCTATCCCACTTGCTGCGGTTGCTGCTCTGCGGCGCAAGGGCAATGGCTTTCTCTAGCAGGGGAACCGCCCGGGCGCGATCGCCCTTTTGCGAATAAGCCTGACCGAGCGCCCCGGTGGTTTCACCGCCGTTCTGGTCGGCATTCAGCGCCTGCTGCAGCGGGGCGATAGCCTGTCCGCCCTGCCCGGCATCAACCGCGGCCAGCCCGCGCGAACGGGCGCGGAACGCCGGATCGGCCAGCTGCTGCTGCTGTTTCGCCAGCGTCGCCCGGGCGGTATCCACCGTATCGCCGCTGCTAAATTCGTTCAGAAACTGTTGCAGCGCCTGCACGCTGGCATCGCTTACCGACATATTTTGAATCTGTTGATACCAGATGGCCGCCGCCGCTTCGCGGGTCGTTCCCGACTTCGCCATCTGCCGCAGAACGGTGTAGCCCTCATCGCTGCGCCCGTTAGCAAACAGCAGCTGCGCCAGCGAATTTTGCAACTGAGGGTTGCCGGGATAGCGGCTGTTGGCGCTCTTCAGCTGGGTAATGGCCTGACTGCGCCGCTCGGGCACCTTCGCCACCAGCGTCCAGTATTCGGCGGCGAGATCGCTATCCGGTGGGTTGCCCTGCAAAATTTTGTCATAGGCAGCGATAGCCTCCGCCGTATGGCCGGTGGTTGCCAGCAGTCGCGCCTCCTGCAACCCCTGTCGTCCCTGGGCGGTGGAGAGAGCCATGGTGCTTTGCGCTTCCCGGTACGCCGCCGAGTTGGGGGCGAGCTGCGCCAGCCGATCGAGCTGCTGCTGCGCGCCTGCGGTGTCACCCTGGCGCAGCAGGTAGCGCTGGCGGGCGGCAATCACCTCGGGGTTATTGGGATCGATAAGCTCCAGCCGGTAGAGGGACTGGCGTACCAGATCCTCACGACGGGTGGACTCACCGAGCCGGACCTGCTCCAGCAGCTGTTGCTGCTGGGCTGTCGGCGCCGCATACGTCTTTGGCATCAGCGCGATGCCCAGCGATAAAGCAAGTAAGCGTAGGGTTAGCGTGCGCATTCCTGGCCCCAGTCAGGTTGTAACTCACCTTGGGAGGTGAAACGAAAACGGTGCTCATCCCAGCCCTGTCCAAAGAGGGTGAGCACGTAGCTGTAATAGGCGTCGCTGCCGGGAAAGTTGTCGGCAACGCGCTGGCGCAGCACCGCTTGTGCATCGCGGTTTTGCATAAACGGCAGCATGGCGGCAGAGAAGCCCGTCGCACCGCTGCCCTGCGCTGCGCCGGTGACCACGTTCACCTTCTCCGGCGGCACGCCGTTTTTCGCCGTCAGCGCCGCCATCGGCTTAAAGCGTGCCAGCAGGCGATTTTTTTGCAGATCGCTGTCGTGCATCATGCCGACCCACAGGTAGACGCGGATGGCGTCGTAGCTTGAAACCAGCTTGCTCTCGGGCTTCAGGTTCCAGCCGCGATTTTTCTCATAGCTCACCCAGTCCGGGGAGAAGCCTTTGGGAGCGGTCTCCAGCAGCAGACGCAGGTTGGTCTCCCGCAGCGTGGTCCAGGGCGCGCCAAAGCGGGTGAGGTATTGCGCCACCTGCGGCGGCAGATAGCTGGGATTAAAGCGCCAGCTCTCTTTCTCGGCGAAGCCAATTTTACCCGGCAGCAGCATCGAACCCAGCCCTGGCACGTTCACTACCTCTTCGCTGACGATATGCTTGAGCAGCCCCTGGGCCAGCGCAGTGTAGCGCGGCGCTTTCCACAGGCGTCCGGCCTCAAACAACGACCAGACGATCCAGATATCGGCGTCAGAGGCGGAGTTAGTGTCCAGCACCGTCCACTCCGCTTCGCCCTTCTTGCCCCACAGCCAGGCGGGAAGATGGGCCCCGAGATCGCCCCCGGCGAGGTTATCCTCGGTCCACGTTAAAATCTTATCGAAGCCGGGCCGGTCGTTGGCGGCGAGGGCAAAAAACAGCCCGTAGCTCTGCCCCTCAGAGGTAGTGATTTTCCGGGCGTCGCTGGGATCGATCACCCGGCCGCCGTCGCTGAGGTAATCTTTTTTAAACTGCACCCAGGCCGGCCAGCTACAGGCGGCGTGCGTACTTGCCGCCGCCAGCAGCAGTGTGGCCGCTATCGCGCCACGCAGTAAGGTTTTCATGGCTTACTCATCATCATGCGGGTCGAGACGGCGACGGCTGATGATACGCAGCAGACGCCACAGTACCCAGGCCAGCAGCACGACGCTCACCGCAGCCAGCACCGCCAGCAGCACCGGGTGGTTAGAGAGCGCATACCAGATACGCTCGAACCACGGCAGATGGCCGACGTAGTAGACATCCCCTACCCGCAGACCATTCACGCCCGACTCGCGGATCACCGTCACGGAACCGTACATTGCTGCACGTTTACCGCTATCGTTCATCGCCTCGTTCAGCAGTTCATAGCCGCGCGGGCTATCCGCCAGCAGGGCAACCACGCTGCGCTGGTCGTTGTACGGCGACTGGAAGCCGACAATGGCCGCCATCGGGCCGCTGGAGGTTACCGCCGTCTGGGCATCCGCCTGGCGATCGGTGTTATCCGGGACGATAGACGGGAAGGTGGTCTGGCGCTGCGGCGTCTTCACCCAGCTCTGCGTCGCCTGCACCAGCAGGTCGATGCGCTTGTCATCCTTCAGGCTATCCGGGATAGCGCCGATCACCAGCACGTCGGCATCCTTGTTCTGGATCTGGCTGCCGTCGTTGGTCAGGGTCAGGTTAACCGCCGGAAGACCGGTTTGGGCGCCAATCTGGCCAATGGAGTCCAACAGCGTTGCCAGCTGGCCCTGGGTCGGATTGGCGGGTAGCACCACAATGGTGTCCGCGAGATCCGCCATCCGGCTAAACGGGAAGCCCGCGTTGGCAAAGGCGCGCAGGTCCGGCATCGCAATAAAGTGGTAGTACTTCGAGAAGTCGATGGTCGAGTCATCGCCAATCACCACCCGGTTCTGCACCGGCTGGAAGGTGACGCAGTTATCGACGGTGCCGCCCGGCGTCGGGTTCATGTACTGGAAATCAAAGCGCAGCTGGTTGAGCGCCCCCAGCTGCAGCGCCGGAATGGTGACGGCGGTTTTGCCATCCAGCAGCCCCTGTAGAACCGGCAGGCGCAGCAGCAGGCGGTTGGTGTCCTGGTTGCTGGTGAGGCTGAAGGATTGCAGGAACTGGTTGTTCAGGCTGATATCCATCCGCGAGCTGTCTTTAGTCGGCGGCGCGGTGTAGCGGTAGTTGAGATCCATATCGATGCCGTTGCTGCGCAGCAGATAGAGATCCGGCGGCAGGTTCAGCGCCACGCTGATCGGGTTCGGCTCAAGGCCAACCGACTGAAGCTGTTCCTCGTAGTTTTTCAGCTCGCCAAAGGAGATGGCCCGGTCGGTACGCACCCAGTTTGGCGCATCGTAAGGTTTACGCGCCAGCAGCGGCTTAACGTCGTTCACCTCTACGCGATCGCCCCGGAACAGGACGTTGCCCTGGGCCATGCCCTTCGCCGCCTGGAGCAGATCTTTATCATCACGGCCAAAGACCACCAGCAGCTTCACGTAAGGGTTGTTAGGGTGATTCATCATCACCACCGTCGGGGCATTCACCGGCGGCGCGTCGCGCAGGAAATCCGGACGCTTGTCGTTGGTGGCGAACACAATGGCGTTCCGATCCGGCAGACCGTTGTAGATCACCGGGAAGCTCTGGCCGCGCCAGCCCATGCGGGAGCCAAAGAAGGAGGCGACAATACCTGCCGCCTGCTGCTGCTCCAGCGCAGGTGCGCCAGCAAAGACCATCGGCAGCACCAGCGGACGGTTATCCCGCGCGTCATAGAACGGCACCGGGAAGTGTGACAGGTCGTTTTTCAGCGGCAGGGACTGGTAGGTCATCTCTAGCGAGCTGCTGCGCCCGACGTCCATCCACAGCGTACTGCTGGCCGGGTTTTCACAGACGTCGCGGTAGTGGCCGACGAACTCCAGCCGCACCCGGTTGTAGTCGGTGATATAGAGCGGATCGATAGCCAGCTGGGCGAGAGTCTTCTTGCCCAGCTGCTCTTTGGTGACCGGCAGGACGCCCATCAGCTCATCGTTAAGATAGACCTTGAGCTGCGACTGCACCGGCAGCAGCGACGGCGACGGAGTGTACTCCAGGTTCAGCATCGCCTGCGAGACCACTTCGTCGCTGCGCATCCCGAATTCGATCTGGCCGTCGGGTTTGACTCCACGCAGCACCATGCTGCCCGGAGGGGGCGCAATCTGGGCGAAAGAGAGCTTCACCTCCCGCGACGGGGCGTTCTCCGCAACGATGGGCGCATTGGCGCCGGTTACGCCGGGCATCACCTGGCCGACGGCCTGCGGATCGGCTGCGGGCGCAACGGTCTGCGCCTCAGGCGTCTCGGCGTAGCCGGGGCCGCGTGGGTGACCAGCGACGGGAAAGCACTCATCCCAACCGCCACTGCACAAATCCAGGTAAGTTTTCTTTTCATCGCATTATCATCATTGTTGGGCCATAACCGGATCCGGCTGCTGCACCACCATGCCCCGCGCAGGTCGGCGGGGTATGAACGACACAACCCAGGAGATCAGGGAAGTAAGCGTCCGGAAAATCATTTTCACGGACGATGGAGCAAATTCAGCCAGGTGGCGATAGCCACGGAAGCCAAGCTTGAGAATATCCAGCAGGCTCTCGAGGGGTTTATCTTCCGGGAAGCTATCCTGCCAGAGCGCCCAGGTATCCGCGCGGGCGAAGGTACACTGAACAAAATCGATATGCTGGCGGGTCGTCAGCGGCATCAGCTGCAGGCCCACCTCCCTGCCGTGGACGCGCACTACCTGCGCCGGGAAGACGTACTCCTGCTGGCCGCGCTTGAGCAGCAGGTTGACCTTCTGCCCCTCCAGCACCTGCAACTGGCCGTTGATCTTGATCCCCACCCCACCGTCGGAGAAGTCGTGCACCGTACAGGAGAAGAGATGACCATCATCACGGGCAATGGCCGCTGGCATAGAGATCTCAACGCGATGCGCCCGACGCACCTGCTTGCTTTCTACCGACACCGCCACCGCGCCACCCAGCACGATCAGGTTGTAGAAGACCCAGACGATACTCACCACCACGGTCAGCATCTCGGTCTCCGGACCGTAGAAGTAACGCCAGACGCCCACCAGCACGCCGACGATGTTCAGCAGCACGAGGAAGATGTAGGGCCGGGAGATAACCCAGTCGACATACTCCTCCTCCACGAGGCCGCCCTTCGAGGTCACGTTGAACTTGCCCTTGTGCGGGTTAAACAGCGCCACCATTGTGGGTCTGGCGATATACCAGGCCAGCACCGTTTCGTAGATCTCACTCCAGAACGAGTGGCGATATTTACCCTGAATCTTCGAGTTGGTCAGGCTGGCGTGGATCATGTGCGGCAGCACGAACAGGGCGATCATCAGCGCCGGCGCATAGATGATGTAGGCGTGCAGCAGCAGAAACGCCAGCGGCGCGGTGAGGAAGATCAGCCGCGGCACGCCGGAGAGGAAGTGGAACATGGCGTTGACGTAGCAGAGCCGCTGCGCCAGCTTCAGCCCTTTTCCGAATAGCGGGTTATCGAGACGGAAGATCTGCACCATGCCGCGCGCCCAGCGGATACGCTGCCCGATGTGGGACGACAGGCTCTCGGTCGCCAGCCCCGCCGCCTGCGGAATACGCATATAGGCCGAGGTATGGCCGCGACGGTGCAGGCGCAGAGAGGTGTGCGCATCTTCGGTTACGGTCTCTACCGCAATGCCGCCAATTTCATCCAGCGGACCACGACGGATCACCGCACAAGAGCCGCAGAAGAAGGTGGCATCCCACATATCATTCCCGTCCTGCACCAGGCCGTAGAACAGGGTGCCTTCGTTCGGCGTCTGGCGGAAGCGACCCAGGTTACGCTCAAAGGGATCCGGCGAGAAGAAGTGGTGCGGCGTCTGCATCATCGCCAGTTTCTTATCTTTGATAAACCAGCCCATGGTGAGCTGCAGGAACGAGCGCGTTGGCACGTGGTCGCAGTCGAAGATCGAGACAAAGTCCCCCTTCGCATACTGCAACGCATTGTTGATGTTGCCTGCTTTGGCATGCTCATGGGTAGTACGGGCGATGTACTCTACCCCTACCATCTCGGCAAACTGGCGAAACGACTCGCGGCCGCCGTCGTCGAGGATCCAAATTTTCAGCTTATCTTTCGGCCAGTCGATACCCAGCGCGGCATAGATAGTGTTCTTCACCACGTTAAGATCTTCGTTGTAGGTCGGGACGAAGATGTCCACTGACGGCCACTGGGACATATCCTTCGGTAGCGGTACCGGCTGGCGGTTAAGCGGCCACACTACCTGGAAGTAGCCGAGCACCAGCACAATCCACGCATAGGTTTCAGCAAACAGCAGCACCAGGCCGCACACCAGGCTAACCGGATCGTTCCAGTTGAGCGTCGAAGTGTAGCGCCACCAGATGTAGCGGCAGGAGACGGTCAGCGACAGGACAATCAGCATCAGGGCCGAGAAGCGCCCTGGAATACGCCGCACCAGCAGCGCCACGCCCCACAGCAGCAGCAGGAAGATAAACTGCGACCAGGGATTAAACGGCTGGGTGATGCAGAGCAGAGCAAGGATCAGCGAGAAGAAGACAATCACGCCGATGATAAAACGACGTACGCCCGGCTTCAGGTGCGCCAGCTCTTTCTCTCCTTCCATATGGCTCGTGCGGCTGCTCACCTTCGTTGGCAGGGCGTCCAGCCAGTTGAGGTAGCGGCGGCGGAAATGGGTAAAGCGTGCGCGCTTGCTTGTTCGCGCCCGCGTGGTCGGAGCATTATGCGCGCCGATCAGCAGCCAGACAGTCTGCAGCAGGTAGCGGGCCGGATCGAGGGGACGCGGCCGCTCGGCGCGAATATGGGGATAAAATTCTGCGTGGCGAGCGCGGAGCTGCTGCCAGCGCGGGTGCTCCAGCGGAATAAACAGCCAGGCAAGAAGAGTCCACAGGCAGCCCAGCGCGGCGCTAAACGCCGGTGCGCCGTGGCTCCGGTAGAGGTGGTAACGCGCGCTCAGGCGGGCGTTGACCGGGGGGATCAACAGCAAGGCGGCAAGGCGGCTCATACAACCTGCCCGGCAGTGTCAGGGTGATGAATACGATCCTGCCCGGCGCAGTGCAGCAGGCACCAGTTGGCCAGGGTCAGGATCTCCTCGGCCGCCAGCGAGTCATTGCGGTACTCGCCCAGGGGCTGCTTCGCCGCCAGGCACTCTACCATCGCCTCATCGCGGTGGATAACCATCGGCAGCAGGCGGGGCTGGCTCTGGAGCCAGACCTGGTAGAGATCGTCCTGCAACAGGCTGCCGATGCGCAGATCGTTAATTAACAGATGCGTGCCGGACGGCAACGCCTGCTGATGCAGGCGAACGTGGCAGTTAGTATCGGGCTTCACCACGGTTAGCGTATGGTCGCACTGCGCCAGCAGCTCTCGGGTGAGCGGCGTAAAGTCCGCCGGCAGGTCGAGCAGGATCCACTGGTAGTGTCCCTGCGCCTTCAGCGCCTGGAGCGCAGCGGTGAACGGAACGAGGCGATCGTGCAGAGCATAGATGTTTTCCCGCTCGCCGGCGGCCAGCTGGCCAAACGGCAGCAGATCGAGGCTAGAGGTATAGCGCTGACCTGCATTGCGCCACTCTTTATCGCCCAACAGCGCCCGCGCCCAGCCATCAGCGTGGGTAAACTCAACGTTGAACGAGAGGCGCAGCATGTTATCCGGAGAGGCGTCGATCATCAGCACCGACTCCCCCAGCAGCTGTAGCGCCCAGCCCAGCGCTGCGGTTACCGATGTGGTCCCCACGCCTCCGCGAATGCCTTGCAGACCCAGAATGGCCATCCACGTCTTCCTTATTAATTATTGTTGGCGGGCAAATTCAGCAAGCAGCGGCCAGCGTTTTATCGCCATAGCCAGCTGTTCACGTTGGGATATATCGGTGTAATCAATTTCAGGCAGCGAAAAAACCCGGCTCAGGGCCAGGAAGTCGTTCTGAAAGGTATAACCCAGGGTTGAATCAGTCTGACCGGTCGATTCTTTGTTATACATTTTTACTGCATCTCTTTGAGTGAAAACCCATGAACAGACACCAGCGCGTACCGCCGCCGAAAATTCATTTACATGCTAAATGTGATGTTCTTTAATTTCAATGTTAGGTTTATTTCTCGGCTTTCGCTAGTAAACTAAGGTGCAGACGAATTTGATTAAGAGAGACACCGTGAAG
This sequence comes from Pseudescherichia sp., assembly GCF_031998825.1. GTDB lineage: Bacteria > Pseudomonadota > Gammaproteobacteria > Enterobacterales > Enterobacteriaceae > Pseudescherichia. The sequence goes on from NZ_DAMACX010000027.1 coordinate 42,400, forward strand.
CCCATATTTACCCTTGGCATCCAGTCATTATGGGATGAGTTGAGCCACATGCCAGCTGGCGGAGTCTGGTGGGTCAACGCCGATCGCGAAGAGGATGCCATAAACCTGGTGAATTATACTCTTGCTGCCCAGCATAAAAAAACCCGGGCGGCGCTGATAACTATGGGTCACGATCCTAATAAAATTATTAATTTAGAGGCCGGTCACGGTCCCGACAAAATCCATCTTTTTACTATGCCTAATCATGAGAACGGGCTATTCTTTTTTACCCGCGATCTCCTCAGCGCTATTGAGCCACAGCACTACTTTCTTGTTTTACTCTGTGCCAATAACGTCTGGCAAAATATATCCGTCGATAATCTGCGCAGCTGGCTGGAAAAAATAGACGCCTGGGCGAAATATCATGAATGCACTTTGCTGATAGTTAACCCCGGCAACAATAATGATAAGCAATACTCATTTTTGATGGGCGAATATCGCTCACTTTTTGGCCTGTCCAGCCTGCGTTCCCAGGCCGATATCCATCTTTATGACGTTGCCTTCTGGTTTAATGAAAAAGGCGTCAGCGCCCGCCAGCAGCTTATTGTTGAGCAAAATAACGGCAGCTGGAAAATAGCTCAGCAGGAGCAGGCGTCGGTGCAGCCGCGCAGCGATGAGAAGCGTATTCTAAGTAACGTAATGGTATTAGAGGGTGCGCCGCCGCTCTCGGAGCACTGGGCGCTGTTTGATAATAACGAAGCCCTGTTTAACGAGGCGCGTACCACCCAGGCGGCCACCATTATCTTTTCGCTGATGCAGAACAACCAGATTGAAGGCCTGGCCCGCCAGATCCACACCCTGCGCCGCCAGCGCGGCAGCGCATTGAAAATTATTGTGCGGGAGAAGAACGCCAGCCTGCGCGCTACCGACGAGCGCCTGTTGCTGGGCTGCGGGGCGAATATGGTTATTCCGTGGAATGCGCCGCTCTCCCGCTGTCTGACGCTGATCGAGAGCGTGCAGGGACAGCAGTTTAACCGTCCGGTGCCGGAAGATATTGCCGCCCTGCTGACCATGACCCAGCCGCTGAAGCTGCGCGGCTACCAGACATGGGACACCTTCTGCGATGCTGTAAGCAATATGCTCAGCAATACGCTGCTGCCGACGGACGGTAAAGGCGTGCTGGTAGCGCTGCGTCCGGTGCCCGGCATCCGCGTGGAGCAGGCGCTGACCCTGTGCCGCCCAAACCGCGTGGGCGATATCATGACCATCGGCGATAACCGGCTGATGCTGTTTCTCTCTTTCTGCCGGGTCAACGATCTCGATACCGCCCTGAACCATATCTTCCCGCTGCCCATCGCCGATATCTTCTCGAACCGGGTGGTATGGTTTGAAGATAACCAGATTGCCGCCGAGCTGGTGCAGATGCGCGCCCTGCTGCCGGAGAAGTGGGGTAAACCACTGCCGGTGATCGACGGGCCAAACCCCATTATCAACGCTGAACACAACGGCCAGAGCTGGCGGCGCATACCGCAGCCGCACCGGTTGCCGGGCGGGGCTTCGGAGCAGACATCATGATGCAGTTAAGCGATATCATTCAGCTGGTGGTGCTGTGCGCCCTGATCTTTTTTCCGCTCGGCTATATCTCGCGCCACTACATTCGGCGAATCAAGGCCGTGCTTCGCATGCTGTTTATTAAACCGCGCTATGTAAAACCGGTTGGTACATGGCGCAGTGCTTCGACCGTCAAGGCAAAACGAAAAGATGACTAATCAAACTTTTACCGCCTCTGCGCCCTCACCGCTGTGGCAATACTGGCGCGGCCTTGCCGGCTGGAACTTCTATTTCCTGGTGAAATTTGGGCTGCTGTGGGCGGGCTACCTTAATTTTCACGCACTGTTAAACCTCGTGTTTATGGCGTTCCTGCTGATCCCGCTGCCGCGGCTTAGCGTGCACCGCCTGCGCCACTGGATCGCCATTCCCATTGGCTTTGCTCTCTTCTGGCACGACACCTGGCTCCCCGGCCCGCAGAGCATGCTCAGCCAGGGCTCGCAGGTGGCCGGATTCAGCGCTGATTATCTGCTGGATCTGGTCACGCGCTTTATCAACTGGCAGATGATCGGCGGAATTTTTGTTCTGCTGGTGGCCTGGCTCTTCCTGGCGCAGTGGATCCGCGTGACCGTTTTTGTGGTGGCGATTATGGTCTGGCTGAACGTGCTGACCCTGACCGGGCCGACCTTCTCCCTGTGGCCTGCCGGTCAGCCTACCAATACCGTCACCACCACCGGCGGCAACGCCGCGGCGACCATCGCCGCCGCCGCTGACAAACCGGTAGTGGGCGATATCCCGGCGCAGACCGCACCGCCGACTACCGCAAACCTCGACGCATGGCTGAACAGCTTCTATACCGCAGAAGAGAAGCGCCAGGTCCGCTTCCCGGCGCAGCTGCCTGCCGATGCCCAGCCGTTTGAGCTGCTGGTGATCAACATCTGCTCCCTGTCGTGGGCGGACGTCGAGGCGGCAGGCCTGATGTCGCATCCGCTGTGGTCGCACTTTGATATTCAGTTTAAGCACTTCAACTCGGCAACCTCCTACAGCGGCCCGGCGGCAATTCGTCTGTTGCGCGCCAGCTGCGGCCAGCCGTCGCATAAGAACCTCTATCAGCAGGCGGGTAACCAGTGCTACCTGTTTGATAACCTGGCGCAGCTCGGCTTCTCGCAGCAGTTTATGCTCGACCACAACGGCGTGTTCGGCGGCTTCCTGAAAGAGGTACGTGATAACGGCGGCATGCAGGCTCCGCTGATGGATCAGTCCGGTCTTCCAACCGCCCTGCTCTCCTTTGACGGCTCGCCGGTGTACGACGATACGGCGGTGCTAAACCGCTGGATGCAGTCCCAGGACGGGAACCAGCGCACGGCCACCTTCTTCAACCTGCTGCCGCTACACGACGGGAACCATTTCCCAGGCGTGAGCAAAACGGCGGACTATAAGGTGCGCGCCCAGAAGCTGTTTGACGAGCTGGATGCGTTCTTCAACACGCTGGAAAAATCGGGCCGTAAGGTGATGGTCGTAATGGTGCCGGAGCACGGCGGCGCGCTGCAGGGTGATAAGATGCAGGTTTCTGGCCTGCGCGATATCCCCAGCCCGTCTATTACCAACGTCCCAGCAGGGATCAAGTTCTTCGGGATGAAGGCACCGCACGAGGGTGCGCCGGTGGTGGTCGATCAGCCGAGCAGCTTCCTGGCGGTATCGGAGCTGGTTGCCCGTTCGGTGGACGGCAAGCTGTTTACCGAAGATAGCGTCAACTGGGACAGCCTGACCAGCAACCTGCCGCAGACGGCCCCGGTGTCGGAGAACGCCAACGCCATTGTGATCCAGTACCAGAACAAACCGTACGTGCGTCTTAACGGCGGGGATTGGGTACCGTATCCGCAGTAATGCCACTACTACGGTGAATACCGATATCAACGAATGGCATCTGTTTTGTAGGCCGGGTAAGGCGAAGCCGCCACCCGGCTTTTTTATTGCCTGCTACCGCTGCTCTGCCAGCCAGGAGAGCATCTTCAGGCTCGCGGAGTAGTAGTCGTCCTGGGCGGTAATCTGCGGCTCGCCGTTTTTCACACCGAGGGTGAGATCCCGCACCGCCAGCTGCCCCTCGTTCATATTGTAGGGCGCGCCTTCGTTGGTGGTGACGTTGACCCAGGCCGGGGTCTGGCTGCGACTGAACGTCTGCCACCAGCTGCGCCATGGCGTCAGCAGCGGGCTGTTTGGATCCTGCCAGGCGATATAGAGCGGAATACGTATCGCGTCATAGCTCATGCGCGGCGGCCACTCTTTAGCGGGCTGCATCTTGCCGTCGGCAGCCAGCGCCACCCAGTCGGTAGGCAGATTCGCCTTACCCCAGCCCATCTTGCCCGTCAGCGTCTGCGCGTCGCGGATCAGATCCCGCCACACCGTCAGGTGGCTGCGATCGGCGAACGCCTGCCACGCCGGGAAGATGAAATAGGAGGGGTTGAGGTTCACGTAGCTGTTGAGGTTGAACCCGTTGGCACCCGGCAGCATAACGCGATAGCCCGCAAAGTTAATCACCGTGTGGCTCACCAGCGCTTTGGTGATGGCGTCCGAGGCGGCGCTGTAGCGCCCGTCGTGCCAGCGCGCATCGGCCTTCAGCAGCGCCCAGGCGATCAGCGCGTCGCCGTCAGAGGCGTCATTTTTATCGGGGATCGGATCCGGCTCGACCGGGTTATAGCGCCAGTAGAACAGTCCATTCTCTTTGTTTTTTAACGTCTTTTCCGTCCAGGCCCACATCTTGTCGAAGCTGGCACGATCGTCATTCGCCACCGCCATCAGCATGGCAAAGCCCTGGCCTTCGGTGTGGGAGACGTTTTTATTGCCGGTATCAACGATACGCCCGTCCGGCATCAGAAAGCGGGATTTATAGGTATCCCAGGCGGTACTCGCCTGAGCAAAAGAGGCAGACAGCAGCCCCCCCAGAATAACCATTACGGCAACTACGCGCTTAACCATAGCTGGACTCATTGTGGCTGGACTCATTGTGGATTGTGGTAACGGAACTGAACGTCGGAATGGGAAAACAGACGCTCGCGCTGTACGGTGACGTGTGCTCCCCCGCCCTGCGCCTGCAACCAGCGGGCGTAGAGGCCTTCCAGTATCGCACAAAAGGCGTGGCACCAGCGCTGCCGATCGTCATCGCGTCCCAGCGGTAGCCCCTCGTGGCGCAGCAGCATCCCGTTCTCGTTGGCCACAATATCGATAAAGCCCCAGTTGAACTGGCGCAGCAGGGCATTGATATTTGCCTCCAGCTCCCCTACCGTTTCCGCATCGGGCAGCGGGAAACGCTCGGCCATCGCCTCCCCCATCTGACGCAGGAAAGGCTGGCTGTCCGTCTGCCCCACGTTACGCACCATGTTGTCGATCATAATAGTCAGCAGATCGAACCAGCCCGCTGGCGTCTGCTGCTGCTGAAAGTAGCTCATCAGCGGTGAATATTGACCATTCTGGGTCATCAGTTGCCTCCTAACATATAGCGGAAGTAAAGCCCGGCGGTGCTTTCGTTGTAGTTGCCGAACGTGTCATAGCCGACCTTGCCGCCTATCGTCATATCTTTATTAACGTTGTAGTCCACGCCTGTACGCACGGTGTAGCCGACGCCGCTCTTTGAGCTACCGCCGTAGCGTGCCTCCTTCGCAAAACCTAAATTGGCAAGCATTTCCAATTCACGCTGCGCTTCAGGATCGTTCGGGAAATAGTCGCTACTGTCCTGGGTATAGGATTGATATCCCACCGAGCCGCCAATGCGCAGCTTCCAGTTGTCGATTTTCTGCGAGAAATCAACCGGCAACGAGACGCTGACGTAGTTCTGGGGGCTAAAGTAGCCGCCCTGGCCGAAGGTGTAGTAACTGAGATTTTTAGAGAAATCCATCCAGCTGACGTTCAGACCGGTCTGCAACGCCCTAAAGTCATCATGGTATGGACGCAGATAGACCCCGGCGTTGGCATTCATGCTGGTGTTGCTGGCAACGTTCTCTCCGATATAGCTGTAGCCACCGCCGCCAATATAGAAGCCCGCTTCGCCGTCATCATAGCCCAGCTGTGCGCTGCCGCCGTTTTTGGTCACCTGCCCCCAGCGCCCACCCGAGAAGCTATCTTTCATACCGACGTAAGAGAGCAGGCTATCGGTTACGGCGCGTCGCTCACCTTTAAGGATCAGCGTCAGGTAGTTTGTCAGCTTTGGCGACCACTGAACGCCGCCCACCAGGGTGCTGAGATCCTCACCGAGTGGCGTACTGCCGATATCGATTCGATATTGCTCACCGCTAAGTGCCATCGCCAGCTCAACGCCGCTGGCCTTTTGCGAACTCGTTGAGTCATTAATAGTACTGTTCAGGTTAGGGCTGTACTCACTGCGACTTAACGCGTCCAATACGCCGGTTTCTCTCAGCACATTAAGACGATCAAATCCTTCGCCATTAAAGGGTGAAAGCTCCCGCGCAGTTTGCGCTGCGGTTACCGGGCTGATCTCACCGGTGAGATCCTCATAGGCGTCAACTATCGACTGACTGACGTTGCTGATCCCATTGTTGAGCGGATTCGTGCCGTAGCGACGCCATGCATCTCCCGAGGCGCTGCCCGCGCTGAGGGTAATCGGCGTGGCGGTGAACTCGAAGCGCGACTCGCCAAACGGCGAGCTGGACCACGTCAGCGGTGCTTTGGCTTCGGTCAGCTTGCTGGTGCCGGATTCGCCGTCGCGGCCACGGATCTCTACCCCACCCTGTACCCACATACCGGTTTTTTGCTGCAGATCCTGCATCATCTCATCAACCTGACGTAGGGTTCGGCTCTGCACGGTTTCCATCGGCAGATCGGTGCGCATTGTCCCCGGCAGCGTGCTGCCCGGCTCGCGCGCCGTCTGCGCCACCTGCCACGGCATGCTGTCACCGTTGCTATACGTTGAACGAGCCGCCGTCTTGCTGTTACCCACAAACGGGTTGTCCGCCAGCAATACGCCGTCGATGGTTGGCGTGGCGGCGGCGTTGGTGGACGCCATCCCCAGCAGCTTGCCGCGGGCACTGCGCAGGTAAGTCATCGCCTGCTGGTGGTTGCCTTTTGCCTCTTCCAGCCGGGCCAGCAGCAGCATCCGGTCCGCCGAGCTGTCGTTGCGCAGGCCGCTGGCGAGACTCTGGGCCTTATCAAGGTTGTTCTCTGCCAGCGCCACGTCAATCGCCCCGACGCGAGCGGCCTGATCGTCGGTATCCCGGGTTATCAGGTAGTCGTAGACCACCCCGGCCTCTTTGTTCATCTTACCGGTTTGGTAGAGGCGGGCCATGGCGAACATCAGATCGGTGTTCTGCGGATCGCTCTGCATCGCCCGCATCAGCTTGTCATAGGCGGCGGCGTAGTTACCCTGCTCGCGCAGCTGGTCGGCCTCGTTGATAACGTAGCCGTTGCGGATCCCTGCCAGCTGCGTGGGCGTACTGCGCGCCTGAAGTTCGGGATTGGCGAGGAAAGCCTGGGCCTCGTTGTCCAGCCCGGCTTTGTTCAGAACCGTAACCTGATCGGCATAGTCCCCGGCGTTGCCCTGCACGCCCTGGCGCAGGTTTTCCCGCACCAGCGCCACCGCGCCGTTGAGATCGCCGCTCTGGGCCAGCAGCTTCGCCAGCTTGCCCGCATCCACCGGGCTTTCCGGCGGACGGTGGGTCAGGGTTTTCAGCGTGTTGGCGGCGGCAATATTATTGCCCTGGGCCAGGTAGCGCTCGGCGGTAGCCAGCTGCAGGTTGTAGTTCACTCGCTGGGCCAGATCGCGCATCTGCCCGTTCTGACTGGCGGGAGAGATACGCGACAGCAGGGTTTGCGCCTGCTGCCATGCGCCGTTCTCGCTGGCAAAGAGCGCCGCCGCGTAGAGCGAGCTGGCCCCCGCGCCGTTGCGCGCTGCCGGGGCCATCACCGTGCTGGCCTCGTCGCCGCTGCCGCTCTTTTGCAGCAGGCGGGCAAGGTCGAGACGCAGCCACGGATCGTCCGGCAGACGGCTGACGCCCTGCTGGAGGATGGCGATAGCCTGCCGGGTATTGCCCGCAGCGGCGGCCTGCTGGGCCTGACGACGGAGGGGATCCCCCGGTAGCCCAGTGACGATGCGCGGCTGGAGCTTCGCCTGTAAGCTGGCGGGCAGCGTGCGCAGCATCGCCTGAGCCTCGTCAGACTTGTTCTGCTCGCGCAGGACGTAGAAGAGGTTCTCCCTGGCGGCGGCGTTTTGCGGCTGGTCGTTTAATACCGCGCGCAAGGCCTGCTCCGCCTGGGGATAGTCTTTGTTGTGGCGCAGGACGTCGGCACGGAACAGCTTCGCCGCCGTGCCGCGCTCGCCGCTCTGCTGGGCCAGCGGGGCGGAGAGGGCCAGCGCCTGGCTGACGTTGCCCTCTTTGAGCGCCTGCTGCGCCTCGGCCAGCTGGCCGTAGAAGGCCGCGTCATCCGCCTGGGTTTTGCGCTCCGTTGATGCCTCGCCCCCCTGGCTCGCTGCGCGGCTCAGGTACTGCGAGGCTGCTTTGTAGTCGCCGTTGCGCTGGGCGATGTAGCCCAGTCCGGCCAGGGCATCGGCATCCTCAGGGTTAGTTTGCAGAACCTGCTCAAACTGGCGCTGCGCCGAGCCGGTATTGCCGCTGTTGAGGGCGGTGAAGCCCTCTCCCTTCGCCGCGCCGCCGACGTTTTTCCGGTAGTAGGCCTGCACGTCGCCATCCTGGGGATGGCGCTGGAGGAAGTTATCGTAGTACCGCTCGTCTCCCGCCTGCGGCCCCAGCCAGAGCAGGGCCTGGCGCAGGCCGTCAT
>NZ_DAMACX010000027.1:50722-60955 GCF_031998825.1 Pseudescherichia sp.
CCGCTGGCCATCGGCTCCAGCAGGGCGATCCCATCGCGGCGGGTATCCTCCCGCCACGTCAGCATTTTACCCAGCGCCACGCGCGCCGCGTTGTCCTGCGGGTTCTCGGCAACAAAACGCTGAAGTTCACCTACCGCCTGCGGGTAGAGCGACTTGTCGCTGCCCATGGTCAGGTAGTACTCCGGAGCCAGGCTTGGCGGCGGGGTATCGCCATTAAACATGCTGCGCCAGGTCGCGAGCGCCGCCGGGACGTTGCCGCTACGCGCCTGCTGGCGGGCCAGGGTCAGCTGCCCCTGGGGCACCTGCGCCAGCTGTTTGGCGTTATCCAGCGCCTGTAGTCCGGCGTCAGCGGGTGCCACGGCCGCCAGCCGGGCGCGCCACTGGGCAGCGGTTTGCAAATCGCCATTTTGCTGCGCCCAGAGCGCCATCAGGTAGAGCGCCTGCGTGTTGTTGGCATCCACCATCAGCACTTTTTTCAGCGACTCGCTCGCCAGATCGTCGTGGGATTTCTCATGCCAGTAGTTGGCCTGATCAAACAGCGCCTTCAGCGCCGCATCGTTGGGCGCGGCCTGCGCCTGACTCACCGCACCGAGCGTCAGCGCACCCGACAGGCAGAGGGTCGATAACCGACGGGCGGTTTTAATTGTCATTGTTGTCACCCTTTTCACTCTCCATCCTGCGGATCCAGCCGCTTACGCGCACGTTTTTTCAACAGGGCATACAGCGCCAGCCCGACAATGATGCTGAAGCACAGCCCCAGCACCGCCAGTAGCCCGGAGTGCTGGTTGGCATACCAGATCACCATCAGGTGCATCGGCATCTCACCGCGCGGGTACTGCGCACCGACGCGGAAGCTGCGCACGCCATTTTCGTTAGTGATGATGGCCGCATCGCCGCGAATGCCAGCGTTAATCTTCGGCGAGGCGAGATCGCTATGCAGCCGCGAGAGCTGGTCGTCACTGCTGCCGATAGCGGTAACCACCGTGCGTCCGCTGCTCCACGGCGAGCGGAAGCTGACGAAACCGCGCCAGGACTCGTTCGACGAGAAGTAGCGATCGGCCTCAAGACCGTCTGCGTTCCAGTCCCCGGCCATCCAGCGCTGGATCTTCTGCCACTGGGTCGGCTCGCGGACGCTCAGCAGATTGTCGTGGGCCACGAAAGGCGAGGTTTTTAACAGCTCGCGGTTAAAGTCGTGTTGATCCAGCCCGGTCACCGCCAGCACGTCGCGATCCCGCAGCAGCTCGAGGTTCGATCCTGCAGTGGGTATGCCCAGCACCACGCGGTTGTGGCTCAGGGCCGTCCCGGTGGCGTTACCGGAGCGCGCGGCCATATCGAGCAGCGTTCCAACCTGGGTCTCGGTGGGTTTCTCCGGCAGCAGCAGCACGGTTTGCGAGTAATCCGCCAGCCGGGTGAAGGGGAAGGAGGCCCCCACAAAGTAGGAGAGGTTCGGCAGCAGCGCGAAGTGGCGGGTGTGGCTCAGGTCGATCCACGAGTCATCATCCACTCGGCTCTTGATGTTGTTGTTCAGCAGCACGCTGCACGGCGCGCTCTCCTTCGGCACGATGTTGAAGTAGAGCGACAGCTGGTTGTCACCGTAGATCATGTACGGCTCCAGCGGCATGTCGAACTGCTCCTGGCGCGCGTCGCCACCCATTTTGTGCCACAGCGTCTCCAGCGCCCCCTGCTTATTGACCGGCAGGTTGTGCAGGAAGGTGTCGTTCATGGTCATGCTCAGCCATGAGCGATCCTCATCAATCCAGCTCTCCGACGGGAAGCGGTAGCCGATGCGCAGCGGAATGGTTTCGCCATCCCAGAGGAAAAGATCCGGCGCGGCGCGGAAGGCCACCCGCAGCGCATCGTGCCAGATCCCGTTCACGGTCATGCTTTGATCCTTGCGGATCAGCTCCGAGAGCTTCACCGGACGATCCGTAGGGATCCAGCGCGGCGCGTCGTAGGGTTTGCTGACCGGGATCGACTCACCGTCCACCGTGACGCTCGGGGTTTGCAGAGCAAAGTTACCCCGCGTCAGACGCCAGGCCGCCGCCCGCAGGGCGCGATCGTCATTGCCCACCACCAGCAACAGCTTGTAGGTGGGGTTCGCCGGGTTATCAATAATGCTCAGCGTCGGCCCGCTGCCCTGGGGCAGGGTCAGGCCGCCGATCCGCTCGCCGGGGTGGCCGACCAGAATGCCGTTCTTCTCCGGCAGGCGATCGCTCCGGGCGGCGAACGAGACGCCACGATAGTCCGCCTGAATGCCCATCCACGAGGAGATCAGCGCCGCCGCGCTGATGGTGTCCGCCGTCAGCTTCGCCGGGAAAGCAAAAGCGATGGTGGCAGGCGTCATCTGCATGCTGTCAAAGAAGGGGCGCGGGAAGTGGCTGAGATCGGAGCCGATATCCAGCTGCTGCCCCTCAAGACTAAATTTTGAGTCTGGCAGGATGGTCACCCGGTACTTATCCGTGAGATCGCGCTGGCACATCATCGCGTCGCCGTCGTTGACCTTGAAGCTAAGGGTGTTGCTGGAGACCAGCAGCGCCGCCGGGAGGTCAAGCTGGAAGCGGGAGACGTCGCTGTCGGCAGCCCCCAGCGGGACGGTGCCCAGCGGCTGGCCGTTGAGCATCAGCTGCATCGTGGCGTTGCGAGTCGCCATCGCCGGAGAAACCTTCAGGTTCAGCGCCAGCTGGGCGTTGGTGATCACCTGGCTCACCGGCAGGGTAAAAGCCACCCCGCCCTGCAGCTGGCCGCCGCTCAGAACGATGCCCTGCGGCTGGCCCATCTGCGCCAGCGAGATATCGTTCACCACCGTCGGGATAAAGGCCGTCGGTGCCGGTGCCGGGCTCGCCACCGGCGGGGGCAGATCCAGCGGCAGCAGATCGGCAGGGGTGGTCTCCTCCCCGTAGAGCGGCGTAATGAACAGCGCGCTGACCAGCAGCGCCAGAGAGGTTAAACGTCTCATACGCTCCCCTTCTCCTGCGCAGCTTTGAGCACCGCACGCTGGCGGCGGTTTTCACGGCGTGACTTCCACGTCAGCCAGAAGAGGTCGAACACACAGCGCATGATGGTCAGCATCGAACGGAACGGGTTGTCCTGCGGTCGTTGAGGTTGGATCCATGCATCGGCGCGGGAGAGCACCACCCGCACCAGCTCGCGGCGGCGGGAGAGCGGGATGTCTTCAAACTTCAGCCGCACGTAGGTATCGTCGGCGGCGATGGTCTTCACCGGAATGCTGATCGCCCCAGACTGAAGCTGCAGCTCAATCTCTTCGATCTCATCGGTCAGGTGACGGCTGTCCGGCACGGCGACGCGGCAGCCACCCATCGACAGGTCAGCGGTCTCGCTGCGGGATGAGATGCCGCTGGCGTAGTGGATCAACGTCGGAATTTTCACATCGATACGAATCGTTTTACGCGTCTGCCGCGTTTCCCGGGCGACGGCGATGGCCGCCAGCAGGAAGATCAGGCTGTAGAGTCCCCACCCGACGTTAAGCGCAATAACCTTTGGGTCGACGCCAAAGTGGTCATACGCGAAGGCGCGCACGATCCCCCAGACCACCGCAATCGTCAGCAGGAAGGCGATCACCAGGTGCGGGCGCACGACGCTGAAGTCGAAGTAGCCGACGTTGAGCAGGCCGCCCTTATCGGTCACGTTGAACTTGCCGCGTTTCGGGAAGAGCATGGTCACCATGGTGGGCAGCACGATATGGAACGCCAGCACCAGGTCGTAGATCTCACCCCAGAAGCTGTAGCGGTAGCGCCCGTTCAGCCGTGAGTTGAGGTAGATCGACAGAAACAGGTGCGGCAGCGCGTAGGCAAACACCAGGCTCGCCGAGGAGTAGATGATATTGAGGTTAAACAGCAGGTAGGCCAGCGGCGCGGTCAAAAAGATGATGCGCGGGATGGCGAACTGGTAGTAGAGCATGGCGCTGAGGTAGCACAGGCGCTGCTGGAAGGTCAGGCCGCGACCAAACAGCGGGTTGTCGAGGCGGAAGATCTGCGTCATGCCGCGCGCCCAGCGGGTACGCTGGATGATGTGCAGGACCAGGCGCTCGGTGGCAAGCCCGGCGGCCAGCGGAATATCGATAAACGCCGAGCCCCAGCCCAGGCGCTGCATCTTCAGCGCGGTATGGGCGTCTTCGGTTACCGTCTCTACCGCAAAACCGCCAATCTCTTCTAGCGCGCTGCGGCGGATCACCGCACAGGAGCCGCAGAAGAAGGTGGCGTTCCAGTTATCGTTACCCCGCTGGATTGGGCCGTAGAACAGCATCCCTTCGTTAGGAATATTGCGGCCCACGGAGAGGTTACGCTCAAAGGGATCCGGCGAGTAGAAGAAGTGCGGAGTCTGCACCAGGGCCAGCTTGGGATCCTTCAGGAAGCCGCCAACGGTGGCCTGCAGGAAGATACGGGTTGCAACGTGGTCGCAGTCAAAGACGCAGATCAGCTCGCCGTTGGTGAGCTTCATGGCGTGGTTAAGGTTGCCCGCTTTGGCGTGTGAATTATCGTTACGGGTGATGTACCCCACCCCGACGTCGGCGGCAAACATGGCAAACTCGCTGCGCTTGCCGTCGTCGAGGATATAAATTTTCATTTTATCCCGGGGGTAATCGATGCACTGCGCCGCCAGCACGGTGTCGCGCACCACATCCAGCGATTCGTTATAGGTCGGCACGTAGACGTCAACGGTCGGCCACAGGCTCATATCCTCCGGCAGCGGCACGATCTCCCGCTTCAGCGGCCAGATGGTTTGCAGGTAGTTCAGCAGCAGCATCACCCAGACGTAGAGATCGGCGAGGAACAGGCCGATGCCCAGAATGGTCTCTATCTCTGAGTTAAAGTGCAGGGTCTGGGTGGCGCGAAAGTAGATGTAGCGCGTCGACATCAGGAACGACATCACCACCATAATTACGGAGATGCTGCGCTTTTTGCTGTAGCCCATTAAAAAGAGAATGCCGATGCTGATCAGGCCAAAGAGGTACTGCTTCTGGCTATCCATTGGCGTAATGACCACCAGCACGGCGGCAGGCGCCAGCGCCAGGATCAGGAGGTAAAACAGGAACTTTTTCATTGTTCGCCCTGGCGAAAATTAGAATCCAGACATCTTTGGCTGGCTGTGAACGGTGCCGTCGCCGACCCTCACGCCCAGAATATTGGTCACTTTTCTGGCAATCAGCTCGATATCAAACGCCGCCGCCGAGGCCGGGCTAAAATCGAAAATCGACTGCTGGGAGGCGTTAGCCTCGATCACGCTCTCATCACGATGAACCACGCCAATCAGGCGCTCGCCCAGCCGCTGCTCCATAAAGGCGGTAACGTCGCGGCTGATCTGACGGCGGTTATCGCTCTGGTTCAGCACCACGTAGTAGCCCGCTTTGCGGTTAAGCACGTCGCCGGTCAGGCGGTGGTTCTCCACCTGCGGCAGCAGGGAGAGCGAGGCGGTATCCGCCAGCAGCGAGACCAGATGCAGATCGGCCAGCCGTGACAGCGCCTTTAGCGCCGGTGAGGGACCGGGTGGGAAGTCGGCGATGATAATCAGGCCGGGGTAGTTGAGCAGGGTGCTCAGACCGCGCAGCAGAAAGTGCTCATCCTGTACCAGACGCGCTTCAAAGGCTTCGCGCTGCGGCTCTGTGGCATCGCCGTAGGGCAGAACAAAGATATTGCCGCCTGCTGAGAGGACAAACTGGCTCCAGTCGGCGGCTTCAGCGGCTTTAGCGACAAAACCGCGGCCGTCAGAGAGAGGAACGCCAAAGTGCAGGCGCAGCGCATTCTGTACGTCAAAATCAATCGCCAGCACTTTATTGCCTGCGCGCGACAGCGCATAGGCCAGGTTTGCCGTGAGGGTTGTTTTCCCTACGCCACCCTTCGGCGAACAGACACAGATCAACGGCATGAAGCGATCCTTTCTAACAGCGATTTCAACGGCTGATTTTTTTCAACGGCGGGCTTCGCCTCTGCAGCTTTAGGCGCAAAGAGTTGGGAGAAATTAACCGGGGCAGCGGCGGGCGCGGCGGTGGGGATTGGCGCAGGTATCGGCGCAGGTGCCGTTATCAGTGCCGCAGGCGCGAGTACCGGGGCGGCAGGCGGCGTCGCCAGCTGGGCCGCAACGCTCTGGAAAATAGGCGGGGCGGCATCAGGGAGCGGTGCCGGGGTTAACGCCACTGGCGCGACAAACGGCTGCTCTTTAAGGGCGAACGTATCCGCATCGACGGACTGCGGAATGGGCAGCGAGACGTGCCCGCCCATAGCCAGCGCCGACTCTTCAGTCGCTGGAGAGAGCTGATTGATAATGGCCCAGCTGCCGTGGTCATGCGCGAGGTTTTGCGACGAGAAGTCTTTAAAATCGTGTTGCTGTGTGTGAGTCTTGTCTTTAAACCTCTGCAAATCATCATAATTATTCATATCTATACTCATGATTCACAAACAAAAGATCCCCAGTCCCGTTTTGACCAAAGCGGCTATTAACAGGCAGGAGTTTAAAATTTTATTATCGCGTTGATACGAGATCCGTTAGCGGTCTTCCATATGCTTAATTATTGCGGGGCTATATTGCTGCTCTACGACTTTCGCCCTATTTACAGCAGTAAGATAAGCATTCGCGGTACACATGCTATCTTTTTTTGCGGCAAAAAACACCAAAGCTTTTAATAGTGAAAAAGAGGTAAATATTTGGAATATCATGCTAATTTAAAGCAAATTAGACTTTGTTAAGGGCTATTGAGCAATGGATTTCAGCCTAACCGATTGAATAAGATAGTTCTTAATTTAATAATTAGTTACCCTGTGAAATATTTTGAAATAATTTAATTGGGCGCTATAAATAAAAAACCGGAGGCTATGCTCCGGTTTTGTGGATGGGTAAATCAAACGACTCAGGCAGGGTTAATTGGCTTTTCGCCGTTCTCATCCTGGTCCACCGCAAAGCAGGCCACCAGCTGGCCGCCGTACGATTTCAGCTGCGGCTGAAGCTGGGTGCAGGGACCAAAGCGACGGCGGCAGCGGGCGCTGAAAGCACAGCCCGGCGGTGGATTGAGCGGGCTGGGCAGCTCGCCGGTCAGCTTGATACGCTCCCGGCGATCGTCCGGGTTCAGGCGCGGCGTCGCGGAGAGCAGTGCCTGGGTATACGGATGACGCGGATTGCTGAAAATCTGCTCCTTGGTGCCCTTCTCTACGCAGCGGCCGAGGTACATCACCATCACTTCATCGGCAATGTGCTCTACCACCGACAGATCGTGGGAGATAAAGACGTAGGAGAGTCCCAGGTCCTGCTGCAGATCCATCATCAGGTTCAGCACCTGCGCACGTACGGAGACGTCAAGAGCCGACACCGGCTCATCGGCAATCACCACGTCCGGATCGAGCATCAGGCCGCGGGCGATGGCAATACGCTGACGCTGGCCGCCGGAGAACATATGCGGGTAGCGATCGTAATGCTCGGTCTTCAGACCCACTTTCGCCATCATCGACAGCGCTTTCTCACGCAGCTCCGCTTTGCTGAGATTGCTGTTAATCTGCAGCGGCTCTTCGAGGATCTGCCCCACTTTTTTACGCGGGTTCAGCGAGCCGTAGGGGTTCTGGAAGACGATCTGAATCTTCTGTCGACGCAGCTTCTGCGCCTGCGGATCGTGCTTGAGCAGATCCTGGCCCTGATAGTACAGCTCGCCGCCGGTCGGGGTCTCAATCATGGTCAGCAGGCGGCCAAGCGTGGATTTACCACAGCCGGACTCGCCCACCACCGCCAGCGTTTTCCCACGCTCAAGAGAGAACGATACGCCGTCCAGGGCTTTCACCAGGCGCTCCGGGGCAAACAGCCCTTTCTTCACCGGGTAGTGTTTTTTCAGGTCAATAGCCTGCAACAGCACAGGGGTTGTGGCCTCATGCGTACTCATAGTTAGGCCTCCCGGCATCATCGAGTGGATAGTGACATTTTGAACGACGTCCGTTGTCCACCAGGTTTAAGCCTGGCTCTTCGACGCGGCATTTATCCGTGGCATACGGGCAGCGCGGATTGAGCAGGCAGCCGGTCGGGCGATCGTATTTACCCGGCACCACGCCCGGCAGCGAGGCCAGACGGGCTTTATCCTGAGCAAACTCAGGCAGCGCACGCAGCAGCGCCTGAGTATAGGGGTGGCGCGGCGCACGGAAGATATCGTGCGAACTGCCAGACTCGACGACCTGACCCGCGTACATCACGATGATTTTGTGTGCGGCTTCGGCCACCAGCGCCAGATCGTGGGTGATCAGGATCAGCGCCATGTTCTCTTTCTGCTGCAGCTCCAGCAGCAGCTCGATGATCTGCGCCTGGATGGTTACGTCCAGCGCGGTGGTCGGTTCATCAGCAATCAGCAGCTTCGGCTGGCAGGCGATAGCCATCGCAATCATCACGCGCTGGCTCATCCCACCGGAGAGCTGGTGCGGATAGACGTCAAGCCGCGACGCCGGATCCGGAATGCCCACTTGGTTTAGCAGATCGATAGCCCGCTGACGGCGGGTGCGTTTGCTGCCGCCCTGGTGCACCTTAATCGCTTCCATAATCTGGAAGCCAACCGTATAGCACGGGTTAAGGCTGGTCATCGGGTCCTGGAAGATCATCGCCACGTCGGCACCCACCAGATTGCGGCGCTCTTTTTCAGAGATGCGCTTCAGATCCTGGCCGTTAAACTCCAGCTTCTCTGCCATCACCCGGCCAGGGAAGTCAATCAGGCCCATAATCGCCAGCGAGCTGACGGATTTACCGGAGCCGGACTCCCCAACAATGCCCACCACTTCGCCCTGCTCAACGCTGTAGCTTACGCGGTCTACGGCACGGAACGGTGTCCCTTCGTCGCCGAAGTGCACCGACAGTTGATCAATATTCAATAACGCCATTCTCGTGCCTCTTACTGCTTCAGTTTGGGATCGAGCGCATCACGCAGACCGTCACCCATCAGGTTAAATGCCAGCACCGTCAGCAGGATCGCCAGACCCGGGAAGGTCACGACCCACCAGGCACTCTGTGCGAACTGCAATACGTCGGAGAGCATGGTGCCCCACTCCGGCGTTGGCGGCTGCGCACCCATGCCGAGGAAGCCAAGGGCGGCCATATCGAGAATGGCGTTAGAGAAGCCGAGCGATGCCTGAACGATCAGCGGCGCAAGGCAGTTGGGTAAAATGTTGATGAACATCTGACGCATCGCGCCCGCGCCCGCTACGCGCGAGGCGGTAACGTAGTCGCGGTTCACCTCGACCAGCACGGCGGCACGCGTTAAGCGCACGTAGTGCGGCAGCGCCACGAAGGTCAGCGCCAGCGAGGCGTTGACTATCGACGGGCCGAAGATAGCCACCAGTACCAGCGCCAGCAGCAGGCTCGGCAGCGCCAGCATGATATCGACTATGCGCATGATGATGTTATCGACGAGGCCGCCGAAGTAGCCTGCCACCAGACCGAGCACGACGCCCATGATCAGCGACAGCACCACCACCAGGCAGCCCACCAGCAGCGACAGGCGTGCGCCATACATCAGGCGCGACATCACGTCACGGCCAACGTCGTCGGTACCGAGGATATGCGCCAGGCTGCCGCCCTCCTGCCACGCAGGCGGGGCCAGCAGCGCATCACGGAACTGATCCGCCGGGTTATAGGGCGCAATCCAGTTGGCAAAAATGGCAATAATCAGCACCACCACAACGTACACCAGGCCGACGACCGCGCCTTTGTTGCGTTTAAAGTAGTGCCAGAACTCCTGCAGCGGCGTCATCGGTACCGGTGCGGAGACAGCTTTATCTTGAGTAACTTGTGACATGATGGCCCCTTACTTCTTGTGCCGAATACGCGGGTTCACCACGCCATAGAGCAGATCGACCAGCAGGTTGACGAGGATAATCATCGTCGCTACCAGCAGTACCCCACCCTGCACCACCGGATAGTCACGGCGCTGCAGCGCATCAATCAGCCAACGTCCCAGTCCCGGCCAGGAGAAGATGGTTTCGGTCAGGATCGCCCCGGCCAGCATCGTTCCCACCTGCAGACCGATAACGGTCACCACCGGCAGCATGGCGTTACGCAGGGCGTGAACGATAATCACGCGCATGCGGGTCAGGCCCTTGGCGCGGGCGGTACGGATGTAGTCCTCGCCCAGCACTTCCAGCATCGCTGAACGGGTCATACGCACGATCACCGCCAGCGGGATTGTGCCCAGCACCACCGCAGGCAGGATCATATGCGCCAGCGCATCGATAAAGTTGCCCTCTTCGCCCCAGATAG
>NZ_DAMACX010000028.1:0-56366 GCF_031998825.1 Pseudescherichia sp.
TCACATTTTCCTCAGTGTATGAGTAAAATGTGTCAACGCTATTCAGGACGGGTCAAAGCCGTAAAAAAAGCTGCCAAACGGCAGCTTTTTCATGTCAGCTACTGCGCGGCACTCACCCGCCAGACGGCGTCACCAGCATCGTCGGCGATAATCAGCCCGCCCTGGGCATCCATCCCCAGACCCACCGGCAGACCGCGGACCTGCTTCTGGTCGTCGGTTAAAAAGCCTGTGACCACCGGCTGCGGTAGCCCCACCGGCTGGCCGTTCTCAAACTTGACCCACATCACCTGGTAGCCGTTGAGCGGCTTGCGGTTCCAACTGCCGTGCTCGCTCACAAACGCGCCGCCGCGATACTGCGGCATATTGTCCCCGGTATAGAACAGCAGACCAAGCGGGGCCACGTGCGAGCTAATGGCGTAGTCGGGCTTGATGGCCTTCTCGACCAGATCCGGACGCTGCGGCTGGGCGCGTTCGTCAACGTGCTGGCCAAAATAGCTATAGGGCCAGCCGTAGAAGCCATTCTCCTGCACGGACGTCATATAGTCCGGCACCAGATCGGAGCCGATCTCATCCCGTTCGTTGACGATAGCCCACAGCTTGCCGCTCTGCGGCTCCCATCCCATTCCGGTGGGGTTACGCAGTCCGCTGGCGTAGATGCGGCTCGCCCCGCTGGCGGCGTCCACCTCGAGGATGGCCGCCCGGCGGTACTCCGCCCCTATACCATTCTCGGTGATATTGCTGTTTGATCCGACGCCGACATACAGCTTGCTGCCGTCGGGGCTGGCGAGCAGGGATTTGGTCCAGTGGTGATTGATCGGTCCACCCGGCAGTTCGGTCACCTCCTGAGCCGGCGCGCTGATAGAGGTCTGCCCCGTCTCATAGGGGAACTTCACCAGACTATCAGCATTGGCAACCCACAGCGTATTGCCAATCAGCTGGATACCAAACGGCGAGTGCAGATTCTCAATGAAGGTGTGCTTCTCCCATTTGCCGTTAACGTTGCGCAGCAGGGTAATGCTATCGCCCCCTTTTCCGGCCTTGCCGGAGGCGCTCTGTACCACGCCCATGATCAGCTGCTTGGGTCGGGTGGTAGGTTTCGGCGTGCTATTTGACTCCGCCACCAGCACGTCGTTATTGGGTAAAACGTAGATTTGGCGCGGGTGTTTCAGGCCATCGGCAATTTTTTCAATCTGCAGTCCGGCGGGTACGGTGGGCTTCTCGCCCTCTTTCCACGACACCCCTTCGGGCACCTGCATCGGCGGCAGCAGGAAGTTTTGCGCCTGCGGCAGCTCCGGGTTCGGCCCCATCTGCTTCTGCGGATCGACAGATGCGCCGTTATCACAGGCGCTGAGTAGCGCGACAATTACCACGCTGAGTAACGCTCGGTTATCTCTTTTCATACGGTGTCTCCATAAGCGTTACGCTGGCGCAGCGCGAGTTGAACATTTGCCAGCAGCAGCAGGATCACCACCAGGGTAGAGAGCGTTACGCCCAGCGGGACAACGGCGTAAGCATCGCGGCTATGGATAAAGGCATTCACTATCGCCAGCAAGATGGCGACCAGGTTAAGCCAGAAGTGCAGCTTAACGGGGGAGCTAAAGGAGTACCGATGCCCTACCCAGATCTGCACCAGGTTTATGATGCGGGGAATGATGGCAATCACCAGACCGATAACAATTAGCCAGCTGGCGGCATCGGTCCACATAATCTGCATGCTTTTGATATAGAGAATGTCAAAGATCCAGGCGGCGGTAAAAAAGCCGAGTGGAATGGGATTAAGTAGCTCATACAGCGCTACGGCAAAGCTCGAACGTCCTGAAGCGTGAGGGGTGTGCATGTCCATCTCCTGAGCCTGTCCAGCGATTAAAGGTACCTGTAAAGGTTAGATTATTTTTGCGATATAGCACGAAGCCCTCTCTATTTGCGTTAAGGTTTTGCCGAGCGCTAAGGTATTAACAACATCCAATTAATCTATTTTCATTTTTATAACCTACGCCGGTGACATATTTTAGCGTGACTAAAAAAATATTTTCTCCAGCTACTTTTCGTTATTGCATTCATAGTGGAAAATGCGCGAGCTATAAGAAAAATACAATTCCTTTTTTATTTATTGCAAGACGCTTGATTATGGGGTTATTGATGAAGCGTAACACTCCTGTTACACAGAAAGAGTATTTGCTTAACGACGGCACGACGCTCATGTCGACAACCAATACGCAGAGCCATATTTCTTATGCCAACTCTGCTTTTATTGAGGCCAGCGGCTTCGTAGAGGGGGAACTGGTCGGCGAGCCGCATAATATTATTCGCCACCCTGATATGCCTCCGGCCGCGTTTGCCGATATGTGGTTTACCATCCAGCAGGGAGAGAGCTGGACGGGGCTAGTCAAGAACCGGCGTCAAAATGGCGATCACTACTGGGTGCGGGCTAACGTCACCCCGGTTTATCAGCAGGAAAAGCTGACTGGCTATATCTCGGTCAGGAATATTCCGCCACGGGAAGAGATTGACGACAGTGAAAACCTCTATGCGCAAATAAACAACAATAAATTAAAAGGGTATCGCTTCTATAAAGGCGTACTGGTGCGACGAGGGCCGCTCTCTTTATTATCTCTGTTTAAGTGGCTGACTATTTCACAGCGTATTAATCTGGCGCTGGGTATTACCGCATTGCTGATTGCCGTCTTGCCCTTTATTAATCTTCCGGCGCTGGTGCTATCCGGCGCGACGCTGATTCTCTTTATATTTGCCTCGATCTTTTTACAGGCGCAGGTTTCGCATCCGTTAAAATTAGTCTTAACGCAAATGCAGAAGGTGGTCTCTGGAAGACGAGCCGACTATTTTCAGTTTAACCGCGTCGATGAGATAGGCATGCTGCTGCGCCTTGTGAATCAGTCCGGGCTGAATCTTAACTCTCTGGTGGGGGATGTCACCAGCCAACTGGATGGGATCCGTAAAATCAGCCATCGCATCTCTGAAGAGGGGAAATCGCTACAGCAGCGTACCGAAGAGACCTCAACGGATCTGCACCAGACGGCGGCGGCAGTTGAGGAGATAGCCAGCGCGGTGAAGCAGACGGCAGAGACCGCTGCTGACGCGATGATCCGTGCAGACGAGACCAGCAGTAATGCAGTCAACAGCGGCAGCGTCATGAAGCAGACCATCACCATGATGCAGTCCATCTCCCGCGATAATAAGCAGATCGTCGACATTATTGGCGTTATTGACAGCATCGCCTTTCAAACCAACATTCTGGCACTCAACGCTGCCGTAGAGGCTGCCCGCGCCGGTGAGGCTGGCCGTGGCTTTGCGGTGGTGGCGGCCGAGGTGCGTCATCTGGCCCAGCACTCTGCTTCTGCCGCGAAGGAGATCAAAACGCTGATAGAGCAAAATGTCGCAAACGTCAGCAGCGGCGTAAAGATGGTTGAGAATACCGAAACGCACCTGACGGCGATGATCGACAACGTTATTCAGATGTCGACCATGATCAACGAGATTGGCACCGCCACCCAGGAGCAGACCCAGGCGCTGGCGTTAATCAACGAGTCCATATCGCGCATCGGCGTGATGACCCACAACAATACCGGCATGGTTGAGCGGGTTACCGACGCCGCCTGCGACCTCTCCTCCCGTGCCGCACGTCTGCAACGCGCCGTGCAGGTTTTTGGCGGAGGAAATTGACAATGAGCGGATGGTCACATGAAATCGATACCTATTTCTCAGTCAGACGCCTGCATTGCTGCCTTATTCCATCAAAAACTTTTTCTGCCACTTCTTGCGGGAACTGGTCTGGAATTAGCCCGCTAACACGCTCAATCACGTCCGGTGTTTCAGATATGATTTCCTCTATCAACGTCTCTACCAGCCTCTTACTGAGGCCGGTCAACTCGCCATGCTTGAGCCAGTGTCGTCTTTGTATCCTGTTAATCAGGTAATAGTTGGTATTGCCACGGACGGCCATTGCTAGCTTGCACTTCTGCCAGGATATCTGGTTGTTTCCGTGACCGAGCACCGGCCATGCTGATAATACATCATAGAGCGGGGTGAGGTGATAACGACCCTGAGGCTCTATCGCGATACTGAAATTTTTGGCATGGCCATCTGTGGCAGCCATTAGCCAGAAAATAATCTGCGACTTGAAGAACTGCATTCTGTCATGTTCAGCCTGGTCTGAATGACTCAGAATTTCCATTACATCCGTGATACCCGGGCCACCATCAACCTGATACTTTCGTAATGGTGAAACCCCCAGAGCCTGACACATATCCTCCTGGGGTAAGCGTATTATCCACTGTCGGTCACCTGACCATTTCCGGTCAAAACGCTCAACTACCAGCACCTTCTGGTCTTCAAATTGTGCCATCTCTGTTTTTGCCACGGGGCTCCCGTAGTGTTCAAGAAGTTGCGAACAGAGCCATTCATTTTCCACCGACGAGCTCATGTCTGCTTTCATATTTCCGACCAGCCCGAGCGGTAACTTGAATATATGCGTCGTCGGCGTATTGCCTTCAGGCAGACACCACCGATCTTCATGCCACAGCAAGGCTGTTTTTTCCTGTGCACCGGCAATAGACAAACGTAAGTCGTCAGAATTATCCTGCCTGCCGGGTAACAATGCCTCGGTAGTATTACGCAATATCGTCGCTATTTCTGATTCAGAGAGCTGGCGATATTTTACGCAATATAGATCTGTGGGCTCATCGTCTGGATGCAGTAGCTGTATAGCACCCACGCAATCTTTTCCCAGTTCTGTCAGCAGATCAAAAGGTTCGAGGCTTTCTGCCTGATAGCGCGTAGCCAGACGCCTGCGTATCCCTTCGCTGTCCGGTAGTAAATTATCAAAATAGTCACGTACCACATTTCCACGTAAGATTTGATCCCCGGGGGTGAAAGGCAGAGACAACGATAAAGGCCTTCCCTGCTCGTCAGCACTCCATTTCGGGAGATAACGTAACGAATCTACCCCTTTGTTCCTTTCCCAGAATCCGACCCGGATGCCGTTCATCCATATTGCTAAACGCTGCTGTCTCCGGCTCATATCCTCACCATTTCTCCAGTCTGGCAGGTAAATTTGATAATTTATCGCCCTCTTCTGTCTGCTTCACGTTTGATGAGACGGGCCCCGAGGTGAGGTTGATCTCTACGCCCAGCACGGTAAACACCTTGAACAGGCGTTCCAGGCTCGCACTGGCAGGGTTGGCCTCCAAGCGAGCATAAGTCTGCTGGGTTACCCCTAACCTTTCAGACACCTCTTTTTGCGTCAGTCCATTTGCTTTGCGAAAACCAAGGAGCAAGGGACGCAACTGGGTAAGTGTCTTAACTGGATAGACATTTTTCATAATAAGCTTGCCGCAAGAATTGGATTTTATACACCCTATAAGCTGTTTTATAAAAATACACCCTGAAGGCTGTTAAAGCAACATTACAGCCTGAAGGCTGTTAAAAATCTTCCCCTATCTGTAAGACTATTACGCTTAAGCTCTAAAAAATGGCTACCTCCCGAGCAGCAATGATTGAATACTAAGCTCGCAGCACATTTTTCGTTCAGGGAAAGTGGTACGTTGCTCAAGCTATGGGATACGCTTTGCCCGGCTCGCAGTTGCGGGCTGGTCCTTGAAACTATTCACAGAATTAAGGAGTTAGCATGAGATCGAATCGTCAGGCACGTCATATTTTAGGGCTGGACTATAAGCTGTCGAATCAAAGAAAGGTCGTGCGTAGTGAAGACGGCAGCGAAAAAGTGGTTACCCATCGACATGGTCGCCATCGTCGCGCCGAGTGATGCATTAACCGCCACTGATAATCTAGTCTTACGCCACCGCTCCGGTGGCGTTTATCTTTATGAATATGTTTCATCGAAGTAACAAGAAATTGCACTACGCATGCTTTATACTCCCCCCGCCGTACACCCACCCCGTTTGCACGCAGGTAACCGTGCCATCGCCGGGATCCGTCTACCCAGGAGTTTTTGAGATGTTGCTGAAGTACAAGAAAAACCGTTCGCTGTACATCCCCTATGCTGGCCCCGTGCTGTTAGAGTTTCCCCTGCTAAATAAAGGCAGCGCCTTTAGCCTGGAAGAGCGACGCAACTTTAACCTGCTCGGCCTGCTCCCCGAAGTGGTGGAGACCATAGAAGAGCAAGCCGAACGCGCCTGGCTACAGTATCAGGGGTTCAAAACGGATATCGATAAGCACATCTATCTGCGTAACATCCAGGACACTAACGAAACCCTCTTCTACCGTCTGGTGGAAAACCATCTTGATGAGATGATGCCGGTTATCTATACCCCGACGGTCGGCTCCGCCTGCGAACGCTTCTCTGAGATCTACCGCCGCGCGCGCGGGGTGTTTATCTCCTACGAAAACCGCCACATGATGGATGACATTTTACAGAACGTCCCGGCGCACAATATTAAAGTGATCGTGGTCACCGACGGCGAACGTATTCTGGGGCTCGGCGATCAGGGCATTGGCGGCATGGGCATTCCTATCGGCAAGCTGTCGCTCTACACCGCCTGCGGCGGCATCAGTCCGGCCTATACGCTGCCGGTAGTGTTGGATGTCGGCACCAACAACCAGCAGTTGCTTAACGATCCGCTCTATATGGGCTGGCGTCATCCGCGTATCAGCGGCGACGAATACTATGAGTTCGTGGATGAGTTTATCCAGGCGGTGAAACAGCGCTGGCCGGATGTACTTTTACAGTTTGAAGACTTCGCCCAGAAAAACGCTATGCCGCTGCTGAACCGTTATCGGAACGAGATCTGCTCCTTTAACGATGATATCCAGGGTACCGCGGCGGTAACCGTGGGTACGCTTATCGCCGCCAGCCGTGCCGCAGGCAGCCAGCTGAGCAACCAGAAGATTGTCTTCCTCGGTGCAGGCTCTGCCGGGTGCGGTATCGCCGAGCAGATCGTCGCCCAGACCCAGCGCGAAGGGCTGAGCGAAGCGGCGGCGCGGCAAAAAGTGTACATGGTCGATCGCTTCGGTCTGCTGACGGATCAGATGCCTAACCTGCTGCCGTTCCAGAGCAAGCTGGTGCAGAAGCAGGAGAATATCCAGAACTGGGAGACCAGCGGCGACGCCATCTCTCTGCTGGACGTAGTGCGCAACGTCAAGCCAGACATCCTGATCGGCGTTTCGGGTCAGACCGGGCTGTTCACGGAGGAGATTATCCGTGAGATGCATAAGTACTGCCCGCGCCCGATCGTCATGCCGCTCTCGAATCCGACCTCCCGCGTAGAGGCCACGCCGCAGGATATCATCACCTGGACCGACGGCAACGCGCTGGTGGCAACCGGCAGCCCCTTCCCGCCGGTGCAGTGGAAAGATAAGCTCTACCCGATTGCCCAGTGCAACAACGCCTATATCTTCCCCGGCGTCGGGCTGGGCGTTATCGCCGCCGGTGCGTCACGCATTACCGATGAGATGCTGATGGCCGCAAGCGAAACCCTGGCGGAGCACTCCCCGCTGCGGACCAACGACAACGGCATGGTGCTGCCGGGCCTTGATGAGATCCAGCACGTCTCCCGTGCCATCGCCTTTGCGGTAGGTAAAGTCGCCCAGGAGGAAGGCGTGGCGGTGAAAACCTCCGCCGAGGCGCTGTCGCAGGCAATCGACGATAACTTCTGGCGGCCTGAGTACCGCAGCTATCGCCGAACCTCAATCTAAGGCAGATAAACTAACGGGCATCTTCTGATGCCCGTTTTTTTAATTCTGCTGCGGGTGCTTCGCTTTCCAGGCATCCCATGCCGCTTTGATCTCTTGCTTCGCGGTGGCTGCATCATTGAAGCCGTTCAGCTCAACGGATTTACGCCCCGCCGGAAGCTGTTTATAGACGCGGAAGAAAGCCTCTAAACGCTCCTGCTCGATTTTTGGCAAATCGCTCAGGCTTTGAATCTCATCATAGGTGGGGTCGATTTTGCTCGCAGGTACAGCGACGATTTTGTCATCCTTCTCGCCGCCGTCGATCATCTTCAGGACGCCAATTGCGCGGAGCTTGATCAGCGTGCCGGGAGCCATCGGCGCACGGGTATAAAAAATCACATCCAGCGGATCGCCATCGCCTGCCAGCGACTGCGTTAGCGAGCCATAGTTTGCCGGATAGGCTACCGGCATCGACTGGAAACGGTCGGCAATAATAAAGCCGGTTTTTGCATCGGTCTCATACTTGATAATACCGCCAGCGGGGATCTCCGTTACCGCATAGAACTCCTCCGGGTTGTTCTCCGGCTGTGGAAATTCCAGAATGTTTTGCGCCTGAACTGACGCCGACAGAAGCAGACTTACCGCAAGAAGTTTTTTCACCAGAAGCATTGCTAAGACTCATATTGTTGAGAGAAGCCAGTAACTTACGCTGTGTTTATGACCTCTGGATGACAATGTTTTAAAAAAGTTACCTTCGTGTTAGCTGAATTGCTACCTGACCAGCAAAAATGCGAATGATTCTCATAAATTATTGCAGAATGTTTCGTTGTGGTTGCATACTGAACAGAAGTTATTAATCCTTAAGGAGTAATTGCGTTCCCTTCATACGCGTTGCGTTATGCATCATCCAACTGCATACCCATAAGGAGATAAAAATGAAAGCTGCTGTTGTCACTCACGATCATCAAGTAGAAATCAAAGAAAAAACCTTACGCGCTCTTCGTCATGGCGAGGCGCGGTTAAAGATGGAGTGCTGTGGGGTTTGCCATACCGATCTTCACGTTAAAAACGGCGATTTCGGTGACAAGACCGGGGTTATTCTGGGCCACGAAGGCATTGGCGTGGTAGAGGAAGTGGGGCCTGGCGTCACCTCGCTGAAGCCAGGGGATCGCGCCAGCGTGGCCTGGTTCTATGAGGGTTGCGGGCACTGCGAATACTGTAACAGCGGGAACGAAACCCTCTGCCGCGAAGTCAAAAACGCAGGTTATAGCGTCGATGGCGGCATGGCCGAAGGGTGCATTGTGGTCGCGGACTACGCGGTTAAAGTCCCGGATGGGCTGGATCCCGCCGCCGCCAGCAGCATTACCTGCGCAGGCGTGACGACCTACAAATCGATTAAGATCTCCCACATCAAGCCCGGGCAGTGGATTGCCATCTACGGTCTTGGCGGCCTTGGCAACCTCGCGATGCAGTATGCGAAAAACGTATTCAACGCCAAGGTGATCGCTATCGACGTCAACGACGAGCAGCTCAGCCTGGCGTCAGAGATGGGAGCCGATCTGACTATCAACTCCCGTAACGAGGACGCAGCGCAGATCATCCAGCAGAAAACCGGTGGTGCGCATGCTGCGGTCGTGACTGCCGTCGCCAAAGCGGCGTTTAACTCCGCCGTGGATGCGGTGCGTGCCGGTGGCCGCGTGGTGGCCGTTGGCCTGCCGCCGGAGTCGATGAGCCTCGATATCCCGCGTCTGGTGCTGGACGGTATTCAGGTCGTCGGTTCGCTGGTGGGCACCCGTCAGGATCTGACCGAAGCCTTCCAGTTTGCCGCCGAGGGTAAAGTGGTGCCGAAAGTCGCCTCCCGACCTCTGGAAGATATTAATATTATTTTCAAAGAGATGGAGCAAGGCCAGATCCGTGGTCGTATGGTGATCGATTTCCGGCATTAAGGTAGTATGCCCTTTTCAAAGACATAGACGTTATAACGGACGTAGGATGACAAAGAAAAGGGCAACGCTTATCGGCTTAATTGCCATTGTGCTGTGGAGCACCATGGTGGGACTCATTCGCGGCGTCAGTGAAGGACTCGGCCCCGTGGGCGGGGCGGCAATGATCTACACCCTAAGCGGCGTACTGCTTTGGGCTACGGTTGGCTTCCCCGCCGTTCGGCGCTTTCCGCTCCGGTATCTGCTGGCCGGCAGCGTACTGTTTGTTAGTTATGAGATGTGCCTCGCCCTCTCCCTTGGCTACGCCGCCACGCGCCATCAGGCCATTGAGGTCGGGATGGTCAACTATCTCTGGCCGAGCCTGACTATTCTGTTCGCCATCCTGTTTAACAAACAAAAAAGCAACCTGTGGATTGTGCCTGGCCTGCTGCTCTCGGTTCTTGGTGTCTGCTGGGTGCTGGGGGGCGATAGCGGACTGAACGTCGCTGACATTCGCGACAATATCATCTCCAGCCCGCTCAGCTACCTTCTCGCCTTTAGCGGAGCCATCATCTGGGCTACCTACTGCACCGTCACCAGTAAATATGCCGATGGCCACAACGGTATTACCCTGTTTATCTTGCTCACTGCGCTCAGCCTGTGGATCAAGTTTGCTCTGAGCGATCAGCCGCCGATGGACTTCAGCTGGCCGGTTATTATCCAGCTTCTGATGGTGGCTTTTGCCCTTGGGTTTGGCTATGCCGCCTGGAATACGGGCATCCTGCACGGCTATGTCAACGTGCTGGCGGCGGCCTCCTACTTTACCCCTGTGCTGTCGTCGGCGCTGGCGGCTACGCTGCTCAGCGCCCCGCTGGGCCTGGCATTTTGGCAGGGCGCACTGATGGTCTGCGGCGGCTCCCTGCTCTGCTGGTACGCCACGCGTCAGCGCTAGGGGTGTCGATGCAAAAGCGGCTCTGCTGAGTGTCAAAGCAGAGCCGTTTTAACTATTACCTTCTGATTATGGTCTTCTGAACAGCGCAATACTGCGCCCTTCCAGGGTGAAATCCGTTTCGCTATCAATAACAATACCGCGCGGTTCCGTATCAAAGGTGGTCAGCTCCAGCACCCAGCCGCTCTCGCCAGGCTGTGGAATGCGGAACTCCATGCTCTCTTCAAACGGATTGAGCAGCATCAGCACGTCGTGCCAGATCCCCTCCTCAGGTTTTAAATCCGGCCGGCTGATATAAACCACCAGGGCCGAACCTTCATGCCAGTGCTCTGGCTGCTGAACGCCACCCTCGGCGTTGAACCACTCGATAAGCAGGCCATCGCGCCAGCTTTCGCGGCGCAGCAGCGGCTGCTCTTTACGCAGCTTGATAATCTGGCGGGTGAACTCGCGTAGCGCCTCGCTGGAGGCCGGCAGGTCATCCCAGTGAATCCAGGAGATCTCGCTGTCCTGGCAGTAGCCGTTATTGTTACCCATCTGGCTACGGCCAAACTCGTCCCCCGCCAGCAGCATCGGCGTACCGTGGGAGAAGAGCAGCGTAGCGAGGAAGTTACGTTTTTGCCGCTCGCGGATGGTATTGATATTTTCGTCGTCGGTCGGGCCTTCCGCGCCGTAGTTGTACGAGCGGTTGTCGTTATGACCGTCGT
The DNA here is from genome assembly GCF_031998825.1 of Pseudescherichia sp. GTDB lineage: Bacteria > Pseudomonadota > Gammaproteobacteria > Enterobacterales > Enterobacteriaceae > Pseudescherichia. The sequence continues at coordinate 11,223 of NZ_DAMACX010000028.1, forward strand.
TGTTGTCTTCGCCATTCTCTTCGTTGTGCTTATCGTTGTACGACACCAGGTCGTTCAGCGTGAAGCCGTCGTGAGCGGTGATAAAGTTAACGCTGGCCCACGGGCGACGACCGCGGATGTCGTAGAGATCGCCAGAGCCAAGCAGGCGGGAGGCAAAATCGGATGCCACGTTATCGCCCTTCCAGTACTCACGCACCGTGTCACGATACTTATCGTTCCACTCCGCCCAGCCCGGTGGGAAACCACCCACCTGGTAGCCACCCGGGCCGATATCCCAGGGCTCACCAATCAGCTTCAGCTTCGACAGCACCGGATCCTGCGTCATGGCATCAAAGAAGCCGCCGCGCTGGTCAAAACCTTCCGGCTCACGGCCAAGGATTGTACCGAGGTCGAAGCGGAAGCCGTCGATATGCATCGACTCTGCCCAGTAGCGCAGGGAGTCCATCACCATCTGCAGCACGCGCGGATGGGAGGTGTTAACGGTGTTGCCCGTGCCGGTATCGTTGATGTAGTAGCGGTGCTGGTCAGGCAGCGTGCGGTAGTAGGAGAAGTTATCGATCCCCTTAAACGACAGCGTTGGGCCCAGTTCGTTACCTTCCGCCGTGTGGTTATAGACCACGTCGAGGATAACCTCGATACCCGCATCGTGGAATGCGCGCACCATATCGCGGAAGCCCTGAATACCTTTCGGCCCGAAGTAGCGCGACGCTGGCGCAAAGAAGCCCAGCGTATTGTAGCCCCAAAAGTTTTTCAAACCTCTGTCCAGCAGATGCTGGTCGTCCGGGAACCAGTGAACCGGCAGCAGCTCGACCGAGGTAATGCCCAGGTTTTTGATGTAGTCCACGGTAGCCTTGTGGCCCATCCCTTCAAAGTTACCGCGCAGCGCTTGCGGCAGCGCAGAGTTGAGCTGGGTGAAGCCCTTCACATGGGTTTCATAGATAATCGCCTGCGACCATGGAATGTTCGGACGGTTATTGTCCTGCCAGTCGAACTCATGCGGGTCGATCACCCGGCACTTCGGCATAAACGGTGCGCTGTCCCGCTTATCGAAGGTCAGATCCTTATCTTCATGCAGCATGTCGTAGGCAAAATGTGCTTCGTTCCACTCTACGTCGCCAACCAGGTCGCGGGCATAGGGATCAATAACCAGCTTATTGGGGTTGAAACGGTGACCGTTCTCCGGATCAAACGGTCCGTGAACGCGGAAACCATAGAGCGCACCCGGCTTAAGACCGGGCACGTAGCCATGCCAGACTTCATGGGTATTTTCCGGCAGCTCAAGGCGGGCAATTTCATTCTTGCCGCTTGGATCATAGAGGCAAAGCTCAACGCGCTCTGCATGCGCCGAGAAAAGGGCAAAATTGACACCCTCACCATCGTAGTTTGCGCCGAGAAGATGATAATCCCCCGGCAGGATTTTATACGCGTTACTGTGTTTCATTCATTCTTCTCCATAGAATGTGGACTTCAGAGGGCACATTCCTTCAGGCAATAAGCAACCAGGCGCGTTTAAGCGCTGCAAATTTTCAAGATTCAAATCAATCAGCTATCAATATTTGCGGGACATCTCCAGTGGTATGGGTTAAATCAAGGCGATCGTTCAGGGAGATAACTTCTCCGCTGAGAATATTGCGGTAGCGGCGGCCTGCGAGTTCTTCAGGCAACGCAATCGTGGTATCGGTAAACCATGCCGCTTCAGCATCGTCAGGCAGGCGCAGCGCGAGACGCGGCGCAATGACGATCAGCGCGTCACCGCCTCGAATCCGAGGGGTCACCCGGGCATAGGCGATAACGTGATCCGCCCGCTCCCCCGTTACCGCCAGCGGCAGATAGTCGCCATGACGGAACAGCGCGGGCTTCTGCTGACGCAGGCGCAGGCTCTTCGCGATGACCTGCTGCTTCAGCAGGCCACTCTGCCAACTCTCTTCGCTTGTCGGAACAGGCCGATCGTCCCCGCCGAGCTGCTGGGTCAGCGTGGCAAAATCCGGCTCCCGACGGTTGTCAGGATCGACAAGGCTGAAGTTAAGTGCCTCGCTGCCCTGATAGATATCCGGCACGCCCGGCGCGGTGAGCTTGATCGCCGTCTGGGTAAGGCTGTTAACCAGCCCCGCCCGAATAAATGGCTGCAGCGCGCTAACGAAATCCTGCAGGAAGGCCTGGTTATCCGGCGAAAGCAGGTGCCGGGCATAGTCGAGCATCGCTTTTTCAAAAGGATCGTTGCTGTCGACCCAGTCGGTCCGCAGCTTCGCTTCCCGCAGCGCTTTTTCAACGAAGTCCAGGAAACGCGCCTCTAAAGCCTTCAGGCCTTCCGCGTCGTCTGGCTGAAGCGTCACGGGCCATACGCCCGCCAGCGCCTGATAGAGCATCCACGCCCCGGCAGGTTTTGGTGCCGGGCCATCCTCAAGCTCGACCACCTTATGCTGGTTGATCTCCTGCCAGCGGGCAACGCATACCGCCCAGCGCGCCGGGGCTTCCGTCAGGGTGTAGAGCCGCGCCCGCGTATCCTCGCCGCGTTTGGTATCGTGGGTCGAGGTACCAGACAGCGCGTCGGGCTGCTTCTCCAGCCGGGTTTTCATCTCAGCGTGGAAACGATCGAGAGAGAACGCGCGCCGCAGCGGCTCGGCCCCCACTTCATTGAGCGCCAGACCCATGTTTTGACGGAAGAAGAGCGTATCCTCTACCGACTTAGCCATCAGCGGCCCGGTGAGCTGCTGGAAACGGGTGCGGAAAAGCGCTGCTTTCGCAGAGACAGCATCAGAGAGGGAGCCAGCGAGAATATCGGTGATAAAATCGAGCGCCTCCGGATCCGGCGCGTTCGCGCTGGCTTTGACCTTCGCTACCACTTTTTGCAGCAGTTCGGCATCGGTTGGTGGCAGCCCTGCCTCTGTACCGTAGGTACGATAGACCGGGAAGGCGACCAGAAGTTCTCGTAAAGCTGCACGCACGGTGGTTTCCTGAGCGGCGATCCCCTCGGATTCAGCAATACCGAGCGCCAGCTTCAGCAAGGTAGTAAATTCACCTTCGAAATTTCTGTCGGCCATCAGCAGCTTCGCCGCACGCAGCTCGGCCTTCATATCAGCCGGTTTGCTCAGGGTCTTATCATAGGCCTTGCGCAGCGCGGCAAGCCTGTCGTCGTCTACCAGGGCGTCCGAAATCGCAGCAATAAATTCGTATCCGGTAGTGCCGGACACGGGCCAGTCGTCCGGCAGATGCTCGCCCTTACCAAGGATCTTCTCAACGGTGATGTAGCAGTCGGATCCCGCCTCTTTGCGCAGACGCTGAAGATACCCTTTGGGATCGGCGAGGCCGTCTACGTGGTCTACACGCAAACCGTCTACCGCCCCGCTGCGCACCAGATCGAGGATCAGCCGGTGGCTATCGTCAAAGACGGCATCGTCCTCAACGCGAACGCCCGCAAGGCCGGTAATTTCAAAGAAGCGGCGGTAGGAGAGATCGCGCGGCGCATCCCGCCACGTCATCAGCCGGTAGGGCTGGCGCTCGTGAAGCGCGATAAGCTCGGCTTTATCGGTAAGCTTCAGCACCTCCTCTTCGCGGCCCTGATAGCTCTCCGGACAAAGCGGGTAAACGCTTTCAAAATAGACGAAAGCAGGTTTACCGGTCTGCGGATCGGCCTGCACGCTGATATCACCCTTCTCCAGCTCGGCCTCAAAGGTATCTCCGAGGAACGGCAGGGTCAGGCGTCGCGACCAGTCGATATCAAAATAGCGGGCGTAGCGGCTCTTTTCACCGTTCTCGACCACGTCGCGCCACCAGGGATTCTCCAGCGAAGCGGCCATATGGTTCGGCACAATATCCAGAATCAGACCGAGACCCGCCTCTTTCAATGCCTTCACCATCCGGTCAAAGCCCTCACGGCCGCCGATGGCAGGCTCGATCTCATTGGCATCCGTCACGTCGTAGCCATGCGTGGAGCCAGACGTAGCGGTAAAGATTGGCGAGGCGTAGAGGTGGCTAATGCCAAGCTGCTGCAGGTAGGGCACGAGGCCAGCGGCACGGTCAAAGGTCATGCCGTTACGAAATTGAATCCGATAAGTCGCGGTTGGGATCTTCACTTTGCTTCTCCTGATGCAAGGCGAACAACAATTGAGTTCTGCGACAGTTCATCTGTCGCATTCGGCCAGGCAAAAACGGTTTCGCCGGGCAGGTCCGGCAGGGTCTGATTACGCTCGCCAATATTCAGCGCCAGCGAGAGCGTGCCTTTTGGGAAGGTCCAGGTCACGGCGAGGAAACCGTCGGCGGTGTTGACTACCCGCCCCGAATTGCCCCCGGCGGTAGCCAGCAGCGGTACGATATGCTGCTGGCGCAGCTGCAGCAGCGCCCGGGTCAGCTCCAGCCAGGCGCGCCCTTCGTGACCTTCCAGCTTTTTCCAGTCCAGCTTAGACTGCATAAAGGTGCTTTCGGCGTTGGGATCGGGCACGCTGTCACCTTCGTAGCCATCATGCCCTTCGAACTCTTTGGCCCGCCCTTCGCGCACGGCTTTGGCGAGATCGCCATGAAAATCGGTAAAGAACAGGAAAGGATTACTTTCGCCGTACTCTTCCCCCATAAACAGCAGCGGGATGTGCGGGGACAGAAGCAGCGCAGCCAGCAGCACTTTAGTACGCTCGACGCCCGCCAGGGAGACCAATCGCTCGCCCTGGGCACGGTTGCCCGTCTGGTCGTGGTTCTGGATAAAGTCGACGAAGGCCACCGGTGGTTGCCCGGTACTGCTCACGCCGCGTGCCTCGCCAGACTGGGGAGAGACTTCTCCCTGATAGGCAAACCCTTCGGCCAGCGCCCGCGCCACGTGTTTTTCCGGCTCTTCCGCAAAATCCTGGTAGTAGGCGTGGGTTTCACCGGTAGCGAAAACGTGTACGGCGTTGTGGAAGTCGTCGTTCCATTCGCCGCTGAACAGCGGGGCCGCGCCCTCTTCATCACGCGGATGCAGGAAAATGACGTTCCGGCAGTCCTCCGTAGTCAGGTGGACGGGACGGTCAGTAATCTCAGCGCGAATGCGCTCAGCAATCTCAATCAGGACGTGCTTGTCAGCGCTATCCTCAATCTGATCAATGGCATCAAAGCGCAGGCCATCGAGGCTGTACTCTTTCAGCCAGTAGAGCGGTGCTTCGGCAATATAGCGGCGCACGGCGTCAACATCATAGGCGATGCCGGGTCCCCAGGGGGTCATGCGCTCTTTGTGGAAGAAGTCTGGCGAGATCAGCGGCAGATAGTTACCTTCCGGGCCGAAATGATTCAGCACAATGTCGAGCACAACCGACATACCGTAGCCGTGAGCGGCATCGACAAAGGCTTTAAAATCATTTGGCGTACCATAGGCAGAGTGCGGCGCATAGAGCAGCACGCCGTCGTATCCCCAGCCGCGATTGCCGCCAAACTGAGACACCGGCAGGATCTCAATGGCGGTGATACCGATGTCCGCCAGGTAAGGCAGTTTTTCAATGGCAGCTCTAAACGTCCCCTCGGGAGTAAAGGTGCCCACGTGTAGCTCATAAAAAACCGTCTCTTCCCAGGGACGTCCCTGCCACTGCGTGTTTTGCCAGCAATAGCTATCCGGATTTATGACCAGGGAGGGACCGTTGACGTCCCCCTTTTGCCCACGGGATGCCGGATCCGGCAGAGCGGTACCATCAGCCAGAATGTAGTTATATTCCGTACCGGGCGCGATCCCGGTTGCGGAAAATTCGAACCAGCCATCTCCAGCGGGGTTCATCTTAAATTCCTTGCCTGAGAGCCTGAGCGTGATACTTTCCTGGCCGCTCGCCCAAACACGAAAACGCACTGTGTCGGCGGCCACGAACTCGGCCCCCCAGCTTTTAAGAAAAGATCTGGACTCCATGCAGATACCTCAATAAACGCAGACGTGACGAAAGGGTGTAAAACGGTGTTCGGGGTGTTACCTCTCCTGACCGTATGTAAATAAAATCATAGTCTATGGTGCAGATTGTGATGTGCAGTTCTACTTAAGGAAGGTTTATGTACAATGATAGACGCGATATATCGCTTTCAAATAAAGGGGTTACCAGTAACACCGGATCTAAGCAAGGTAAAAAAATATCTCTTTTCTTTTCATTTACCATTTCTTATCGATATTATTAGGCAACAAAATAAGTTGGCTGGCGTGTCTGACCCGCGCTTAACAACATCAAAATTATTTAACCGGATCGGAAACGGCAGATATGTGCGATAAAGATGTGAAACATACACCTGATTGCAACTTAAAAAAGAGCGCGTACGGCATCATTCAGGGTGTCCCTTCACGAGAGGAGACGCTGGGCGATATCGTTATGGCACTTTTGCGGTCCGGCCAAATTATCAGCAGACGCACTATCTGCCTTAAGCTGATTGGCAGGATTGAAGCCGCAACCGATCAGACTATGCATGCCCATCTTAGCGATGTAATGCGTCTGATTTTGCGAAACCATTCGTTATGACAAGCATAATTTACCTGTCAATCCCGGGCGTAAGTGGGCATACTGACAATATGATAAGCAGTCCAGCGCCGTATACCTATTGAGAGGCTCAATGAGCAAAAATGATAAAGACAGGCTGGTTGATAAGGTTATGGGCGAAGCGGTAATGACGCTTCTTGAAGCCGATGACAATGTCTCTTTTGATGCGCTTATCGGTCAACTGCAGGATAATCTGCATGATGAAACCGACTATGGTCGACGCGAAGCATTTCGTACCGCAATCAATGGGGTACACCACTTCAGGACGCTCCCTGATGAAGCGGAAGGCCCTTCCCGCTCGCTTAAGTTAAACAGGCGCGATTCTGTCCTGTATCACACTAAGTCTGAGTATAAGCACTGATCATTAATGCCTGTTTAATCGATACGATTAGCAGGTTCTTTTCCACATTTAGATTCGCCCTTCTAATCAGACTTGCCTTCAGCATGTTCCCTTAAATGCTCTCTGTGAATTTGATCTTGGCTGACAAGCCTGGAAGATAAACCCCTTCAGCATTGAGAGTGCAATTGAACGACGATGAACAGGTTCGACTTGAGAATATTCAAGAGGTAGTTGGCGAGGCCGCGACATGGCTGATGAACTCACATCTGCCTGTAAATGCCGACAACCTGATGATGGTGCTGCGCGCCCGGCGCATCATGGTGAAAGATACGCAGCAAAAACGCACTTTGGATGCCTGTGTGGCTTATCTACGGACGCGTATAATGAAACCAGCGTAAGCTAACGCCCTGCCGGTAAATAACCCGAGACAGGGCGTGGTTAATATGATTACAGATCGTCCGGTGTTTTCTGCACGATCAGCTCAAGAGCGCTGCGATAAACATCGAGTTTGACAACATCATCTTCTGTTTCGAGCATCCTGATAAGGGCCAGAATCAGATTTTTATTATTCACCTCGACTCGGTTGCTTTTGAGATTTTGCGCGAGCTCTTTGATAAGCACGCGTTCAGCTTCAAAAGCCTGAATGCCCTGATCGAAGTAGGTGTTTAGGTGGTCTTCCGTTGTTGCGCTGTGCATCGATATGCCTTCAATTATAAGTTACTGGCCTCTCTACATATCGAGAGAAAATTATTGCAGGAATAAACGTAGACAGCATTTTACGCCTGCGCAATATCTCTCATTTCGATTGGCTAAAATTCAAACGCCTCATGCACAAATAGTTATCAGCCACGACCTTTGCGCTGCATTATCGTCAGCGCAGTGAGCATCAACAGCAGACCGGTTAGCAGCGTTAACGTGGCCATTGCCATCCCCTGCCCGACCGATCCCTGCTCAAACTGCCGCCAGATAAATACCGCCACGGTCTGGGTCCCTGCCGGAGAGAGCAGCAGCGACGTGACCAGCTCACGTGAGGCGATAGCAAACACCATCAGCATCGCGGCCAGCATGGCCGGAAAGACCAGCGGCATGACGATAAACCGCAGCGCCTGTAGCGCACTTGCGCCGTGGACGCGGGCTGCTGGCTCAAGATTCCCGCCGAGCTGGCGCAGCGCGCTGGTGATATAGCGTACCGGCCAGGGCATCAGCAGGCAACAGTACGAGAGCAGCAGTATCGCCCAGGTATTGTAGGGCGAGACGGGCCAGAAGGTGCGGTTCCACAGCAGAATCAGCCCTACGCCAACGACAATACCCGGTAGCGCCGCGGGCAGTAACGACAGCGCGTCCAGCACGCTGCGGCCTTTAATCTGCCTGACCACAACCAGCCACGAGATCAGTAGGCCAAGCAGCCCGGTAATGAGCGCCGCGCCCAGCGCCAGCGACAGACTGGTGCCCAGCGCTGACAACGCATCCCCCTGCTGAGAGAAGAGAGCCTGGTAGTGCTGAAGCGTTACGTTGCTCCATACCAGTCCCCCTGACAGCGTTGACATCACGCCGGTAACCGCCATAGATAAACCCGGCAGCCCTACCGCCAGCAAACCGGTAAGAGCCATTACCACGACCACCGGAACGGCGGCGATGCCAAGCGTGGCTCCCTGATTCTCCGTAGGCTTCCCAGTTACGCTGGTCACCTCTTTATCCCCTACCAGGCGACGCTGGAGCCACCACCCCGCTAAGGCAATAGTAATCAGCACCATCGAGAGCAGAGATGCGCCGGGCAGATCGATTGGCCAGTCGGCGAGCTTCTTCTCAATGCCCACCGTCATCATCACTACTCCAGAGCGAGAACCCAGTGCCGCCGGTACGCCATACTCCTCGATAGCCAGAGTAAATGCCAACAGCATGCCTGCCGCCAGCGCGGGTGCGAGCATCGGCAGCGTGATATGCCAGAATGCCCGCCAGGCCGTGGCGCCGTGCACTCGGGCAACGAGTGCCAACCGCAGCCCGCTGGCCAGCAGGCTGCGCGAGACGGCAAAATAGACCACCGGGAAGATATTCAGGGTCATGACCAGCACAATGCCGCTGCGGCTAAAAAGCAGATCGTTAAGGTCGATACCCGTCAGCTGATCCAGGTAGCCATTGGTCTGTAAAACCAGCATCCACGAGAGCGCGGCAATATAGGGCGGCGTCAGAAACGGGATCAGGAAGATGAGATCCCACAACCTGGGGGCGGGAAGATTAAACAGCCCGCGCATCACGCCGAGCGGCAGGCCGATCAGGGCGCTGAGCAGCGCGACGCCAGCGGCGTTCCACAGCGTACCGCCCAGCATGGCGGGCAGCTGCGGGTCCTGAAACTGTGGCGCGATGCCGCTAAACGCCCCGCTCAGAGAGCCAGCGCTAAACTGCGGGAAGATGGCCTGAAGAGTAATAAACAGTAACGGCAGCGCGACGAGGATCGCAAGCAGCGCCACGGTAGTGAGCGTAATAAATTTCTGTTTCACAACGGCTATCCTGAAAGCGGGGTTGCCCCCGCCGGGTGATTACTGTGCGAAAAGCGTATTAAAGCGTTTCAGCACGTCGCTGCGCTCGCTGTTGCCGTCATTGGTGGTCGGCAGAATTTTCAGCTCATTAAGCAGCGGGCGCTTAGCGGCAACGTCGGTGCGGGCCGGCATCAGCCAGGCCTCGGCGACCATCGCTTGCCCTTCCGGAGAGAGCACGTAGTCCACAAAGGCTTTTGCGTCATCAGCGTGCTGGGTCGTTTTCAGGATCATCATCGGACGCGGAGCAATCACCGTCCCGCTGGCCGGGAAGATCACCTTCAGGGATTCGCCTTGAGCGATATTGCCGTAAGAGACATAGTCAACTGCGCCGAACACCGCGGCTTTTGCCCCTTGCATCACCGGCGTTACCGCCTGGGCATTTGGCCCGCTCACCACCATGCCGTTCTGCTTCAACTGCTCAAATAATTTCCAGGCCTCATCGCTCATCCCGTTTTGCAGGCCGATCAGCAGATCGAGCGAAGCACCAGAGAGCGCCGGATCGGGCGTGGTGACTTTATCTTTGAAGTCGGCAGCGGTGAGATCACGCCACTCTTTTGGCTCAGGCGTGCCGCTCTTGCTGTTCCAGACGATACCCAGCGCCGAGATACCTTGGGCGACATAGTCATCGGTTTTCAGATTAGCAGGCACCTTTTCAGCGTTCGCGCTTTGGTAAGGCAGCAGCCAGCCGCGATTATGCAGGTCTTCCGCCGTATCCCAGGAGGCGGAGATGAGGATATCCGCCTGTGGATTGGCCTGCTCGGCCTCCAGACGCGCCATCACCTTTCCTGTCGTCGCCTGGAAAATATCAACCTTGACGCCGGTTTTCTTCTCATAGCCCGCAGCCAACCCTTTTGCCAGCGATCCCGGCCCGGCGGTGTAGACGGTCAGCGCCTGTGCGCTGGATACGCCTATGGCAGACAATGTCATAGTTAATGCAACTCCTTTTATTACAGACGTCACTGATTTCATAATAAAGCTCCATTGTATGTTGTAACTATTTTAGGTGTATCCAAATCGGATGCCGCCACGCGCCCCGCAGACAGGTGCACGATACGGTCGGCAATCAGTTCGGCCTCCCGGCGATCGTGAGTCACGTAGACTGCCGTCGTGCCGGACTGGCGCAGGATGCGCGACATCTCCAGGCACAGCGACTCACGCAGCTCGCTGTCGAGATTGGAGAGCGGCTCATCAAACAGCAGCACCCGAGGTTGGGCAACGATGGCCCGTGCCAGAGCCACCCTCTGCTGCTGTCCGCCGGAGAGACCGGAGGGTTTGCGCTCGGCAAAGTCAGTCAGCCCTACCCGCGCCAGCGCCTCGGCGACGCGAACCTCGCGTTCGCTGCGCGGCAGGTTGCGCATTTTGAGGGGAAAAGCCACGTTTTGCGCCACGGACATATGCGGCCAGAGCGCATAGTCCTGGAAGACCATACCAATATCGCGCGCTTCGGGCGGCAGCGCCCAGCCAGCCTTCGCCACCAAACGTTCGCCAAACCAGATCTCCCCTTCCCCAGGCTGCGTTAGTCCGGCGAGCAGGCGCAGCAGCGTACTTTTACCGCAGCCGGACGGCCCGAGCAGAGCCACAATGCTGCCGGGTTCGATATGCAGATCGATCTGATGAAGAACGGTATGGGTGGCAAAGGCGTAGGAGACACCTTCAAGACGGATACGCGTGAGTGCGTGCATCATCGCCCTCCTGCTACAGGAAGCCGACAACGCCCCGTCGTCAGATAATGACGGGCCGCACTCACCTGTACAAAAGACAGGGGAGCAAACATATTGTTATCCTCTTTGGGACTTGGTTGCTGGCGACTATAGGCAGGCTTTGTTACGGCGCGATGACGCAAACGTTACGGCTTGATTTAATTGGCTATGCAGCCTTTAATGCAGCAAGGTCACTAAAAGGAGTCACAATGAGCCATTTCCGCCCCGTTGCGCTGGAGCACGCCAGCCGCCTGCTTAACCACGGCCCCACCGTTTTGATCACCAGCCGGGACGAGCAGATCGATCGCCGCAATATCATGGCGGCAGCCTGGTCGATGCCGGTGGAGTTCTCCCCGCCGCGCATTGCCATCGTGATCGACAAAAGTGCCTGGTCGCGGGAGCTGATTGAGCGCAGCGGCATGTTCGGCATCGTGGTTCCCGGCGTCGCTGCCAAAAACTGGACCTACGCGGTGGGGAGCATCACCGGGCGCGATGAGGATAAATTTAACTGCTACGGTATTCCGGTCATCTCCGGCCCGGTGTTAGGCCTGCCGGTGGTCGAGGAGCGCTGCCTGGCGTGGATGGAGTGCCGCCTGCTGCCGGCCACCGCCGCGCAGGAGAAGTACGATACCCTGTTTGGCGAGGTGGTTGCCGCTGCGGCCGACGATCGGGCGTTTATCAACGGCCGCTGGCAGTTTGATGATGACAAGCTCAATACCCTGCACCACCTGGGCGGCGGCACCTTTGTCACCAGCGGTAAGCAGATGAGCGTTAACGATAAGTAGTAGTGTTCCCTGCCGCTAACGGCAGGGAGAGCAAACTACATGTCGTAGCCTGGCTTTTTGATCAGCTCTGCCATCTGCGGGGCGATCTCCGTATCCCACACCTGCGCCTTCCAGTCTTCCGGCTGGACCTGACTCAGCGCCACGCTCACCGAGCTCTCTTTGCTATTGAGGTGGCGAACAATCGCGGCGGTAATATCATCCGCCAGCGCGGTTTTCTGCTCGTCGGTCAGGTCGCGGGGGAAACATTTAATATCGATATGCGGCATAGCAAACTCCTCGTCTGTATTGGTTTTATGTTTAAGCCGACTCGCGCTCAATAAGCGTAAAGCCAACGTCCTGAATAGCATTGTCAGGTTCGATTCCCTCAATGCGGTCGGCAAGCAGCGTCGCGGCGCGCAGCCCTATCGCATGGCGATCGACGCTAACGGTGGTAATAGCGGGCCGATTAGAGGCAGCGAAGTCGAGATCGCCGAAGCCGATGACGGCCAGATCCTGCGGCACGCGCAGCTCGCGGCTTTCGGCCTCCATAATCGCCCCCTGAGCCAGGGTATCGGAGCTGCACACCACCACGTCACACTCTCCCTGAGCCAGCAGGGTTCCCAGCCCTTCCCGACCCAGCGCCAGCCTGGCGGGTAGCGGGACGTCTACCTGTAAAGGCGCGGGAAAACCGTGCAATGTTAGCGCTTCACATAGCCCCGCCTTTCTCTGCTGGGCGCGACGGTCCTCTGCCCAGATCAGCCCCGGTCGCCGATAGCCTTTACGCTGTAAAAAATGCCCCAGCGCCTGGCCCACCTTCTCATGGGAGAATCCAACGAGCATATCAAGCGGCGTTGGGGTTGAATCCCAAATCTCCACCACCGGTACGCTGGCGTTTAGCACAATCTTTTTCAGCTCCGTCGAGTGGTGAATACCGGTTAACACAATGCCATCTGGACGGCGCGAAAGCAGCGCCGCCACCAGTTCGGCTTCGGTCTGCGGCGTGTAGCCTGACATACAGAGCAGCATATGGTAGCCCCGCGCCGCCAGCGCATCGTTAAGCGACTGGATAGTATCCACGAACATGCTGTTATTGATCTGCGGCACTACAACGGCAACCAATTTGCTGCGTCGGGTAGCCAACCCGCCCGCCAGCGCGTTAGGAATATAGCCGGTAGCCTTAACGGCATTTATTACCCGCTCCACCGTCTCAGGTCGCACCCGCTCTGGCGTATTGATCGCCCGGCTGACGGTCATCGACGACAATCCGGCGACGCGGGCAACGTCATCAAGGGTGGGCGCTCTGGGCGGCTGCGGGCGGGGGATTTTAGGCGTGGTCACACAGTATCAACCTGTTCTCAAAAGCATTTCACCCATTATTCATCATGCTGCTCGCTTAATCCACAGGGCAATGTGACCCGAGTGGGAAGAAACTGTGATCGACTGTACAAATTATCTTCTCCCCTGTAGCAACGGCCTGCCCGTTACACTATAAATGTTAGCGCAAACATTTTATAACCTACGGAGAGTAAGATGACCTTTAGCGCAAATTCTGATTCAGTCACCTATGCCAACGCGCAGGGTGTGAAAACGGCGGCAGAGAGCGGGGATCGTATTGAATGGGTGAAGCTCTCCCTCGCCTTCCTGCCGCTGGCTACGCCGGTCAGCGATGCCAAAGTGCTGACCGGTCGACAAAAACCGCTGACCGAAGTGGCGATTATCGTGGCGGAGATCCGCTCCCGTGACGGCTTCGAGGGCGTGGGTTTTAGCTACTCCAAGCGCGCCGGCGGCCAGGGTATTTATGCCCATGCCAAAGAGATCGCCGATAACCTGCTGGGGGAAGATCCCAACGATATCGATAAGATCTACAGCAAGCTGCTGTGGGCCGGTGCCTCCGTGGGCCGCAGCGGCATGGCGGTACAGGCCATCTCCCCTTTCGATATCGCCCTGTGGGATATGAAAGCCAAACGCGCGGGCCTGCCGCTGGCGAAGCTGCTCGGCTCCCATCGTGACTCGGTCCAGTGCTACAACACCTCCGGCGGCTTCCTGCATACGCCGCTGGATCAGGTGCTAAAAAACGTCACTATCTCTCGGGAGAACGGCATTGGCGGCATCAAGCTGAAGGTCGGTCAGCCCAATACCGCCGAGGATATTCGCCGCCTGACCGCCGTACGCGAGGCGCTGGGAGACGATTTTCCGCTGATGGTGGACGCTAACCAGCAGTGGGATCGCGAAACTGCAATCCGCATGGGACGCAAAATGGAGCACTTCAACCTGATCTGGATCGAGGAGCCGCTCGACGCCTATGACGTTGAGGGCCACGCCCAGCTCGCCGCCGCGCTGGATACGCCGATCGCTACCGGCGAAATGCTGACCAGCTTCCGCGAGCATGAGCAGCTGATCCTCGGTAACGCCAGCGACTTTGTTCAGCCGGATGCGCCACGGGTTGGCGGCATCTCGCCGTTTCTGAAGATTATGGATCTGGCGGCGAAGCACGGGCGCAAGCTGGCCCCGCATTTTGCGATGGAGGTGCACCTGCATCTGGCGGCGGCCTACCCGCTGGAGCCGTGGCTGGAGCACTTTGAGTGGCTAAACCCGCTGTTTAACGAGCAGCTGGAGCTGCGCGACGGCCGGATGTACGTCTCCGACCGCCACGGCCTCGGCTTTACCCTCAGCGAACAGGCGCGCCGCTGGACCCAGCAGAGCGCTGAGTTTGGCAAACGGCCATAACGTTCTTTACAGCACCTTCGACAAAAACTGCTGCGTCCGGGGGTGCTGCGGGCGGTTCAATATCGCCTCACTGCTCCCCTGCTCGACGATCTTGCCATCCACCATAAAGACCACCTTGTCCGCCACTTCCCGGGCAAAGCCAATCTCATGGGTGACCACCACCAGAGTGGTGCCGGAGCGGGCCAGGGTTTTGATAACGTCCAGCACCTCGCCCACCAGCTCCGGATCGAGGGCCGAGGTCGGCTCATCAAACAGCATGACGCGTGGACGCAGCGCCAGCGCCCGGGCGATGGCGATTCGCTGTTGCTGGCCCCCGGAGAGATGGCGCGACCAGGCGTCGGCCTTGTTGCGCAGGCCCACCACATCCAGCAGTTCGTAGGCCCGCTCGACGGCGGCCTTGCGGCTGAGCTGCTTATGGGCGATGGGTGCTTCAATCAAATTTTCCAGCACCGTCAGGTGCGGAAAGAGATTGAAGTTCTGGAAGACGTAGCCAACGTTGATGCGCTGACGGAGGATCTCCTTCTCTTTCAGCTCGTAGAGCCTGTCACCCTCCCGACGGTAGCCGATGTAATCCCCGTCGATCTGGATAAAGCCCTCATCCACCCGCTCCAGATGGTTGATGGCGCGCAGCAGCGTCGACTTTCCTGAACCCGAGGGGCCAAGGATCACCGTTACCGATCCGGGTGGCAGCTCCAGCGAGACGCCGTCCAGCGCCTTATGCCGACCAAAGTATTTGCTGACGCCGGTAATTGAGATATGGCCATTATGAGAGGTGGGCATGAACTGGCTCCTGAGCGTTAACGTGGGTTGCCGGAGAGGCCACACGGGAGGCACGCGGCGCGGCGTTGATAGCCGAACGGCGCTCGCTGCGGGCCAGAGCGCGCTCTACAAGGTGTTGAATAATCGACAGCACGCTGGTGATCGCCAGATACCATACCGCGCCGACCATCAGCAGGGGGATCACCTCCTGGGTACGGTTGTAGATCATCTGGATGGTGTAGAATAGCTCCGGCATCGCCAGCACGTAAACCATTGCCGTTCCCTTGGCGAGGCTGATGATCTCGTTAAAGCCCGACGGCAGAATGGTACGCAGCGCCTGGGGCAAAATAATGCGCAGGGTACGCCGCCACGCCGGTAAGCCAAGGGCGGCAGCGGCCTCGTACTGGCCGTGATCGACGCCTAAAAATCCGCCGCGGATAATCTCGGCGGTATAGGCGCTCTGCACCAGCGTCAGCCCCACCACCGCCGTTGAGAACTGCCCCAGCACGTTAATGGTCTCGAACTGGCCCCAGCTAATCGCGGTAAAGGGAATGCCAATGGTCAGCGTGTCGTAGAGGTAGGAGAAGTTGTAGAGAATGATCAGCACCACAATCAGCGGCAGGGAGCGAAACAGCCAGATGTAGCCCCAGGCGAGGCTGCTCAGCAGCCAGGAGGACGAGAGACGCGCCAGTGCCAGCAGGCCACCGATAATCACGCTGAGTACCGTTCCCAGCAGGGTCAGCAGCAGCGTCTGGCCGACGCCATAGAGGATCGCCGGATCGAAAAACCAGCGGGCAAACACGTGCCACTCCCAGCGTGGATTAAAGGCAACGGACTGGACCACTATCGCCAGCACGAACAGCGCCACGAACGCGCCCACGGTGCGCAACGGATAGCGGGCGGGGATCACTTTAATGGTTCCTGGTGTGGTCATCTTTTATCCTCAGGCAGAGTGCCGCAGGGCAACGTCCAGCGTTTTGGTAAAGCGCAACCGTCCGTCATAGGGCGGCAGGCTATACTCCTCGGGGTTGCGGTGGAGATCGAAGTGGGCCTCATACCCCAGGCTCAGGTAGAGCTTTACCGCCTCCGGCTGGCGAAAGCCGGTGGTCAGAAAGATCCGCCGATAGCCAGCGAGAGACGCCCGCTGCTCCAGGGCGTGCATCATGCGCCCGGCCAGCCCCTGCTGACGCAGGGTGCGCTGGGTCCAGATACGTTTGATCTCCGCCGTCTGCTCATCGAACGGCTTGTAGGCCCCGGTGGCGATAATCTCCCCATCGCGTTCGAGTACCAGAAACAGCCCCTGCGGCGGCAGATACCACTCGTTCAGCTCCACCTCCGCATCTTTGGAGAAGTAGTCCCCGTAGCGGGCGGCGTATTCGCCAAACAGTCCCTCAATGATGGGTTGCAGCTCGGGGGCATCCATCGGGAGATCACGAAAACGTTCGCGCATGGTTCTCTCCTTAGTCGCCCAGGCCAGCCGGGTTGATCTCCGAGGTGGATATACGCTCCACCCCCTCACCCCAGCGGGCCAGCACCTTGTCGTAGTCGCCGCTTTTGATCGCGCCGTTAAGCGCAGTCTGCACCGGCTCCACCAGCCCGCTGCCCTTTTTCAGCGTTACCGCAATGTGTGCCGCCTTCGGCCAGCCGCCGTCAACGCTTCCTACCAGCTTCGTTTTATTCGTTAGCGCTGCCTTCCATGCGCCAATCACGTTCGGCCCGAAAAAGGCATCGGCGCGGCCGGACTGGATCGCCAGCGTCTGGGCGGCATCATCCTTGGTGTATACCGGGGTAAACGGCTTCAGTCCCTTCTGCTGGTTAGCCTTGTCCCACGCCAGCAGAATCGCCTCCTGGTTGGTTCCCGATCCCACAATGATCCGCAGCCCGGCGATATCTTCGGCTTTCTCAATGGATTTGATCGGGCTGGTCGACTTTACGTAGAAGCCCAACGAATCTTTGCGGTAGGTGGCGAAGTCGAACTTCTCTTTGCGCTCTTTGGTAACCGTAATATTGCTGATAGCGGCGTCATACTTGCCGGACGAGACCCCTAGCGGCCAGTCCTCCCACGAGGTTGGCACCACGTTCAGCTCCAGGCCAAGGCTGTCAGCGACCAGCCGGGCAATATCCACCTCGCTACCCATCAACGTCTTGTTGTCATCGGAGAAGACCGTCAGCGGGGGTGAATTTAACGCGGCCACCGCCACGGTAAATTTGCCCGGCTGGGCGAAGCGGTAGCCCTGAGGCAGCTCCGCCACCGCCTGGGCATTTTTGGCGGTATTGATGGGCACTTTGTTAGCGTCAAGGCTAACGCCAGTGCCGTTGATGTTGACGCTGTCAGCCCACGCCAGCGGGGCAAAGGCGAGCGAAATGGCCAGGAGTAGCGTTGATCTCTGCATAGCGTATTCCCTTATTAAATTATTATTTTATAAATTGATTGTCAGGTACGGATAAACCCAGCGTTTCGCGCAGCGTGGTGCCGGGATAGTCGGTGCGGAACAGGCCTCGCGCCTGGAGGATCGGCACCACCCGGTCGACAACGTGGGCAAAGCTCTCCGGCGTACCGCCCTGGATGATAAATCCGTCGGCAGCCCGCTCCTCAAACCAGCGCTGGAGACCGTCGGCCACCTGCTCCGGGGTGCCGGCAAAGCGTGGGCGCGGCGAGGCGCTCTCCAGCGCCACCTGGCGCAGGGTCAGATTCCGCTCACGGGCGTTACGCTTAATCTCATCGGTGGTGCTGCGAAAACTGTTCTGCCCTAAATCGCCGATGTCCGGGAAAGGCTCGTCGAGGGGATACTGACTAAAGTCATGGTGCTCAAAGTAGCGGCCGAGGTAGTTCAGGGCGTCGTTAATCGAGACCAACGCGGCAGTGGTCTGGTACTGGGCTTCAACGTCGGCGTCGTTGTCACCCACGATAATGCTGACCCCCTGGAATATCTTCAGATCCTCAGGATGACGATGGTTAGCCTCCAGCTGATGCTTCACGTCGCGATAGAAGGCTTTGGCCTCCTCCAGGGTGTCATGGTGGGTAAAAATGGCGTCGGCGTGGCGAGCGGCGAGCTTTTTGCCATCGTCTGAGGCCCCGGCCTGGAAAATAATGGGACGATGCTGCGGCGTGCGGCCAATATTGAGCGGCCCGGCCACCTGGAAAAACTCCCCGCGGTGGTTGAGGGTGTGCAGCTTTTGCGGATGAAAAAACTGTCCGCTCTCTTTGTTACGCACAAAGGCATCCTCTTCCCAGGAGTCCCACAGCCCTTTAACCACCTCCAGATACTCGTCGGCGATGCGGTAGCGCAGCGCGTGCTCGGGATGTTTATCCCGGGAAAAGTTCTTCGCCGAGCCTTCCAGCGGCGAGGTTACAACGTTCCACCCCGCCCGACCCTTGCTGAGATGATCGAGGCTGGCAAACTGGCGTGCGACGGTAAACGGTTCGCTGTAGGAGGTAGAGAGCGTGCCCACCAGCCCAAGATGGGTAGTCAGGCTGGCCAACGCGGAGAGCACCGTCAGCGGCTCGAATCGGTTTAAGAAGTGCGGAATTGATTTCTCATTGATGTACAGGCCGTCGGCCACGAACAGGAAGTCCAGCTTCCCCTGCTCGGCTTTCCGCGCAGTCTCCTTCACAAACTCAAAGTTGATGCTGGCATCGGCCACCGCTGCCGGATGACGCCAGGCAGACATATTTCCCGATGCGCCCTGCAGAATCGTACCCAGCCGTAGCTGTCGTGTCGTCGCCACTTTTTCAGTCGCCATAGTTCATCCTTTTAGGGTTGCAGTAACGCTTCTTCAGCCAGCAGCGCAAAGTAGCGCGCCGCGCCTTCAATTGACTCTTCGGCGGGGTTAAAGGCCGGGTGATGCAGACCAAACTCGCTGGCGCTGCCGATGCTGACAAAGGCACCGGGAATGTGTTGCAGGTAGACAGCAAAATCCTCCCCGCCCATATGCAGCCCGGCGTGTTGGGTCTCATAGCCGTACCGGTCGGCTACGTCGTGCGCAAAGGCGGCCCAGCGCTCGTCGTTAACCAGCGCGGTGGGGCCGTCGTACCAGCTGACGGCGATCTCCGCGCCAAATGCCTGTCCCAGCCCGGCGGCAATCTCGTTAACACGCCTCTTCACCTGCTGCTGAACCTCTACGTCGTGGGTACGCAGGGTACCTTCCAGCTCCACCGTCTCTGGCAGCACGTTCCAGGTATTTCCGCCAGCAATCCGCGTCACGCTGAGCACCACCGAGTCGAGGGTATTAACGTTGCGGCTGGCGACGCTCTGCAGGGCGTTAACCAGCTGGCTCGCCAGCAGGATCGCGTCGTTGCCTTCATGGGGTCGGGCGGCGTGTGCCCCCTTGCCCTTAACACGAATAACAAAGCGATCGACGTTGGCATAGAACGGGCCGCCGCGAGTGGCAAAGACGCCCACCGGCAGGCCGGGTTCGTTATGCATGCCGAAGATGGCGCTAACGCCATCCAGTACGCCGGCGCTAATCAGCCGTTTCGCACCGCCAAAGTTCTCTTCGGCTGGCTGGAACAGAATGCGTACCCTGCCCGCCAGCCGGTGTTCGTTCTCCTTGAGCAGCAGCGCCGCACCAAGCATGACGGTGGTGTGCACGTCATGGCCGCAGGCGTGCATAATCCCGGCGTTTTTCGAGCTGAACGGTACGCCGCTGGCCTCGTCGATGGGCAGAGCATCGATGTCGCCGCGCAGGGCGATGACCTTCTCGCCAGAGCCAATCTCCACCACCACTCCGGTGGGCAGATCGTAAGGCAGCAGCCGCAGCCCGGCGTTTTCCAGCCACTGACGGATCCGCCGGGTAGTCTCAAACTCCTGAAGCGACAGCTCCGGGTACTGGTGCAGCTCCCGCCGCCACTCTATTAGCTGTTGTGCAAAATGCATTCTGCCTCCTCCGTTACGCGCTTCTCCTGCGACCACGCCTCTGCCAGCAGGCGCAGGGAGTTGATCCGCGCCGCGCCCCCGGCAACGGGCGTATCGATAATAAATTCGTCAATGCCCCACGCATGGTGTAGCGCGTTCAGCCCGGCCAGCACCGTCTCTGCCGTGCCAACCAGCGCCGAGGAGTCCCGGCGGACAATCTGCTTCGCTGGGCTGCCCGCCTGGCGGGCAAATGCCTGGGCCTGCTCCTGGCTGGCTACCGTGACGCGCTGACCGTTCTCCAGCTCCACGCCCCACAGCTCAATCTCCTGCGCCAGCGCCTGTGCCTCGGCATCGCTGTCGGCCACAATCGCCTGCACCGCCACTATTGTGCTGCGCTGGCTATGGGCCTGCCAGACCGTGAGCACGTCGCGCAGCAGCGCCTTATCGCCATTCAGGTGGGCAGCAAAGACGAAGTTCCAGTCAAGGGTGGCCGCCAGGCGGGCGCTCTCTACGCTCGCCCCCAGCAGAAAACCGTCGGCGCGGTGGGACGGCACCGGCGTTGCCAGCAGGCTCTCCTGCTGCCGATCGTTAACCGAGAGGGAGAGCCAGTTGTCGAGCTGGGCCAGCTTGTCGGCAAAGGTGCCTGCACGCTCCGGGTCTAACCCCTGCTGGAGCGCGCGAGTTGAGAGCGGCAGGCCGCCAGGCGCTTTGCCTACCCCGAGATCGATACGTCCCGGTGCCAGCGTGGCGAGAAGGTTAAAGTTTTCCGCCACCTTGTAGGGGCTGTAGTGTTGCAGCATGACGCCGCCGGAGCCGACGCGGATACGTCGGGTCTGTCCGATAATCCACGCGATAACCAGCTCCGGTGACGGGCTGGCCAGTTGAGAAGTATTATGGTGTTCAGCGATCCAGAAGCGGTGATAGCCCCACTCCTCGGCCAGTTGCGCCAGCTGCAGAGTACGAGCCAGCGCCTCCATTGCCGTTTCGCCATCGGCGATGGGGCTTTTATCCAGCAGACTAATTCGATATGACATGCGTACACTCAGATGAGGAAACATGTCCCTATTAGTAAAAGGTCAGGAAACGTCTGTGAAACAATTAATTTACATTTAATTAGCTAAAAAGTGGCTAAGTCGCGGCCATCCTGCGCGCGCTCTGAAAGAGTCATTCCTGCGACGCTGAATCGTATCGACACGGCCTCTCCTCTGACCACACAAATTCACGCGACAGCTCTCATTTTTTCGCTGGGTATCTTTTGCGTCGCTAATCAATTGCAGGTAGGATGCTGCGCCATGTTTCGTCTTATCTATGCGCAAAATAGCGGGAAAGACAGCATATTTATTCGCCAGGGCAAACGTTTGTTTCGCCCTGGCCGGATGA
This sequence comes from Pseudescherichia sp., assembly GCF_031998825.1. Classification (GTDB taxonomy): domain Bacteria; phylum Pseudomonadota; class Gammaproteobacteria; order Enterobacterales; family Enterobacteriaceae; genus Pseudescherichia. The sequence goes on from NZ_DAMACX010000028.1 coordinate 32,756, forward strand.
AAACATCCTCGATGATTCAGACAGGTCAACAGGTAACGCAATGAAAAACAGCAACAACAGCGCAGCAGAGCATCAGGCTGCAAAACGCCGCTGGCTTAACTCTCATGAAGAGGGTTACAAGCAGGCGATGGGTAACCGCCAGGTGCAGATGATCGCTATCGGTGGCGCGATTGGTACCGGGTTATTTCTCGGGGCGGGCGCACGCCTGCAGATGGCAGGTCCCTCCCTCGCTATCGTCTATCTGGTGTGCGGCATCTTCTCTTTCTTTATTCTGCGCGCGCTGGGCGAGCTGGTACTGCATCGCCCCTCCAGCGGCAGCTTCGTCTCTTACGCCCGTGAGTTCCTCGGTGAGAAAGCCGCGTTCGTCGCCGGCTGGATGTACTTTATCAACTGGGCGATGACCGGCATCGTCGATATCACCGCCGTTGCGCTCTATATGCACTACTGGGGCGCGTTTGGCGACGTGCCGCAGTGGGTATTTGCCCTCGGTGCGCTGGCGATCGTTGGCACCATGAACATGATTGGCGTGAAGTGGTTCGCCGAGATGGAGTTCTGGTTTGCGCTGGTTAAGGTGCTGGCGATCGTGGTCTTCCTGGTCGTGGGCACCATCTTCCTCGGCACCGGCAAACCGCTGGACGGCGGCACGACCGGTTTCCACCTGATTACCGATAACGGCGGCTTCTTCCCGCACGGCCTGCTGCCCGCGCTGGTGCTGGTGCAGGGCGTAGTCTTCGCCTTCGCCTCTATTGAACTGGTGGGTACGGCGGCGGGCGAGTGTAAAGATCCGCAGACCATGGTACCAAAAGCGATCAACAGCGTGATCTGGCGTATCGGCCTGTTCTACGTTGGCTCTGTGGTCCTGCTGGTGCTGCTGCTGCCGTGGAACGCCTATCAGGCTGGGCAAAGCCCGTTTGTGACCTTCTTCAGCAAGCTGGGTGTGCCGTATATTGGTGACGTGATGAACATGGTGGTGCTGACCGCCGCGCTCTCCAGCCTGAACTCGGGCCTCTACTCCACGGGCCGTATTCTGCGCTCCATGTCGATGGGTGGCTCTGCGCCGAAGTTCATGTCCAAAATGAGCAAGCAGCATGTGCCCTACGCGGGCATCCTGGCAACGCTGGCGATCTACGTCTTTGGCGTAGTGCTGAACTATCTGGTTCCGGCCAGCGTATTCGAGATCGTATTGAACGTCGCCGCGCTGGGCATTATCGCCTCGTGGGCCTTCATCGTGGTGTGCCAGATGCGCCTGCGTAAAGCCATTAAAGAGGGCAAAGCCGCTGATGTCAGCTTCAAGCTGCCGGGTGCGCCGGTGACCTCCTGGCTGACGCTGCTGTTCTTGCTGAGCGTGCTGGTGCTGATGGCGTTTGACTATCCGAACGGGACCTACACCATTGCGTCACTTCCAGTGATTGCGGTGCTGCTGGTCGTGGGCTGGTATGCCGTGCGCAAGCGGGTGCATGAGATCCACAGCACCGCGCCGGTGCATGTGGAAGAGACGGCGGAGAGCGCCGTGCTGGTTGAGAAAACGTCCAGCTAATTAATCAAAGCCAGTCGGTTAGACTGGCTTTTTTATTTGAAGGGCATGGAGAATATGCAAGTCCGGTTTTGTTTCCGTTCACTCCACACATTCTGCCTATCTGAAAACTCTGCACACGTGAACGTGCCAGGGTGGCTCGCCACCACCACCCTGGCGACCCGGGCTCCCGGCAGGGAAAATCGCCGCTGCGCGGATTGCTCGCCCCATCCCGGGGCTCACCCCTTCGGGGCCAGCGCAAGCGCTGTCCAAAATTGCTCCCGGCAATTTTGTCCTCGGCTTATCCCTTCCGGCTTCCGGGTCGGGCGAGATGCAACGTCCCTGTAAGTCACGCCCTCAGCCCGCATCCATGCGGGCTGCCCCGGCCAGAAGTGAACGCCTCGGCGATTTTCAGCCGGACCCAACACCTCGCTTTGATATCGCAGTTACAGCAACGTCTTTGTCGCTACGGGTTCCTGTCTAACAGCGCGGGTGTTGAGTCCCCGCTGAAACCGGCGAACCGGAGACCGGGTGACAAGGTCTGGACGCCAGGGAGGGCGGCCAGAGGCGAAACGAGACAGGACGTCGAGTCGAGCCGGCCGTCGGTCAGCCGGGCGGGAGGTGAGCGCAGTGCGAAGCACCGGTTTCCCTGCGGGGCCGCGGGGATTGATAAGGGGGCCGCGGTGGCCCCCTTATCCCGTTCACGTGTGACGCGAGTTATATGTTCTGTCCGGCATAAGGTGAACGGAACACATGCCCTAAAGTGACATATTGCCTCTTACTTACAGCGTTATACGGATCACATCATCTGGATCGGTCGCCTCTTTCTCACGGGTTGAGGCCTGCTTCACGCTCACGTACAGCGTTTTGCCATCGGCAGAGAGCGCCAAGCTGTTCGGGTAGGTCGGCGTATCAAAGCTCTTCACTACCTTATAGCTTTTCGCATCGATAACGCTCACCTTACCCGCTTTACGGTGGGTGACGTAAGCTTCGTTGCGGGCCGGGTTAAACAGCACGGCCAGAGACTCCGGCGCGGCAACCTTCGCCAGCACTTTGCCATCGCGCAAATTGACCACCAGCACCTCAGCCTGCTTCGAGTCGGTAATGAACGCGCGCTGACCGGCGGTGTCGAGGCTCAGGTTGAGATAGAAGTGCTCTTTGCCATCGTCAAGCACCTTCTGGCGGGAGAGGATCTTGTTGCTGGCGGTATCGATGGTAATCAGCTCGCCGTCGCCGTTGGTGGTGTAGAGGCGTTTCGCCGCGGCATCAATCGCCAGCCCGGTGCTAAAGGTGCCCGTACCGGCGATCGTGTTTTTCAGCTTCAGCGTTTCGCCATCCACGGCCCAAATCACGCTCTCCTTGCCAATGCCGGTGATGTAAACGGTATTGGTGGTCTCATCCACCGTCAGCTCACGCGGCTGCAATGGGCGCACCGTCTCAGATCGTTTGCGATCGTCCAGCACCAGACGGCCTTTTACCTCGCCAGTTTTCGCGTCGACGGCCGTCACCGCGCTGTTAGTGGTGTTGCCGAACCACAGCGTCTGGGTTTGATTATTGATGGTCGCGCCAAACGGCTTCAGATCGTTGTGGATGGCCTGGGTGATATTCAGCGTAGCGGGATCGAGACGGTAGATAACCCCGCCCTTATCCATCTTACGACTCTGGGTGGTCGCAACCCACAGTGCATTCTCCTGCTGGCTGAAAGCCATTTCGTATGCGCCCTTACCCACCGGCTTACGCAGCATCTCCTCCGCCGCGCTGGCGTTAAACGTCCCTGCCAGCAGCAGTGACCCGAGGAACAGTGAACCACGCAGGCGCGGCGAGCTTAATTGACGTAAAAACATGACGACTCCCTTTGATTAACTTACCCATTCGTATGTTACAAATGCGAATAATAATCATTATTTTATTAAATGTAGAGTCTTTCTTGCCAGCCTGGCCATAATCTCCATAATTTCTCCATACACACCCTGATACATCACTTAACACTACGTGCCGTTATCGTTTTCATAATTTTTACAAAAACAGTAACATGTGCACACATGTTCCATTTGGTTCGTTTTATTTAACCGGTTCCTTTAATGAAAATCACTGCTATTACACGCGCTACACTCCCCATTTTGCTGCTGCCAGCCGCCTGCGGCTACGCTTTCGCCGCAGAAGAGCAGACCCTGATCGTCAGCGCCACGCCGCAAACCGTATCCGAACTGGATACGCCCGCTGCCGTCAGCGTGGTTAACGGGGAAGAGATGCGTCATGCTGCTCCACGCGTTAACCTCTCCGAGTCGCTTACCGGCGTGCCTGGGTTGCAGATCCAGAACCGTCAGAACTACGCTCAGGATCTCCAGCTCTCTATGCGTGGCTTTGGCTCCCGCTCCACCTATGGCGTGCGCGGCATTCGCATGTATGTCGATGGCATCCCGGCAACCATGCCGGACGGCCAGGGTCAGACCTCTAATATCGATCTCAATAGCGTCGAGAGCGTTGAAGTTCTGCGCGGCCCCTTCTCCGCCCTGTACGGTAACGCCTCCGGCGGCGTGGTTAACGTCACCACCGAAACCGGCCAGCAGCCCACAACTATTGAAGCCAGCAGCTACTACGGCAGCTACGGCAGCTGGCGCTACGGCCTGAAGGCCACCGGTGCGACCGGAGACGGTACCCAGGCAGGCGACGTGGACTACACCGTCTCCTCTACCCGTTTTATCACCAGCGGCTACCGCGACCACAGCGGCGCGCGTAAGAACCTCGCTAACGCCAAACTGGGCGTGCGTATCGATGACGTCAGCAAGCTGAGCCTGATCTTTAACAGCGTCGATATCAAAGCGGACGATCCGGGCGGCCTGACCGAGCAGGAGTGGAAGCAGGATCCGCACCAGGCTCCACGTGCCGACCAGTACAACACCCGTAAAACCATCAAGCAGACCCAGGCTGGCCTGCGCTACGAGCGTCAGCTGAGCGAGCAGGATGACCTGAGCGTGATGATGTACGCTGGCGAGCGCGAAACCACCCAGTACCAGTCGATTCCGCGCGCGCCGCAGCTCAATCCGACCCATGCGGGCGGGGTTATCGACCTAAGTCGACACTATCAGGGGATCGATACCCGTTGGACCCACCGTGGCGAGCTGCTGGTGCCGGTGACCATTACCACCGGCCTGAACTACGAAAACATGAGCGAAGATCGTAAAGGTTATGAAAACTTCGTGATGGATGGCAGCACGCCGGCGTATGGTCAAAAGGGTAACCTGCGCCGTAACGAGCGTAACCTGATGTGGAACGCCGATCCCTATATGCAGTCCCGCTGGCAGCTGACTGATAAGCTCTCGCTGGATGCCGGGGTACGCTACAGCTCGGTGTGGTTTGACTCCAACGATCGCTACATCACCGCTGGTAACGGCGACGACAGTGGCGAAGCGAGCTACCATGAGTGGCTCCCGGCCGGTGCGCTGAAGTATGCCGTGACCGATGCCTGGAACGTCTACGCCGCCGCAGGCCGTGGCTTCGAGACGCCAACCATCAACGAGCTCTCCTACCGCTCGAACAACCAGAGCGGTCTGAACTTCAACCTCAAGCCGTCGACCAACGACACCTATGAGATCGGCAGTAAGACTCGCGTCGGCAACGGCCTGTTCACCGCAGCGCTGTTCCAGACCATGACCAATGACGAGATCGTGACCGATACCAGCAGCGGCGGACGCACCACCTATAAAAACGCCGGCAAAACCCGTCGTCAGGGTGCTGAGCTCTCCCTTGACCAGCAGTTTGCCGGCGACTGGCGGGTGAAGATGGCGTGGACCTATCTGGATGCCACCTACCGCACCAACGTCTGCGGGGATGACAACTGCAACGGTAACCGGATGCCGGGCATCGCCCGCAACATGGGCTTTGCCTCCCTTGGCTACGTGCCGGAGAGCGGCTGGTACGCCGGGGCTGATATGCGCTACATGAGCGACATCGAAGCCAACGATGAGAACACGGCGAAAGCGCCGTCCTACACCACCGTGGGTCTGAATACCGGGTATAAGTTCAACTACAACAACTGGATGCTGGACGTGTTTGGCCGCGTTGATAACCTGTTCGACAAAGAGTATGTCGGTTCGGTGATCGTTAACGAATCCAACGGCCGCTACTACGAACCGGCTCCGGGTCGTAACTACGGCGTTGGTCTCTCCGTGGCGTACCGCTTCGAATAACGCTTATTAGTCTCTGCTGATGCCCGGTAGCCTAAACGCTGCCGGGCATTTTTTTAGGCTGTTACCGGCCGATCCAGACGGAACGCCGCCACCAGCTGGGCCAGCAGCTGGGCCTGCTCTTCGAGCGATCCCGCCGCCAGCGACGAGGCGCTGACCAGGGTGGCATTCTGCTGGGTGGTGCTGTCCAGCTCGCCTACCGCGCGGGCAATTTGCTCAATACCCCGGCTCTGCTCTTCCGACGCGGAGGAGATCTCACCCATAATATCGTTTACCCGGGTCACCGCATCGACCACCTGCTCCATGGTCTGCCCCGCCTTCGCCACCAGCTCGCTGCCGGTGCTGATGCGGGATACCGACTCGCCAATCAGCTGTTCAATATCTTTTGCCGCCTGGGAGCTGCGCTGGGAGAGGCTGCGCACCTCGCTGGCCACCACCGCAAAGCCCCGCCCTTGTTCACCCGCCCGCGCAGCTTCCACCGCCGCGTTCAGCGCCAGGATATTGGTCTGGAAGGCAATGCTGTTGATCACCGCGGTAATATCAGCAATTTTTTGCGAGCTGGCGTGAATGTCGCCCATGGTATTGACCACGTCGCGCATGACGCTGCCGCCCTGGCTGGCGGTGCTGGAGGCCTCGGCGGCCAGTTTGCTGGCATGGCGGGCGTTATCGGCATTGTTCCTGACCGTCGCCGTTAGCTCCTCCATGCTGGCGGCAGTCTGCACCACCGCCGCCGCCTGCTGCTCGGTACGGGAGGAGAGATCGGTATTGCCATCGGCTATCTCGCTGGCCGCGTGGGAGACCTGGGCGACGCTGCTGCGCACCTCGTGGATCATCTCCCGCAGGCGGAGATTCATCTTCGCCATCGCCCCGGTGAGTTTACCCAGTTCGTCGCCGCCCTGAACCTCTATTACCGAGCTGAGATCGCCGCTGGCAATGCGCTCCGCCAGTCTCAGGTTGTGCTGCACCGGCCGGGTAATCTGACGGATCACCCACCATGAGACAATAATGCCGATCAGAATGGCTACACCGCCAATCACGGCGGTCACGGTGCTGGAGCTGTAGGCCAGCTCATCGTTATGGGCCTTAACGGAGGCGATAATGAGTTTGATATCGGCGCTGCTGTTATCCCCGGCAACTTTGACTCGATCCTCAGCGGCCTGTAGCTGCTGCATCTCTACGCTGCCCGCCTGGGTTCCAGCGGCACGCAGCGGATTGAGCGCGTTGGTGGCGCTCTGCATAGCGCTTACGCTGGTCTGGAAGTCGCCAAGATGCGTCTCAAGGCTATGGAGCAGCGCTGTTTCAGCCTCGGTCCAGGCAAGATCTTTCGCGGAGGCGGTAAGCTCAGCGGCGTGGTTAACATAGCTTGCCAGCGCCTGACCCGATTTTTCATCGCCGCTATAAAAATATTTCAGCCGATTTATCTTGGCCTGAAATACTTCAATATTAATATTATATATAAGGTTAGTTTTATCATAAACGCTGCGGATCTCTTTAAAACGCATAACGCTAAGGATCGTGGCCATTGCCACCAGCAGCAGGACCAGACCAAACCCCACCGACAGTTTTTTGCTGATGGTAATATCGCGTAATCGCCGGTTTAAAAACATACCCTCTCCTTGCCCAAGCAAATGTTAGCGCCCAACTGCGCATAAAAGGGTTATCGGCAATGGCGGAGGGTAATTAACGCGATCGGCAGAGAGAATAGTGAAAATGTGACGGTGATGCTTCCCTGATGCAAACTACTCAGGGAAGCCGTTACAAGCAATCTTACCAAAGGAGCTAAGGTGCCCCTTTAAATTGCGGTTGCACAATGTTCACGCCCATATCAATGACGCAAAGAATAGACTTCTGGCTGGCATCGCTATCGCCCCTCTCCAGGGCATCCAGCAGATCAACATAATCATGATGACCGTGAGCCAACTCTTCAGAGACCGGATAGAGGTGATTAAAGCAAGGCCCAATGCGCACCCACAGTTGCTCGATCAGCGATAGCAGCGTCGGCATCTCAGCATATTCGTAAAGGCGAAAGCGAAAGCTTCGATTGGCCTGCAACGCCTGTTCCACGTTCCCACCCAGTCTGGCTTCGTTAAAGGTATTAGCCAGCAGCCGCAGCTGTCCAAGTTTCTCATCGGTCATTTTACTGCAGGCAGCACTGACGGCCATTGATTCAAGCTGCTTACGTATTTCGGTTATCTCACGGTGGGTCTGCTGGCTCACTTCCGGAACCAAAAAAGCCTGCGCTGGAGTGGCATGCAGCGCGCCCGAGGAGACTAAACGTAATAACGCCTCGCGCACGGGGGTAATACTGGTTCCGAGCTGGTCAGCAATTTCTTTTGTAATCAGCCGTGCGCCTGGCTTGAGCGCACCGACGATTAATGCATTTTTTAAACTAACTTCAACCTGCTGAGTGAGGCTCAGACGCTGCGCTTTTTCCAAATCAAGCATATTCATGTCCTGTCGAATACTTATTACTTTTCACCCAATCGTGTGATTATTCGCACACGAACCATAAGATATAGTAGGTATAGAGATGCCTGGTATTGGATTAACGCAAAACGTTAGAACTAAAAGTTATTAATTATGCATATTAATATACATCAGCGAAACTTACGCTTCGCTGATGTAGCTATGCTTAATTAAAGACAATAATTGATAAAATTGCCTGATTTTTTATTAAGCATTTTAGTGCTGCTTAACCTTATTTGTCGCTGGCTACACGAATGACCACCTTGCCGAAGTTCTTACCCTCCAGCAGACCGATAAATGCTTCCGGCGCATTTTCCAGACCATCAACGATCTGCTCACGATAGTGAATTTTGCCCTCCTGAACCCATTTACCCATCTCTTGCTGAAACTCGTCGATACGGTCGCCGTAATCCTGGGTAATGATAAATCCCTGCATCCGGATACGCTTCTTCAAAATCGTGCCCATCAGCAGCGGCAGGCGATCCGGTCCCGGCGGCAGATCGGTGGCGTTATAGCCGCTAACCAGACCACAGACCGGCACCCGGGCAGCGGTATTCAGCAGCGGGAGCACCGCATCAAACACCTTGCCCCCGACGTTTTCATAATAGACATCGATTCCCTGCGGGCAGGCGTTTTTTAGCTGTTCGGCAAAGTCATCGGCGTGATGATCGATACAGGCGTCGAAGCCCAGCGTCTCGACGGCGTGACGGCACTTCTCTTCGCCGCCCGCGACGCCCACCACCCGCAGGCCTTTGATCTTGCCAATCTGCCCAACCGTCGCGCCGACCGGACCGGTTGCCGCCGCAACGACCAGCGTCTCACCTGATTTAGGCTGACCAATGTCCAGCAGACCCATGTAGGCGGTAAAGCCGGGCATCCCCAGCACGCCCAACGCCCAGGAGGGGTGCTCAAGGCTCTTGTCCAGCTTGACCAGCCCCTCGCCGTTCGATATGGCATACGCCTGCCAGCCGTCGTAGCCTAAAACCCACTCCCCTTCGGCATAATCCGGATGCTCAGAAGTGACCACCTGGCTCACCGTCCCGCCGCACATCACGTCGCCAATGTTAACCGGATCGGCGTAGGAGGGCTCATCGCTCATGCGTCCGCGCATGTAGGGATCGAGGGAGAGATAGACGGTGCGCAGCAGCAGCTGGCCGGATTTTGGCGTGGGAATATCGCTCTCTTCGAGGCGAAAGTTTTCAGCAACCGGCGCGCCATGCGGGCGGGAAGCCAGTAGCCACTGGCGGTTACGCTGTTGTTCTTGACTCACGGTAGTCTCCTTCGACGGTTAAACATCCTTTCAGCGTAGCGTCTTACGTCTCTCTTTGCTTTGACATTCTGCGTCATGTAATAGTATTCATAACAGACTATTCCGTGCATATTCTCTGAGGTTTTAAGCATGACCATTCGCTACGCGGACAAAGACGACTGCGCCGCTATCGCTGCTATCTACAATCACGCCGTTCTCCACACTGCCGCTATCTGGAACGACCAGACCGTTGACGCTGACAACCGTATCGCCTGGTTTGAGGCCCGTACCCTCATGGGCTACCCGGTACTGGTCAGCGAAGAGAACGGTGAGATCACTGGTTACGCGGCCTTCGGCGACTGGCGCGCCTTCGACGGCTTCCGCCACACGGTAGAGCACTCGGTCTATGTTCACCCGGATCATCAGGGGAAAGGTCTGGGCCAGGCGCTGATGGTCCGCCTGATTGAGGAGGCAAAACGCATCGGTAAGCACGTGATGGTTGCCGGGATCGAATCGCAGAACGCGGCCTCTATTCATCTGCATGAGAAGCTGGGCTTTGTGACCACCGCCCAGATGCCGCAGGTCGGCACCAAGTTTGGTCGCTGGCTTGATCTCACCTTTATGCAGCTGCAGCTGGACGATCGCAGCGAACCGGACGCTATCGCATGAACTCGTCGTTGACCCTGCTGTTCCTGGCCGCAGCGGGTATCGGGCTGGTAGTACAAAACACGCTGATGGTGCGCATCACCCAGTCCTCCTCCACCGTGTTGATTGCGATGCTGCTCAACTCGCTGGTGGGTATTGTCCTCTTTGTCTCAATTCTGCTGATGAAATATGGCCTGGCCGGGTTTAGCGAGCTGGCGGCAACGGTGCGCTGGTGGACGCTGATCCCCGGCCTGCTCGGTTCATTTTTTGTTTTTGCCAGCATTAGCGGCTATCAGTATGTGGGGGCGGCCACGACTATTGCGGTGCTGGTCGCTAGCCAGCTGATTGGCGGTCTGGTGATGGATCTGGTGAAAAGCCACGGCGTACCGCTTAGGGCGCTGATCGGCCCGGTATGCGGAGCGGTATTGCTGGTGATTGGCGCGTGGTTAGTGGCCAGACGCCAGTGGTAATTGCGTAGTGGCGTAGGCCGGGCAAGCGTCTGCGCCGCCCGGCGTTTACGGTTAGAGAATAACGCCATCTTTGGTGAGCTGCTCCCGGCGCGCCTCCAGCTCTTCCTTGTGGTGCCGTCCGTGGTGGGCGATGGCGTTGCGCAGGCGCTGTTGCTGGGCGTAGCGATCGTCCCGGCTCAGCGCTGCGTCATCGCTGAGCGCGACCAGCAGCTCGTTCATATGCGCAATCACGCTCTCCTTGATAACGGCATCTACGCGTGCGACAACCTCTTCCAAATGCGACATATCCTCTCCTGTGTCTGTTAGTTGATTTTGGCTTTTGAGAAATCACTGCCCATCAGGCTAACACTATACCCGGATACGTTGCTGCGGGTGGCATAGAAGGTTTTACCGTTTGCCAGGGCGATCCACGGCGCCTGCTGATAGAACACCTCTTGCGCCTGAGAGTAGAGCTTAGCGCGATCCTCCGGCACGGAGGTCAGCTTCGCTTTTTTCACTAGCCCATCATAGGTTTTATCACACCAGCGTGCGGCGTTGGAGCCGGTTTCAATGCTGTCGCAGCCCAGCAGCACGTCGGCAAAGTTGTCCGGATCGCCGTTGTCGGACATCCAGCCAAACAGCGCCGAGTCATGCTCGCCTTTGCGCATCCCGGAGAGGTATTCGCCCCACTCGTAGGAGACGATTTTGGCCTTTACGCCTACCTTCGCCCAGTCGCTCTGGATCATCTCGGCAATACGCTTCGAGTTCGGGTTATAGGGACGCTGGACCGGCATTGACCACAGCGTGACCTCCGCGCCCTGCTCCAGACCCGCCTGTTTCAGCAGCGCTTTGGCCTTCTCTGGATCGTAGGGGTAATCCTTAAGGTCTTTATTAAAGCCAAGCATGTTCGGCGGCAGCGGCGATTTTGCTACCGTGCCGGAGCCTAAGAAGACGGCGTTAACAATAGCGTTTTTATCGGTGGCATAGTTCAGCGCCTGGCGCACCAGCACGTTATCGAACGGTTTTTTCTCGGTGTTGAATGCCAGATAGCCGACGTTCAACGCATCCACCGAGTGCAGAGCCAGATCCTTGTTCTTTTTGATCACGTCGAACTGAACCGGAGACGGCGCAGGAATGATCTGGCACTCGTTGGTTTGCAGCTTCGCCAGCCGCGTCTCAACGTTTGGCGTGATAGAGAAGATCAGATGCTTCGTCGGGACCTCACCGTCCCAGTAGTTCGGGTTCGCGATATAGCGGATCAGCGCGTCACGATTATACTGCTGGAGCGCATACGGACCGGTACCGATTGGCCAGGTATCGACATTCTCCGGCGTGCCCTTTTTCAGCATTGCGTCAGCGTATTCCGCAGAGAGGATCGAGGCGAAGTCCATGCCCCAGTCGGCAAGGAATGCAGCGTTCGGTTCGTTCAGCACAAACTGGACGTGGTAGTCATCGACCTTCTTCACCTCTTTGATCAGCTTGTCGAGGCCGACATCGTTGAAGTATTCGTAGTTACCCTGAGAGACGTTGTGATAGGGATGGTTAGCATCTTTCTGACGCAGCACCGAGAAGATCACGTCATCGGCGTTAAAGTCGCGGGTCGGCTTGAAAAATTTATTGCTGTTAAATTTAACGCCCTGGCGCAGAGTGAAGGTATAGGTTTTACCGTCCGGGGAGATCGTCCAGCTGGTGGCCAGCGACGGCACCGGCGTATTCTTTACCGGGTCGAAGTTGATCAGACGGTTGTAGAGCGTCTGCGAGCTGGCGACAAAGCTGGGGCCAGAGCTGGCGATCTGCGGGTTAAAGGATTCCGGAGAGGCTTCGGAGCAGTAAATGATGGTATCTTTTGCCGCCGCCCAGGCCGCGCTGGTGGGTATAAGCGTGCTGAGCGCCAGCGCGAGCAGCGTTTTGCCGGTAGACAGATTTCCTGAAAACATAATTAAAACCTTATTATTTTATTGAAACGTGATCTCAGCATAGCAGCCAAAGAGAGGCAAATAACGAATCACTATCAGGTTATGCCAAAGCAGCTGAATTTGCTGATTTCTTCGCCTTTCCCCACCGTTTAGTTTGCCTTAAGTCATTCCTGAAACGTCAAGCGAAAAGCGTCTGTGCAATGCCACGAGAATTCACCGCTTTTAGCCTCTCTTCCACCGTTTGCTTGCTATTACATTTCGTAAAGTAGAGGCGTGAAGAAGTCTATGGGATGAAAACGTGGCAAAAACTCTCTTGCGCAGCGGCGATCTGGATGATTTTCAGGCCGTTGGCGGCGGCGGCCAGGCCGTCTTTGATTCGGCATTGCAAATTCGTGAAGCGTTGCGTCTGCGTAAACAGCAGGCGATGGTGGACTGCCTCGCCATACCGCAGATCAACGACGACGGCGATCGGGTGGACTGGTACTCCCCCGTTGAGGGCCGGGCGGTAAGCTGGAAAGCGGCAGACGACGAGTCTCGCTTCCGTGCCCTGCGCTTTCTGGAGAGCACACTCGACAGCGCCGCGGCCCTAAGCCGGAAAAGCCTGCAGTCGCCGAAAACGGCCCAGCAGCTGTTTGGCTCCCTGCTGGCGAAAGCGCTGCAGTTTCCCGGCGTGAACCACGTCTTCCTGGTGGATGGCAAGCCGGTGATTACCTTCTGGGGCTTTGTTGATCTCAATGAGAGCGCACGCGAGGACGTTCTTGCCTGCCTGCGGGAAGAGGAGCCGCCCGCCCCGGCTATCGTTATGCCGGAAGAGCGCGACGAGGAAGAGGACGCGCCGGCCGTGGCAACCTTCAGCAGAGCCGATGAGCCGCTGCTGGTCGCCGTGCCGGAGATAACCACCCAACAGCCTCCCGGACCGCCGCAGCCTGAACCCCAGCCTGTATCGGTTGCTCCCGCTGCTGCCGTTGAGGCTACCCCAGCAACTAACAAGCGCCGCTATGGCCTGTGGGCGCTGCCGGTAGCCGCCGTGGTGGTCGCCGCCGTTGCCGCCCCGCTGCTCTGGCCGCAGAAGCCTGCGGGGAGTGAACCTACTCCAGTCGCAAACACAGCCGCCGCGAAACCCGCTGCTCCGCAGGCCATCGCGCCCGCCCCTCTCAGCGTAGAGCCTGCGCCGGTGCTGACCGCGTCGCTGCCGCTGCATCAGGCTGAGGTAGTTGCGGCCAAAGCACCGCCCGCGCCGGTGGTGGAGAAATCCAGCGAGCCGACTATTACCGCTATTCCCAAAGACGCGCTGGTGATGGATGCCAACCAGGTCAAAGCGGGCAGCACCCGTTTTCTCAACGGCAGCTGGCGCGTGATGCTGGATATTAAAGATGAAGTCACCGGTAAGCCGCCTACGCTGCGCTTCCAGATCCAGAATAACAAAGGCACCGCCCGCTTGGTGCAGGGGAAAAATATTGTCTGCCGGGCCGAGCTCTTCTCCGGCCTGCACGACACCGGCGTATTGATGATTAAAAGCCGCGGTCACGCGCGCTGCAGCGATGGCTCCCGCTACCCAATGCCGGAGATCGCCTGCACCGCAGGCACCAGCGACGTTGCTCAGTGCACAGCCCGGTATGATGCCAAAACCATTGTCCCGTTGACGTTCAGAAAAACAGGTTCCTGATCTTATGCTGGTTAATCTTTGCGATTACAAACAGAGCGTCACGCTGATTGCCAACAGCGGCGTGCAGTTCCTCGACTTTGGCCTGACGCCGCAGGCCTCGTTACAGAGCGGACGCTTTGTCCGCAAAACGGCTAACGGTCCGCTGCTGCGCCTCGATTACGATCTGATTAACAACCGCTATACGCTGCCTGGGCGCGACGGCGGCCAGCCCGAGGTGGTTAAGCCGGAGAGCACCCTGCCGCTGCTGGAGTCGCTGGCGGTACTGGACGGCGTCTGGCTACCGATACCTTTCTTGCGCTTTAACCCACCGCGTACCTTCGTGGAAGGTCCGGATAACTGGGCCAGGGTACAGATCCGCAAGCTGGCCGAGCCGGACAGCGCAGGCAACACCCACCGCGTTACCCTGGCGCTGGACAGCCAAATCAACGATCTCTCTCCTGCGGCGCTGGCTCCGGCCACCAATGACATCCTTAACGGCACCCGTTTTGCGCTGGCGTGGCGCGACGATGAGGTGTTTGATTTTCTCGACCAGACCTGGATTGACGGCTGGCTGCGCGAGGCGTTCCTGCACTACGCCACCAGCGTCGAAAACCGCAGCGAGCGGGATATTGCTCAGGCCCTGCGCGGCTTTGAGTACCAGGCCCACTGGCTCAACCTGCTCACGCTGTTGGGCGAGCAGTTGACCGTTCCAGAAGTTAAAATCGTTACCCATACCCTGAGCACCCCGGCCATTCCGGTGGATCTGATCCTCGACGTCGGCAACACCCACACCTGCGGCGTCATTATTGAAGATCAGGGCGATGCTAACGATGGCCTGCGCCAGACGGCGGAGTTGCAGGTGCGCTCCCTGAGCGAGCCGCAGTTTTTGAACGAGCCGATGTTCACCAGCCGGCTGGAGTTCTCCGAGGCGCGCTTCGGCAAACAGCACTTCTCGGTGGAGAGCGGGCGCGAAGACGCCTTCGTCTGGCCCTCAATCGTCCGCGTCGGCGACGAGGCCCGCAAGCTGGCGATGCAGCGTCTGGGCACCGAAGGCAACAGCGGCATCTCCAGCCCGCGCCGCTACCTGTGGGATGAGACCCCGGTACTACAGGACTGGCGCTTTAGCCAGATGAACAGCAAGTCCCAGCGCGAGCCGTTAGCGACCGCTTTCCCGCTGATGAACCTGATGAACGATGACGGCCAGCCGCTCTACACCCTGCCGCTGGATGAGCGTCTGCCGGTCTTCTCTCCTCAGTACAGCCGCAGCACCCTGATGACTCACATGCTGTGCGAGCTGCTGGCCCAGGCCCTGGGACAGATCAACAGCGTGGCGACGCGTCTGCGTCTCGGCTTCCCGGCCTCGCCGCGCCAGCTGCGTACCATTATCCTGACCCTGCCCTCGGCGATGCCGAAGCAGGAGCGGGAGATCTTCCGCCGCCGCATGTTTGAAGCCATCGCCCTGGTCTGGAAAGCGATGGGCTGGCACCCGCAGGATGAGGATTTCTCCAGCAGCAAACAGCGCGATAAGAGCGTGGTGCCCGTCCCGCAGATCCAGATGGAGTGGGACGAGGCCAGCTGCGGCCAGCTGGTCTGGCTCTATAACGAAGCGATCTCCCACTACGCCGGGCAGACGGAGACCTTTTTTGCCTCCCTCGCCCGCCCGGACCGCACCGGCGCACCGGATGAAAAACCAGGTCGCGCCCTGCGGGTCGCGTCGATTGATATCGGCGGCGGCACCACCGACATGGCCATTGTCCACTACCAGCTGGATGACGGCACCGGCAGCAACGTCAAGATCACCCCACACCTGCTGTTCCGGGAAGGGTTTAAGGTGGCAGGCGACGACATTCTTCTGGATGTTATCCAGCGCTGCGTGCTGCCCGCTCTGCAAACCCAGCTGCAAAAATCGGGCATTGCCGACGCCGCCGCGCTGATGGCGACGCTGTTCGGCGATTCCGGCCGCATCGACACCCAGGCAGTACTGCGCCAGCAGACGACGCTCCAGCTCTTTATGCCAATTGGGCATGCGATCCTGTCGGCCTGGGAGCGCAGCGACATCAACGATCCGCTGGCGGGGCTGCACGCCACCTTTGGCGAACTGCTTACCCAGCAGCCGACGCGCAACGTCATGAGCTACCTGAAGCAGGCGATCGATCACGCCCTGCCTGCCGGCTCTGCTGAGTTCGACCTCTTCGCCGTGCCGTTGCAGGTAAACTTCAGCGATCTGCAGGCGGCGATGCTCGGCGGGCAGTTTACCCTCACCGCGCCGATCCATGCGGTGTGTGAAGCCATCTCCCACTACGCCTGTGACGTACTGCTGGTTACCGGGCGTCCGGGCTGTCTGCCGGGCGTACAGGCGCTGATCCGTCATCTACAGCCGGTGCCGGTCAACCGCATGGTGTGGCTCGACAAGTACCGGGTGCATGAGTGGTATCCCTTTAACCAGCAGGGGCGGATCGGCAACCCGAAATCTACCGCCGCCGTCGGGGCGATGCTGTGCAGCCTGGCGCTGGATCTGCGCCTGCCGCGCTTCAACTTTAAAGCGGCGGATATCGGGGCCTACTCCACCGTGCGCTATCTTGGCGTGCTCGATAACGTGGTCAATACCCTGCGCGAAGAGAACGTCTGGTACGAGGATATCGACCTGGACAGGTCAGGGGCGAAGCTGGATGCCCGCCTGCACTTCCCGCTGCGTGGCAACGTCACGCTGGGCTTCCGTCAGCTGGCCAACGCCCGCTGGCCCGCCACGCCGCTCTATACCCTGAGCATCAACTCGCCGGAGCTGGCGAAAGCCATCGCCGGAGACGGGGTGCTCAACGTGCGGCTGGCCCTGACCGGCGGCAGCAAAGCGCTTGGGCCGGAAGCCTTCACCTTGAGTGAGGCCTGGCTGCAGGACGGTACGCCGGTAGCTGCCGATGCATTAACATTTAAACTGAATACCCTGGCCGATCGCCGCCACAGCGGCAGCCACTACTGGATTGACAGCGGGAGCGTGTACCTGAAATGAGAGATCTGAGCAAAACCTCCCAGGCATTAATGGCATGGATAGATGAGACCCGCCAGCACGCTCCGCTGCTTAACGATGATGCCGACGCCCTGCTGCTGCGCCTGACCGCGGCGGCCGCTCATGAGAGCGTGCTGGCGCGCGCGGCTAACCAGCCCCGCACCGTAGGCCTCTACGGCCACGCCCAGGCGGCAAAGGCCCACCTGCTTACCGCCCTGTGCAGCAGCGGCAGCGGCCGGGTGAACGTTAAGGCCGGAGAGAAGAGCTTCGACTACCTGAGCCATATCAATCCTGGCCATGCCCTTACCGGAATGGCGCTGCGCTTCACGACCCAAGATCAGCGCGTTGACGATGCATTTCCCCTGCGTCTGCGTCTGATTAGCGAGGCCGAGCTGGTACAGGTATTTATTGCCCATGCCGCCGGACAGCAGGAACGTCATCTCGTCGACCGGGCGGTGATTGAAGATCGCCTTAACCGCTGGCGCGGGCTGCGTCAGCCGCACCCGGTGGCAGGCATCACCGCTGAAGAGGTGGCCTCTGTCGCCGCGTTCTGGCGTACCACCGTGCCTGCCGCAAAGCAGCAGATCGATGATGGCCTGTGGCACCAGTTCGCCACTCTGATCCCCTCCCTGGACCTGCGCGCCCGGGCCAGCGCCTGGTCGCTGCTGTGGGGTGAGCAGCAGGAGCTGACCCAGCAGTGGTTGGCTCTGGCGCACGTTCTGCACCAGACCGGCAACGCCGCCGAGCTGGCCGCACCGCTAAGCCTGCTGGTAGATAACTTTGCCTTGCCGACCGAGGGCTTTTTAAACCCGCTGGCGGCAGGGAGCATTGAAGCGCAGGCTGAAGTGGTGGTTCATCCTCTGTCAAAAGACGCGCTGCAAAACGCGGTGAGCATTCCTCTCGCCACCCTGTCGCTGCTGGCCTGCGAGCTGGTGCTTTGCATCGATAAAGGCGTGCTGGACGGGGTCGATATTGTGGATATTCCCTGCCCGGCGGCGCTGCCTGAGCGCCCGCTATGGCACAGCAAATGCCGCTGGCTGCTGGAGCGCTATCGTCAGCAGCTGCAGCCGGACGTACTGATGATCTGCAACGCCACGCCGCAGCGCAGTGAAACCGCCGCGACGGCCAAAGCTCTGCTGAACTGGGTGCAGGAGACGCAGTCGGGCCAGGAGACGGCGCTGCCGGGGCTGGTATGGGCGATTACGCCACAGGATGCGCGGTTTACCACCTCGCTAAACCTGGACGAAACCGTCCAGCAGCTGCTGGGCAAGCCCGGCCAGCGCTGGGGAACTCTGCAGGCGCTGGACGCCAGCAGCCTGCAACGGCTGATTGAGTGGCTCTCCCAGGCCACCGCGCCGTCGTTGCGCGTTAGCCGACTGAACGCCCTCCGCGAGCGCCATCACCAGACGCTGCGCGATCTGATGCAGCCCCTGCTCTTGCCGCTGACGGAAGATGCCGATGCCCGCCGCGCACGCGCTGAGGCGACCATCCGCGAGTTACAGGGTCAGGCCGGACGCCACGGTGAGCTATTAGAGGGTCTGCTGCCGGAGATGAAGCAGTTTGACGCCCTGTGGAAGGTGCAGCTGCCGCGAGAGGAGAAGGTGAGCGGCCTGTTTAACGAGGCGATCGATCTCTTTGCCGATGCGCAGGAGACGCCGGAGCGCGCCAGCGCTGCGCGGGATGCGGGTCAACAGGCGCATGCCATGTGGGTAAACCACCTGCGCCAGTGGAGCCGCAGCGCGGAGAGCGCCAACCGGCTGGGCATGACTCCTGCGGCGCTACGCCAGGTGGCAGACACCATCATTACCACCAGCTACCGCCTCGATCTTGCCGGGCAGCTGCAAACGCTGATGCAGCGGGATAACGCCTGCGCAGCGCAGCTGCATGCGGCCATTGGCAACCTGATCGCCTGGCTTGGCTATGCCGACGTCGCGGTAAGCCAGCGTCCGGCCAGCCGCATCCAGAAAGGCAGCGCGATCTTCAGCACCGACGCGCCTGCCCACACCGAAGGCAGACTGACCAGACTGGGGGAGCAGCCGGTTCATGCCGCTACCCGCTACGTCTATGACTGGCTGGTGGCGCTCTATACCCGCAGCAACGAGAACATTGGTTATCAGCACCCGTCTGACGTGACGGATGCCCAGCGCGAAACGCTGCGGGCGCTTCTGCCCTGACAGCTGTCCCCCGGTGGCGCAGCGCGCGCCGGGGAAATCTCTTTACACCTGTTCGCTTAGAACAGTGAAATCAGCAGCGCCACCGGGAAGCTCATCGGCCAGGTTGAGCCGATCAGAAACGCGCACAGGAAGCGGATCCGCTTGCGATCCTTTGACAGAAACCAGGTGATGAGTGCACAGATCGTCGCCATCACGGCGTAGAAGACCAGCATTTTTTGGTATAGGGTCATAGCCGACATTTGCTCAAAATAGAATAAAACGCGCGCAATATGCATTTTTTATTGATGTAAATCAAGCTTTATCCCTGCGCAAGTGAGGGAAACCGGACATGTCGATTATGTCGGGGGCGAAAGGCGAAAAGAAGAGCAAAGCAGGCAGGCGGCGGTGCAGTTTTGGTCCACTAACGAGCAAAAGGGTATTTTTTAAAGAAACTCTCGAGCAAGTGCCTGGTTCACAAAGATCAACTTGCGCTAATTTAAACAAACCCTATTATCGGCATAGCAGTTAGGGTGAGGCCCTAAATATATATAACCCTCCTGAATACCAGCGACCTCAGCCTGCCAATCACATTCATTTAAATAATATTTATAATCATGATATTTGCGGAGAGTATTTTGAGCAATATAGATGACACAATTGAAGGCTTTATCGCTTTTAAAATTGATGAATTAAAAAACGTTCACTTTCCAGACTCAGATGTCATTGTGTACTATGGAGGAATTACAGAATGGGCTAAACAGATCTATCAACCGGTACTTGAAGGCATTGGCCGGGCAGCAAAAAGGAAACAGAGAAGCTCTCTTGTCATAATACTTTCTACTGGCGGTGGCTCTGTCGAGTCTGTAGAAAAAATGGTTGAAATAACCAGGCATTTTTATCAGGAGGTCTATTTTATTGTCCCTAACTATGCCATGTCTGCTGGTACGATTTGGTGCATGTCTGGTGATAAAATTTATATGGATTATGCTTCTTCGCTGGGTCCGATTGATCCACAGGTCCAGTCACCTGACGGTAAGTGGGTACCTGCTCTTGGATACCTGGATAAAGTCGAGGAAGTTATTAACAAATCGCATACCGGACAGGTTACGCAGGCTGAATTAATGATGCTTAATAACTTAGATTTAGCCCAGCTCAGACGCTACGAGCAAGCCAGGGAGCTGTCTAAAGATCTGTTAAAGAAATGGCTTGTTGAATACAAATTTCGTAACTGGAACGTACGAGAAACCACTCAAGCACCTGTAACCCAGGAAGATAAAATCGCCAGGGCCGAAGATATCGCAGTGGCTCTTAGCGATAACAGGCGCGGGCATTCACATGGGCGATTTATAGGTATTAATACGCTTAGAAACGATCTCAATCTTCAAATAGAGGACTTTACGGATAACGTACAACTAACAGAAGATCTTAGAGAAATAGATAAGATGTTGACGGAATTTAGATTCAAGGTGCAAAAAGAGATAATCGTAATGTCATCTTTGGCTGATGACATTGCCGCACAAGAGTGATAGCGTGGAGCTACTCTCACAGGGGGAATAACAACATGCCCAATTCAAGATTGATTGAACAGGTTATATCGTTGTCGGCTATGGTTTGCTCGCCACGGCAAAAATTCATGATTAATGACCTAAAAAGTATGAACTTATTGAACCCTCCGAAGTTTAATCTTGCCTATGGCCCAGTGTCGTCCGTTAGCGGCCAGAATAAAAGATAAACTGTGGCTGGAACGGCATCCCTTGCTGTTTCAGCCACCTAAACCTACCCTAGTGCTTAATCATCACATGCCGAATCACGGTGTAGTCCTCGATGCCGTAGACCGACATATCCTTGCCGTAGCCGGACATCTTCTGCCCGCCGTGCGGCATCTCACTCACCAGCATAAAGTGGGTGTTGACCCAGGTGCAGCCGTACTGCAGACGGGCGCTTAGCCGGTGCGCCCGGCCCACGTCGCGGGTCCAGACCGATGAGGCCAGCCCGTACCGGGAGTCGTTAGCCCACCCCAGC
This sequence comes from Pseudescherichia sp., assembly GCF_031998825.1. Lineage (GTDB taxonomy): Bacteria > Pseudomonadota > Gammaproteobacteria > Enterobacterales > Enterobacteriaceae > Pseudescherichia. The sequence continues at coordinate 54,005 of NZ_DAMACX010000028.1, forward strand.
ACCTGCTCTTCATCATCAAACGCGGTCACGCTCACCACCGGACCAAACACTTCATGCTGGACGATATCATCCTCCTGCCTGGCCCCTGCCAGCAGCGTCGGCTGGAAATAGTAGCCCGCGCCGTCGCGTTTCGCGCCCCCGGTCACGACGCTGATATGCCCCAGCGCTTTCGCCGCCTCCACTGCCTGCGTGACCCGCTCCAGATGCGCTGCAGAGCTGAGCGGTCCCAGCTCGGTGCTCTCATCATCCGGCGCGCCCATCTTCAGGCTTGCCACCGCCGCGCCCAGCTTCTCTACCAGCGCATCGTAGATACCCTTCTGAGCATAGATGCGGCAGGCGGCGGTACAGTCCTGGCCCGCGTTGTAGTAGCCAAAGGTACGCACCCCTTCCACCACCGCATCGAGGTCGGCATCGTCAAAGACAATGACCGGTGCTTTGCCGCCTAGCTCCATATGGGTGCGCTTCACCGACGATGCGGTATGGCCGATGATATGCTCTCCGGTGGCAATCGAGCCGGTCAGGGAGACCATCCGTACCTTCTCGTGGCCGGTGAGCGGATCGCCCACGGTCTTACCCCGACCAAACAGCACGTTGAGTACACCAGCCGGGAAGATATCCTTCGCCAGCTCCGCCAGCTTCAGGGCGGTGAGCGGGGTAATTTCCGACGGCTTAATCACCACGCAGTTGCCCGCGGCCAGCGCAGGAGCCAGCTTCCAGGCGGCCATCATCAACGGATAGTTCCAGGGCGCAATCGATGCCACTACGCCCACCGGATCGCGGCGGATCATCGAGGTGTGTCCCTCCAGATATTCACCCGCCGCCAGGCCGTTGAGGGTGCGCGCCGCCCCGGCAAAGAAGCGGAAGACGTCAACTACGGCAGGGATCTCATCCCCAATCACGCAGTGCAGCGGCTTGCCGCAGTTGAGGGACTCCAGCTGGGCCAGCGCCTCGGCGTTATCCTCAATTGCCTGGGCGAGATCGAGCAGCGCCTGGGCGCGGACTTTCGGCGTCGCATAGCCCCACTCGGCAAAGGCACGATCGGCAGCCTGCACGGCGGCGTCCACCTGAGCGGCAGACGCTTCGGCAATCTCCAGCAGCACCTCACCGGTGGCGGGATTGTAGACCGCCTGCTTTTCACCTTCGCCGCTTACCAGTTCGCCATTAATTAACAGTTGATCTTGCATAATCATATCCTGTTTGAGGGTCAATTATTTCTCATTGCCAAAGGCGTTCTCGCCTCTGCGGGTCAGCCACCAGGCACCCAAAATGGGGAGGGTTGTCACTAGCATTACCAGCAGAGCCACCACGTTGGTGACGGGCACTTCGCGCGGCCTGCCCAGCTGGTTCAGCAGCCACAGCGGCAGGGTGCGCTCGTGTCCGGCAGTAAAGGTGGTCACGATGATCTCATCAAACGACAGGGCAAAGGCCAGCATCCCGCCCGCCAGTAGCGCCGAGCCAAGATTCGGCAGCACCACGTAGCGAAAGGTCTGCCAGCCATTGGCTCCCAGATCCATTGATGCCTCCACCATGCTCCAGGCGGTACGCCTGAAGCGGGCAATAACGTTATTAAAGACCACCACCACGCAGAAAGTGGCATGGCCAATCACGATGGTCAGAAATCCTGGCTCCAGCCCTACTGTTTTAAATGCGGTCAGCAGCGCCAACCCGGTCACGATGCCCGGCAACGCGATGGGCAACAGCAGCAGCAGTGAGATAGCACTCTTGCCAAAAAACTGGCTGCGCCAGAGAGCACAAGCAGCAAGCGTGCCAAGTATCAGCGCCACCAGGGTCGCCAGCGCCGCCACTTTCAGTGACAGTGTCACCGCATCGAGAATATCGCTCCGCACTGCTGCCACAGTGAACCAGTGCAGCGTCAGGCCCTGGGGCGGAAAGCTGAAGGCGGCATCTTCGGTATTAAAGGCATAGATAGCGATGATCAGCAGCGGGAAGTGAAGAAAAACCACCCCGCCCCAGGCGGCTATTTTCAGTAGCAGCGGTGCGCGATCAGAGTGCATCGAACGCTCCCAGGCGCTTCACGAGCGCCAGATAGAGGGCAATCAAAACGATGGGAACCAGCGTAAACGCCGCCGCCATCGGCATGTTGCCAATCGCCCCCTGCTGGGAGTAGACCATGTTGCCAATGAAGAAGCCGGGCGGACCCACCAGCTGCGGAACAATAAAGTCGCCAAGGGTCAGGGAGAAGGTGAAGATTGACCCTGCCGCCACGCCGGGGATCGCCAGGGGGAGCACCACGTGGCGGAAGGTCTGCGCCGGACGCGCGCCGAGATCCGCCGAGGCCTGCAGAAGCGACGGCGGAAGTCGCTCCAGCGCCGCCTGCACCGGCAGGATCATGAACGGTAGC
>NZ_DAMACX010000029.1:0-54705 GCF_031998825.1 Pseudescherichia sp.
CCGGCTGGCGCTGGACGTTCATCACAATCGCCTGCTGCTTGTTGGCCCACGCCCCCAGCCAGCTATTCTCCGCGCCCTGTTCGATGGTTGCCACGTCGCCGAGGCGGATCGGCGCCCCGTTCTGGTAGGCGATTATTAGGCGGCGGTAATCTTCGGCGGACTGCATCTGATCGTTCGCGGAAAGGGTCACCGCCCGCGTTGGGCCGTCGAGACTACCCTTCGCCGAATTAACGTTGTTGTTGTTGATCGCGGTGCGCACGGTTTCGCTGGTCAGCCCGAGCGCGGCAATAGCCTGGGCATTAAGTTTCACCCGCACGGCCGGACGCTGGCCGCCGGAAAGCGTGACCAGCCCGACGCCGGAGACCTGGGAGATCTTCTGTGCCACCCGGGTCTCGACCATGTCCTCGACCTGGGTCATCGGCATCGCAGTCGACGTGACCGCCAGCGACATGATCGGCGGATCCGCCGGGTTGACCTTGCTGTAGACCGGCGGATTGGGCAGATCGGAGGGGAGCAGGTTGGTGGCGGCGTTGATTGCGGCCTGCACCTCCTGCTCGGCAACGTCCAGCCCCAGCGTTAGCTGAAACTGGAGCGTCACCACCGACGCACCGCCGGAGCTTTGGGAGGACATTTGCTTGAGGCCAGACATCTGGCCAAACTGGCGCTCAAGGGGCGCGGTGACCGCAGAGGTCATTACGTCCGGGCTGGCGCCAGGGTAGAGGGTCACCACCTGAATAGTGGGGTAGTCCACCTCGGGCAGGGCGGAGACCGGCAGAAAACGGTAGCCGATGATCCCGGCCAGCAGGATCGCCACCATCATCAGGGTGGTGGCGACCGGACGCAGAATAAACAGGCGGGACGGGCCGCCGGTAGCGCTGGGAGGTAACACCTGCATCAGGAACCGGCTCCCTGTGCGGCGCGTGTGCCGTGGGTTTTCGCCTGCGCGGCAGGAGCGGCGTCGGCGCTCTGGGCCGTTACCACTTCAACCTGCGCACCTTCGGTTAGGCGGTCGATGCCGTCAGTGACTACACGGTCACCTGCCGACAGCCCGGCGCTGATCGCCACCTGCTGGCTGTCCTGAATGCCTGGGGTCACGGTGTGCTTGCTCACTTTGTTCTGCTCGTTCAGTACCCAGACGAAGTGGCCGTCGTTGCCCATCTGCAGCGCAGCGGTCGGGATCAGCACTGCATTCTGCTCGGTAGAGACCAGCATCCTGGCGTTAACGAACTGGTTAGGGAAGAGGGCATCATCCTGGTTGGTAAAGCGGGCCTTTAGCTTGATGGTGCCGGTGGTGGTGTCGATCTGGTTGTCGAGGCTCAGCAACGTGCCGTCGCTCAGCTTCTGCTTGTTGGTGCGGTCCCAGGCCTCAACGCTGAGGGTCTGCCCGGCCTTCTGCGCCTGCACCACCGTGGCGATATCGCTCTCCGGCAGGGTAAAGACCAGATCGATAGGGTGGGTCTGGGTGATCACCACGATACCAGTGGTGTCGCCGCTGGAGATCTGGTTGCCGATGTCGACCTGCTTCAGGCCCACGCGGCCATCAATTGGGGCGGTGATGCGGCTCCAGTCCAGCTGCAGCTGGGCGCTGGCAACCGAGGCTTCATCCGCTTTGATGGTGCCCTGGGATTCGCTCACCAGCGCCTGCTGGGCATCCAGCTCCTGACGGGAGACGAGGTTAGTTTTAACCAGCTGCTGATAGCGAGCCAGATCGCGCTGGGCGTTAGCCAGGGTGGCTCTGTCCTTCGCCAGCTGGCCCTGGGCCTGGGCGAGGGCCACTTTAAACTGGCTGGGGTCGATCTCCGCCAGCAGATCGCCAGCTTTCACCTGCTGGCCCTCCTGGAAATGCAGGGCCATCAGCTGGCCGTCGACGCGGCTGCGCACGGTGACGGTATTAGCAGCGGTGATGGTGCCGAGGCCCGACAGGTAGCGGGGAACTTCGCCTTCAACGGCAGTGGCCGCCTGTACCGGGGCCAGCGGCATACCGCGACGGCCACCTGTAGCGCCACGTCCAGCCTGCGGGGCGTGTGCGCCTGCGGCGGTCTGGGTAGCGGTGTGGCTATGCCAGTACCAGAGTGCGGCAATAGCAACAATCACCACGCCAATTACCATCGCCCAGCGGGCATTAACACGACCTTTCATTGTTATCCGTATCTCTTCCTGAAACATTTCACAGAATGATACTAGTTTAGTAATGCAACGCCGCAGAAAAATGGAGGAAATATGAAAGACCGTATGGAATCGTCTGAATGGGACGGGCATTGTATATAATGCGGGCATGGAAATGCCGGGTGGCGGCTACGCCTTACCCGGCCTACAGGTTTGGAGCGGACTTTACGTTTTTAAAACACTACCTGCGCCCAGCGGGCGAGGCCTGCGGTGACCGAGCCAAAATCGTCGCCGCCGGCAATCGGAATGCCGGGTAGGGCATCGGCCAGCGCCTTTTTGATCAGCGGCGAGCGGGCGCTGCCGCCGGTCAGGTAGATAATATCCGGCGTCTCGTTGCTGCTCGCCAGCGCCAGCTGCACCTGTTCAAGAATGCGCGTCAGCGGCTGGTTGAGGGCACTCTCCAGCCCCTCCTGCGTGATCGCCGTCGCCAGCTCGTCGCTAATAAACGGCAGCCGGGCCTCGGTTTGCGCGTTGTCGGAGAGGGCAATCTTGCTCTCTTCCGCACTGCGCACCAGGCGGTAGCTGAGGCGCTGACGCCACACCTTCACCAGCCGCGCCACCTTATCCCCTTCACGGGCGTCGCGCACCAGGTCGTTAAGCAGGCGGCCGTTGGCGCTGCTGTAGAAGTCGCTCTGGGCCGGAACGTCGTTGATCGCTACCGCGTTCCACCACGGCAGGATCGGCAGGGCGATACCCTTTTCGGTCTGGCCGCCCATGCCTAGCAGCGGCATCAGGTGCTTAAAGGCCAGCGCAATATCGAGATCGTTACCGCCAACGCGGCAGCCGCTGTGGCCCAGCAGGCTGGTATCGCGATCCTGGCGCTGGTGCCACTGCGGGCCCATCAGCAGCAGCGAGCAGTCGGTGGTCCCGCCGCCGATATCCACCACCAGCACGCGCTTCTCCGCCTGCAATGTGGCTTCAAAATCTAGCCCGGCAGCGACCGGCTCGTACTGGAACACCACCTCATTAAAGCCTGCACGCTTTGCGGCACGCTCGAGGATCCCCTGCGCCTGGGCGTTAGCGTCATCGCCGCCCAGCCCCTGGAAGTTGATCGGGCGGCCAATCACCGCCCGATCGATGGCCTCCGGCAACTGGCTCTCCGCCTGCTGGCGAATATGCAGCATCATGGCGCAGACCAGATCCTCAAACAGGGCGATCTGCTGCGGCTTCAGGCCGCTGGCCCCGAGGAAGGATTTCGGCGATTTAACGAAGTAGACCTCTTCCGGATCCTGAACGTACTGCTGCAACGACTGAAGACCAAACTGGACGCTGCCCGGCAGCACCTCGATATCCTCTTCACGGTTGAAGCTCACCGCCCGGCGCAGCAGCGCCTGGGTTTCGCCGCCGGTGGCGGGAACGTCATGGTGGCGGTAGAGCCACTCGCTGACCGCTTCCCGCGTCGGCGCGCAGAGCATTGACGGCAGTAACGTGCTGCCGTTTTCCATTTTTAATAGCTGCGGGATGCCGTCGCGCATCACCGCAACGGAGCAGTTTGCCGTGCCGTAGTCAAAACCAATAAACATGAAAGTTCCCCATGCCGGTGAAGAAGGGGGGCGACTTTAGCCGAAAGGATTATGAAAGCAAAGCAAAAAAGTGGTGGGGCGCTTAAGCTGAAAAGAGAGTGAGAGGAGTAACCATGTATACACTGAGCTGGAAGCCGCCCTACGACTGGGCGTGGATGTTAGGTTTTTTACAGGCGCGTGCGGTGACCGGCGTGGAGGTGGTCAGCGAAGGCCGCTACGTGCGCAGTTTTGCGCTGGGGGAGCACCGGGGGATCGTTACTGCCGAGCCGGACGAGACTAACCATACCCTGAGAGTCACCCTCAGCGACGGGCTGATGCCGGTGGCTGAAACCTGTCTGGCCAGGCTGGGACGTCTGTTCGATCTCGCCTGCGATCCGCAGGAGATTGTTCAGGCCCTCGGCCCGCTGGGCGAGCAACGACCGGGCCTGCGGCTACCTGGCTCGATGGATACCTTTGAGCAGGGCGTGCGGGCGATCCTTGGGCAGCTGGTGAGCGTGGCGATGGCGGCAAAGCTGACCGGCAAGGTGGTGGAACACCTGGGTGAGCCGCTGGCAGACGCGCCGGGCTTTATCTGCTTCCCGACGGCAGAAACTATGGCCCAGGCCGATCCCGCGGCGTTAAAAACGCTGGGGATGCCGCTTAAGCGCGCCGAGGCGCTGATTAATCTGGCCCGCGCCACCCTTGACGGTGAGTTTCCGTTGCAGGCCCCGACGGATATCGAACAGGGCGTAAAGCTATTGCAGGGCTTTCCTGGCATAGGACGCTGGACGGCAAACTATCTGGCGATGCGCGGCTGGCAGGCGAAGGATGTCTTTTTAGCCGATGACTATGCCATCAAGCAGCGTTTCGCGGGCATGACCCCGGCGCAGATCCGCCGCTATGCCCAACGCTGGCAGCCCTGGCGCTCCTATGCGCTGCTGCACATCTGGTACACCCCGGACTGGCAGCCGTCAGATGAGAGCCGTCAGTTAATGGCAAAGTAGCTGGTGTTGAGCATCAGATCCAGCGGCTGGGCCTGGGAGATGGTATCCCCGTAGATATAGTCAATCCCAATGCCGGAGAGGGTATCCATCATCATCGGCTGGTTGGTTGGCCCGGCGATGCTCTTCATTCCCAGACGCTGGGCATGGCCCTGCACGATAGTGACCATCATCTCGTCCATCAGGTTACCGTGCACGTTGGTCACCAGCTCCGGCTCCAGCAGAACGTAGTCCGCCATCTGCGGCATAAGATGGTTGAAGATCTCCAGATCGCGCCCGATATGGCTGATAATCAGTCGGCAGCCCGCCTGGCGAAGTTTGGCGAGGCCGTCACCGATGCTGCTCTCTTCGCGCATCAGGGCATCAGCATGGATCACAAAGTGCAGCAGACGACCTGGCATCCCGCTCTGCTCCAGCCTCTCGACGATCTCGTTGATCACCGTCCGGCTGGCCAGCCCGGCGCTGGAGAGCGGCAGGGCGACGCTGACCCCTTTACGTACTACTCCGGCGGCGCTGTTGGTGAAGAATTCGTGGACCACCCGGCGGTCGAGAGCACGGATCAGCTCCGGCTCGGCGAGGCCCGAGCGGAAGGCGCGCTCCTCCATGGCTTCCCCTTCGCTGGTCCACAGACGCAGCGAGAGCAGCCAGAAGTTGCAGGACTCCGGTACGCGCGGAGAGGCGACGCCGCGTGCCACCAGCAGCAGATGGTTATCGCGGATCATCCGCGTCTGCTCCTCAAGGGAGATCAGACTGCGGTTGTGGTGCATATGATCCTGCTGCGGCTCGTACACTGTGACCACGCCACGGCCGTTGTTTTTCGACGCGTAGCAGGCGATATCGGCCTGAGACATCACCTCGGAGGCCTGACAGTTGCTCTCATCAATCAGCGTGATCCCAGCGCTCGCGCCAATGCGATGCAGGCGACCCTCCCACATAAAGCGGTAATCATTGATTGCGTGAATAATTCGCCCGGAGATGTAGCGGGCGCTCTCGATATTGCACTCCGGCAGCAGCAGGCCGAACTCATCTCCGCCGAGGCGGGCAAGAATATCGGTAGAGCGCAGCATGCTGAGCATCAGGGAGGAGAGCTCTCGCAGCAGGGCATCGCCCGCCGCATGGCCTGCGGTATCGTTAACCGCCTTAAAGCGGTCGAGATCGATATAGACCAGCGCGTGGCGCTGATGCGTCTCCTGCACCGTCTGCAAGAGCCGCTTAAGATGGTTCTCGAAGCTAACGCGGTTCGCCAGGTGGGTCAGCGCATCGTGAGAGGCGCTATAGCTCAGCTGGCGCAGCATCTTCCGGGACTCGGTCACGTCCTGGATCACCAGCACGAAGCCGATGTTCTGCCCATCAAGGGTGCTGAGGGGCGTCACGCTGTAGTGAATATCGTAGGTTCCGCCGTTGCGGCAGTGCAGCACCACATCCTGTTCGATGGCTGAGCGCGACATATCACCGCTGTGAATATTTTCCAGCGCGGGCCCGTTATCGCCAAAGGTAATGCGCAGCACGTTCAACAAGGCCTGGCCGATGGCGTGCTCCTGCTGCCAGCCGCTCATTTTTTCCGCCACCGGGTTCATAAAGGTGACGTTCATATCCACGTCGGTACAGAGCACCGCTTCGCCGATGGAGTCCAGGGTAATGTGCAGGCGCTCTTTCTCCTGGAACAGCGCCTCGTTCAGCTGCTTCACCTCGGTCATGTCCATATTGACGCCGAGCAGCCGTTCAACTTCGCCATTTTTATTCAGCACCCGGTTCGCCAGGGCGCGGATATGGCGAACGCCCTCTTTAACCTGGATGCGAAACTCCAGCTTAAAGGCCACTCTTGCCACCAGCGAGTCGCGGACAATGCGCTCGGTCTCGGCTCTGTCCTCCGGAACCACGCACTCATACCAGAGCTTCCAGGTGGGCTTCACGTGCGGCGGTAGCTCGTACAGCTCAAACATGCGCTTGTCCCAGCTGATAATGTCCGGCTCCAGATCCCACTCCCAGATGCCGATCCCCCCGGCCTCGTTGGCCAGCGTAATGCGCTCCATCAGCCGCTTGTTGACCCACTCAGTGTGCTTCAGATCGTTGATATCTTCGACCTGCGAGATGAAGTAGAGCGGCGTGCCGTCCGGGTGGCGCACCAGCGACACCGCCAGCAGCGCCCAGACGATATCCCCCGTGCGGGTGTAGTAGCGCTTCTCCATGGAGTAGCTGTCGATCTCACCGCGCACCAGCGACTCAAGCTGCTCCAGATCGCTGTTGAGATCTTCCGGCCAGGTGAGCTGCTGGAAGGTCAGCAGGCGCAGCTCATCCTGGGAGTAGCCGAGAAAGCTGCACAGCGCTTTATTGACCTGTAACCACTGGCCGTCCGTGCCCACCAACGCCATGCCGATGGCGGAATACTCCATGGCATTACGGAAACGGGCTTCGCTTTCGGTAATGTGCTTGCGCTCGGCACGGAAAGAGTACATCACCATGGTCATGACGTTGGCTGGCAGCAGGATCATCAGGAACGGCAGCCAGGGCGCATTAAGCATGGCGGTGCTGTTGAAATTGGTGAACTCAAGGGGGTTATGAACCATCATCAGCGACACCACCATGATGGTGACGAGGAAGATGAGAAAGGCCTCCAGGCGCGGCAGGCGAACGGCGGTCCACATCAGCAGAACGATAACGGCGGTAAAGGGCCACGGCAGATAGGTCATTGAGAGCCAGCTGAGAAAAAGCGTCACGACCAGCGTCACCAGGGTCTCGACCAGCAGCTGCGGCTTGCGGTGGCGCAGCAGGTAGTGCAGCTTGAACATCAGCCCAAGCGGGACCAGCGCCAGCGCGCCAATGGATTCCGAAAGCACCCAAATCATAAAGGTGCGCAGCAGGTTTTCGCTGCTGGGCACGAGGCAGACCAGCAGTCCACCGAGCAGGGGAGGGATCACGGCACTGCCGATGGTCAGGCGGATCCAGTCCCCCAGGTTCTGCAGCGGGTTATACCACGGCAGCATCTTACGCAGCAGCACCGCGCCCGTTAGCGCCTCAATAATATTGATTGCCGGATACCAGAAGTTTACTTCACTGGCGGGAAAGAGCAGAAACGACGCGGCCAGGCTACCCAGCGTACAGGCGATAGCGATGCCCGGCCACATGCGCCCGGCATGGCGGTAGAAAGCCACCATCATAATCGAGGTCGGGAACCACAGCGGCGCAAGAATGGTACCGAAACGGGTTAGCTCAAGGGAAAACAGGGTAAAGATAAAGGTCACCAGTCCTAAACTGAGCAGCCTCAGTAGGGGGTTTGGGGTAGTAACCAAAACGCGCTGGTATTGTTTATTCATTACCGCTTTATCCGCAGTCCCTGTGCCGCCAGGTTCATAACGCCCGGTCGGGTAAAATTGAAATTTGGATTATGCTAGTACAAACAATTTACAATTCCTATCGTGACCGCTCATAATTTGACATCATAGTGTTATTAATCACTTAGTCTGCCAAAAATGGTAGCTGAACGCTGTAAAATTAGACGTTTTAATTTGCGAAAAGGGTAATGTGCGGGATCAGAGCCGTTGTGGCAGACGTTTGCGCATTCGACTGGTATCACGCGAGCGAAATCCCTATAATTGCCGCGTTTGACGCTATGGCGTCTCCCTTCTTTACTTCCAGGTTAATCAGGTCGCAAAAATTTATGACTGATAAGTCCCATCAGTGCGTCATTATCGGCATCGCCGGCGCATCCGCTTCAGGTAAAAGTCTCATTGCCAGTACGCTTTACCGCGAGTTGCGCGAACAGGTTGGTGATGAACATATTGGCGTTATCCCAGAAGATAGCTACTACAAGGATCAAAGTCACCTGTTGATGGAAGAGCGTGTTAAAACGAACTACGACCATCCCAGCGCCATGGATCACAATCTGCTGTTTGAACATTTGCAGACCCTGAAAGGCGGCAACCCCATTGAGCTGCCGGTGTACAGCTACGTTGAGCACACCCGTACCCATGAGACCATCCACATTGAACCCAAGAAAGTGATCATTCTTGAGGGGATCCTGCTGCTGACCGACGCGCGCCTGCGCGAGGCGATGAACTTTTCGATCTTTGTCGACACGCCGCTGGATATCTGCCTGATGCGCCGTATCAAGCGTGACGTCAACGAACGCGGCCGCTCTATGGACTCGGTGATGGCACAATATCAGAAGACGGTGCGTCCAATGTTCCTGCAGTTTATTGAGCCATCAAAACAGTACGCCGATATTATCGTGCCGCGCGGGGGTAAAAACCGCATTGCTATCGATATCCTGAAGGCCAAGATCAGCCAGTTTTTTGAATAACCGGGTTTTTTGAACCGTCTGGTTTTGAATAAACGGCGCAAATTGTGTACCGTTCAGAGATAACTGTCTGCCCTGGGCGAACTTAACCGGGCAGGCAGCACCTAAGGAGAAAGTGCTATGCGTTTGTGTGACCGCGATATTGAAGCCTGGCTGGACGATGGTCGCCTGTCGATTACCCCGCGCCCCCCGGTAGAGCGCATCAACGGTGCGACGGTGGACGTTCGTCTGGGCAACAAGTTTCGCACCTTCCGTGGCCACACCGCTGCCTTTATCGATCTGAGTGGTCCCAAAGATGAAGTGAGCGCCGCGTTGGATCGCGTGATGAGCGATGAGATCGTGCTCGCAGAAGGCGACGCCTTCTTCCTGCACCCGGGCGAGCTGGCGCTGGCGGTGACCTTTGAGTCCGTGACCCTGCCGGCGGATCTGGTGGGCTGGCTGGACGGCCGCTCCTCGCTGGCGCGGCTGGGCCTGATGGTGCACGTAACCGCTCACCGTATCGATCCAGGCTGGTCTGGCTGCATCGTGCTGGAGTTTTATAACTCCGGTAAGCTGCCGCTGGCGCTGCGTCCGGGAATGCTGATTGGCGCGCTCAGCTTTGAGCCGCTCTCCGGCCCGGCCGCACGCCCCTATAACCGTCGCCAGGATGCAAAATACCGTGACCAGCAGGGCGCGGTGGCCAGCCGAATTGATAAAGACTGAGCGCCTGTTGCGCCTTGTAATAGCTGCTCGTTGAGGATGCCATGAGAAGAGTGTTAACCACGCTGATGATTGTACTGGTCGTGCTGGTCGCCGGCCTCTCTGCGTTGGTGCTGCTGGTGAACCCGAACGACTTTCGGGATTACATGGTGCGACACGTTGAGTCGCGCAGTGGCTATCAGCTGAAGCTTGACGAGCCGCTGCGCTGGCACGTCTGGCCCCGGCTGAGCATTCTCTCGGGGCGCATGTCGCTGACCGCCCCCGGTGCGACACAGCCGCTGGTGACGGCAGACAATATGCGTCTGGACGTAGAGCTGCTGCCGCTGCTCTCCCATCAGCTGCACGTTAAGCAGGTGATGCTGAAGGGCGCGGTGGTCCAGCTTACGCCGCAAACCGAGGCGTCGGAGCCGGAAGGTGCGCCGGTTGCGCCGCAGGAGAACACGCTGCCGCAGGTAGAGACCGATCGCGGCTGGTCCTGGGCGGTCTCCCATCTGCAAATCGCCGACAGCGTGCTGGTTTTCCAGCACAAAGACGATGAGCAGGTGACGGTACGTAATATCCATCTCAAGATGGATCAGGATGAAAACTACCATGCCAGCGTGGACTTCTCGGGGCGGATCAACCGCAATCAGCGCGACCTGACCCTGGCGCTAAAGGCGAACGTTAACGCCGCCGACTACCCCTATAATCTTACCGCCGCCGTGGAGCAGCTTAACTGGCAGCTTCAGGGGGGGGATGTGCCTGTCCAGGGTATCACCGGGCAGGGCGGCTTCCAGGCCCAGTGGCGCGAAGCACAAAAGCAGCTTACCTTTAGCCAGCTGAACATGACCGCCAACGATAGCGCGGTGACCGGCAGCGGCAGCGTGACGTTGGGAGATAAGCCCGAGTGGGCGCTGGATCTGGCCTTTGATAATCTCAACCTGGAGAATCTGCTGGGTGCGGTAATCAACCCGGCGACCAACGCCACCGCTGCGCAGCAGGTGCAGAGCCTGATGACGCTGCCTCGCCCGGTTATCGCCCGTGACGTTGAAGGCGATGACTACAGCAGCCTGCTTGGCTTTACGGCAAACCTGTCGCTGACCGCAAAAAAGGCCCGCTGGCGGGGGATGGACTTTACCGACGTCAGTAGCCATATCACCAATAAAGCGGGCCTGTTGAGCCTCTCAACCCTGACAGGAAAGCTGGGGGAGGGTACGCTCTCGCTGCCGGGCAGCCTGGATGTCCGGGGCAAAACGCCTAAAAGTACCTTCCAGCCGCAGCTTGATAACGTCGAGATTGGCACGGTGCTGAAAGCCTTTGACTATCCGCTGGCGCTGACCGGCAAGCTGTCGCTGGCGGGAGATTTCAACGGCGACAGGGTGGACGCCGAGGCATTCCGCCGCAGCTGGCAGGGCAGCGCCCACGTTGAGATGGCTAACACGCGCATGGAGGGTCTGAACTTCCAGCAGCTTATCCAGCAGGCGGTAGCCCGCAGCAGCGATGTCCAGGCCCAGCAGAATTATGATAGCGCCACCCGGCTCGATAGCTTCAGCACCGATTTAACCCTCGATCGCGGCCAGATGGCCCTCGACGATATGCAGGGGCAGTCCGCGCTGCTGAATCTCTCTGGGCAGGGCACGCTCGATCTGGTGAAACAGCTCTGCGATGCCCGGTTTAACGTTCAGGTTACCGAGGGTTGGAGGGGTGACGGGAAGCTTATTGAATTCCTGAAAAACACGCCGATCCCGCTGCGCGTTTACGGCAAATGGCAGGAGCTTAATTATAATCTGCAGGTGGATCAGGTTCTGCGTAAGCATCTGCAGGATGAGGCGAAACGCCGTCTCAACGACTGGGCGGATCGCAATAAAGATAGCCAGGGTAGTAAAGATATTAAAAAGCTGATTGATAAGCTTTAGTATCAGGCGGGTAATGGTTTGTGGTTCGTAGGCCCGGTAAGCGTAGCGCCACCGGGCATTAACCACTCCCGTGCCCGGCGTTACACCTCGTACTCCGCGCCCTCTGTCTCCAGCGGCACAATCTGCACCTTCTGTACGCGGTGGCTCTCGACCTGGAGCGTCTTCAGCAGGTAGTCGCCCACCTGCACCTCCTCTCCCACTTTGGGAATGCGCTGCAGATACTCCATCAGCAGTCCGGCGATAGTGTGATACTCCCGCTTGTCGTCCAGCGGCAGGGGCACATACTGCACCAGATCCTCCAGCGGCATGTGGCCGTTTGCTGTCCAGCTGCCGTCGGCGTTTTTCTGAATGTCGTGGCGGGCGTCAATCTCCTCTACCTCGTTCGGCAGGTTACCTGCGATGGTCTCCATCACGTCGCTGAGGGTCACGATCCCTTCGATAGAGCCAAACTCATCCACCACAAAGGCAAAGTGCGTTCGCGCATTGCGGAACTGCTCCAGCGCCTGCAACAGCGGCAGCCCCTCGGGAAAGACCAGCGGCTGGCGGATCAGCACGTTGATGTTGAGCGGCTCGCCGCGCAGCGACTGCTGGAGCAGGTCGAGAATGTGTACCACCCCCAGCAGATCCTCATGCTGATCGCCGCCGGTCACCACCATACGGGTGTGCTGGTTTTTATCCAGCAGGGCGCGGATCTCCTCTTCCGGGGCGCTGAGATCGATGTACTCAATGTCATGGCGGGAGGTCATGATGCTGCTAACGGTGCGCTGGTTAAGGTTCAGCACCCGCTCAATCATCAGCCGCTCCTGAGTATTGAAGATCTGGTGATTATCATGGTCCGCCAGCAGGGAGGAGGTCTCCACGTCCAGCTCGGCATCCTCTTTCCTGTTGCTCAGCAGGCGCATTACCGCGTCGGTGGTACGCTGGCGCAGCGTCTGGTTAGCAGAGAGAAAACGACGGCGGTTGAAGATAGCCAGCTGGTTAAGCGCCTCAATTATCACCGAGAAGCCAATCGCCGCGTACAGATAGCCTTTCGGAATGTGGAATCCAAAGCCGTCGGCGATCAGGCTGAAGCCGATCATTAGCAGGAAACTGAGGCAGAGAATAACGATGGTCGGATGGCTGTTAACAAAGCGCGTCAGCGCCTTGCTGGCCAGCAGCATCAGCGCGATGGCAATCACCACCGCCGCCATCATCACCGCCAGATGATCGACCATTCCCACGGCGGTGATCACCGAGTCCAGCGAGAAGATTGCGTCCAGCACCACAATCTGCGCCACTACCGGCCAGAATCTGGCCCCGCGCTGCTGGGTGGGGTTATCGCTGTCTTTACCCTCCAGCCGCTCGTTGAGTTCAACGGTGGCCTTAAAGAGCAGGAAGAGACCGCCAAACAGCATGATCAGATCCCGGGCGCTGAAGCTAAAGCCGCGCACCGAGAAGAGAGGCGTAGTGAGGGTCACCAGCCAGGAGATAGAGGCCAGCAGCAGCAGGCGCATGAGCATCGCCAGCACCAGCCCGGTGACCCGCGCCCGGTCGCGTTGGGCAGGTGGCAGCTTCTCGGCAAGGATGGCGATAAAGACCAGGTTATCAATACCTAACACCAGCTCAAGCACCACCAGCGTCAGCAGCCCGGCCCAGATTGATGGATCGGCAATCCATTCCATAATACGTTTCGTACCCTCCAGAAAAATAATTACCCGTCTCGGCGGGAATGTAAATTAGGATATATCGCAGATGTAAAAGTGTCTATTTTTTTTGTCAATATGAAGTAATTCCTAAAACGCTGAAAATAGCGACTTAATCTTATTCTTAAAAACTGGCATCAGGTAAAGCGGAACCTTGCCTGTAATTCCTTTAGCTGCAACAATTCTTCCAGCGTTAACGCGCTACTTTACTAAACTATTTTCCCGTTGTCCTGCCCGGCGTTGTCTGCCCGTGGTTTAACGTTATGTCTCTGGATCATAAGGGGTATTAATCACCTTCGCTAATACTATCAGTCGGCTGCATTTGACCAGGCGCTTTTTAGGACTGATGCCAGTTATATTTAACAGACATTAAATGCATTCTGTTAAATGTGCGGCGAAAGCAGCGCTATTTAAATTGCACAGGATAATTACTCTGCCAAAGTGATAAATAATCAATGATGAAATCCAAAATGAAATTGATGCCATTATTGGTATCTGTGGCCTTGATGAGTGGTTGCACGGTTTTCCCCGGAAGCAATATGACCACAATGGGTAAGGATGTGATTAAACAGCAAGATGCTGATTTCGATCTCGACCGCATGGTGAATGTTTATCCTTTGACTCCCCGACTGGTAGAACAGCTTCGACCCCGACCCAACGTCGCCCAACCCAACATGTCGCTGGACCAGGAGATCTCCAGCTACCAGTACCGCGTTGGACCGGGTGACGTTCTCAACGTCACCGTCTGGGATCACCCGGAGCTGACGACTCCCGCAGGACAGTACCGCAGCTCCAGCGACGCCGGTAACTGGGTTCAGCCCGACGGCACCATGTTCTACCCCTACATTGGCAGAGTCCACGTCGTGGGCAAAACCCTTGCTGAAATCCGCAGTGATATTACCGGCCGCTTAGCGCAGTACATCGCCGACCCGCAGGTGGACGTTAATATCGCCGCTTTCCGCTCGCAGAAAGCCTATATCTCCGGGCAGGTCAATAAATCGGGCCAGCAGGCCATTACTAACGTGCCGCTCACCGTGCTGGATGCGATTAACGCCGCCGGCGGCCTGACCGATACCGCCGACTGGCGCAACGTAGTGCTTACCCATGAGGGCCGCGAGCAGCGCATCTCTCTCCAGGCGCTGATGCAGAACGGCGACCTCAGCCAGAACCGCCTGCTCTATCCAGGGGACATTCTGTTTGTACCGCGCAATGACGACCTGAAAGTGTTCGTGATGGGCGAAGTGAAAAAACAGAGCACCCTCAAGATGGACTTCAGCGGCATGACCCTGACCGAAGCGCTGGGCCAGGCCGAAGGTCTGGATCTCACCGCCTCCGACGCCAGCGGCATCTTTGTGATCCGTCCGCTGAAAGGCGAGGGTGGCCGCAGCGGCAAGATGGCCAATATTTACCAGCTCGATATGTCCGATGCCACTTCGCTGGTGATGGCGACGGAGTTCCGCCTTCAGCCTTACGACGTGGTCTACGTCACTACCGCGCCGGTTACTCGCTGGAACCGTCTTATCAATCAGTTGCTGCCGACGATCAGTGGCGTTCGCTACATGACCGACACCGCCAGCGACGTTCACAACTGGTAATGCTCATGTTTAACAAAATTCTGGTGGTATGCGTGGGCAACATCTGCCGCTCTCCAACGGGAGAGCGTCTGCTGAAACACTATCAGCCCGCTCTGACGGTGGAGTCTGCCGGACTGGGGGCGCTGGTAGGGAAAGGCGCGGACGCCACGGCGACCAGCGTGGCAGAGGATCACCAGCTGTCGCTGTCCGGGCACAGCGCCCGGCAGATCAGCGGGCGGATGTGCCGGGAGTATGACCTGATCCTGGTGATGGAGAAGCGCCATATTGCCGCGCTGTGCGAAATCGCACCGGAGATGCGCGGCAAGGTGATGCTGTTCGGCCACTGGGACGGCGAGCGCGAGATCCCCGATCCCTACCGCAAAAGCCGCGAGGCCTTTGAGGCCGTCTACACCTTACTCGATCGCTCGGCCCGCCAGTGGGCGCAGGCGTTGCACGTTCAGCAGGGATAACCATGACAGAAAAATTACACCATGCTGCTGCCCCACAGACGGGCGGTGATGAGATCGATATCGGCCGCCTTGTAGGAACCGTTATTGAGGCGCGCTGGTGGGTGCTGGGCATTACGGCCCTGTTCGCGCTGGCGGCGGCAATCTACACCCTGTTTGCCACCCCTATCTATAGCGCCGACGCGCTGGTGCAGATTGAGCAGGACGCTGGCGGCTCGCTGGTGCAGAACCTCAACAGCGCGCTCTCCAATAAGCCCCCCGCCTCGGATGCAGAGATCCAGCTGATTAAGTCGCGAATGGTGCTGGGCAAAACGGTTGACGATCTGGATCTTGATATCGGCGTGACGAAAAACACCTTCCCGATCTTCGGCGCAGGCTGGGATCGCCTTCAGGGCCGGCAGAATGAGACTGTTAAGGTGACCACCTTTACGTTACCCAAAGGCGCGAGCGGGCAGATCTTTACCCTCAGCGTGTTGGGGCCGAAACAGTATCAGCTGACCAGCGACGCCGGGTTTAGCGCCCGTGGCGAAGTCGGCAAGCTGCTGCAGAAGGAGGGGGTGACCTTCGAGGTTAGCGCTATCCAGGCGACAGAAGGCAGCGAGTTTACGGTAACGAAATTCTCCACGCTGGGCGTAATTAACAATCTGCAAAACAATCTCTCGGTCACCGAGAACGGTAAAGATACCGGCGTACTGAGCCTGAGCTTTACTGGGGAGGATCGCAACCAGATCCGCGCCATTCTCAACAGCATCACCCGTAACTATCTGGCGCAGAACGTTGAGCGTAAGTCGGAAGAGGCGGCGAAAAGCCTGGCCTTCCTTGCGAAACAGCTACCGGAAGTGCGGGCGAATCTCGATGAGGCGGAGAACAAGCTTAATGCCTTCCGTCAGGATAAGGATTCGGTAGACCTGCCGCTGGAGGCGAAGGCGGTGCTGGACTCAATGGTTAACATTGACGCCCAGCTTAACGAGCTGACCTTCAAAGAGGCGGAGATCTCCAAACTCTATACCAAAGCGCACCCGGCCTACCGCACGCTGCTGGAGAAACGCCGCGCGCTAGAGGAGGAGAAGGGCCGTCTCAGCGGGCGCGTCTCCGCGATGCCTAAAACCCAGCAGGAGATTGTGCGCCTGACCCGTGACGTGGAGTCCGGCCAGCAGGTTTATATGCAGCTGCTGAATAAACAGCAGGAGCTGAAGATCACCGAGGCCAGCACGGTAGGGGATGTGCGTATTGTCGATCCGGCTATCGATCAGCCCGGCGTGCTGAAGCCGAAGAAGGCGCTGATTATTCTCGGCAGCATTATTCTCGGCCTGATGCTCTCCATCGTTGGCGTACTGCTGCGCTCGCTGTTTAACCGCGGTATCGAAAGCCCGCAGGTGCTGGAGGAGAACGGCATCAGCGTCTACGCCAGCATTCCGCTCTCCGAGTGGCAGAAAGCCCGTGACAGTGTTACCACCAGCAAAGGCAGCAAGCGCTTCAAGCAGAGCCAGCTGCTGGCGGTAGGCAACCCAACCGATCTGGCCATCGAAGCGATCCGCAGCCTGCGTACCAGCCTGCACTTTGCCATGATGCAGGCCAGCAATAACGTACTGATGATGACCGGGGTCAGCCCGTCGATCGGTAAAACCTTCGTCTGTGCCAACCTGGCGGCGGTGATCAGCCAGACCAACAAGCGCGTGCTGATGATCGACTGCGACATGCGCAAGGGCTACACCCATGAGCTGCTCGGGACCGATAACGTCAACGGCCTCTCTGACATCCTGGCAGGGCAGGGGGATTTCTCCACCTGCGTGAAACCCACCGCCATTACCCATTTCGATCTGGTGCCGCGTGGCCAGGTGCCGCCTAACCCCTCTGAGCTGCTGATGAGCGAGCGTTTCTCGCAGCTGCTTGAGTGGGCCAGCAGCCGCTACGACCTGGTGCTGATCGATACCCCGCCGATCCTCGCGGTGACCGATGCGGCGGTAGTGGGGCGTCATGCCGGCACCACCCTGATGGTGGCGCGCTATGCGGTTAACACCCTGAAAGAGGTGGAGACCAGCCTGAGCCGCTTTGCGCAGAACGGCATTCAGGTAAAAGGCGTGATCCTGAACTCTATCTTCCGTCGGGCGACGGGATATCAGGACTACGGCTATTACGAGTACGAATATAAGTCGGACTCCAAGTAAGACCTACAGGCAACCCCGGGGACAAGAAATGACAATAGCCAATTACCCAACGATCTCTATTTATATGCCGACATGGAATCGTCAGCAGCTGGCGATCCGCGCTATCAAGTCGGTATTACGCCAGGACTATCCGCACTGGGAGATGATCGTCGTCGATGACTGCTCGGCAAACTACGAGCAGCTTGAGCAGTACGTTGCGGGCCTTAACGATCCGCGCGTAACCTACGTCCGCAACCCGTTCAACTCCGGGGCCTGCGCGGTACGCAACCAGGCCATTTTGCAGGCGCGGGGGCACTACATCACCGGTATCGACGACGACGACGAGTGGACGCCGAACCGCCTGTCGGTGTTTCTTGAGCATAAGCACCAGCTGGTGACCCATGCCTTCCTCTATGCCAACGACTACGTTTGCGAGGGAGAGGTTTATGCCCAGCCAGCCAGTTTGCCGCTCTATCCGAAATCTCCCTATTCGCGGACGCTGTTCTACAAGCGCAACATTATTGGCAACCAGGTCTTTACGCTGGCGTCGCGCTTTAAGGCCTGTCTGTTTGACGTCGAGCTGAAGGCAGCTCAGGACTACGACATCTTCCTGCGGATGGTGGTGGAGTACGGCGAGCCGTGGAAGGTCGAGGAGGCGACGCAGATCCTGCACATCAACCACGGGGAGATGCAGATCACCACCTCGCCGAAGAAGTTTTCCGGCTACTTCCACTTCTATCGCAAGCATAAAGATAAGTTCGATCGTGGCAGTAAGAAGTATCAGCTCTTTACGCTCTACCAGATCCGCAACAAGCGGATGACCCTGCGTACGCTGCTGACCCTGTTCTCTCTGCGCAACGGCAAGCGCCTGGCTTATGGGCTACGGAGTAAATAATGCGCCTGGAGGATTTTCGCGCTAACCACTGGAGCCTGCGCCCCTGCTGCATGGTGATGGCCTACCGTATCGCGCATTTTTGCTCGGTGTGGCGCAAAAAAAGCGTCATTAACAATCTGTGGGCCGCGCCAGTGCTGCTGCTCTACCGCTTTATTACCGAGTGCCTGTTTGGCTATGAGATCCAGGCTGCGGCCACCATCGGACGGCGTTTTACCATTCATCACGGCTATGCCGTAGTGATCAACAAAAACGTCGTGGCCGGGGATGACTTCACCATTCGCCACGGCGTCACCATCGGCAACCGGGGCGGGGAGAGCCTGGCCTGTCCGGTGATTGGTAACGGCGTAGAGCTGGGGGCGAACGTGGTCATTATTGGTGATATCACCATTGGCAACGGCGTCACTATCGGTGCCGGCAGCGTGGTGCTGGACAGCGTGCCGGATAACGCGCTGGTGGTAGGAGAGAAAGCACGCGTGAAGGTGAGCAAATGAATATTTTACAGTTCAACGTCCGCCTGGCCGAAGGGGGCGCGGCTGGCGTGGCGCTCGACCTGCACCAGCGGGCGTTACAGCAGGGGATGCGCTCGCGCTTTGTGTACGGCTACGGCAAGGGCGGCAAGAAGAGCGTCAGCCATGACAGCTATCCAGAGGTGATCAAGCACACGCCGCGCCTGACCTCGATTGCCAACCTGGCGCTGTTTCGCCTCTTCAATCGCGATATCTTTGGCGATCTCAACGACCTTTACCTTGAGGTGATCCGCTCCCAGGGGCCGGTGGTGCTGCACTTCCACGTTATGCACAGCTACTGGCTGAAGCTGGAAAAGGTAGTGGCGTTTTGCCAGCGGGTCACCGCCAGCCGAGGTGATGTCACCCTGGTCTGGACTCTGCACGATCACTGGAGCGTCACCGGGCGCTGCGCCTTTACCGACGGCTGCGAAGGATGGAAAAACCACTGTCAGACCTGCCCGACACTGGATAACTATCCCCCCGTGAAGGTGGATCGCGCCCACAGTCTGATAGCGGGCAAGCGCCGTCTGTTTAGCGAAATGATCGCCCTCGGATGCCACTTCATCTCCCCCAGCCAGCACGTGGCCGACGCCTTTAACAGTATCTATGGCAAGGACCGCTGCAAGATCATCAATAACGGCATCGATGTCGCCACCGAAGCGATCCTCGCCGAGCTGACGCCGGTAGAGCACGTCCAGGGGGCACCAAAAATTGCCATTGTCGCGCACGACCTGCGCTACGACGGCAAAACCAATCAGGCGCTGGTGCAGAAGATGATGGCCCTTGGCAAGGGCATTGAGCTGCACACCTTTGGCAAGTTCTCACCCTTCGAAGGGGAGAACGTTATCAACCACGGCTTTTTGACCGACAAGCGCCAGCTGATGAGCGAGCTGAACCAGATGGATGCCCTGGTGTTTAGCTCCCGGGTCGATAACTATCCGCTGATCCTGTGCGAGGCGCTGTCGATTGGTGTGCCGGTCATTGCTACCCACAGCGATGCGGCGCAAGAGGTGCTGCGCAAATCCGGCGGCATGACCTTTGACGAGAAGACGGTGCTGGCGCTGGTTCAGCGGCCAAAAGCGGAGATTGCCGAGGCAGTGTTTGGCACCTCGCTGGAGGCGTTCCGGGCGCGCAGCCGTCAGGCCTATAGCGGAGAGCAGATGCTGGAGGAGTATGTCGCGTTCTATCAGAGTCTGTAGCTATCTGCTGCTGCCGCTGACCTATCTGCTGGTCAACGTCAAAATCGCCCAGCTGGGGGAGAGCTTCCCCATCACCATCGTCACCTTTTTACCGGTGCTGCTGCTGCTGTTTGTCGATAAGATCAGCGTGAAGAAGCTGCTGATTGCGCTGGGGATCGGTGCCGGGCTGACCGTCTTTAACTACCTGTTTGGTCGGTCGTTTAACGCCAGCAAATATGCCACCTCCACGCTGCTGTTTATCAACATCGTGATTATTATCGGCATGGTGTGGAGCATCCGCTTTAAGGTTGTCTCGCCCCACAACTACCGTAAGATCCTGCGCTTCTTCTACATGGTGGTGGGGCTGATAGTGACCCTGGCGGCGATGGAGATGGCGCAGATTATTCTCTCCGGCGGCAGCAGCCTGATGGAGACGATCTCGAAATATCTGATCTACTCCAACAGCTACGTGCTGAATTTTATCAAGTTCGGCGGGAAGCGAACCACGGCGCTCTATTTCGAACCGGCTTTCTTCGCTCTGGCATTAATCTCAATTTGGCTCAGTATCAAACAGTTTGGTATCAAGACCCCTAAAACTGATGGTATGATTCTGGCAGGGATAGTTCTTTCAGGTTCTTTCTCCGGCGTAATGACCTTTATTCTGTTTTATTTGCTGGAGTGGGCGTTTCAGTATCTGAATAAAGAGGCGATTAAGAAAAAGCTGCCGCTGGCAATAATATCGTTAGCCGTTTTTATGGTCGGTATCGTTTTTGCATTTCCGTATATTTCCGAACGACTCGGCGATCTCGGTACGGAAGGCTCCTCTTCCTATTATCGAATCATCGGTCCGCTGGCGATGGTTGGCAGCGCATTAACCAATATCGATGGCGCAGTACGTTTTGGATCGCTTTATGAATATGTTGCATCATTCGGAATCTTTAACGGTGCGGACGTCGGAAAAACAATAGACAATGGCTTGTATCTGCTGATTATTTATTTTTCATGGTGCGCTGTAGTACTGACCGTATGGTACATGAGTAAAGTCTTAAAAATGATGATCAACGCATTTGGTAATAATCAGAATTATCGTGTTCAGCTTTATCTTTTTATGCCGGTATCGCTCTTTTTTACCGGTTCGATTTTTAGCCCGGAATACGCGTTCTTGATCGTTTGCCCGTTTATTTTGCGCAAGGCGCTAAATATTACTCAATCCTGACGAGGTAAAAACATGCTGCTCAGTGTCATTACCGTTGCCTTCCGTAACTCTGCGGGCGTGGTGAAAACGCATGCCTCACTGGCCCACCTGGCACGGGCAAAAGATATCACCTTTGAGTGGATTGTGGTGGACGGTGGCTCTAACGATGGCACCCGTGAATTTTTAGAAAATCTCAACGGCGAGTATAACTTACGCTTTGTAAGCGAGCGGGATAACGGCATCTACGACGCCATGAACAAGGGCGTTGCGCTGGCCGAAGGGCGCTTTGCCCTGTTCCTCAACTCGGGCGATATCTTCCATGAGGATGTTGCCGACGTGGTTCGCCAGCTGGCGGACGAGCGTGAAAAGGCGATGTATATTGGCGACGCGCTGTTGGACTTTGGCGATGGGACAAAAATACGCCGCAGCGCCAAGCACGGCTGGTATATTTATCACAGCCTGCCCGCCAGCCACCAGTCGATCTTTTTCCCGGTGAGCGGCTTAAAAACCTATCCCTACGATCTGCAATATAAAGTTTCATCGGATTACGCGCTGGCCGCGAGAATGTTTAAAGCGGGTTATCCTTTTAAACGTGTAAAGGGGTTGGTGTCTGAATTTTCCATGGGCGGTGTCTCAACGTCTAATAATCTTGAGCTGTGCCAGGATGCGCGAAAGGTCCAGCGTAAGATATTGCGCGTGCCCGGCTTCTGGGCGCAGCTCTCCTATTTCTTACGCGTACGTACCACCGGAAAGACGAAAGCCTTATATCACAAAGCCTAAATATAAGGGATAACCATGCAGGATTTAAAAGGATTCTCGGTGCCGAAAGGGTTCC
Organism: Pseudescherichia sp.; assembly: GCF_031998825.1. GTDB lineage: Bacteria > Pseudomonadota > Gammaproteobacteria > Enterobacterales > Enterobacteriaceae > Pseudescherichia. The sequence goes on from NZ_DAMACX010000029.1 coordinate 22,040, forward strand.
GGGGGGCGGGAGCTATTAAGGTCCAGCTGTGGTGGGCGGTACAGGCGACGTTATTTGCCTGGTCGCCGCAGATAATGTATCGCTGGCGAGCTTTTTTATTGCGGCTGTTTGGCGCAAAAATCGGAAAAAACGTAGTCATCCGTCCGTCGGTAAAGATTACCTATCCGTGGAAATTAACCCTCGGAGACTATAGCTGGGTAGGAGACGAAGCCGTTTTATATACGCTGGGTGAGATTACCCTCGGCGCTAATTCGGTAGTGTCACAAAAGTGTTATTTGTGTACCGGCAGTCACGACTATTTAAGCGCGCATTTTGCTATTAACGCGACGCCTATTGTGATTGGCGAGAAGTGCTGGCTGGCAACGGATGTGTTTGTTGCCCCAGGGGTCACGATTGGTAACGGCACGGTGGTAGGGGCGCGGAGCAGCGTTTTTAAATCGCTACCGGCCAACGCCGTCTGCCGTGGCAATCCCGCAGTGGTGATACGCGAACGCGTAGAAACTGAATAATTTCTGATAAGTCTGGAGAAAATAACTATGTCTAAAGTCGCTCTCATCACCGGCGTGACCGGGCAGGATGGCTCTTATCTGGCGGAACTGCTGCTGGAGAAAGGCTATGAGGTTCACGGCATCAAACGTCGCGCCTCTTCGTTTAACACCGAGCGCGTGGACCATATCTACCAGGATCCGCACGCCAGCAACCCGAAATTCCATCTGCACTATGGCGATCTGACCGACAGCTCCAACCTGACGCGTATCCTGCAGGAAGTGCAGCCGGATGAGGTTTACAACCTGGGGGCGATGAGCCACGTAGCGGTCTCCTTTGAGTCCCCGGAGTATACCGCCGACGTTGACGGCATGGGCACCCTGCGCCTGCTGGAGGCGATCCGCTTCCTCGGCCTCGAGAAGAAAACCCGTTTCTACCAGGCCTCCACCTCCGAGCTGTATGGCCTGGTGCAGGAGACCCCGCAGAAAGAGACCACCCCGTTCTACCCCCGTTCGCCGTATGCGGTGGCGAAGCTCTACGCCTACTGGATCACCGTTAACTACCGTGAGTCCTACGGCATGTACGCCTGCAACGGCATCCTGTTCAACCATGAATCCCCGCGCCGCGGCGAGACCTTCGTAACCCGTAAAATCACCCGTGGCATTGCCAACATTGCCCAGGGCCTCGAGTCCTGCCTCTATCTCGGCAACATGGACTCCCTGCGTGACTGGGGCCATGCCAAAGACTACGTGAAGATGCAGTGGATGATGCTGCAGCAGGATCACCCGGAAGATTTCGTTATCGCGACCGGCGTGCAGTACTCGGTGCGCCAGTTCGTTGAGATGGCTGCCGCTCAGCTGGGTATCAAGCTGCGCTTTGAAGGCACCGGCGTAGACGAGAAGGGCATCGTGGTCTCCGTTACCGGTCACGACGCACCGGGCGTGAAGGCGGGCGATGTGATTGTTGCCGTCGATCCGCGCTACTTCCGTCCGGCAGAGGTAGAGACCCTGCTCGGCGATCCGACCAAGGCGCACGAGAAGCTGGGCTGGAAGCCGGAAACCACCCTGCAGGAGATGGTCTCTGAGATGGTCGCCAAGGATCTGGAAGCCGCTAAGAAACACTCGCTGCTGAAGTCCCACGGCTACGAGGTTGCCATCGCGCTGGAGTCCTGAGCATGAGTAAACAACGTATCTTTGTAGCTGGCCATCGCGGCATGGTGGGGTCAGCTATCGTGCGCCAGCTGGAGCAGCGCGGTAACGTCGAGTTGATCCTGCGCACCCGTGATGAGCTGAACCTGCTGGATGCGGCCGCCGTTAACGCTTTTTTCGCCGACCAGCGGGTCGATCAGGTCTACCTGGCGGCGGCGAAGGTGGGCGGTATTGTGGCGAACAATACCTATCCGGCTGACTTCATCTACGAAAACATGATGATCGAGAGCAACATCATTCACGCTGCGCATACGCACGGCGTGAACAAGCTGCTGTTCCTCGGCTCCTCATGTATCTATCCGAAGCTGGCGACCCAGCCGATCGCCGAGAGCGAGCTGTTGCAGGGTACTTTGGAGGCCACTAACGAGCCGTACGCCATTGCCAAAATTGCCGGGATCAAGCTGTGCGAATCCTACAACCGTCAGCATGGCCGCGACTATCGCTCGGTGATGCCGACCAACCTGTATGGTCCGCACGACAACTTCCACCCGAGCAACTCCCACGTGATCCCGGCGCTGCTTAGGCGCTTTCACGAGGCGGCCGAACAGAACGCTACCGACGTGGTGGTGTGGGGCAGCGGCACGCCGATGCGTGAGTTTCTTCACGTCGATGATATGGCTGCGGCCAGCATCCACGTAATGGAGCTGGATCGTGAGGTGTGGCTGGAGAACACCGAGCCGATGCTGTCGCACATCAACGTCGGGACCGGGGTTGACTGCACCATCCGCGAGCTGGCGCAGACGCTCGCACAGGTGACGGGCTTTAAGGGCCGGGTGGTCTTTGACGCCTCGAAACCTGATGGCACGCCGCGCAAGCTGCTGGACGTGTCGCGTCTGCACGCGCTGGGCTGGCGTCATGAGATCTCGCTCGAGCAGGGGCTGGCCAGCACCTACCAGTGGTTCCTTGAAAACCAGCACCGGTTCCGGGGGTAGGCATGTTTTTAAGTCAGGAAGATTTTGCCACCGTAGTGCGCGCCACGCCGCTGATCTCTATCGATCTGATCGTTGAGAATGCGGATGGTGAGTTTCTACTGGGCAAGCGGACCAACCGCCCGGCGCAGGGCTTCTGGTTTGTACCCGGCGGACGCGTGCAGAAAGATGAGCCGCTGGCCCAGGCGTTTGAGCGCCTGACGCTGGCCGAGCTTGGTCTCCGCCTGCCGCTGGCGGCGGGGGAGTTTTACGGCGTCTGGCAGCACTTCTATGACGACAACTTCTCCGGGACTGACTTCAGCACCCACTACATCGTGCTCGGCTTCCGCCTGAAGGTCAACCAGGCGGATCTGGCCCTGCCGGATGCGCAGCACGAGGACTACCGCTGGCTGACGCCAGAGGCGCTGGTCGCGGATGAGAAGGTGCACGACAACAGCCGGGCGTACTTTGTCGCCGACCGTCAGGCGGTTGGCGTATGAAAATATTAGTTTACGGCATCAACTACTCGCCGGAGCTTACTGGCATCGGCAAGTATACCGGCGAGATGGTGGAGTGGATGGCCCGCCAGGGCCATGACGTACGGGTCATCACCGCGCCGCCCTACTATCCGGAGTGGAAGGTAGGCGAACGCTACTCGGCCTGGCGCTATCGCCGGGAAGAGGGGGCGGCGACCGTCTGGCGCTGCCCGCTCTATGTCCCGAAGCAGCCCTCGACGATCAAGCGTCTGGTTCACCTCGGCAGCTTTGCCCTCAGCAGCCTCTTTCCGCTGCTGGCCCAGCGCCGCTGGAAGCCGGATCGCATCATTGGCGTAGTGCCGACGCTGTTCTGCACGCCGGGGATGCGCCTGCTGGCAAAACTCTCCGGGGCGCGCACGCTGCTGCATATTCAGGACTACGAGGTGGACGCCATGCTCGGTCTGGGAATGGCGGGCAAAGGCAAGGGCGGTAAGGTGGCGAAGCTGGCCAGCGCCTTTGAGCGCAGCGGCCTGCTCGGGGTGGATAACGTCTCCACCATCTCCCGCTCGATGATGAATAAAGCCCGGGAGAAGGGCGTCGCTGAAGAGCGGGTCATCTTCTTCCCCAACTGGTCGGAAGTGGCACGCTTTCGCGACGTCAGCGAGCGCGAGGTAGCCCAGCTGCGCACCTCTTTCGGTCTGCCGGACGATAAAAAAATCATTCTCTACTCCGGCAACATTGGCGAGAAGCAGGGGCTGGAGAGCGTCATCGAGGCCGCAGCGCGTCTGCGTGCCGAGCCGTGGCTGTTTGTGATTGTCGGCCAGGGCGGCGGTAAGGCGCGGCTGGAAAAGCTGGTCGCCGAGCGCGGGCTGGATAACGTCACATTCTTCCCGCTGCAGCCCTACGAGGCGCTACCGGCGCTCTTGAAAATGGGCGACTGCCATCTGGTGATCCAGAAGCGCGGCGCGGCGGACGCGGTGCTGCCCTCCAAGCTAACCAATATTCTGGCGGTGGGCGGTAACGCGGTGATTACTGCCGAAGCGGATACCGAGCTGGGCCAGCTCTGCACCGCATTTCCGGGCATTGCCGTCTGCGTAGAGCCGGAGTCGGTCGACACGCTGGTGAGCGGAATCGAGCAGGCGCTGGTCATGCCAAAAAACAACACGGTGGCACGTGAATATGCCGAACGCACGCTCGAGAAAGAGAGCGTGTTAAGCCAATTTATTGCCGATATCCAGGGATAATCATGAATCAAACAACCCTTTTTCCGGTAGTCATGGCTGGCGGCTCGGGTAGCCGCCTGTGGCCGCTCTCCCGCGTGCTCTACCCTAAACAGTTTCTTTGCCTGAAGGGCGAGCTGACGATGCTACAGGCGACGATTAACCGCCTGAACGGCGTTGAGTGTGAAAGCCCGGTGGTGATCTGCAACGAAGAGCATCGCTTTATTGTTGCCGAGCAGCTGCGTCAGCTCAACAAGCTGACCGAAAACATCATTCTCGAACCGGCGGGCCGCAACACCGCGCCCGCCATCGCGCTCGCGGCGCTGGCCGCACAGCGCAACAGCCCTGACGCAGATCCGCTTCTGCTGGTGCTCGCTGCTGACCACGTGATCCAGCAGGAAGAGGCGTTCCGCGACGCGGTGCGTGCGGCAATGCCCTACGCCGAAAGCGGCAAGCTGGTGACCTTTGGCATCGTGCCGGATCTGCCGGAGACCGGCTACGGCTATATCCGCCGCGGCGAGGTGAGCCAGGGCGGGATCGATGCCGTCGCCTTTGAAGTGGCGCAGTTTGTCGAAAAACCCAATCTGGAAACGGCGCAGGCCTACGTCGCCAGCGGCGAATACTACTGGAACAGCGGCATGTTCCTGTTCCGCGCCGGACGCTATCTCGACGAGTTAAAGCGCTTCCGCCCGGACATTCTCGAAGCCTGTGAAAACGCCATGCGCACGCTCGATCCGGATCTCGACTTTATCCGCGTCGATGAAGAGGCGTTTTTAGCCTGTCCCGAGGAGTCGGTGGACTACGCGGTGATGGAGAAGACCGCCGATGCGGTGGTGGTCCCGATGGATGCAGGCTGGAGCGACGTGGGCTCCTGGTCCTCGCTGTGGGAGATCAGCCCCCATACGCCGGAGGGAAACGTCCATCACGGCGACGTCATCAGCCACAAAACCGAAAATAGCTACGTCTACGCCGAATCCGGGCTGGTGACCACCGTCGGGGTCAAGGATCTGGTGGTTGTCCAGACCAAAGACGCGGTGCTGATCGCCGACCGCAACGCGGTGCAGGACGTCAAAAAGGTGGTCGAGCAGATTAAGGCCGACGGCCGCCATGAGCACCATATACACCGCGAGGTTTACCGTCCGTGGGGCAAATATGACTCCATTGACTCCGGCGATCGCTATCAGGTGAAACGTATCACCGTTAAGCCGGGAGAGGGACTGTCGTTGCAGATGCACCACCACCGGGCCGAGCACTGGATCGTGGTGGCGGGCACGGCGAAGGTGACCATCAACGATGAGATCCGTCTGATCGGCGAGAACGAGTCGGTCTACATCCCGCTGGGTGCGACCCACTGCCTGGAGAACCCCGGCAAGATCCCACTGGATCTGATTGAGGTGCGCTCCGGCGGCTATCTCGAAGAGGACGACGTGGTGCGCTTTGAAGATCGCTACGGGCGAGTTTAGTACGCATTAACTCTGCCCGGCGGCGCTGCGCGTACCGGGCCTATGGAGGCCATTATGGAAAAATTAACCTGTTTTAAAGCCTACGATATTCGCGGCAGGCTGGGCACGGAGCTCAATGAAGAGATCGCCTGGCGCATTGGCCGTGCCTATGGCGAATACCTGAAGCCGCAGACCATCGTGCTGGGGGGCGACGTGCGCCTGACCAGCGAGGCGCTGAAGCTGGCCCTGGCGAAGGGGCTGCAGGACGCCGGGGTGGACGTGCTCGACCTCGGCCTGTGCGGCACGGAGGAGATCTACTTCGCTACCTTCCATCTCGGTATCGATGGCGGTATCGAAGTGACCGCCAGCCACAACCCGATGGACTACAACGGCATGAAGCTGGTGCGCAAGGGCGCATGCCCCATCAGCGGCGATACCGGCCTGCGCGACGTCCAGCGTCTGGCAGAGTCCAACGACTTCCCGCCGGTTAACCCGGCGAAGCGCGGCAGCTATAAGCAGATTGATCTGCGCGACGTCTATATCGACCACCTGCTGGGCTATATCGATATCGCCAATCTCAAACCGTTGACGCTGGTGATCAACTCGGGCAACGGCGCGGCGGGGCCGGTAATTGACGCCATTGAGGCGCGTTTCCAGGCGCTGAAGGTGCCGGTGACCTTTATCAAAGTGCACAACACCCCGGACGGCAACTTCCCGAACGGTATTCCCAACCCGCTGCTGCCGGAGTGCCGGGACAGCACCCGCAACGCGGTAATTGAGCACGGTGCCGATATGGGCATCGCCTTCGACGGCGACTTTGACCGCTGCTTCCTGTTCGACGGCGACGGCCAGTTTATCGAGGGCTACTACATTGTTGGCCTGCTGGCCCAGGCGTTTCTGGAGAAGCACCCTGGGGCGAAGATCATCCACGATCCGCGCCTCTCCTGGAACACGGTAGACGTGGTGACCCAGTCCGGCGGCACGCCGGTGATGTCGAAAACCGGCCACGCCTTTATCAAAGAGCGGATGCGCGCCGAGGATGCGATCTACGGCGGTGAGATGAGCGCTCACCACTATTTCCGCGACTTTGCCTACTGCGACAGCGGCATGATCCCCTGGCTGCTGGTCACCGAGCTGCTGTGCCTCTCCGGCCAGCCGCTGTCGGCGCTGGTACGCGATCGCATGGCGGCGTTTCCGGCCAGCGGGGAGATCAACCGTACCCTCAGCGAACCGGCGCAGGCTATCGCTCGCGTAGAGCAGCATTTTGCCAGCGGAGCGCAGGAGGTTGACCGTACCGACGGCCTCAGCGTTGCCTTCCCGACGTGGCGCTTTAACCTGCGCTCCTCCAACACCGAGCCGGTAGTGCGCCTGAACGTGGAGTCATGCGGTGACGTCTCGCTGATGGAGGCGAAGACGCAGGAAATTCTGGCGCTGCTCGACAGGTAGCCATTGCGAGCCCTCTCTCCGGAGAGGGCATTAATTAACAGGAACAACGATGACAAACTTAAAAAAGCGCGAGCGAGCCAAAACGAATGCATCGTTAATCTCTATGGTGCAGCGATTTTCGGACATCACTATCCTGTTTGGCGGGCTTTGGGTGGTCTGTAAGGCATACGCCTTACCCTTTTTCTATCTGCATCTGCTGATGGCGCTCATGGCGCTGGTGGTTTTCCAGATGATTGGCGGTATGACCGATTTCTACCGCTCATGGCGCGGGGTGAAGATCTCTACCGAGCTGGTGCTGCTGCTGCAAAACTGGACCCTGAGCCTGATTTTTAGCGCCGGGCTAATGGCCTTCAATTCTGATTTTAATGACGACTTCTCGCTGTTTCTTGCCTGGTACGTGCTGAGCAGCATCGGTCTGGTGGTCTGCCGCTCGCTGATCCGCTTCGGTGCAGGCTGGCTGCGCAATCGAGGGTATAACACCCGGCGTGTCGCCATCGCGGGCGATCTGCCGGTGGGCCAGATGCTGCTGGAGAGCTTCCGCAATGAACCGTGGCTGGGCTTCGAGGTGTTGGGCGTCTATCACGACGTGAGCCCCGAAGGGGTCTCGGCGGACTGGGCGGGCACTATTGAGCAGCTGATTGAGGATGCCAAGGCAGCCAAAATTCATAACGTCTATATCGCCATGTCGATGAACGACGCCGCCAGCATTAAAAGGCTGGTGAACGAGCTGGCGGATACCACCTGCTCGGTGATCCTGATCCCGGACGTCTTTACCTTCAATATCCTGCACTCGCGTATTGAGGAGATGAACGGCATTCCGGTAGTGCCGCTGTACGACACGCCGCTCTCTGGCCTGAACCGGGTGCTGAAGCGCGTTGAGGACATCGTGCTGTCGTCGCTGATCCTGCTGATGATCTCCCCGGTGCTGCTGAGCATTGCCGCCGCCGTGAAGCTCACCTCGCCGGGTCCGGTGATCTTCCGCCAGACCCGCTACGGCATGGACGGCAAGCCGATCATGGTGTGGAAGTTCCGCTCTATGAAGGTGATGGAGAACGACAGCGTGGTCACCCAGGCGACGCAGAACGATCCCCGCGTTACCCGCGTCGGCAACTTCCTGCGCCGTACCTCCCTCGACGAGCTGCCGCAGTTTATTAACGTTCTGACTGGTGGCATGTCGATTGTTGGTCCGCGCCCGCACGCCGTGGCGCATAACGAGCAGTACCGGACGCTGATCCAGGGTTACATGCTGCGCCATAAGGTCAAGCCGGGCATTACCGGCTGGGCGCAGATCAACGGCTGGCGTGGAGAGACCGACACCCTGGAGAAGATGGAAAAACGGATCGAGTTCGACCTCGAGTACATTCGCGAATGGAGCCTCTGGTTCGATATCAAGATCGTTTTCCTGACCATTTTCAAAGGCTTTGTTAACAAAGCGGCCTACTGAGTGAGCACACTGTGAGCCTGAGAGAAAAAACCCTGAGCGGGGCCAAATGGTCGGCGATGGCCACCGTCACCATCATTGGCCTCGGGCTGGTACAGATGACCTGGCTGGCGCGCATTATCGACAGCCATCAGTTTGGTCTGCTGACCGTGGCGCTGACGATTATCGCGCTCGCCGATACGCTGTCTGATTTCGGCATCGCCAACTCGATTATCCAGCGTAAAGAGATTAGCCAGCTGGAGCTGACTACCCTCTACTGGCTGAATGTCGGGCTGGGGCTGCTGGTCTGCGTGGCGATGTTCCTGCTGAGCGATACCCTGGCCCGAGTGCTGCACAACCCGGACATCGCCCCGCTGATCAAAACGTTGTCGCTGGCCTTTGTGGTGATCCCCCACGGCCAGCAGTTCCGTGCTCTGATGCAAAAAGAGTTAGAGTTCGGCAAAATTGGCGCAATCGAAACGCTCTCTGTGGTAGCGGGTTTCAGCGTGACGGTGATTGGCGCGTGGTTCTGGCCGCTGGCGATGACCGCCATCGTCGGCTACCTGGTTAACACCGCCGTACGCACCCTGCTGTTTGGCTTCTTCGGCCGCAAAATCTACCGTCCCGGCCTGCACTTCTCCCTTGCCTCGGTCAGCGCTAACCTGCGTTTCGGGGCGTGGCTGACGGCGGATAGCGTCATCAACTACATCAACACCAACCTCTCCACGCTGGTGCTGGCGCGTATTCTCGGGGCCAGCGTTGCCGGGGGCTATAACCTCGCCTACAACGTGGCGGTGGTGCCACCGATGAAGCTTAACCCTATCATCACCCGCGTTCTGTTCCCGGCCTTCGCCAAAATTCAGGACGATACGGCCAAGCTGCGGCTGAACTTCTACAAGCTGCTGTCGGCGGTGGGGATCATCAACTTCCCGGTGCTGCTGGGCCTGATGGTGGTCGCCAATAACATGGTCCCGCTGGTGTTTGGCGAAAAGTGGCGCGGCATTATCCCTATCCTGCAGCTGCTGTGCATTGTCGGCCTGCTGCGCGCTGTGGGGAATCCGATCGGCTCCCTGCTGATGGCCAAGGCGCGGGTGGATATCAGCTTTAAGTTTAACCTGTTCAAAACCGCGCTCTTTGTGCCCGCTATTATTCTCGGCGGTCAGATGGCGGGGGCGCTGGGGGTCACTCTGGGCTTCCTGCTGGTGCAGATTATCAATACCGTTCTTAGCTATTTCGTGATGATCAGGTCCGTGCTTGGCCCAAGCTATCGCCAGTATGTGCTTAGCCTCTGGCTGCCGTTCTACCTCTCGCTACCGATGCTGGCGGTGAGCTACGGGCTGGGGCTGGCGCTGAGCGGCCATCTGCCGCTGGTGACTCTGCTGATTGTCCAGATCGCCGCGGGCGCGCTGACGTTCGCGGTCACCCTCGCGCTGTCGCGTAACGCGCTGGTGGTGGAGATCAAACGCCAGCTTTGCCGCAATGAAAAATTAAGAACGCTCCTGCGGGCAGGTTAATCCTATTTCGTTTAATGAGGTCACAATGAAACTATTGATTCTGGGCAACCATACCTGCGGGAACCGTGGCGACAGCGCCATCCTGCGCGGCCTGCTGGACGCAATTTCCGTGCTGGAGCCAGATGCCGAAGTGGACGTGATGAGCCGCTACCCGGTCAGCTCCTCCTGGCTGCTGAACCGCCCGGTGATGGGCGATCCGCTCTACAGCCAGATGAAACAGCACAACAACGCCGCCGGGCTAATGGGGCGGGTTAAAAAGGTTCTGCGCCGCCGCTACCAGCATCAGGTGCTGCTCTCTCGGGTCACCGACAGCGGCAAGCTGCGCAACATCGCCATCGCCCAGGGCTTCACCGATTTTGTCCGCCTGCTAGCGGGCTATGACGCCATTATTCAGGTCGGCGGCTCGTTCTTTGTCGATCTGTATGGTGTGCCGCAGTTTGAGCATGCCCTCTGCACCTTTATGGCGAAAAAGCCGCTCTATATGATCGGCCACAGCGTCGGTCCGTTCCAGGATGCCCAGTTCAACCAGCTGGCAAACTACGTGTTCGGCCACTGCGACGCGCTGATCCTCCGCGAGCGCGTCAGCCTGGAGCTGATGGAGCACAGCCAGATCACCACCGCGAAAGTTGAGCAGGGGGTGGATACCGCCTGGCTGGTGGATCACGACGAGGCATTCGTACCGAGCTATGCGGTGGCCCACTGGCTCGACGTGGCGGCAAAAGAGAAGACGGTTGCTATTACCCTGCGCGAGCTGGCCCCCTTCGATAAGCGGCTTGGCACCACCCAAAAAGCCTATGAGAAAGCCTTTGCTGGGGTGGTCAATCGCATTATTGATGCGGGCTATCAGGTACTGGCGCTTTCCACCTGCACCGGCATCGACAGCTACAACAAGGACGATCGCATGGTGGCACTCAACCTGCGTGAGCACGTCAGCGATCCCTCGCGCTATCACGTGGTGATGGACGAGCTAAACGACCTGGAGATGGGCAAAATCTTTGCCGCCTGCGATTTGACAGTGGGCACCCGTCTGCACTCAGCGATTATCTCGATGAACTTTGGCACGCCGGCGATTGCTATCAACTACGAACACAAGTCGGCGGGCATTATGCAGCAGCTAGGGATGCCGGAGATGGCGATCGATATTCGTCATCTGCTGGACGGATCGCTGGAGTCGATGGTGGCCGATACGCTTGGCCAGCTGCCGGCTCTGGAGCAGCGCCTCAGCGATGCCGTGGCTCACGAGCGGCAGCACGGCATGGAGATGGTGGAGTCGGTGCTGAAGCGCGTCCGGGAGGGAAAATGAAGGTCAGCTTCTTTTTGCTCAAGTTTCCCCTCTCATCTGAAACCTTCGTGCTGGATCAGATCGTCGCCTTTATAGAGATGGGCTACGACGTCGAGATTGTGGCGATGCATAAAGGGGATCTGAGCAATACCCACGCGGCGTTCCAGCACTATCGGCTGGCGGAGAAGACCCACTGGCTGCTGGACGAGCCGCAGGGCAAGCTGGCGAAGCTGCGCTATCGCGGCGCGGCGCTGCTGCGCGGGGCAGGGCGGGGCGCAACCTGGCGGGCGCTGAACGTCGGACGCTACGGGGCCGAAGCGCGCAACCTGATTCTGGCGGCGATGTGCGGCCTCGCGCCGCGCACGTTCCATGCCGACGTCTTTATTGCTCACTTTGGCCCGGCGGGCGTTACGGCGGCCAAGCTGCGCGAGCTGGGCGTACTTAACGGGAAAATCGCCACCGTATTCCACGGCATCGACGTCTCCAGCCGGGCGGTGCTTAGCCACTATACGCCGGAGTATCAGCAGCTTTTTCGCCGGGGCGACCTGATGCTGCCCATCAGCGAACTGTGGGCCGGGCGGCTAATGAATATGGGCTGTCCGGCGCATAAGATTGCCGTCTCACGCATGGGCGTTGATATGTCACGCTTCTCCCGGCGGCCTGTGCAGGCCCCAGCGAACCGGCTAAATATCATCTCTGTGGCCCGCCTGACCGAGAAGAAGGGGCTACACGTGGCCATTGAGGCCTGTCGCCTGCTTAAAGAGCGGGGCATCGATTTTCACTACCGTATTCTGGGCATCGGGCCATGGGAGCAGCGCCTGCGCGGTCTGATCGCCAAATATGATCTTCAGGAGATGATTGAGATGCCGGGCTTCAAGCCGAGCCACGAGGTGAAGGCGATGCTGGACGAGGCCGATATCTTCCTGTTGCCTTCGGTCACCGGTGCGGATGGCGACATGGAGGGGATCCCGGTGGCGCTGATGGAGGCGATGGCGGTGGGCCTGCCGGTGGTTTCCACCGTACACAGCGGCATTCCCGAGCTGATCGACGCCGATCGGTCCGGCTGGCTGGTACCCGAGAACGATCCCGAGGCGCTGGCGGATCGGCTGACGGCGCTGAGCGCTATCCAGCAGGAAGCGCTGGCCCCGGTCGTGACGCGTGCGCGGGAGAAAGTCGAAACCGAGTTCAACCAGCAAATCATTAACCAGCGGCTTGCCACGCTGTTGCAAGCGCTTTAAGCCAGAGGGTTATATGCCAGATATCCTACTCTCCCGCCGCCGCTTTATTGGTGCAGGCTCTGCCCTGGCGGCGCTGCCCCTGCTGCACTCGCCGCTGCTGCAGGCCCAGGAGTCCAGCAGCGTTGATATCCGCCGCTACCTAAAAAATGACGTTATCGCCGCCTTTAAGCAGGCCTTTGCCGAGGCCAGTACGGTGCTGGTGCCGGCGGGCGCGATCTGCGAAAACATCAATACGGCTATTTTTATCCCGGCGGGTAAAACGCTGCTGATCCGCGGGGCGCTCAAGGGCAATGGCCGGGGGCGCTTCGTGTTGCAGGATGGCTGTCGGGTACGGGGTGAAGAGGGCGGGAGCCTCTATAACATCACCCTCGACGTGCGTGGCTCGGACTGCACTATCGAGGGCGTGGCGATGAGCGGCTACGGTCCGGTAACCCAAATCTATATCGGTGGTAAAGAGAAGCGGGTGATGCGCAACCTCGTCATCGATAACATTACGGTGACCAAAGCTAACTACGCCATTCTGCGCCAGGGCTTTCACAACCAGATCGACGGAGCGCGCATCACCAACGGTCGTTTCAGCTATCTGCAGGGGGACGCTATCGAGTGGAACGTGGCGATCAACGATCGTGACCTGCTGATCTCCGACCACGTCATTGACCACATCGACTGTACCAACGGCAAAATTAACTGGGGCATCGGCATCGGGCTGGCGGGCAGCACCTATGACAACGACTACCCGGAAGACCAGGCGGTTAAGCATTTTACCGTTGCCAACATTACCGGCAGCCACTGCCGCCAGCTGGTGCACGTTGAAAACGGCAAGCACTTTGTCATCCGCCACATCACCGCCACGGATATCACCCCCGACTACAGTAAAAAAGCGGGAATTGATAACGCCACGGTTGCCATTTACGGCTGCGATAATTTCGTTATCGATGATGTAAAAATGCGCAACAGCGCTGGAATGTTAATTGGTTACGGGGTCATTAAAGGCAATTATCTTTCGATACCGCAAAACTTTAAACTCAATGCGATCCATTTAGACAATAGTGGCCAAACGCGGAAATTACGCGGGATCCAGATCTCATCAGGGAATGCAACCTCGTTTGTCGCGCTGACCAACCTCAATATTCAGCGCGCGTCGCTGGAGATACATAATAAGCCTCAGCACCTGTTTATGCGTAATATTCAGGTGATGCAGGAGGCGGCCACCGGCCCGGCGCTGAAGCTCCATTTCGACCTGCGCAAGGACGTGCGTGGACGCTTTATGGCGAAGCGGGACACCCTGCTTTCGCTGGCGAATATTCATGCTGTGAATGAAAAAGGGCAGAGTTCGGTGGATATTGACCGACTCGATCAGCACGTCGTGAATACGGAACGGCTGAATTTTACGCTTCCTTCCAAAGTGCGATGAGAAGCGTAGGCATGTGTCATCAAGTCTAATGTAACCCCTAAAATTTGTTACTGAACTCCGTGAATTTAGTGTTTATAATCCATGCCACTATTTTGCAATATTTGTCTCGTCAATAGCGGTGCCTCAGGGAAGAATGCGATTACCGGAGGTTTGCCAAACACACATAACGCATTGAGTGGTATATGAACGATAAAGTTTTGTTTATTGGCGCATCTGGTTTCGTTGGGACTCGATTGATCGAGATTTCTCGGACCGAGTTTGACGTTACTAACTTCGACAAACAGCCGAGTCATTTCTACCCAGACATTACCGTTTCCGGTGATGTTCGTGACCAGGCGCAGCTCGCTCAGGCGCTTGCAGGTTTCGAAACCGTAGTACTGCTCGCTGCTGAGCACCGTGATGATGTTAGCCCTACATCGCTCTACTATGATGTAAACGTACAGGGCACACGTAACGTACTGTCAGCAATGGAAAAAAATAACGTTAAGAACATTATTTTTACCAGTTCAGTGGCTGTGTATGGTCTTAACAAAGTCAATCCTGATGAATCTCATCCACATGATCCTTTTAACCATTACGGTAAAAGCAAATGGCAAGCGGAAGAGGTGCTGCGTGAATGGTTTAATAAGGCCCCACAGGAAAGGTCTTTGACCATTGTCCGTCCGACGGTCATCTTCGGTGAGCGCAACCGCGGGAATGTTTATAACCTGCTGAAGCAAATTGCAGGGGGTAAATTCGCCATGGTGGGCGCTGGCACAAACTACAAATCAATGGCTTATGTTGGCAACATTGTTGAGTTCATCAAGTACAAATTGACCAACGTTAAGCCTGGCTATGATGTTTACAATTACGTTGACAAGCCAGATCTGAATATGAATCAGCTGGTGGGTGAGGTTGAAAAAAGCCTTAATAAAAAAATTCCATCGGTCCACCTTCCATACCCTCTGGGTATGTTAGGGGGGTATTGCTTTGATATTCTGAGCAAAGTGACGGGCAAGAAATACGCAATAAGCTCTGTGCGTGTGAAGAAATTCTGTGCAACGACGCAGTTCGATGCGACTAAAGTGCACGGTTCTGGTTTCAATGCGCCGTATACATTATCACAGGGGCTGGACCGTACTCTGAAGTATGAATTCGTCCATGAGAAGCAAGATGACATCACCTTTGTATCTGAATAACGTTTAAGGGCTGCGATTTGTCGGAAACACGAGACTAATCGTCTTTCTGACGTAGGTTTCCGACAATTCTGGATCACACTTGAGTTGTAATGAGGTTAAGTAGTGTGAGTTTAGGCTCTAAACGTAATTTGCATTCGGCGTTGTACATTTCATTTATCAGGCGGTTTTCCTGATCGGGTCTATACTTCGTCAACCATTGTAAGGTGGAAGAGATAATGATTAATTTGAAAGCGGTTATTCCGGTAGCGGGTCTGGGGATGCATATGCTGCCTGCCACCAAGGCGATCCCTAAAGAGATGCTGCCGATCGTCGATAAGCCAATGATCCAATACATCGTCGACGAAGTGGTTGCTGCAGGGATCAAAGAGATCGTTCTGGTTACCCACTCATCTAAAAACGCGGTAGAAAACCACTTCGATACCTCTTATGAGCTTGAAGCTCTGCTGGAACAGCGCGTTAAGCGCCAGTTGCTGGCGGAAGTGCAGTCCATCTGCCCGCCGGGCGTGACCATCATGAACGTGCGCCAGGCACAGCCGCTGGGTCTGGGCCACTCCATTCTCTGTGCGCGTCCTATCGTCGGTGATAACCCGTTCGTGGTGGTGTTGCCGGATATCATTCTGGATACGGCGAGCGCCGATCCACTGCGCTATAACCTGGCCGCGATGGTAGCCCGCTTTAACGAGACCGGCCGCAGCCAGGTGCTGGCGAAACGCATGAAGGGCGATCTCTCTGAGTACTCTGTGATCCAGACCAAAGAGCCGCTGGATAGTGAAGGTAAAGTGAGCCGCATTACTAACTTTATCGAGAAGCCGGATCAGCCGCAGACGCTGGACTCTGACCTGATGGCGGTAGGACGCTATGTCCTGTCGGCAGATATCTGGGCAGAGCTGGAGAAGACCGAGCCGGGCGCGTGGGGCCGTATTCAGCTTACTGATGCCATTGCCCGACTGGCAGAAAAACAGTCGGTTGATGCGATGCTGATGACCGGCGACAGCTACGACTGCGGTAAGAAAATGGGTTACATGCAGGCGTTTGTGAAGTACGGTCTGCGTAACCTGAAAGAAGGGCAGAAGTTCCGCGACAGCATCCAGAAGCTGCTGAGCCAAAACCAGGCCTAAGTCACACTTAAGTACTATTAATAAAATTTGATGGCAGGAGATCGTTCATAACGCAGTTTCTGTTTGCGGTGAACAATCTCTTGCCGTTTTCGTTTTACAACCCCCAAATTCTTGTAGATCAAGGGGTTGTGTTGATTATTCATACAATAAAACGCTAAGAATTTTCCTTGTTTCTCTACGCGTTTAAGATGACAATTAGCATCTGATCTATCGCCCATCTTACATAGGTTGGGCGCGAGTTAGTGCATAATTTGGTTCAGGCCAGTCCACAGGTAGCTGTAGAGCCTGGGGCGGTAGCGTGCCTGCTTACCCTATCACCGCATCTAACCCGCAACATACCTCTTCTTCTTGAATTGACGGAATTGATAGCGTGAAAATCCTTGTTACTGGTGGAGCGGGTTTTATTGGCTCTGCGGTCGTCCGACATATTATTAAAAATACCCAAGATTCCGTTGTGAATGTTGATAAATTGACTTACGCCGGTAATCTGGAATCGCTTGTTGACGTTGCCGATAGTAATCGCTACGCCTTTGAGCGTGTGGATATTTGTGATGCTGCTGAGGTGGCGCGCGTATTTGCTGAGCATCAGCCTGACGCAGTCATGCACCTGGCGGCCGAGAGCCATGTTGACCGCTCCATTACCGGCCCGGCTGACTTTATTGAAACTAACATTGTGGGTACCTACGTTCTGCTGGAAGCCGCCCGTGCTTATTGGCTGACGTTGAGCGATGAGGCGAAAAAAGCGTTTCGCTTCCACCATATCTCGACCGATGAAGTGTATGGCGATCTGCCGCATCCGGATGAGCATCCGCAGGACGCGGCTCTGCCGCTCTTTACTGAGCAGACCGCCTACGCCCCAAGCAGTCCTTACTCTGCGTCGAAAGCCTCCAGCGATCATCTGGTGCGTGCATGGCGTCGTACCTATGGCCTGCCGACCCTCGTAACCAACTGTTCTAACAACTACGGCCCGTATCACTTCCCGGAGAAGCTGATCCCGCTGGTGATCCTTAACGCACTGGAAGGTAAACCGCTGCCAATCTATGGCAAAGGCGATCAGATCCGCGACTGGCTCTACGTTGAAGATCATGCCCGTGCCCTCTATACCGTTGTCAATCAGGGCGAGCCTGGCGAGACCTACAACATCGGCGGCCATAACGAGAAGCAGAACCTGGACGTGGTGCATACCATCTGCGACCTGCTGGACGAGATCGTGCCGAAAGAGGGCTCTTATCGGGACCAGATCACCTATGTGTCAGACCGTCCGGGTCACGATCGCCGCTACGCTATCGATGCTGATAAAATTAGCCGCGAGCTGGGTTGGAAGCCGCAGGAGACCTTCGAATCCGGTATTCGTAAGACCGTCCGCTGGTATCTGGACAACCAGCAGTGGGTAGACAACGTGAAAAGCGGCAGTTACAAAACCTGGATCGAGCAGAATTACGGGGAACGTTAATCATGAATATTCTGCTGTTTGGTAAAACGGGCCAGGTAGGTTGGGAGCTGCAGCGTGCGCTGGCGCCGCTGGGTAACCTGATCGCCCTTGATGTTCACTCAGAGAATTACTGCGGCGATTTCAGTAACCCTGAGGGGATTGCGCAGACCGTGCGGTCGATTAAGCCCGACGTCATTGTTAATGCTGCTGCACATACGGCAGTAGATAAGGCTGAGTCTGAGCAAGCCTTTGCGCAGTTACTCAATGCGACAAGCGTTGAGGCGATAGCAAAGGAAGCAGCACAGATCGATGCCTGGGTGGTTCATTACTCTACCGATTACGTTTTTCCCGGCAATGGGGAAACCCCATGGAAAGAGACTGACGCTACTGCGCCGTTGAACGTTTACGGCCAGACTAAGCTTGAAGGTGAACAAGCGCTGCAGGCGCACTGTCCAAAACATCTGATTTTCCGCACCAGTTGGGTCTACGCTGGCAAAGGTAACAACTTTGCCAAAACCATGCTGCGTTTAGCAAAAGATTGCGCTGAACTGTCGGTGATCAATGATCAGGTTGGCGCACCAACGGGCGCGGAGCTATTGGCAGATTGTACTGCGCATGCTATTCGCGTAGCGATGGCTAAACCCGACGTTGCTGGCCTTTATCATTTGGTCGCGTCAGAAACAACAACCTGGTACGACTATGCTGCTCTGGTATTCGACGAGGCTCGCAAAACGGGTCTGGAGCTGGCAATTCAGAAGCTGAACGCCGTTCCGACAACCGCCTATCCTACTCCGGCCCGTCGCCCACACAACTCACGCCTGAATACTGAGAAGTTTCAGCAGAGTTTTGGCCTGGTGCTGCCCGCCTGGGATGTTGGCGTTAAGCGGATGCTCGCCGAACTGTTTACAGCCCAGTCTATCTAATTATTCAATAAATGCCCTGGCAAGGGCATTTTGTGTTTATAGAGAAAAAAATGAAAACACGTAAAGGTATTATTCTTGCCGGCGGTTCCGGCACGCGTCTTTATCCTGTCACCATGGCGGTCAGCAAGCAGCTGCTGCCGATCTATGACAAGCCGATGATCTACTACCCGCTCACTACCCTGATGCTGGCGGGTATCAAAGATATTCTCATCATCAGCACGCCGCAGGATACACCACGCTTTGAGCAACTGCTTGGAGACGGTAGCCAGTGGGGATTGAACCTTCAGTATAAAGTGCAACCGAACCCGGACGGCCTGGCACAGGCCTTTGTCATTGGCGAAGAGTTCATTGGCAATGATAGCTGTGCGCTGGTACTGGGCGACAATATCTTCTACGGCCACGATCTGCCGAAACAGCTTGAGTCTGCGGTCAATAAAGGCGAAGGCGCAACGGTGTTTGCCTATCATGTTCAGGATCCTGAGCGCTACGGCGTTGTCGAATTTGACAAAACGGGAACGGCTATTAGCCTGGAAGAGAAACCGCTTGAGCCGAAAAGTAATTATGCGGTTACCGGTCTCTATTTCTATGATAACGATGTGGTTGAAATGGCGAAAAATCTCAAGCCATCAGCCCGCGGCGAGCTGGAAATTACCGATATCAACCGCATCTATCTGGAACAGGGCCGTCTCTCTGTTGCCATGATGGGGCGGGGCTATGCATGGCTGGATACCGGCACCCACCAGAGCTTGATCGAAGCCAGTAACTTTATTGCCACTATCGAAGAGCGGCAAGGATTGAAAGTAGCCTGTCCGGAAGAGATTGCATTCCGTAAAGGGTTTATCGATGCAGAGCAGGTGAAAAAACTGGCTGAGCCGTTGAAGAAAAACGCGTACGGTCAATATCTGCTGAAGATGATTAAGGGTTACTAGGCAATGAATGTTATCAAGACAGATATCCCTGACGTCCTGATTTTTGAGCCAAAGGTGTTTGGTGACGATCGCGGATTTTTCTTTGAAAGTTTTAACCAGCAAGTATTTGAGCAAGCTGTAGGACGTACGGTAAATTTTGTACAGGATAATCACTCTCGTTCATCAAAGGGCGTATTAAGAGGACTGCATTATCAACTCGCTCCGGTTGCCCAGGCAAAACTAGTCCGCTGTCTACGCGGCGCCATTTATGATGTCGCCGTTGATATACGTAAAAACTCTTCAACCTTCGGAAAATGGGTTGGTGTTGAGCTAAGTGCCGAAAATAAGAAGCAGATATGGATACCGGAAGGGTTTGCGCATGGATTTATTGCATTAGATGATGATAGTGAAATCCTTTATAAAACAAATAATTATTATGCCAAAGAATACGAAAGAGCAATTATCTGGAATGATGACCAATTAAAAATTGATTGGCCAATAAATCCTATTACAATATCAGAAAAAGATGCTCTGGCACTCGTGTTTACAATTGCAGATAAATTTAGCGAGTAAAAATGGATATCAAAATTATACCATTGCAAGCACATGGTGACGATCGTGGATCTCTTATAGCTCTTGAGGAAGATAATAATATTCCGTTTGAGATTAAGCGTGTGTATTACATGTTTAATACAAAAGAGGGAGTGCGAAGAGGACTTCATGCACATCGTAAGTTAAAACAAGTGGCTATAGCTGTTCGCGGCTCTTGTCGATTTGTTCTTGACGATGGTGCAGAACGAGTTGAAATTCTCCTGGATAACCCAGGGCAAGGATTACTTATCGATTCATGCTTGTGGCGCGAAATGTATGATTTCTCTAAAGACTGCGTACTGATGGTACTGGCAGATAGCCATTATGATGAGGACGATTATATTCGCGATTATGATGATTTTTTGAGGATCGCCAATAATGATAAAAATACATCCATTGAGTGATGTTAATTCGAAAGAAATAGGTGATGGGACTCGCATATGGCAATATGCAGTGGTCTTTAATGGCGCTAAAATTGGTAAAGATTGCAATATTTGTGCGCATACACTTATCGAAAGTAAAGTCATTATTGGCGATCGAGTCACCCTGAAATCAGGTGTCTATATTTGGGACAATATTACAATAGAAAATGATGTTTTTGTTGGACCATGCGTCGCGTTTACAAATGACAAATTTCCACGTTCAAAGCAGCATGATAAACCATTTGATTCAATTTATGTTAAAGAAGGTGCTTCCATAGGTGCAAATGCAACTATTTTACCAGGAATCACGCTTGGAAAAAAATGCATGATTGGAGCGGGTTCAGTCGTGACTAAAGATGTTCCTGATTATGCAGTTGTATACGGAAATCCGGCCAAAATTATGGGTAATGTTAAAGATGAAAATTAATTTCCTTGATTTGCAATCAGTTAATGGGCGTTATGAACAAGAACTTAAACAAGCCTGTGCTAGAGTCATCGAATCAGGATGGTACATCGCTGGGAAAGAACTTGACGTATTTGAAAAAGAGTTTGCAGCATGGTGTGGTGCCAAGCATTGTATAGGTGTGGCCAATGGGCTTGATGCATTAATACTCACCATTCGCGCCTGGAAACTGCTCGGACTGTTAAAAGAAGGTGATGAAATACTCGTGCCTGCTAATACGTATATTGCAACAGTATTGGCAATTACTGAAAATGGCTTAAAACCGATTTTTGTTGAACCGGATATTAACACTTTTAATATTTCCCTAGCTGGAATTAAAGAAAACACTACTGAAAAAACTAAAGCTATCATCGCAGTTCATCTTTACGGTCGTATTTGCCCGATGGATGAAATAATGGATTATGCTCTTGATAAAGATTTACTTGTACTAGAGGATTCAGCGCAGGCCCACGGTGCAAGCATAAATGGAAAGCGTGCCGGAAACTGGGGTAATGCTAGTGGTTTTAGCTTCTACCCAGGGAAAAATTTAGGGGCATTAGGTGATGCTGGCGCTGTGACAACTAATAATGATGAACTGAATCAAGCGTTACGTGCTCTACGAAACTACGGTTCCTATAAGAAATATGAGAATATTTACAAAGGTGTCAATAGTCGTTTAGATGAAATTCAGGCGGCTATGTTACGTGTAAAACTTAACTATCTCGACTCAGATACCAGCATTCGTCAACATATTGCTAAAAAATATATCAATGGAATAACTAACCCAGCAGTTGTTCTACCAAATAATGAAGTCGCGGAACAAAGTGTATGGCATCTTTTTGTAATTAAAACAAAATATAGAAATGAATTATCTGCGTTTCTTAGTGCAGCAGGCATAAGCACATTAATTCACTATCCGATTCCGCCTCATAAGCAAACTGCATATGTTGAATATAACATGCTTACACTTCCTATTACAGAATCAATACATAATGAAGTTCTTTCACTCCCGATGGATCCGACGATGACTGATGAAGATGTTGATTACGTAATTCAGAAGTTAAATGAGTTCCAGTTATGAAAAAAATGTTAAGTGTAACATTTTTTACAGGTTTACTTACTTTAAGCAGAATGATGGCCGGTTTTTTAGTTTCAAAAATCATTGCGGTATATACCGGCACCACAGGCATGGCAGTACTTGGACAAGCTCAAAATTTAATAACTATGCTTAACGGCATTGTCAATGCGCCAACAAGTAGTGCAGTTGTGCGATATACTTCTGAATATTGCGATAGAGGTTTTTCTGCATGTGCGCCTTGGTGGCGCGCTTCGACACAGTGGGCCTTGATTTTTTGCGTATCTCTTATTCCTACAGGAATTATTTTATCTAAACATATTTCACTGTGGCTGTTTGAAGATCCAAATTATAGTTGGTTAGTATGTGTAATGTTCATTGTTCTTCCATTTTCAGCATTATCTACGGTAATTAATTCTGTTATTAATGGGCAGCAACAATATAAAAGATATATAACATTAGGTATCCTGTCTGTACTTATTTCAACCATTGTGATGGTTACACTAATTATCTTTTGGGGAATAAATGGCGCATTGATTGCTGCATCAATACAATCTGCTCTGATTGGTATTGTTATGTTGGTTTTATGTCTTAGTCAACCATGGATGAAAATAAATTTATGGTTGGGAACTGTAAGTGCAGAACATAGGCTCAAAGTTGGAGGATATATCCTTATGGCTTTAGCTTCAGCAATTAGTATGCCTTTAGCGCTTATAGCAGTACGAAAAATTATAATAACTAATGATGGCTGGGAAGCTGCTGGGCAATGGCAGGCTGTATGGAAAATATCTGAAGTATACCTTAGTGTTATGACAATGGCACTTGGTATTTATTTCCTGCCTCAATTAGCTAAATTAAAAACATACATCGAGATTCGACGCGAAATAAATAATACTGCATTGATAGTTGTCCCTATAGTAATTCTGATGGCCGTATGTGTTTATTTATTAAGAGACTTGGTGATTACCATTCTATTTACCGAGCAATTTAGAGGGGCCAGAGATTTATTTGCCATACAGCTTGTCGGTGATGTTCTTAAAATCGCCAGTTGGCTTTATGCATATCCAATGATATCTCGTGGTGCAACTAAATGGTTTGTTGGAAGTGAAATGTTTTTTGCCGTATTACTGGTAGTAATTACTTCAATATTAGTTCCTCACCTTAACACACAAGGCGCTAATATTGCTTATTTAATTAACTACGCTTTTTATTTTATTTTCGTGCTTACTGCGATGAAATATATTGTTAGAGATAATAATGGAAACGGTTAACATTCCTAAAGTAAGTATTTTAATACCTTGTTTCAATCATGAAAAATATCTTTTAGAGTGTTTGAATAGCTTGTTGCTAGCATATTCAGGAGAGCTCGAAATAATTATATGTGATGATGGTTCAAAAGACAACTCAATAAAAATTATTAATAACTTCATCACTCATAATAAATTAAAAGGTATATCCTTCACTTTTCTTAAACATACTGAAAATAAAGGTGTGTCTGCAACTCTGAATGAATGTTTAAATTACACATCATCCGAATATATATATATCATAGCAAGTGATGATTATCTTGTGCCTGGCGGATTAACCACAGCGATTGATGTCATGAAATCTAATGATGTTGATGCGGTTATTAGTGACTGTAATGTAGTAGATGACAAGGGCTCAATGGTCTCAGATAGTGCTTTTTTTAAATATAGAAGTTCTTCTCCCAAAAGGATTATTAAAAACTTGCCCGAAGAATTAGTTTTTAATTGGGTTGTACCGGGGCCATCGTTACTTTTAAAGAGAAGTGTATATGATAAAATTGGTTATTATGATGAAGATTTGATGGCTGAAGATCGAGATTTTTATTTAAGATTAACCTCGAAGGTTAAAGTCTTTTTTAATTCCAAGATTATTGCTAATTATCGTGTGCATAATTCAAATTTCAGCAAAAGTAATATTTACTTGGATAAGAGAAATCATGAGTTTGCAATTGTAAATTATAGAGCTTCTGGTCTTTACACCGGTCTTGCTGCTTGGTATCTAAGTAGCTATAAAATGGATATTTTAGGTTTACATAAATTGCCTCGTGCATTAAGGAAAATACTACGTGTTGCTTATATTTTAACTCATTAAATTAAGTTTGGCGAGGGCGCTGTGTTATCAATTTTCGCAATTGTCTTTTTTACTATTTTATTTTTCTTGATTACTAATTTATTGTATAAATTCGCAGGTATCCGGTTGAGGGGGATTACTGCTCATCCGATATCACTACTTGTAATAATCCAGTTTTGTATATTTTCATTTCCTGGGGTACTAGGAATTTCTTTCTTTGGGATCGAATCAGAAAGATATTCAGGCATTTCAGAAGGGGTTCGATTTGAAATCGGCCTATGGTACATTTATTCAGTCATTATTTTCTTATGCATTAATATATTTTTTTTAAAAATCTTTAATTGTAACAACTATAATAGGCTAGTAGCAACCAGCATTGATTTAAATACTGCTAAAAGGTATGCACTAATTATTGTCTCAATAGCATTGTTTGCACTTTTGGCTAAGTTATTTTTTTCTAAAACACCGCCGCTTTTTTATTTAATCGCTGGCAATGCTGAAATGGCATATAATGCAAGAATTGATATTCAGACTAACCCTCAAAGCTATTATTTACCCTATATAAGTAATATCATTTCTTTACTATCAGTTTTCCAATTCTATTTTGTTTTCTATATTTACAGTTTTTCTTCTCGAAGAGGAAAACGTGCTTTATTCCTATTATTTATTTCATTTGTTCTTGCTGTAATAGAATGTCTTTATGAAACTCAAAAAGCTCCAATTGTTTTTCTTTTCTTAGGTGTGGTTTTTATACTTTACCTAAGGAATCAAGCTATTATGAAATTAATTTTTATGTTTTCTATTGTAGCAATTATGGTGGTAATTCTACAGGCGTATGTTATTGATGCTAATTTATATGATGCCTTCAACACTTCATTAGATAGATTTATTTTTGGGCAAAACCAAGGTTTTTATCATATTATTAACTCCATAAAACCTGACGAAAAATACTGGTTCAGTAGTTTTTATTTTATTGAACGGTTAGGTATTAGCCCTTCAAGGGCCGATGTTGATGTAATTCCCTACATTAACATATATAAGAATGTTGATGTTGTAAATGTTAATAGCTATTATTTGGGTGAGGCGTGGTCAATGTTTGGTTATTATGGCTTGATCTTTTCACCTATAGTTGTTGGATTTTCTTCTGCTTTTTTTATAAAAGTAATAGATCTTCTAATAGGGTGTGGGAAAATATTTTTTATTCCTTTTTTAATTTATATCGTACCAGAATTTAGAATTAACCAAGCTTTTAACTACTTCCTTTTTGGTAAGGAGTTTGTATTTAAGCTTCTAATGGTAATGTTTATTGTTTTGGTTGTTGTTACTTTAGAAAAAATTAGATTTAACGTCAATAAATGGAATCAACGTGAACACTAAAGTTATTTCGATTATTACTGCATACAATCCAGATCATTCACAGTTGAATAACTTAATTAGTAATTTGCTCAAGCAAACTGATCAGGTTGTTATTTGCAATAATTCCGATCCTAAAGAAGATTTAGGTAAGTTTGTAGACAATCAAAATATACATTTGATTAATTTTAGTGAGAATCTTGGTATTGCTAAAGCACAAAGCATTGGTATGCAATGGGCATTCGATAACGGTGCCGATTTCGTTTTACAAATGGATCAGGACAGCACGCCACATGAGGACATGGTCCAACAGCTTTTGCATTGCTATCTTGAAATGAGTGCAGCAGGCCGCAACCCTGGGCTGGTTGGCGTTCAGGATTATGATAGAGTTACCGGTGAAATCAATAAGGCCCGAGTGAAAAAAGGAACGGCCATTACTGATAATTACTATGACGTTGATAGCACCTTAAGTTCAGGAAGTCTTATTCCTAAAAAAGCCTGGGAAGCAGTTGGTGGGATGCGAGACGATCTCTTCATTGATGCAGTCGATCACGAGTACTGTTGGAGATTGAGGCATGCAGGCTTTAAAATTATTCGTAATAAGAATGCGCTTCTTGCCCATCGGCTGGGCGATGGCCGTTTTAAAATCATGAATCTTATATCGGTTGGCATGCCAAGTCCTTTCAGACACTATTATGCAACCAGGAATATATTTCTTTTACTTAGAGAAAAACATGTTCCGCTATTTTGGAAAGTATCAAGCCTGATCAAATTAGCCGGAAAGGTTGCATTTTATCCCATTTTCTTACCAAAAGGTAAAGAACGTTTATCCTTCTTTCTTAGAGGCATAAAGGATGGTCTGGCAGGTAAAAGAGGGATATTAAAATGATGCCTTTAAGTTCGGATTTTTCGGTGCTAATGAGTGTTTATAAAAATGATAATCCCGAGCATTTAAGCATAGCGCTAAATTCTATCTATCAAGAACAAACACTCAAGCCTCAACAAGTGGTCATTGTTGCCGATGGTGAATTAACATTAGAACAGTTATCTATCATTTCAAATTTTACGAAAAGCGTTAACAACGATGTCGTAAAGTTCGTTCAGCTTCCCCAGAATAGGGGGCTGGCTAAAGCACTTAATGAAGGTCTAACCCACTGTCGCTATGAGATTGTTGCAAGGATGGATTCTGACGATATTGCTTTGCCATCCCGGTTTTATAAACAGATACACTATATGGCAACGAATCCAGATGTGGATGTTTGTGGAACTCTAATCGATGAAATAGAGACAGATTCGGGTGAGTATATATCAACCAGACGAGTGCCACTTACTCACAACGAGATCAAGATTTTTGCCCGCAAAAGAAGCGCCGTAAGCCATCCGTCTGTTGTTTTCAAAAAAAGCAAAGTGCTCGCAGTTGGCGGTTACCCGCTGTTTAGAAAATCGCAAGATTTCGCATTATGGAGTTTGCTGCTTGTAAACAATGCCGTGTTTGCTAACCTTGACGAAGTACTGCTCAGGATGCGCACCGGCCGTGATTTAATGGCAAGGCGTGGATTGTCATATCTTAAGTACGAGTATCAGGTCATGTTATTTCAACGCAAAATCGGTTTTATCACCACTGCTGAATTTATTCAATACGCTTCAATTCGTACCGTTTTTCGTATACTTCCGGAACGTTTCAAGAAAATGCTCTACGCTGTGGTGCGAAAGAAGCAAGGCTAGGAATGCTCATTTTAGTGTTGAATATGCATACAAACTGGTATGAAAACACACTCATTTTTATTGCATAACATAATAATGGCCTCTTGCGCCAAATTAGCTACTACCCATGATAACGTTTCCTGAGTTAACATCAGTGATACATTCAAGCCGCGCGTAAGTCGCGGTGACCACACCTGACAGGAGTATGTAATGTCCAAACAGCAGATCGGCGTTGTAGGTATGGCAGTGATGGGGCGCAACCTGGCGCTTAACATTGAAAGCCGTGGTTACACCGTTTCCGTTTTCAACCGCTCTCGTGAAAAGACCGAAGAAGTGGTTGCCGAAAACCCGGGCAAAAAACTGGTTCCGTTCTATACGGTTCAGGAGTTCGTTGAATCGCTGGAAACTCCACGTCGTATTCTGTTAATGGTGCAAGCAGGCGCTGGCACAGACTCGGCTATCGACTCCCTGAAACCTTATCTTGATAAGGGCGACATCATCATCGATGGTGGTAACACCTTCTTCCATGACACTATTCGTCGCAACCGCGAACTCTCTGCTGAAGGCTTCAACTTCATCGGTACCGGTGTTTCCGGCGGTGAAGAGGGTGCTCTGAAAGGCCCATCTATTATGCCTGGTGGTCAAAAAGAGGCTTACGAGCTGGTTGCACCCATTCTGACGAAGATCGCGGCGGTTGCGGAAGACGGCGAGCCTTGCGTTACCTACATCGGCGCTGACGGTGCCGGTCACTACGTGAAGATGGTGCATAACGGTATCGAATACGGCGACATGCAGCTGATTGCTGAGGCTTACTCACTGCTGAAAGGCGGCCTGAACCTCTCTAATGAAGAGCTGGCCCAGATCTTTACCGAGTGGAACGAGGGCGAGCTGAGCAGCTACCTGATCGATATCACCAAAGATATCTTCACTAAAAAAGATGAAGAGGGTAAATATCTGGTAGATGTGATTCTGGACGAAGCAGCGAACAAAGGTACCGGTAAATGGACCAGCCAGAGCTCGCTGGATCTTGGCGAGCCGCTGTCACTGATTACTGAATCTGTATTTGCGCGTTACATCTCCTCTCTTAAAGAGCAGCGCGTTGCGGCCTCTAAAGTGCTGTCTGGCCCATTGGCTCAGCCAGCTGGCGATAAAGCCGAGTTCGTTGAGAAAGTACGTCGCGCCCTCTATCTGGGTAAAATCGTCTCCTATGCCCAGGGCTTCTCTCAGCTGCGTGCCGCATCTGAAGAGTACAGCTGGGATCTTAACTACGGTGAAATCGCGAAGATTTTCCGAGCTGGATGCATTATCCGCGCCCAGTTCCTGCAGAAAATCACCGACGCATACGATGAAAACGCGGCTATTGCCAACCTGCTGCTGGCCCCTTACTTCAAGCAGATCGCTGACGATTATCAGCAGGCTCTGCGTGACGTAGTAGCCTATGCTGTACAGAACGGCATCCCAGTGCCGACCTTCGGTGCTGCCGTTGCTTACTACGATAGCTACCGTTCCGCTGTGCTGCCTGCCAACCTCATCCAGGCCCAGCGCGACTACTTCGGTGCGCATACCTACAAGCGTACCGATAAAGAAGGTGTGTTCCACACGGAATGGCTGGATTAATCTGATTTAACTCGGTCCAATATTTAGGCCCGGTGTGAATAACCGGGCTTTTTTTATCGCTTTTATCCCTATTTTGTCTTGCCTTGCATAATCTGGTCGCGATATGGCAGCAAAGTTTCGTCTGTTTTCTGATTATCCCTTCAAACTATCCGTCTTGACAGCCAATAAACATAAGGGGTAAAAACTCAGCAGTTATTTATTGCGGTGGCGCTGTCGTCGCCTCCAGACACTCATACTTGAAGAAGTTGAACCAATGAAAATAACAATTTCCGGAACAGGCTATGTCGGTCTTTCAAATGGTGTTCTGATTGCACAAAACCATGAGGTGGTCGCGTTAGACATTGTGCAAGCCAAAGTGGACATGCTGAACCAGAAGATCTCTCCCATTGTCGACAAAGAGATTCAAGATTATCTGGCCAATAAGCCGCTGAATTTTCGTGCGACGACAGACAAAGAAGATGCCTACCGTGATGCGGACTATGTCATCATCGCGACGCCCACTGATTACGATCCAAAAACCAACTACTTTAATACTTCCAGCGTAGAAGCCGTCATTAGAGATGTCACAGCGATTAACCCGCATGCGGTCATGATCATTAAATCCACGATCCCCGTGGGTTTTACACAGTCGATTAAAGAAGAGCTGGGTATTGATAACGTCATCTTCTCGCCTGAATTCCTGCGTGAAGGCAGGGCGCTATATGATAATTTGCATCCATCGCGGATAGTGATTGGAGAGCGTTCAGAGCGTGCAGAGCGTTTCGCTGCGCTGTTGCAAGAAGGCGCTATCAAGAAAGACGTTGATGTGCTGTTCACCGACGCTACCGAAGCCGAAGCGATTAAACTGTTCGCCAACACCTACCTGGCGATGCGTGTAGCCTATTTTAATGAACTGGATAGCTATGCAGAGAGCCTCGGACTGAACACCAAACAAATTATTGAAGGGGTTTGTCTCGATCCGCGCATCGGTAATCATTACAATAACCCCTCTTTTGGCTATGGTGGTTACTGCCTGCCAAAAGATACCAAGCAACTACTGGCAAATTATCAGTCTGTACCCAATAATCTTATTTCGGCGATTGTTGATGCCAACCGGACGCGAAAAGATTTTATTGCCGATGCTATTTTGGCTCGTCAGCCGAAAGTGGTTGGCGTCTATCGCCTGATAATGAAGAGCGGCTCTGATAATTTCCGCGCATCCTCTATTCAGGGGATTATGAAAAGGATAAAAGCCAAGGGTGTTCAGGTCATTATTTATGAGCCTGTGATGAAAGAAGACGATTTTTTCCATTCTCGTGTGGTACGCGACCTGGACGCATTTAAGTTGGAAGCGGATGTTATCATCTCTAACCGTATGGCAACGGAGCTAGTAGACGTTGCGGATAAGGTATATACCCGCGATCTTTTCGGCAGTGATTGATTATGTTAGTTTGAAAAGCGTTTAAAGCCCGGCGATGCCGGGCTTTATGATTTTAGACTTTATAAAAGTCGCGATACCAATCGACGAATTTCTTGACGCCATCTTTGACGGAAGTCTGCGGTTTAAAACTGATTACCTTGTAAAGTGCCTGGGTGTCAGCGCTGGTCTCTAGTACATCGCCTGGCTGGATCGGAAGCATATTTTTTTCTGCTGTAGTGCCTAACGCCTCTTCCAGTGCGGTGATGTAATCCATTAATTCGACAGGCGAGCTGTTACCTATGTTATATACACGATACGGTGCAGAACTCGTGGCGGGTGAGCCGGACTCAACAGTCCACTCCGCGTCTGCCTGAGGGATCTTATCCTGCAGGCGAATGATAGCTTCAGCGATGTCATCAATGTACGTGAAGTCGCGTTTCATCTTGCCGTAGTTATAGACGTCAATACTTTTGCCTTCAATCATCGCTTTCGTAAACTTGAACAGCGCCATATCCGGGCGGCCCCAGGGGCCATACACCGTAAAGAAACGCAGGCCAGTAGTCGGCAGGTTGTAAAGATGAGAATAGGTATGCGACATCAGTTCGTTTGCTTTTTTAGTCGCAGCGTAGAGCGATACCGGGTGGTCCACCGAATCATCGGTCGAGAAAGGCATTTTGCGATTCAGGCCATAAACGGAGCTGGAGGAGGCATACAGCAGATGCTGAACTTTATTATGACGGCAGCCCTCAAGCACGTTGAGGTGGCCGATAAGGTTCGCGTCAGCATAAGCATGTGGATTTTCCAGCGAATAGCGCACCCCAGCCTGCGCGGCCAGATGGATCACTCGATCGAATTTCTCATCGGCGAACAGCGTCTCCATACCTTTGCGTTCGGCAAGATCGAGCTTATGGAACGTGAAGTTTTTGGATGCCAAAAGCGCCAGTCGTGCCTGCTTAAGGCTCATCTCATAATAGTCGTTCAGATTATCAATCCCGACCACCTGGTGTCCCGCAGCCAGAAGACGTTCACTAACATGAAAGCCGATAAAGCCTGCAGCCCCAGTGACAAGAAATTTCATAAAATCCTCTTTGTTTACAAATATCCCAATGCGTTTAGCGCAAAAGGCCGTAGCTCATCATACCTCTAAGCGTTGAGTTAGCAAAACTTCGCCTCTCTGCTCATAACTCGACGGATTCTTATAGAAAAATTGCCAGTAAGCGATACACTATCCAAACAATATTTTGTGCTTTTAACCGTTTAAGGATTCTATGACGCAGAACAACAGTAATGGATCTAGTCGTAACGAGGACCTGGAGCAGTTTGATCTTGTTGATTTACTAGCACAGCTTTGGCGTGGGAAGTGGATAATTGCGGCTTTTGTCGTTATTGCTGTTATTCTGGCTGGAGTCTACATCGCTACGGCTCAAGAAGAATGGACCTCCACTGCGATCGTTGCACAGCCTGATGCCGCACAGGTTGCCACCTATAGTAATGCCCTGAATATTGTTTATGGAAGTGCTGCGCCTTCGATGTTAGACACGCAAGTACGCGCTATTGAGCGTTTCAATTCTGCATTCTCCGCATTAGCCGCGACACTTGAGAATCAGGAAGAACCTCAAAAGCTGACAATAGAACCGTCAGTCAAGGGTCAGTCGCTGCCGCTCAAAGTGACCTACGTTGGTGAAACGGCAGAAGCTGCGCAAAAGCAGCTGGCACAGTATATTCAACAGGTGGATGAACAAACCGCAAAAGAGCTTAGCGTTGACCTCAATGATAATATT
Source organism: Pseudescherichia sp. (assembly GCF_031998825.1). GTDB lineage: Bacteria > Pseudomonadota > Gammaproteobacteria > Enterobacterales > Enterobacteriaceae > Pseudescherichia. The sequence continues at coordinate 54,134 of NZ_DAMACX010000029.1, forward strand.
AAACAGCAAACTAAAAATCTGAACGATTCACTACAGAATCAGGAAAAGGTTTCTGAGGATCAGAAAGCGTTGCGAATTAAACAGATTGCAGAGGCGTTGAAATTTGCCCAAGCGGCGAACATTACATCGCCGCAGATTCAACAAACACAGGATGTTACTCAGGATACTATGTTCCTTCTGGGCAGCGAGGCGCTAACCTCAATGATTCAGAATGAAGCATCGCGACCACTGGTGTTCTCTTCAGCTTATTATCAGACAAAGCAAAATCTTTTGGACATTCAGGATTTGAACGTTGATTCGGATACCATTCATGTTTATCGCTATGTTATGAAGCCGGATTTGCCCATCCGCCGTGACCGTCCCAAACGTCTGGTCACACTTATCTTGGCGGTATTGCTGGGCGGTTTGATTGGTTCTGGCGTGGTGCTTGCACGTAACGTATTTCTGGATGCTCAGAGTAGAGGCCGATCTAATGCATGATAAAAAAAGACCGGGTCTCCCCGGTCTTTTTTACTTGTGTGACCCGTCCTGAATAGCGTTGACACATTTTACTCATACACTGAGGAAAATGT
>NZ_DAMACX010000030.1:0-21035 GCF_031998825.1 Pseudescherichia sp.
CGATGGTCCTGAAAGAGTACCCGAAAACGGCGGTGAACGTGGTGGGCTACACCGACAGCACCGGCGGCCAGGATCTCAACATGCGCCTGTCACAGCAGCGCGCCGACTCGGTTGCCAGCTCGCTGATTACCCAGGGCGTGGATGCCAGCCGCATGCGCACCAGCGGCATGGGCCCGGCGAACCCGATCGCCAGCAACAGCACCGAAGAGGGCAAGGCGCAGAACCGCCGCGTCGAGATTACGCTTAGCCCAACGGCATAACGTTTAGATTTCTCTTCCATGCCCGGTAAGCGCAAGCGATACCGGGCAAATAACTTGCTTAGGCCGATTTTCTCGCTAAGGTGTTCTCACTAAAGCCATGGAAATCAGCGATGAGCAAATCACCACGCCCCACCATCAGCGATGTCGCAAAAGCGGCGAAAACCGGTAAAACCAGCGTGTCGCGCTATCTGAACGGCGAGCAAAACCTGCTCTCTGACGATCTACGCCTGCGCATAGAGCACGCCATTGCCACCCTCGACTATCGCCCCAGCCTGATGGCGCAGGGTCTCAAGCGCGGCCGCACTCGCCTGATTGGCCTGATCATCGCCGACATCACTAACCCTTACTCCGTCAACGTGCTCAGCGGCATTGAGGCCGCATGCCGCGAGAAGGGCTTTACGCCGCTGGTCTGTAATACCAACAACGAGCTGGACCGGGAGCAGCACTACCTGGATCTGCTGCGCAGCTATCAGGTGGAGGGGATCGTGGTCAACGCCGTCGGGATGCGGGAGGAGGCGCTGAACCGCCTGCAGCAGTCGGCGCTGCCGATGGTGCTTATCGACCGCAAGATCCCTGATTTCGCCTGCGACGTGGTGGGGCTGGATAACACCCAGGCCGCCACCACCGCCACTGAGCATCTGATCCAGCAGGGCTTTGAGGCGTTGCTGTTTCTCAGCGAGCCGCTTGGCACGGTCAATACCCGCCGCGAACGCCTGAACGCTTTTCGCGCCACCCTTGCCCGCTACCCCGGCGTGGTGTCCGAGAACGCCGAGACGGTGCTGCACGAGGCGGCGCAGATCGATAACGCCCTGCGACAGTTTCACGCCCGCCACCGCGGAATGCGTAAAGCGGTGATCTCTGCCAACGGGGCGTTAACCCTGCAGGTGGCTCGCTCGCTTAAACGCATTGGCCTGCACTGGGGCAGCGATATCGGCCTGCTCGGCTTTGACGAACTGGAGTGGGCCGAACTCGCTGGCGTTGGCATCACTACCCTCAAGCAGCCTACCTGGCAGATTGGCTACGCCGCCGTCGAGCAGGTCGTGCGCCGCATTGACGGTACTGACGATACCGTCCGCGAGCAGCTTTTCTCCGGCGAGCTGATCGTGCGCGGCTCAACGTCGCTTTAATAACCTTCGTGACGACGATCATGCTTTAGAGATAGCCTTCTTTTCTTTGGAACCGGTTCCATCTAGCGTTAAGGCAAGAGTTAACGCTGGAGCTGCCAGATGGAAAGAAAAATTATCGTTGTCACCGCCGCCTACGGCCACGATCGCCTGAACCAGTTGGGCGGGCAGGCGGCAGTGCTCCCCTTTATTGCTAACGGCGGTGCCGATGGCGTCGAGATCCGCCGGGAGCTGTTTAGCCCGCAGGAGCTGGAAAATCTGCCTGCGCTGGCCGCCGCTATTGCTAAACACAACTTGTTGGCCTGCTACTCGGCCCCAGAGCCGCTCTGCCTGCCCGACGGCACGCTGAACCCGCTGCTGCCGTCGCTGTTGCAGGAGGCCCACACACTCAACGCCCTCTGGCTGAAGGTCTCCCTTGGCCACTTTCAGCATAAATCTACCCTTGAGCCGCTGCGCGCGATGCTGGCGGAGAGCGGCATGGCGCTGGTGGTAGAGAACGACCAGACCGAGTGCGGCAAGCTTGCCCCGATGCAGCGCTTCAGCGCCGCCTGCAGGGTACTGAATCTCCCCGTGACGCTGACCTTTGATATGGGTAACTGGCTGTGGGTAGACGAGTCCCCGGAAGAGGCCGCGCGCCTGCTAGCCCCTGCCGTGAGCTATGTTCACGTGAAGGCCGCTCAGGCCCACCATTTTCACTGGCGCGCCGTGCCGCCAGACCATGACGATCCGCGCTGGCAAGCGCTGCTTGATGCCCTACCCGTCGACGCACCGCGCGGTATTGAATTCCCCCTTGAAGGGCGCGATTTGACCGCCGTCACGCGCCGCTACGTTACCTGGTTACGCGAGGAGTTTCATCATGCATAACGCGCTGGATGTCATCACCATTGGCGAAGCGATGGCGATGTTTGTGGCTACCGAGCCGGGCGAGCTGGCCGAGGCCGATGCTTTTATCAAACGCGTTGCAGGCGCAGAGCTTAACGTCGCTACCGGCCTTGCCCGCCTTGGTTTGAACGTTAGCTGGGTCAGCCGCGTTGGATCCGACAGCTTTGGCCGTTTCGTGCTGAGCTCGCTAAAAAAAGAGAATATCAATAGCGAAAGCGTCACCGTTGACGATCGCTATCCCACTGGTTTTCAGCTGAAATCGCGGGCGGAAAATGGAACCGATCCCATTGTGGAGTACTTCCGCAAAGGGTCTGCCGCCAGCCATCTCTCTTGTGATGACTTCGATGCCGCAACGTTTGCTCGTGCCCGGCATCTGCACCTGAGTGGCGTGGCGGCGGCGCTGTCGCCCACTGCTTACGATCTTCTGGATCATGCAGCAAACACTATGAAGGCACAGGGAAAAACGATCTCTTTCGATCCTAACCTGCGTCCGGTGCTGTGGAAAAGCGAAGCGGAGATGGTTGAAAAGCTAAACCGCCTCGCCTTTAAGGCCGACTGGGTATTACCTGGCCTTAAAGAGGCGGCCATCCTGACGGGTCAAAGCACACCGGAGGGGATGGCAGATTTCTATCTTGCGCAGGGCGTCAAAGCGGTGGTGATTAAAACCGGAGCCGACGGGGCATGGTTTAAAACCGCCGCCGGTGAGCAGGGCGCGGTTGCCGCCGTCAGGGTGGATAACGTTGTCGATACCGTTGGCGCAGGGGATGGCTTTGCCGTTGGGGTGATCAGCGCCCTGCTGGAGGGAAAAAGCTTCCCGCAGGCGGTCGCTCGCGGGAATAAGATCGGCTCGCTGGCGATCCAGGTTCCCGGCGACAGCGAAGGCTTACCGACGCGTGCGCAGCTCGCGGAAACGTTCTAAATTACAGATCCTCTGTACCCTACACAACAGAGGCAGCATAAACCTCAACATCCGAGGCAAGCCTATGAAAAGCTCTACTAATGCAGCAAAACGCTGGCTGTACATTATGCCGATTGTGTTTATCACCTACAGTCTGGCCTACCTCGACCGGGCCAACTTTAGCTTCGCGTCCGCTGCGGGTATTAACGAGGATCTGGGCATCACCAAAGGCATCTCATCGCTGCTGGGCGCGCTCTTCTTCCTCGGCTACTTCTTCTTCCAGATCCCTGGCGCGCTCTACGCCGAACGCCGTAGCGTCCGCAAGCTGATCTTTATCTGCCTGATCCTTTGGGGCGCGTGTGCCTCTCTGACCGGCGTGGTTAACAATATCCCGATGCTCGCCGCTATTCGCTTTATTCTGGGCGTGGTGGAAGCGGCGGTGATGCCAGCGATGCTGATCTACATCAGCAACTGGTTTACCAAATCCGAACGCTCACGAGCCAATACCTTCCTGATCCTCGGCAACCCGGTCACGGTGCTGTGGATGTCGGTGGTCTCTGGCTACCTGATCCAGGCCTTTGGCTGGCGTGAAATGTTCATCATCGAGGGCGTTCCGGCCATCATCTGGGCCTTCTGCTGGTGGGTGCTGGTCAAAGATAAGCCGGAGCAGGTTAAGTGGCTGGCGGAAGATGAAAAAACCGCGTTAAAAGTGCAGCTGGAGAAAGAGCAGGAGGGTATTAAGGCGGTACGTAACTATGGCGAAGCTTTCCGCTCGCGCAACGTTATCCTGCTCTGCATGCAGTACTTTGCCTGGAGCATCGGCGTGTACGGCTTCGTACTGTGGCTGCCGTCGATTATCCGCAGCGGCGGCGCCAACTTAGGCATGGTAGAGGTGGGCTGGCTCTCGTCCGTTCCCTACCTGGCCGCTACCATTGCAATGATCCTCGCCTCCTGGGCTTCCGATAAGCTGCAAAACCGCAAGCTGTTCGTCTGGCCGCTGCTGCTGATTGCTGCCTTCGCCTTTATTGGCTCCTGGGCAGTAGGCGCAAACCACTTCTGGGTCTCCTATACCCTGCTGGTGATTGCCGGTGCGGCGATGTATGCCCCGTATGGCCCGTTCTTCGCCATCATTCCAGAGATGCTGCCGCGTAACGTGGCGGGCGGCGCAATGGCATTAATCAACAGCATGGGCGCGCTCGGCTCCTTCTTTGGCTCATGGTTTGTGGGTTATCTCAACGGATCGACCGGCAGCCCGTCCGCATCGTACATATTTATGGGGGTGGCGCTTTTTGTTTCGGTATGGCTTACTTTGATTGTTAAGCCTGCGAATAATCAACAGGCTCCTGCCCGCATGATGCGCGCCGGACGCCCCTCAACCCATTGATTACGGAGATACGCATGAAGCCGTCCATCATCCTGTACAAAGCACTGCCTGACGATCTGCATAAGCGTCTGGAAGACCACTTTACCGTCACCCAGGTCGATAACCTTGACCCTGAGACGGTGCAAAAAAACGCGGAGGCGTTTGCAAACGCAGAGGGCTTGCTGGGTTCGAGTGAGAAAGTGGACGCGGCGCTGCTGGAAAAGATGCCGAAGCTGCGTGCCACTTCCACCGTGTCGGTTGGCTACGATCAGTTTGACGTTGATGCCCTGAACGCCCAGGGCATCTTCCTGATGCACACCCCCACCGTGCTGACAGAGACCGTTGCCGATACTATGATGGCGCTGGTCCTCAGCACCGCCCGCCGCGTGGTGGAAGTGGCTGAGCGGGTGAAGGCAGGCGAATGGAAGCAGGGGATTGGCCCGGACTGGTTCGGCATTGACGTGCACCACAAAACGCTGGGCATCGTCGGCATGGGCCGCATCGGGCTGGCACTGGCGCAGCGGGCGCACTTTGGTTTCGGCATGCCGATCCTCTACAACGCCCGTCGCCATCACGCCGAGGCGGAAGAGCGTTTCCAGGCACGCTACTGCGATATCGACACCCTGCTGCAGGAGTCAGACTACGTCTGCGTGGTGCTGCCGCTAACCGACGAGACGCACCATATGATTGGCGCGGAGCAGTTTAAGAAAATGAAGTCGTCAGCCATCTTTATCAATGCGGGCCGTGGTCCGGTGGTCGATGAGCAGGCGCTGATTGAGGCGCTGAAAAGCGGTGAGATCCACGCCGCCGGGCTGGACGTTTTCGAGCAGGAGCCGCTACCGGTGGACTCACCGCTGCTGAGCCTGCCGAACGTTGTCGCCCTGCCCCATATCGGCTCGGCAACGCACGAGACGCGCTACAATATGGCCGCCTGCGCCGTCGATAACCTGATCGACGCCCTTAACGGCAAGGTAGAGAAGAACTGCGTTAATCCGCAGATTGCGAAGTAAATCGCAGAAAACAAAAAACCCGCCGAGGCGGGTTTTTTTAACATCGTGCTTTAACGTTAAGCTTACAGGCTTACAACGTTACCAGCAGACGGGCCTTTAGCGCCGCTTTCGATGGTGAAGGATACTTTCTGGCCTTCATCAAGAGATTTGTAGCCATCGTTCTGGATAGCAGAGAAGTGTACGAACACGTCTTTAGAGCCATCGTCAGGAGTGATGAAGCCGAAACCTTTGTCAGCGTTAAACCATTTTACTAAACCAGTCATTTTGTTAGACATAGATATTACCTTTTTAATTAAGTTTGCCTTCCGGCGCTATGGCGTGCTTTACAGATTTTTTAAGCGATAAAGGAGAGCTCACTACGAGGAGTATCTATGATAACTCTTGAAGGGGACTGCTTTACTAAACTGCTTTAAGGTCTGTATATCAAACCGATGACGCATTAACTCATTTTACAGGCATCATGGCAAGCACTAATTGTTTTACTTACCTTTCATTACATTGTCCCCGCCGTCAGACGGGGACATCAGAACGCTTGCTGCTTACTGCGTGGCGTTCACCGCCGCGCTCCAGGCCTGCGTAAACGCCTGATGCTGTGAGGCCAGCGGCCCAATCAGCGAGTTGTACTGGCTGGCCTGCTGCGAGGTCGGGAACTGAATGCCGTTGGCAACGAAGCTCACCTGCGCCTCCTGCTGGGCGATAAAGTCACCTACCTGTACCAGCTGCTGGGTAAAGACCTGCGCCGCCGGGATCAGCGGTTGCAGCGCGTTAGACGGCTGGGTCACCACTTTCTCATAGACCTGATCGTAGACCGGCTTCAGGTCATCGTTCTGTTTCAGCGCGGAGCGAGAGGCGTCCGCCTGCACTTTGGCATTCTGCAGCTGCTGGCTCAGCACGCCCAGGGAGCCGTTAGCCTGACGCAGCGGCTCACGCTGGGTCATATAGTCCTGCGGGACGCGGATGGCATTCACGCTGTCCACCACCGGGCGCAGACCAGCGTCCATCGCCTGGTTCACCTGCTGGGAGTAGCCATACAGAATGGCATAGTCTGACACGAACGGGCCAAACTGCTTTTTCTGATCGGCAGTCAGCGTTGGCAGGCGTTCACCGCTACGCATCGCTGTATTTTGCAGGAAATCGATAAACGCCTTGCGCTGATCGCCCTCTTTATCAAAACACCCACTCAGGCTAACTACCATTAATAACGCCGCAAGAGGCGCGAACCAGCGAGAGCAGGACTTTCCTGTCGCCATTTTAATACTCCTTTCACCCAAAAAAAGCGCACACCGGCACACGTGTGCCTGACGCTGACAAGGATAGTCCAGGTGAGCCGCGCAAGATACCCCTTTCGTTGCATTCTTACGCGGAAAATCAACGCTCAGGGAAATTGTGCCGCAAGGCGATTAGCGATTTTTTTGCCAACGATTGACGAATTTTTACTACCGCCGCGAGAGGCTGATAAATCAAGCGATTAGAGAGGGCGCTGCTGCTTTTATAGGCACTTTTATTGTCTGAAATCAATTTGTGCGACAAATAATCATCTAGTCCACATACCAGGTTAATTTTTAGCGACTATTCTTAAATTTCTCTGTGCTGTTCACGGCCTCGCGGTGTGTTTTATGAGGAGTATTCGATGGAATACAAAGATCCAATGATTGAGCTGCTTAGCAGTCTGGAACAAATTGTTTTTAAAGATGAATCCCGGAAAGTAAGTCAGATCCAAAAGCCGAACCCTTTTAGCGAGTTCGAACAGCTGCGAAAGGGCACCGGTCTGAAAACAGATGATTTTGCACGTGTGATGGGCGTTAGCGTAGCAATGGTGCATGAGTGGGAATCTAAACGAGTAAAACCTTCCTCCACCGAGCTAAAACTGATGCGCTTGATTCAGGCAAACCCACGCCTCAGCCGTCAGCTGATGGAGTGATTTCTTTGCCCGCTTTACCTGGTTATAAAAAAAGAAACCCGCCAAAGGCGGGTTTTTAGTTTCTGCGGATCGAGAGGGTTACTGCAGCAGCGAAATATCCGCCACGCGCAGGAACAGCTCACGCAGTTTTTCGAGCATAGTCAGACGGTTGATACGCTGATCTTTATCTTCAACGTTCACCATCACCTTCTCGAAGAAGGCATCGACCGGCTCACGCAGCTCCGCCAGCTCCACCAGCGCTTCCTGATAGCGGCCTTCTGCAAAGTACGGCTCCAGCTTGTCGCGCAGTACGACCACCTGCATCGCCAGGGCGATCTCTTCCGCCTCGACCAGCGTGGCAGCATTGACGCGCTCGTTCAGCGTTTCGTCTGACTTCGCCAGGATGTTAGAGACGCGCTTGTTCGCCGCTGCCAGCGCCGAGGCGGCGTCCAGGGAGCGGAAGTGCGAAACCGCCTTCATGCGGGCGTCAAAGTCTGCCGGACGGGTCGGACGACGCGCCAGCACCGCCTGGATGGTGTCAACGGTATAGCCTTCGTCCTGATACCAGGCGCGGAAGCGGCCCAGCATAAAGTCGATGACGTCATCCACCACCTTCGCGTTGGTCAGCTTGTCGCCGTACAGACGCACCGCTTCCTCGGTGAGGGTTTGCAGATCCAGGTTAAGGTTCTTCTCAACGATGATACGCAGCACGCCCAGCGCGGCACGACGCAGCGCAAACGGATCTTTGTCGCCTTTCGGATGCTGGCCGATGCCAAAAATGCCCGCCAGGGTATCCATCTTATCGGCGATGGCTACCGCGCAGGCCACCAGGTTAGACGGCAGATCGTCACCGGCAAAGCGCGGCTGGTACTGCTCGTTCAGGGCAACGGCCACCTCTTCGGCTTCGCCGTCGTGACGCGCATAGTGCATCCCCATCACGCCCTGGGTGTCGGTAAACTCAAACACCATGTTGGTCATCAGGTCGCACTTGGAGAGCAGGCCAGCGCGCTCGGCGTTCGCCACGTCGGCACCAATCTGGGCGGCAATCCAGCCGGAGAGCGCCATGATGCGGTCGGTTTTGTCACGCAGGGTGCCCAGCTGCTGCTGGAACAGCACGGTCTGCAGGCGCGGGAGGTTGTCTTCCAGACGCTTCTTGCGGTCGGTATTGAAGAAGAACTCGGCGTCTGCCAGACGCGGGCGCACCACCTTCTCGTTACCGGAGATGATCTGCTGCGGATCCTTCGACTCGATGTTGGAGACGAAGATAAAGTTCGGCAACAGCTTGCCGTCGTTGGCGTAGACCGGGAAGTACTTCTGGTCGCCCTTCATGGTGTAGACCAGCGCCTCAGCCGGCACGGCGAGGAACTTCTCTTCGAAGGTGGCGGTAAGCACTACCGGCCACTCCACCAGCGAGGCGACCTCTTCCAGCAGGCTTTCGCTTAGATCGGCATTGCCACCAATCTGGCGTGCCGCCGCTTCGGCGTCCGCTTTAATTTTCGCTTTACGCTGCTCGTAGTCTGCCATCACCTTGCCGCGCTCCAGCAGGATCTGCGGATACTGGTCGGCACTGTCGATGGTGAACTCCGGCTCGCCCATAAAGCGATGGCCGCGGATCACGCGATCGGAGGCGATGCCCAGAATGGTCGCCGGAATGACGTCGCTGCCCAGCAGCAGGGTCACGGTGTGCACCGGACGCACAAACTGCACGTCGCTTGCGCCCCAGCGCATCAGTTTCGGGATCGGCAGCTTAGTCAGCGCAGTGGCGATCATGTTGGGCAGCAGCGCCTGGGCGCTTTCGCCTTTAACATGGGCGCGATAGAGCAGCCATTCGCCTTTATCGGTGGTCAGACGCTCGGCCTGATCTACGGTGATACCGCAGCCACGCGCCCAGCCCTCTGCCGCTTTGCTTGGTTTACCCTCGGCGTCAAAGGCCTGGGAGATAGCCGGGCCGCGTTTTTCAACTTCGCGATCCGGCTGGGAGGCCGCAAGGTTAGCCACTTTCAGCGCCAGACGACGCGGAGCGGCAAACCACTCTACGCTGCCGTGCGCGAGGCCGGCTGCATCCAGCTCGGCGGTGACGTTCGCAGCAAAGGACTCAGCCAGGCTGCGCAGGGCTTTTGGTGGCAGCTCTTCAGTGCCAATCTCCACCAGAAAAGTTTTCTCAGACATGGCCGCCTCTTATTTGTTTCGGTTGCACATCGGGAAGCCAAGGGCTTCACGGGACGCATAGTAAGCCTCGGCAACGGCCTTGGTCAGCGTGCGAATGCGCAGAATGTAGCGCTGACGCTCCGTCACGGAGATGGCCTTACGTGCGTCCAGCAGGTTGAAGCTGTGGGCGGCCTTCAGAATACGTTCGTAAGCAGGCAGCGGCAGCGGGTTCTCCAGCGCCAGCAGCTGCTGTGCCTCTTTCTCATACTGCTCGAAGCAGGTGAAGAGGAAGTCGACATCAGCGTGTTCGAAGTTATAGGTGGACTGCTCCACTTCGTTCTGGTGGAACACGTCGCCGTAGGTGGTTTTCCCCAGCGGGCCGTCGCTCCACACCAGGTCGTAAACGCTGTCCACGCCCTGAATGTACATCGCCAGGCGCTCGAGGCCGTAGGTGATCTCACCGGTCACCGGCTTACACTCCAGGCCGCCGACCTGCTGGAAGTAGGTAAACTGCGTCACTTCCATACCGTTCAGCCACACTTCCCAGCCGAGACCCCAGGCACCCAGAGTCGGGTTTTCCCAGTTATCTTCAACGAAGCGAATATCGTGAATGGTCGGATCCATACCCAGCTCTTTCAGCGATCCGAGGTACAGCTCCTGAATGTTGTCCGGTGACGGCTTGATGACGACCTGGAACTGATAGTAGTGCTGTAAGCGGTTCGGGTTTTCACCATAGCGGCCATCGGTCGGGCGGCGTGACGGCTGCACGTAGGCAGCGGCCATCGGCTCCGGGCCGAGCGCACGCAGGCAGGTCATAGGATGGGAGGTGCCTGCGCCAACTTCCATGTCCAAAGGTTGGACAATGGTGCAGCCCTGGCGAGCCCAGTAATCCTGTAAGGTCAGGATCAGGCCCTGGAAGGTCCGGGTATCAAACTTTTGCATATTATTTCGTGCTGGATACGTGTGGATTTAAAGGAAGCAGCCAGTATACCCATTGACCGCAAGATATACAGTACGAAACGGGGTTGTTTGGGAAAATTGGCCTGCTAACGCATGGAAAGGTGTAAAAATTGCCCATTGGGGTCAAACGCGCAGACGAAACGCTCTTCCCGTGGCGTCAGGCCACGCATCTCATAGCTGGCCTGAAACTGCACCATTCCGGTGACCGCAATGCTCTGCTCGCGGGTGTTGTAACGCTGCGCTGCGGTCTCCCGGCAGAGCTGCTCCATGCTCAGCGTCGTCGCCGGACTCACCTTCGGCTTATGAGCAGGTTGCACGGCGGCCTGCTGCGTCGACCCGCAGCCGACAAGCAGAAAAATCAGCGCCGTTATGCAACACTTTGTCATCATTTTAATCCCCGCAGGATGAGCTGGCTGTTATGTTATCTATTAGATAACACATGGTTATCGCTCTGTCATTGTTAGCGGGAGAAAGAGGGTCGGATGGCGTCAAAAATCAGCTGGATTGATAACCTACGCGGGATTGCCTGCTTAATGGTGGTGATGATCCACACCACCAGCGGCTACATCACGGATGCGCAGAGCATCAGCCTGCTCAACTGGGATATCGCCAACGTCCTCAATTCGGCCTCGCGGGTCAGCGTCCCACTCTTCTTTATGATCTCCGGCTACCTCTTCTTTGGCGAGCGCAGCGCCCAGCCGCGCAATTTTCTGCGCATTGCGCTCTGCCTGCTCTTCTATAGCACCGTTGCCCTGCTCTACATCACCTTCTTTACCTCGATGAACAGCGAGCTGAGCCTGCGCAACCTGCTGCAGAAGCCGGTCTTCTACCACCTGTGGTTTTTCTTCGCGATTGTGGTGATCTACCTGGTTTCGCCGCTGATTCAGGTGAAAAACGTCAGCGGCAAAATGCTGCTGGCCCTGATGGTGGTGCTGGGCATTTTGGCGAACCCCAATACCGTGCCGCTGAAAGCGGGCGGCGTGGAGTGGCTGCCGGTCAATCTCTATATCGCCGGGGATACCTTCTACTACGTGCTCTACGGCCTGCTCGGCCGCGCTATTGGCACGATGGATACCGATAAAAAGTACCTGAGCTGGATCTGCGGGGCGCTGTTTGTCATCGCGGTGGTGATTATCTCGCGCGGGACGCTGTATGAGCTGCAGTGGCGCGGCGACTTCGCCGATACCTGGTATGTCTACTGCGGGCCAATGGTCTTTATCTGCGCCGTCTCACTGCTGACGCTGGTGAAAAACAGGCTCAACACGCGCCCGCTACCGGGGCTGGGGCTGATCTCGCGCCACTCGCTGGGGATCTACGGCTTTCACGCGCTGGTGATCCACGCCCTGCGCACCCGCGGCGTCGAGCTGCCCTGGCCGGTGCCGGATATCGTGTGGATTTTCAGCATTACGGTGGTGATTAGCCTGCTGCTGTCGATGCTGTTACAGCGAATAGATAAACGCAGGTTTGTAAGTTAAAGAAATGCCCGGCGGCGCGTGTGCTTGCCGGGCCTACAACGTCATTAACATCATAAAACGATCACGACATCAACGGTAACAGCTGCTGGTAGATCTTACGGAAGGTCTCCCGCCGTGGCGCATAGGCCTGATGACGTTCTGCGTCCGGGTGATGTTCTTGCTCCAGCGGCAGCTGCGGGAGGAGATCCGCCAGCGGCGTCTGCGGGTTAATGGCAATCTGCGCCAGCCGCGCCGCGCCCAGCGCTGGGCCAACGTCGCCGCCGGTGCGGTAGTCGAGCTGCTGACCGCTAATATCCGCCAGCATCTGCCGCCAGTAGGCGCTGCGCGCCCCGCCGCCGATCAGGGTGATACTCTTCGGCGTCACGCCGCAGGCGTGCACCGCATCCATTCCGTCCGCCAGCGCGTAGCCAACGCCCTCCAGCACCGCTCGGGCCAGCTCGCGCCGCCCATGCTGATGTGTCAGGCCAAAGAAAACGCCCTTCGCCTGCGGGTTGTTGTGCGGAGTACGCTCTCCGGAGAGATAGGGTAAAAACCAGAGATCGCCCGCGCTGTCGTCAGCCTGCTCCGCCGCCGCAATCAGCTCAGAGACCGACCCCAGCCCGGTGAGCGCCGCCGCCCAGTCGAGGCAGGAGGCCGCGCTGAGCATCACTGACATCAGGTGCCAGCGATCGGGCAGCGCATGACAGAAGCTGTGCACGGCGCTCTCTGGCTTGCTGAGGAAACCGTTGCTGACCGCGAAGTAGACTCCCGAGGTGCCCAGGGAGAGCATGGCCTGCCCGGCATCCGCCATGCCAACGCCCACCGCGCCCGCAGCGTTATCCCCGCCCCCGGCCACGACCGGTACGGCAGGCATCCCCCATGCGGCAGCGACCTCCGGCAGCAGCGTACCGGCGATCTCACTCCCCTCAAACAGCGCGGGCATGTTATTCCGGGTGAGGCCACAGGCGGCGAGCATCTCATCGCTCCAGTCGCGTTTTGCCACGTCCAGCCATAGGGTTCCCGCCGCATCGGACATATCGCTGGCGTACTCCCCGGTCATGCGCAGACGCAGATAATCTTTCGGCAGCAGCACCTTCGCTACCTGGGCAAACACCTCAGGCTCGTGGCGTTTAACCCACAGCAGCTTGGGTGCGGTAAAGCCGGGCATCATCAGGTTGCCAGTGATCTGGCGCGAGTCAGGTACCGCCGTCTCCAGCAGGGTGCACTCCTCTGCACAGCGGCCGTCGTTCCACAGAATGGCCGGACGCAGAACGCAATTATCGCTGTCCAGCAGCGTTGCGCCGTGCATCTGCCCGGCAATGCCGATGGCCTTTACCCCGGACAGCGCCTGCTGCTGACCCAGCGCCTTCAACGCGCTATTTGTCGCCTGCCACAACTGGTTGGGATCCTGTTCTGACCAGAGCGGATGCGGGCGTGAGACGGAAAGCTTCTCGGTGTGCGAAGCCAGCATCTCGCCCTGCTCATTCAGCAGAATAGCTTTTACACCCGACGTGCCCAGATCGATGCCGATATACATAGCGGGATTCCTTAATGAAAACGCCGGGCGGCACTGCGTTTGCCCGGCCTACAGGTTCGCAGGCCCGGTAAGCGCAGCGCCACCGGGCATTGCTGACTATTTATCAAAAATATAGTGGTTAACCAGGTTCTCCAGCAGCTCCTGGTGACCACTCTGGTGCTGCGGGGCCAGATTCTGCTGTTCAGCGTACTTCGCCAGCTCCGTCAGGGTAAGCTGCCCTTTCAGGATCTGCTGGCCCAGCTCACCATTCCAGCCCGCGTAGCGTTTCGCCACGCGCTTATCCAGCTCGCCATCTTCGATCATGCGGGCCGCCACCTTCAGCGCCAGCGCCATGGTGTCCATCGCGCCAATATGACCATAGAACAGATCGTATTTGTCGGTGCTCTGGCGACGCACTTTGGCGTCAAAGTTGAGACCGCCGGTGATAAAGCCCCCCGCCTTCACAATCTCATACATCACCAGCGCATTCTCTTCGACGCTGTTCGGGAACTGGTCCGTATCCCAGCCCAGCTGCATGTCGCCGCGGTTGGCGTCCACGGAGCCGAAAATGCCCAGCGCAATGGCGGAGGCGATCTCGTGGTGGAAGGAGTGTCCGGCCAGCGTGGCGTGGTTGGCCTCAATATTGACCTTGATCTCTTTCTCAAGACCAAACTGCTTGAGGAAGCCGTAAACCGTAGCCACATCGTAATCGTACTGATGCTTGGTCGGCTCCTGCGGCTTCGGCTCGATCAGCAGCGTGCCCTGGAAGCCAATCTTATGCTTGTGCTCGACCACCATCTGCATAAAGCGGCCGATCTGCTCACGCTCCTGGCGCAGATCGGTATTGAGCAGCGTTTCATACCCTTCCCGGCCGCCCCACAGCACGTAGTTTTCACCGCCCAGCTTATGGGTAGCGTTCATGGCAGTGACGACCTGGGTTGCCGCCCAGCTAAAGACTTCCGGATCCGGGTTGGTCGCCGCGCCCGCGCCGTAGCGTGGATGGGTGAAGCAGTTCGCCGTGCCCCACAGCAGCTTCACGCCGCTCTGCTGCTGCTTCTCGGCCAGGATATCGGTCATGGTGGCAAAGTTATTGAGATACTCCTTCAGCGACGCCCCTTCCGGGGAGACATCCACATCGTGGAAGCAGTAGTAGGGAACGTTGAGCTTGTGGAAAAACTCAAAGGCTACGTCGGCTTTGCGTTTTGCCAGCGCCAGCGCATCGCCAGCCTGCTGCCACGGGCGCTCGAACGCGCCGACGCCAAACATATCCGCGCCGGTCCAGCAGAAGGTGTGCCAGTAGCAGGCAGCAAAGCGCAGGTGATCTTCCATCCGCTTGCCCAGCACCAGTTCATCCGGGTTGTAGTGGCGAAAGGCTAACGGGTTGGCGGTTTTCGGGCCTTCAAAGCGAACGCGGTCAAGTTGGTCGAAATAGGCTTGCATATTCAGCTCCATAATCAATGTCTGCGGCAGGGGATATCAGTGGCATTAATAGTGGATATTCGCCGGGCGTTGCTCAATTACGTTATTTCACACTGCTATTGAGAGAATGCACAAACGTGCGCTGGCTCTCAAATATCTCCCTCAGCGGCTTAAAATAAGATCGCGGTCATAAATTAGGAAATAAACCAAAAAACGTAATCAGAAGATAAAAATCAGTAATTGCCAGCCCGCAATAAGATGTTAAAAATTTGCTACGTCTGTCGCTGTGCATGTTTCTTTTATCTCAAGCCCGATAACCCTACAAAAGGTATTAATATTATGAAGATAAAGAACCTTTGCCTTACGCTTTGCGCCTCGCTGCTGCTCGCCAGCGCTGCGAGCCATGCTAAAGAGGTCAAGATTGGGATGGCCATTGACGATCTGCGCCTCGAACGCTGGCAAAAAGATCGCGATATCTTTGTTAAAAAAGCCGAGTCGCTGGGGGCGGAAGTCTTTGTCCAGTCGGCCAACGGTAACGAAGAGACCCAGATGTCACAGATTGAAAATATGATCAACCGTGGCGTTGACGTGCTGGTGATTATTCCCTACAACGGCCAGGTATTGAGTAATGTGATAAAAGAGGCGAAACAGGAGGGAATTAAAGTATTAGCCTATGACCGTATGATTAATAATGCCGACATCGATTTTTACATCTCTTTCGATAATGAAAAAGTAGGGGAAATGCAGGCACAGAGCCTGGTCACCAAAGTGCCCGAAGGCAATTATTTCCTGATGGGCGGCTCGCCGGTAGATAATAACGCCAAGCTGTTCCGTGCGGGTCAGATGAAAGTATTAAAACCCTATATCGACAGCGGCAAAATTAAAGTGGTCGGCGACCAGTGGGCCGACGGCTGGCTGCCGGAAAACGCGTTGAAAATTATGGAGAACGCCCTGACCGCCAACAATAACAAAATCGATGCGGTTGTCGCCTCGAACGACGCCACCGCAGGCGGCGCAATCCAGGCCCTCAGCGCCCAGGGGCTGGCGGGTAAAGTGGCTATCTCCGGTCAGGATGCCGACCTTGCCGGGATTAAACGTATTATGAACGGCAGCCAGACCATGACCGTCTATAAGCCCATCACCGAGCTGGCGAATACCGCCGCCGAAATCGCCGTCGAGCTGGGAAATGGCCAGCAGCCGAAAGCCGATACCTCGTTAAATAACGGTCTGAAAGACGTTCCTGCCCGTCTGCTGACGCCTATCGAGGTAAATAAAGAGAATATCGACGCCACCGTAGTGAAAGACGGATTCCATAAGAAAAGCGAGCTGTAAGCTTCACACCCTCCCCCGGCACAACGGGGGAGCGCCCTCAGGCACTGTTATTCCAACGATCCACGCGGAGCAGGTATGCCTTATTTACTGGAAATGAAAAACATCACCAAAGCGTTCGGCACGGTTAAAGCCGTCGATAACGTGAGCCTGGCGCTGAACGCCGGCGAGGTGCTGGCCCTGTGCGGTGAAAACGGCTCGGGCAAATCTACCTTAATGAAGGTGCTGTGCGGTATCTACCCGCACGGCAGCTACGATGGCGAGATCCTTTTTGCCGGTGAGCCGCTCATCGCCAGCCATATCCGCGATACCGAACGCCGGGGTATTGCCATCATTCACCAGGAGCTGGCGCTGGTTAAGCACCTCACGGTGCTGGAGAACATCTTCCTTGGCGCGGAGCTGACCCATCACGGGGTGATGGACTACGACGCCATGACGCTGCGCTGCGACAAGCTGCTCAAGCAGGTCAGCCTTGCCATCTCGCCGGATACCCGGGTTGGCGATCTCGGACTGGGCCAGCAGCAGCTGGTGGAGATTGCCAAGGCGCTTAACAAGCAGGTGCGGCTGCTGATCCTCGATGAGCCTACCGCCTCACTCACTGAGCAGGAGACAGCGGTGCTGCTGGATATCATTCGCGACCTGCAAAACCACGATATTGCCTGCATCTACATTTCGCACAAGCTGAACGAGGTGAAAGCCATTGCGGATGTCATCTGCGTGATCCGCGACGGCAAGCCGGTGGGGATGCGCGATGCGGCGGGCATGAGCGAGGATGCCATTATCACCATGATGGTGGGCCGGGAGCTGACCGCGCTCTACCCGAGCGAACCCCATACGGCGGGAGATGAGATCCTGCGCGTGGAGCACCTCACCGCCTGGCATCCGGTTAACCGGCATATCAAGCGAGTCAACGACGTCTCCTTCTCCCTGCGGCGCGGGGAGATCTTAGGCATTGCCGGACTGGTCGGCGCCGGGCGCACCGAAGCCGTGCAGTGCCTGTTTGGCGTCTGGCCTGGCCGCCATGAAGGCAGCGTATTTATCGACGGCCAGCCGGTGAAGATAAGCAACTGTCAGCAGGCCATCGCCCACGGGATCGCCATGGTGCCGGAGGACCGGAAAAAAGATGGCATCGTGCCGGTGATGGCCGTCGGCAAGAACATTACCCTGGCGGCGCTGGATGATTTTTCCGGCACGCTCAGCACCCTTGACGATGCCGCCGAGCAGCAGTGTATTTTGCAATCGCTCCAGCGGTTGAAGGTAAAAACCTCTTCGCCGGAGCTGGCGATTGGCCGCCTCAGCGGCGGCAACCAGCAGAAGGCGATTCTGGCCCGCTGCCTGCTGCTCAATCCGCGCATTCTGATCCTCGACGAACCCACGCGTGGGATCGATATCGGCGCGAAGTATGAAATCTACAAGCTGATTAACCAGCTGGTACAGCAGGGCATTGCCGTCATCGTGATCTCATCCGAGCTGCCGGAGGTGCTGGGGTTGAGCGATCGGGTGCTGGTGATGCATGAAGGCCGGCTCAAGGCCAATCTCATCAATCACCATCTGACCCAGGAACAGGTTATGGAAGCGGCGCTGAGGAGCGAACATCATGTCGAAAAGCAATCCGTCTGAACTGAAGCTCGCCTCCCCGGCCCCCGGGGCGTTTAGCGGGCTGAAATCTCTCAATCTCCAGGTCTTTGTCATGATTGCCGCCATCGTGGCAATTATGCTCTTCTTTACCTGGATGACCGACGGCTCGTACCTGAGCGCGCGCAACATCTCTAACCTGTTGCGTCAGACCGCCATCACCGGCATCCTGGCGGTGGGAATGGTGTTTGTCATTATATCCGCCGAGATCGACCTCTCCGTGGGATCCATGATGGGCCTGCTGGGCGGCGCGGCGGCGATCTTTGACGTCTGGCTGGGCTGGCCGCTGCCGCTGACCGTGGCGGTGACGCTGGTGCTCGGGCTGCTGCTGGGCACCTGGAACGGCTGGTGGGTGGCGTACCGCAAGGTGCCGTCGTTTATCGTCACCCTCGCGGGAATGCTGGCGTTTCGCGGCGTGCTGATTGGCATCACCAACGGCACCACCGTCTCGCCCACCAGCGCAGCGATGTCGCAGATTGGCCAGAGCTACCTGCCGGACGGGTTTGGCTTTGGCGTCGGTGCGCTGGGGCTGGTGCTGTTTGTGCTCTGGCAGTGGCGCGGACGGCTGCGTCGTCAGTCGCTGGGGCTGGCAACGTCGGCCTCCACGATGGTGGTGGGCAGGCAGGCGCTGATAGCGGTGGTGGTGCTGGGTGCGATCTGGCTGCTCAACGACTACCGCGGCGTGCCAACGCCGGTGCTGCTGCTGGTTTTCCTGCTGCTGGCGGGGATGTTCATGGCAACGCGCACCGCCTTTGGACGGCGGATCTACGCCATCGGTGGCAACATTGAGGCGGCGCGTCTGTCGGGTATTAACGTCGAGCGCACCAAGCTGGCGGTATTCGCCATCAACGGCCTGATGGTAGCTATCGCCGGGCTGATCCTCAGCTCGCGCCTCGGCGCTGGCTCCCCGTCGGCGGGGAACATCGCCGAGCTGGACGCCATCGCCGCCTGCGTGATCGGCGGCACCAGCCTTGCGGGCGGGGTCGGCAGCGTGGCGGGCGCGGTGATGGGGGCCTTTATTATGGCCTCGCTGGATAACGGCATGAGCATGATGGACGTCCCGACCTTCTGGCAGTACATCGTGAAAGGGGCGATCCTGCTGTTAGCGGT
This sequence comes from Pseudescherichia sp., assembly GCF_031998825.1. Classification (GTDB taxonomy): domain Bacteria; phylum Pseudomonadota; class Gammaproteobacteria; order Enterobacterales; family Enterobacteriaceae; genus Pseudescherichia. The sequence goes on from NZ_DAMACX010000030.1 coordinate 19,009, forward strand.
CTGGATGGACTCTGCCACAAAACGCCGCACATAGCGGACAAATTACAGGGATGATCACACTGCCGGGGAATATCTCTCCGGCTTTGTGCTGATTATGGTAATCAGAAACGAGGATTTATCAGGAAGAGATCAACATGTTTGCCAAGCGCCATCGGATCACGCTGCTGTTTAACGCCAACAAAGCCTACGATCGCCAGGTCGTTGAGGGCGTGGGCGAATATCTTCAGGCCTCCCAGTCGGAGTGGGACATCTTCATTGAGGAGGATTTCCGTACCCGCATTGAAAATATCAGAGAGTCGCTGGGGGACGGCGTCATCGCCGACTACGACGACGGCGAGATCGAGCGCCTGCTGGCCGACGTGGATGTTCCCATCGTCGGCGTGGGCGGCTCCTACCATCGTCCAGAGGACTACCCGGCGGTGCACTACATCGCCACCGATAACCACGCCCTGGTGGAGAGTGCCTTTTTGCATTTGAAAGAGAAGGGGGTACACCGCTTCGCCTTCTATGGCCTGCCCGCCACCAGCGGCAAAGGCTGGGCGGCGGAGCGGGAGCACGCCTTTCGCCAGCTGGTCGCGCAGGAGAAGTATCGCGGCGTGGTCTACCAGGGGCTACAGACCGCTCCTGAAAACTGGCAGCACGCCCAGAACCGCCTCGCCGACTGGCTACAAACCCTGCCGCCGCAGACCGGCATCATCGCGGTAACTGACGCCCGCGCCCGCCACGTGTTGCAGGTGTGCGAACATCTGCATATCCCGGTCCCGGAGAAGCTGTGCGTCATTGGCATCGATAACGAGGAGCTGACGCGCTACCTGTCGCGCGTAGCGCTCTCGTCGGTGGCGCAGGGCACGCGGCAGATGGGCTACCAGGCGGCGAAGCTGCTGCACCGCCTGCTGGATAACGAGGCAATGCCCCTTCAGCGGCTGCTGGTGCCGCCGGTGCGGGTGGTGGCCCGGCGCTCGACGGACTACCGGTCGCTCAACGACCCGGCGGTGATCCAGGCCATGCACTACATCCGCAATCACGCCTGCAAAGGGATTAAGGTGGATCAGGTCCTGGACGCGGTAGGGATCTCGCGATCGAACCTGGAGAAGCGTTTTAAAGAGGAGGTGGGCGAAACCATTCACGCGATGATCCACGCCGAGAAGCTGGAGAAGGCGCGCAGCCTGCTCATCTCAACCTCGCTGTCGATTAACGAGATTTCACAGATGTGCGGCTACCCGTCGCTGCAATACTTCTATTCGGTGTTTAAAAAGGAGTACGGCAGCACGCCGAAGGATTATCGGGATCGCTACAGCGAGATAGTGATGTAGGTCGGGTGGGCGTAGCGCCACCCGACACAATGATTACATATGCGCTGCAATTAACCGCTGGTTGTCCTGATACATGGCAAACAGGTAGTTGTTATAGCGCTTACCCTGCGTCGAATAGCCGCTGAGCTTGTGGATCATGGTGCTGGCGGTCACTTCCTGATCCGCTTTGCGCAGCTGCGCACGGGATTTACGGAACGAGGCATACGCCGGATTGGTATTGAGGTTAGCCGCGTAGGCACCTACTGACTCTTTTACCGAGTCAAACTGGGAGTAGCCTTTTACCTTGCCCGGGCCGTTGTTACAGCGGCCTTTCGCACACTTCATGCCGAACAGGTTGTTGTTACTGCGCGCCAGCTTCGAGGTTCCCCAGCCGCTCTCAGCCGCTGCCATAGTGGCAACCATGCTGTCAGGGATAATGTCGACGCGATCCAGCAGCGTATTCCACGGGATACGGCGGGTATTACCCGACCAGCTCACCTTGTAACGCTTGGCAATGTCTTTCAGACGCGCACGCTCGGTCGGCGACCAGCGATTGTCGTACTGTTTAGACACCAGCCAGTTGCGCTCGGCAGTAATCGCAGCATTTTGGCTCGTAATGTAGGGCATAACCGTCCGGAGAAACGCCTTTTTCCTTGGTGTTCCGGAAGGGTATTTTCGCAAATCAGGAAGTGAACTGCTCTTTGCACTATTGCGAGAATACTCTTGTTTACTGCT
>NZ_DAMACX010000030.1:21135-54152 GCF_031998825.1 Pseudescherichia sp.
GGTGAGTAACATGAGTATCGCAGCCCCATATCGTCGAATGGGAGTCGATATCATTAGGTCTCCTGGTCGGATTGATGCATTCCAACACCTTATTTTTACAAGATTTTGAGAGCGGAATCTCAAATTGTATCAAAAATACCCCTCGGGAGCACCCTAAGAAATAGTCCATTTCCTAATTGGTGTCATCAGCCAAACGGGTCTATAGAGGCAAAAATAGTCATAAAGTGTGTGGCCTCTCGCAAATTTCCGCTTAAATGTGAAGCAGATCGCTCAGCCTTTGACCTCCTCCCCGGTACTCGCCCCGCAGGGATGAGTTTGCCTTGCACAACGGGTGGCACACTGTTGAAAAACCTGGAGAGGACGCCACCATGCAACGCTGTGCCCTTGCGCTTTTATTGCTCCCCATTACTGCCTGGTCCGAATGGACCGCGCCCGGCTTTCCTGCATTCAGCGCCACCGGCAGCGGGGTCTATCACAGCGAGGCCACGTTCAAAAAGGGTACCACTCCTCTCACCTTAAAAAGTGATAATCAGTGCTGGCAGCCCGCCAGCGCACCTAAGCTCAATCAGATGCTGTCGCTTCAGCCCTGCGCCGGTGACGCACCACAGTGGCGAATTTTTCGCGACGGCGACTACGCGCTACAGATAGATACCCGCTCGGGCACGCCAACGCTGATGCTGACGGTTGCCGCCCCGTCTGACGCGGAAGCCAGCAGCACTGCCCTGCGCCAGTGTCCGGTATGGGACGGCAAACCGCTCACGATCGACGTGAGTAAAACCTTTGCCGACGGCAGCCAGGTGCGTGACTTTTACAGCCAGCAGGTTGCCACGGTGGAAGGGGGAAAAGTTACCCTTCAACCCGATGCCAAAAGCGGCGGCCTGCTGCTGCTTGAGCAGGCCGATCCCCCTGCCGATGCCCCCTTTAGCTGGCACAACGCCACCGTCTACTTTGTTCTTACCGACCGCTTCGTCAACGGCGATCCGGCCAATGACAGCAGCTATGGCCGCCATAAAGATGGCATGCAGGAGATCGCTACTTTCCATGGCGGCGACCTGAAGGGGCTGACCAGCAAGCTGGATTACCTCGCCGGGCTGGGGGTCAACGCGCTGTGGGTCAGCGCGCCCTTTGAGCAGATCCACGGCTGGGTGGGCGGCGGTACCAAAGGCGACTTCCCGCACTATGCCTACCACGGCTACTACACCCTGGACTGGACGACGCTAGATGCCAACATGGGCAGCGAGGCGGATCTGCGCGCGCTGGTCGACGGTGCGCACCAGCGCGGCATCCGCGTGCTGCTGGACGTGGTGATGAACCACACCGGCTATGCCACGCTGGCAGATATGCAGACTTACCAGTTCGGCGCGCTCTACTTACAGGGCGAGGAGCAACAGAAGATCCTTGGCGACAGGTGGACGGACTGGCGGCCCGCCACCGGACAAAACTGGCACAGCTTCAATGACTACATCAACTTTAGCGATGCCGCCGCGTGGGAAAAGTGGTGGGGCAAAAACTGGATCCGCACCGACATCGGCGACTACGACAGCCCTGGCTTTGACGATCTCACCATGTCCCTCGCCTTCCTGCCGGATATTAAAACTGAATCCACCGCCCCTTCCGGGCTGCCGGTCTTCTATCAGCATAAGCCCGACACGCGAGCCAAAGAGATCGCAGGCTATACGCCGCGCGACTACCTGACCCACTGGCTGAGTCAGTGGGTAGGCGAGTACGGCATCGACGGTTTCCGGGTCGATACCGCCAAGCATGTGGAGATGGCCGCGTGGCAGCAGCTGAAAACCCAGGCAACGGCGGCGCTGGCAGAGTGGAAGCAGGCTAACCCGGAGAAAAAAGGTGATGATGCGCCGTTCTGGATGACCGGCGAAGCCTGGGGCCACGGCGTGATGCAGAGCGAATACTATCGCCATGGCTTTGATGCGATGATCAACTTTGATTACCAGGAGCAGGCGGCAAAAGCTACGGCGTGTCTGGCAAATATGGTGCCGATCTGGCAGCAGATGGCGGACAAATTGCAGGATTTTAACGTCCTGAGCTATCTCTCTTCTCACGATACACGTCTTTTCCGCGAGGGTGGTCAGCGGGCTGCCGAGCTGCTCTTGCTGGCTCCCGGCGCGGTACAGATATTCTATGGCGATGAGTCTGCGCGCCCCTTCGGCCCCACCGGCTCCGATCCGCTGCAGGGCACCCGATCCGATATGAACTGGCAGGACGTCGATGGCCAGTCGGCGGCAACCGTGGCGCACTGGCAAAAGCTCGGGCAGTTCCGTGCCCGACACCCTGCCGTAGGTGCGGGTAAGCAGTCGTCGCTGGAGCTAAGCCAGGGCAGCGGATTTATGCGTGAAAATGGCACAGATAAAATCATAGTGGTATGGGCAGGAGAGCAGAATTAACCTCTGCCGTTGAAACTGTTTTTAGCATAAAAACACAAAGCATGGTCAGGCGACGGATTTGCACCGCGCCTGCGCTAGCGTTAAGGTGTGCCAATTTTAAAATCAGACCGATAGATCACCTGCTATGACATTTTCACTTTTCGGCGACAAATTTACCCAACATTCAGGCATTACGCGCCTGATGGAGGATCTCAACGACGGTCTGCGCACCCCCGGCGCTATTATGTTAGGCGGCGGCAACCCGGCGCAGATCCCGGAGATGACCGACTACTTCCAGAAGCTGCTGGCCGATATGCTTGCCTCCGGCAAAGCGACTGATGCGCTGTGCAATTATGACGGCCCGCAGGGTAAATCCGAGCTGCTGACCGCCCTCGCCGAAATGCTACGCAACACATTAGGTTGGGATATTGAGCCGCAGAATATTGCACTGACTAACGGCAGCCAGAGCGCGTTTTTCTACTTGTTCAATCTGTTTGCTGGCCGCCGTGCCGATGGAACCACCAGGAAGGTGCTCTTCCCGTTGGCACCAGAGTACATCGGCTATGCGGATTCCGGGCTGGAGGAGGATCTCTTCGTCTCCGCCCGTCCCAATATTGAACTGCTGCCGGGCGGCCAGTTTAAGTATCACGTTGACTTTGAGCATCTGCACATTGGCGAAGAGACCGGCATGATCTGCGTCTCGCGGCCGACCAACCCGACCGGCAACGTCATTACCGACGAGGAGCTGATCAAGCTGGATGCCCTCGCCAATCAGCACGGCATCCCGCTGGTGATCGATAATGCCTACGGCGTGCCCTTCCCGGGCATTATCTTCAGCGAGGCGCGCCCGCTGTGGAACCCGAACACCATTCTCTGTATGAGCCTCTCCAAGCTGGGCCTGCCCGGCAGCCGCTGCGGCATTATCATCGCCAATGAGCAGACCATCTCGGCGATCCGCAACATGAACGGCATCATCAGCCTTGCCCCCGGCGGCATTGGCCCGGCGATGATGTGCGAGATGATCAAACGCAACGATCTGCTGCGCCTGTCGGAGACGGTGATCAAGCCGTTCTACTACCAGCGCGTGCAGGAGACGATGGCCACGCTGCGCCGCTACCTGCCGGAGGAGCGCTGCCTTATTCATAAGCCCGAGGGGGCCATCTTCCTCTGGCTATGGTTCAAAGACCTGCCCATCACCACCGAGTTGCTCTACCAGCGTCTGAAAAAACGCGGCGTGCTGATGGTGCCCGGCGACTTCTTCTTCCCGGGTCTCGACAAGCCCTGGCCGCACACTCACCAGTGCATGCGCATGAACTACGTGCCGGACCCGGATAAAATTGAGGCTGGGGTGAAAATCCTCGCCGAAGAGGTTGAGATCGCCTGGCAGGAACGCAGTAATTAACACCGTTGTAGGCCGGGTAAGCGCAGCGCCCGGCAAAGCATAAGACTCAGCGTCCTGGCAGCACGCGCCTTGCAGCCTCCGCCAGAAAGGCGCTTCGGTTACTGTAGTCAGGGTGCTCACGAACAAAATGGTCAATTTTTGTTAATAAACGCTTCGGTAACGTGATATTGATTCGTTCTGCACGGCCATCAAACTGGTTGATGTTTATATCAACCAGTAACCATTGCCCGCCTATAAAATCAGCAGGATTATTTTCCAGATGCGCTTCTATTGATCCCGGACCAGGGAGCATCTCCTGAGTTTCACAAAGCAATTCGAAGTGTGCCGTTAAGGCCTCTTTCGCATCCTGAAAGGCATCGTCTAACGTATCGCCAGCAAAAAAACAGCCCGGCACATCTGGAAAGAAACCACTGGCGCTGCCGTCAGGATCGGCATGAATATAAGCCGGATAAAACATAGACACTCCTACATATTAAAGTTTTAAACCAGCCTGCCGCCAAATCTGCGCCAGCGTGCCCGGCTTAATGTCTTTTCGCGGATGCGGAACCGTCACGAGTCCGGTACGCGTTGGATGACAAAACTGATGATAGCTTCCTCTGACTCTGACCAGCATCCAGCCATGCCTTTTCAAAATTGTAATGACATCCTGGCTCTTCACATCCCTATCCTTCACTGGATTATACACATCATACACACGTTTAATGACAACAGGATCACAATAGCGCATGACAAAATTGTGGTCTGCCGCAGGATCTCAAAGCTGGAAAGCAACACGAAAAGAGATTGTTTAGAGGACACAGCATTGCATTTTATTGTGAGCGACCAGGCAAAGGTTATGGACCGTAGGCCGGGTACGCGCAGCGCCACCCGGCGTCTTAGCGCTCAGGAGTTAATATGCTCCTTACAGTATCGCCGCTTCCATATAGCGGGCGTCAGGCCGGTATGCTTGCGGAAGATTTGCCGGAAATAACCAACGTCGCTAAAGCCGCACAGGCCAGCAACCTCTTTAAGGGAGCGGGCATCGCTAATCAGGAGCTTCTCCGCTGCCCGCACGCGCTGGCGATGAATGGCTTCGGTAAGCGTCAGGTGAAAAACGCGGCGATAGACCCGCCCCAGGTAATCTGCGTTGCAGTGAAGCTCTCTGGCGAGCGTGCTGGTAGAGAGCGGGAGGTGAAAGCGAGTGCGAATAAGCTGCTGCGCTTTCCATGCAAGGGCGACGCCGCTGTCGTCGCTCTCCTCCCTGATATGCTCGTCTGGGGTCATCTGCTGCAAAATCATCAGCAGGATAAATTCAAGCGCTGATGTTCGCTCCAGTTTTTCCTGCTCGCTTAAAAACTGCCGGAACAGAGAGATCATGTACTGCGGATCGCGGATCCGCATATGCTGCGGAATAGATAGCGTACTTATCCACGGCGACCTATCCGCCTCTGCTTTTACCTCGAAATGCAGCCAGTAAAATTTTAGATCCGTTGGAAAATCATCAACGCCAACGTGCCTGCGCTGCGGCCAGAGCAGCAGGCTCTCTCCGGCATTAACCTGAAACAGCATCTCCTCTTCGCGGATCGCCAACGTTCCCTTCTCGACAAAAATAATCTCCCAGGAGTCAAGCCTGCGTGACGGGTGCCTGCCAACGCCCCGAGAGATAAACAGCCCACCGTTTTGCACCTTGACCGGAAGCGCTATGGATAATTCGAGCATAGATATGTCAATTCTCGCTTTTCAAACCGCTAGTTAACATCTTTGTTATTGATTATTAATAAATTAATGCGTTTTCGCCCGATCGGCTTCACATTTTCCAAACGAGGTCGGAATCGTCATCTTTTTATACTTCTTTGTTGCCTTGTTACCCTCTGTTTTGTGGGCAAAATTGAACAGGTCATTTCCAATAACAGCGCTGCCCTCGCGGGCGGATAGCTAAAAAAAGAGATCTCCACCCTACGAGGAGTTATCTATGACCTCTACACCGATTACCCATACAGGCATTGCTCAGGGTGCGGTTGACGATAAACTGTCGATTCGCGAAAAAGTAGGCTACGGCCTGGGCGACGCAGGCGGCACGGTTATTACCTGCCTGATCATGAATTTTCTCACCTTTTTCTATACCGACGTTTTTGGCCTCACCCCGGCGCTGGTGGGCACGCTGTTTATCGCCCTGCGCGTTTTCGACGCCATTTCCGATCCGTTCATGGGCGTCATCGCCGACCGCACGCAGAGCCGCTGGGGACGCTTTCGTCCCTGGCAGCTGTGGGTAGCGATCCCCATCGGCATAATTGGCGTACTGACCTTTACCGTGCCGGACGCCAGCATGGGGATAAAAATCGCCTGGGCGTTTGGTACCTATCTGCTGCTCTCCGTCGGCTACACCGCGATTAACGTCCCCTACTGCGCGCTGATTAATACCATGACCACGCGCCATAGTGAGGTGATCTCCTGCCAGTCCTGGCGCTTCGTGCTGTGCGGCGTCGCGGGTTTTCTGGTCTCGGTCGGCCTGCCGTGGATGGTCGATCTCTTCGGCCAGGGCAGCGCCGCCAGAGGCTACCAGCTGGGCGTCGGCGTGCTGTGTGCAATTGCCGTTGTGATGTTCCTGTGCTGCTTCTTCTGGGTCCGCGAGCGGGTGCCGCTGGCGCTGATGGGCAAATTTACCCTGCGTGAGCACCTGGCGGGGCTGCGTAAAAACGATCAGCTGCTGTTAATGCTGGTGATGTCCTTCCTGCTGATTAACGTCTTCAACATTCGCGGCGGGGGCTATATGTACTTCATCACCTACGTGCTGGAGGGCAGTACGGCCTATACCTCTCTATTCTTTACGATGGTCACCTTCGCCTCGATCCTTGGATCCGTTATCGTCAACCCGCTTACTCGCCGTATCGATGCCGTTAAGCTTTACTACTACACCAACCTGGTGCTGGCCGTGCTGGCCGTCGGCATGTGGTTTTTGCCGGGTGGCCCGCAGCATCAGACGCTGTGGCTGGCGGTCATCCTTGGTAACGGTATTATCCTTGGCTTTACGCTGCCGCTGCACTTCTCGCTGATGGCGTTCTCCGATGACTACGGCGAGTGGAAAACCGGCGTGCGCTCATCGGGCATGAACTTCGCGTTCAACCTGTTCTTTATCAAGCTCGCCTGGGCCTCAAGCGCGGGAATTATCAGCCTGGTGTTCATTGCCGTGGCCTACCAGCCCGGCACAGGCAATCAGACCACCGCCTCGCTGCAGGGGATCACCGCGATGGAAACTCTGCTGCCTGCCCTGTTCCATCTGTTGCTGGCGCTGGCAGTTCGCGTCTGCAAGCTCAATAACCCAATGATGGCGCGTATTTCCACCGACCTGCGCCAGCGCCATGTCCAGTCCTGAGGAGAAGATGATGACTATCATGGAAACCGACCTGCATAAGCTTAACGTCACCGATCCGTTTTTAGGCCAGTACCAGCGACTGGTGCGCGACGTGGTGATCCCCTATCAGTGGGATGCACTGAACGACCGTATTCCCGAAGCCGATCCCAGCCATGCCATTGAAAACTTCCGCATTGCCGCTGGCCTCTCTGAGGGCGAGTTCTACGGCATGGTTTTCCAGGACAGTGACGTAGCAAAGTGGCTGGAAGCCGTGGCCTGGTCGCTGTGCCAGAAACCCGATGCTGAGCTTGAGAAAACGGCCGATGAGGTGATTGCGCTCGTTGCAGCAGCGCAGCGTGACGATGGCTATCTGAATACGTACTTTACGGTAAAAGCCCCTGCCGAGCGCTGGACCAATCTCGCCGAGTGTCATGAGCTGTACAGCGCCGGACATATGATCGAGGCGGCGGTGGCGTACTTTCAGGCCACCGGCAAGCGCAGCCTGCTCGACGTAGCCTGCCGCCTGGCGGATCATATCGACAGCGTGTTTGGTCCTGGCGTTAACCAGCTTCAGGGTTATGACGGCCACCCGGAAATTGAGCTGGCCCTGATGCGCCTGTTTGAGGTGACCCAAGAGATTCGCTATCGCAATCTGGTGAACTTCTTCGTCGAGCAGCGCGGCACGCAGCCACACTTTTATGATAGGGAGTTCGCGCAGCGCGGCGGCACCTGGTTCTGGCCTAACCATGGCACGGCGTGGATGGTGAACGATAAGGCATATAGCCAGGCGCACCTGCCGCTTGCCGAGCAGCAGAGCGCCATTGGCCATGCGGTACGCTTTGTCTATCTGATGACCGGCGTCGCCCACCTGGCGCGACTCTCCGGCAATGAGCGCCTGCGCCAGGATTGCCTGCGGCTGTGGCAAAACATGGCCCAGCGCCAGCTCTATATCACCGGCGGCATCGGCTCACAAAGCCGGGGAGAGGCGTTCAGCAGCGATTACGACCTGCCGAACGATACCGTCTACGCTGAGAGCTGCGCCTCGATCGGGCTGATGATGTTTGCCCGCCGGATGCTGGAGCTGGAGGGCGACGGCCAGTATGCCGACGTGATGGAGCGTGCGCTCTATAACACCGTGCTGGGCGGGATGGCGCTCGACGGTAAACACTTCTTCTATGTGAATCCGCTGGAGATCGCCCCAAAATCACTGAAGTTTAATCACATTTACGACCATATTCAGCCGGTCCGCCAGCGTTGGTTCGGCTGCGCCTGCTGTCCACCAAATATCGCCCGCCTGCTGACCTCTATCGGCCATTACATCTATACCCCGCGCCCCGATGCGCTGTTTATCAATCTCTATATAGGCAATAACGTAGAGATCCCCGTGGGGGATAAGACGCTGCGGGTGCGTATCAGCGGCAACTACCCGTGGCAGGATAGCGTTGAGGTTCGCATCGACTCACCCCAGCCGGTGCAGCATACGCTGGCCCTGCGCCTGCCGGAGTGGTGCAGCGATCCGCAAATTTTGCTCAACGGCGAAGCGGTGCAGGGTGAGGTACGCAAAGGCTATATGCATCTCAGTCGGCTCTGGCATGAAGGTGACACGCTATCGCTAACGCTGCCCATGCCGGTCCGTCGTGTATATGGCAACCCGCTGGTGCGCAGCGTCGCTGGCAAGGTGGCGATTCAGCGCGGCCCGCTGGTCTACTGCCTTGAAGAGGCGGACAACGGCGAGGCGCTGCATAACGTCTGGCTACCTAAGGAGAGCCACTTCAAACTTGTTGAAGGTAAAGGGATATTCGCCCATAAGGTGCTTATTCAGGCCGAAGGTGCGAAGCAAATTGCCGCCCAGGCGGATCAGCAGCCGCTGTGGCACTTCGATGATGCACCCGCCAGCCGGGAGCCACACACCCTGACCTTTATCCCGTGGTTTAGCTGGGCTAATCGCGGCGAGGGGGAAATGCGCATTTGGGTGAACGAGGGGTAATATACAGTCATGGTAATGCCCGGCGGCGCTACGCTCGCCGGGCCTACAAAGGCTGTGGACCGTAGGCCGGGTAAGCTTGCGCCACCCGGCGATAAAGGTTTAGAACAGCCCGAGTGGTTTATCGGAGTAACTCACCAGCAGGCACTTGGTCTGCTGGTAGTGATCCAGCATCATCTTATGGGTTTCGCGTCCGATGCCGGACTGCTTGTAGCCGCCGAACGCTGCGTGGGCGGGATAGGCGTGGTAGCAGTTGGTCCAGACGCGTCCGGCCTGGATACCGCGCCCCATCCTGTAGGCCAGACTGCCGTTGCGGCTCCAGACGCCCGCGCCCAGCCCGTATTGGGTATCATTAGCCAGCTCCAGCGCCTCTTCCACCGTTTTAAAGGTGGTCACGGCGAGTACCGGGCCAAAGATCTCCTCCTGGAAGACGCGCATATTGTTCTGCCCAAAAAGAATGGTCGGCTCGAGGTAGTAGCCCTCTTTCAGCTCACCCTCAAGCTGCTTGCGTCGCCCGCCGGTGAGTACGTCCGCCCCCTCGTTTTTACCGATGTCGATATAGTTGAGGATGGTCTCCATCTGCCCCTGGGAGACCTGCGCCCCCATCTGGGTGACGGTATCGAGCGGGTTGCCGCTGCGAATGCTCTCTACCCGACGGATAGCGCGCTCCATAAAGCGCTCGTAGATCGACTCCTGCACCAGCGCTCGGCTCGGACAGGTACAGACCTCGCCCTGGTTAAAGGCAAACAGGGCAAAACCCTCCAGCGCCTTATCGAAGAAGGCATCCTCCTCATCCATCACGTCAGCGAAGAAGATGTTCGGCGACTTGCCGCCCAGCTCGAGGGTGACCGGAATAATGTTCTGGGTCGCGTACTGCATAATCTGCTGGCCCACTTCGGTAGAGCCGGTAAAGGCCACCTTGGCGATGCGCTTCGAGGTAGCAAGGTACTCACCAATCTCGCCCCCCGCGCCGTTAACCACGTTAACCACTCCCGGCGGCAGCAGATCGCCCACAATCTCCATCAGCAGCAGCACAGAGAGTGGCGTCAGACGCGCAGGTTTTAAGACGATACAGTTCCCGGCGGCGAGCGCGGGCGCCATCTTCCAGCTCGCCATCAGCAGCGGGAAGTTCCACGGAATAATCTGCCCAACCACGCCCAGCGGCTCGCGGAAGTGGTAGGCCACCGTCTCGCTGTCTACCTCGCTGATGCCGCCCTCCTGGGCACGAATACAGGAGGCAAAATAGCGGAAATGGTCAATCGCCAGCGGCACGTCGGCTCCGCTGGTTTCGCGGATCGGCTTGCCGTTATCCCAGGTTTCGGCGGTCGCCAGCAGCTCCAGGTTCTGCTCCATGCGGTCGGCAATCTTCAGCAATATGGCCGCCCGGTCCTGCACGGAGGTATGCGCCCACTTATCTTTCGCCTTATGGGCAGCGTCCAGCGCCAGATCGATGTCGCGCTTGCTGGAGCTGGCAATTTCGCACAGTGGCTGGCCGGTGACTGGAGTCAGGTTCTGGTAATACTCGCCGTCGGCGGGTGGAACCCAGTCGCCGCCGATAAAGTTTTCATAGCGCGCTTTTAAGGTAAGAGGATAACCGTATTCGCCAGGCTGGATGCGGTTGCCGGGGGGATTATTTGTCATGGCCGTCTCCTTGCAGGGGTGTCCTTCAAGGGTAGACGCGGCGGTTAAAAAAGCAGCGGGAAGATCGCCGCTTTTCGACGCTGTTCACGTATTACCTTACTTTACATTTTCCCGCCTGGCCTGAGCCATACTTAAACGTAAGGAACCGGAAAAGGGAAATACCTATGCACTATTTTATTGGTTTTGATGTCGGGGGAACCCACATCAAGCATGGCCTGATCGACGAGCATGGCGAAGAGCTCTCTTCGGAGGAGTTCGACACGCCCGAGGACGAAGAGTCGTTTAAAAAAGCGTGGAAAGAGGTAGTCGAAACCTATCAAAAGGATCACGAGATTGCCGGTATCGGCGTCAGTTTCCCCGGCCATATCAACGTGCATACCGGCAAGGCAGCAAAAGCGGGCGCGCTGGACTTTATGGACGGCACAAATCTGCACGATCTCTTCACCACCCTCACGCATCTGCCGGTAGTCGTGGAAAACGATGCCAACTGCGCGGCGCTGGGTGAGCGCTGGCGCGGTGCCGGACAGGAGTTCGAGAACTTCGTCTGCATCACCGTGGGCACCGGCATCGGCGGTGGGATTATCGTAAACGGCGAGCTGTTCCGCGGCGTACACTTCCACGCCGGGGAGTTTGGCGTGATCCCGGTCGGCAACAACGGCGAATGTATGCACGAGGTCGCCTCCGGCAGCGGCCTGATGAAGGCCTGTCGCCAGGCGCTGGCGGTCTCTGCCGACGAGATGCCGCATGGTAAAGAGCTATTCGAGCGGATGGACAGCGACGTCCATCTGCGCGAGGCCATTAACCAGTGGGCGCTGTTCCTGGCGCGCGGCGTCTATAGCGTCATCTCCATGTTCGACCCCGAGGCGGTGCTGATTGGCGGCGGGATAAGCGAGCAGGAGAAAGTTTACCAGCTGCTCGATCGCCACCTGGAGACCTTTGAGATGTGGGAGGCGCTGCGCGTGCCGATCCACCCCTGCAAGCTGGGTAACCAGGCGGGCAGATTAGGGGCAGTGTGGCTGGCGAAGCAGAAAATCGCGCCCGATGAGTAGGGCGCGACAGGGTTAAACCTGCGGTTCGGCCGGGAACAGCAGGGCGTCGCGCAGCAGGTGATCGTTGCCGCGTCGGCGGGTAAAGCCGATGCGGTCAAAATATTCAAGGATCTGGATGGCCAGCTTGCGTCCGACGTTGAGCCGATCGCGGAAATCGGCGGCACAGGTCGATCCCCGCTCGCCGTCCAGCTCACGGATCAGGTTTGCAAAGGCCACGATACGATCGTTGCGGTAGTAGCGATCCTTTACGATCGCCGTGATCAGCCCCTGCTGAGCCGCCTGGTGCAGAACACCGCGCATAGCCTGCTCATCTGTCCCCACCTCCCGCGCCAGGTCGCGCACCCACCACGGCTCGTCGCCAAACAGCGTGGCGGCTTGCTGCCAGATCGCCTCCTGCTCGGGATTGAAACCCGCCTTATGATCCGGCAGGTGCAGCCAGCCATGATGGCTATGGATATCTCCGCTCTCCCGCATCCGCTCGATGAGCGTCAGCACCAGCGCCTCGCTCTCCATCGGCAGGGCCATGCGTCGCAGACGCTCGCGCCCTGGCCCCGGCTCGTCCCGGTGCTGCGCATGGTAGGTGGTCAGGGTATCGAGGATCTTGCGCTGCCAGCGGGCGGCCACTGCTGCACTAATCAGGCTGTCTCCGGCCTGGATCAGCTGCGGACTCTCGGTCAGTGCCGTCATCCCCTGGGCGTTCAGCTGCCTTGCCCATGCATACGACGGCAGATCTACCGCCCCGCGCGTCAGGTGCACCGCCAGCGCTCCGGCATCGTCATGCGCGTCCGCCAGCGCGGCAAGCCATGCCAGATACTCCGGCTTGCGTTTGCCCCGGCGTGGCGGATTGAGCGTGACCACCCGCGCCCCAGCCAGCGTAGCGCGGGCAGAGATATCGCGCAGCACCAGACGATCGTTATCCGCCAGCCACAGCGGCGTATCCAGCACCAGCTCGGCAAGGTTATCTTCGAGCAGCGAAACGCGGCCCGTGACGTGGCTGGCAGCATGGTGAATATGCAGCGGCTGCCACTGGGCCAGCGGCGCATGGGTATGCAGCGCGACGATCAGCCGCGTAACCGGCTCGGGCGGCGCTTCGGACAGCAGCCAGTCACCGCGGCTAATAGCCTCTTTTTCAGCGTCGCCCGCGATGTTCAGGGCAATACGCTGCCCGGCATGGGCCTGCTCTACCGGTTGGTTTTGCGCATGAAGGCCGCGGACGCGCATCGGCCTGTTTACCCCGGTGAGCCACAGGGTATCCCCTGTCTTGACGCTGCCGGAGAGCGCCGTGCCGGTCACCACCAGCCCTGCACCCTTAACGCTAAAGGCGCGATCGATAGCGAGGCGGAAACGGTGCTCGGCCGTCTGCTCGCGCTCGGGCAATGCCAGCAGGTGCGCACGCAACGCTTCAATGCCCACTCCCTGCGTCGCGGCGGTCGTAAATATTGTCGCCTGCGGGTAGCCATACTCTGCCAGCTCGCTGCGTACCTCGGCCTCTACCTCGGCTATCCGCGCCGCGTCCACGCGATCGGCTTTGGTCAGCGCCACGGTCAGCGCCGGGTTGCCGGTGAGCTGTAAAATCGCCAGATGTTCACGGGTCTGGGCCATCACGCCATCGTCACAGGCGACCACCAGCAGCGCACCGTCGATGCCGCCGACGCCCGCCAGCATATTGGCGAGAAACTTCTCATGGCCCGGTACGTCGATAAACCCCGGCACGCGCCCGTCCGGCTGCGGCCAGTAGGCGTAGCCGAGGTCAATGGTCATGCCACGCTTCTTCTCTTCCGGCAGCCGGTCGGCGTTGATGCCGGTGAGCGCCTCCAGCAGCGTGGTTTTGCCGTGGTCGACGTGCCCGGCAGTTGCAATAATCATTTCAATAACCTGTTCAAAAAGCGGGATTCATCGTCAAGGCAGCGCAGATCGAGCCACAGACGACCTTCAGAGATGCGGCCAATGACCGGCTGCGGCAGCGCGCGCCACTGCGCTGCCAGCGCCTCAAGACGGCTGCCGCGTCCATCGCGCGGGGTAAAGGTCAGCGCCGCGCTAGGCAGTCTGTCGACCGGCAGCGAACCGCTGCCAATTTGTGACTGGCAGGCTTCAACCTGAATTAAAAATTCTGTATAGCGGCTCTCCAGCGCGGGCTGAAGCCGCTCGGCCTGCTGGCGGATATCGTCCGCGCTGCGGGTCAGCAGACGCAGCGTCGGCAGTCGTTCGGCCAGCTTCTCCGGATGCAGATAGAGCCTGAGCGTTGCCTCCAGCGCAGCGAGGGTCATCTTATCCACCCGCAGAGCGCGCTTCAGGGGATGCTGTTGGAGCTTCGCAATCAGCTCGCGCTTGCCGATGATAATCCCTGCCTGTGGGCCACCGGGGAGCTTGTCGCCAGAGAAGCTCACCAGGCTGACGCCTGCGGCAATCATCTCCTGCGGCATTGGCTCCTTCGGCAGGCCGTACTGGCTGAGATCGATCAGCGAGCCGCTGCCCAGGTCGGCCACCACCGGCACGTCCAGCGGCAGGCCAATCTGTACCAGCTCCGCCTCCTCCACCGCTTTGGTGAAGCCAGTGACGGCATAGTTACTGGTATGCACCTTCATCAGCAGCGCCGTATTTTCGCCTATTGCGTCGCGGTAATCTTTGGCATGGGTGCGGTTGGTGGTGCCCACCTCGTGCAGAATGCAGCCCGCCTGGCGCATTACGTCCGGAATACGAAACGCGCCGCCGATCTCCACCAGCTCGCCGCGCGACACCACGACCTCTTTACCGTTCGCCAGCGCGGCCAGCATCAGCAGCACCGCCGCCGCGTTGTTATTGACGATGCAGGCATCCTCCGCGCCGGTCAGGCGGCAGAGCAGATCCGCCACGCCGCGATCGCGATGGCCGCGCCCGGCCTCGTCAAGGGCATACTCCAGCGTTACCGGGGTGCGCATCGCCTCGGCGACCGCGTCGATGGCGGCCTCCGCCTGTAGGGCGCGCCCAAGATTGGTATGCAGCACCGTGCCGGTCAGGTTAAATACCGGCCGCAGGGCGCGGGTTTCACGCTGCGTCAGACGGTCCAGCGTGGCCGCCGCCCAGTCCGCGCTCCACTCCGGCAGGGCCTGGGTTTCACGCACCGCAAGACGCGCCTCCTCCTGAAGCTGGCGCAGGGTATCCACGACGCGGCGGTGACCAAAGGTATCGACTAAGACAACGAAGGCGTCGGCGTGCAGCAGACGATCGGTTGCTGGGATCTGGCTGAAAAGTGAACGTTGTTCAAGGGTCATGACAAAGCCTGCAGTAGATTACCCCTCCCGCCGGAGAGGATTCGACGTGAAGGGGGATTGTACAGCGTACCGGCGCAGGCTGTCAGTATAGTGGGCTAGGACTTTGGCGGTTCGGTGCGGGCAAAGCTCTCCCGCAGGAACAGGGTCTCTACCAGCTTCACCAGATGCGGCCTGTCCACGCACCAGCCAGGGGAGACGCGGCGGAAGTTGATATAGCCGATGGCGCAGGCCACGGCGATAGTCGCCACGTTGAGGGCATCCGGCTGAATATCGCCCTCGCTGACATGCTTTTCCAGCCTATCCAGCGCCCGGCTGATTTTTTCCCGCTGGCGCAGCAGCTCGCTCTCCGACTGCTGGGCCGCCGGACGGGCCTGCTCGCGCACCGAGACCAGCGCGGCGTCCATCACCCCATCGGCGAGGGCCTCTATTTGACGCAGCTTCAGAGCGGCTTTAGGCTCCTGCGGCAGCATCGCGGGCGCGACGTCCAGCAGCTCCAGCCAGGCAGCAATAATGGGCGAGTCGTACCAGACCTCGCCCTCGTCGGTAACCAGCGCCGGCACTTTCCCCAGCGGGTTATAGTGCGCAACGCCGTTTTCGCCGTTGTAGGGGAACTCATTTACAAATTCAAAGGTGATCCCCTTCTCCAGCAGGATAACGGAGATTTTACGTACGTAGGGGCTGGTATAGCTGCCGATAAGTTTCATTAGGTGATCCCGTCTGCCCACAAAAAAGTAATTATGGATCAGCGATGAAAAAAAGGCAGGTGATGCCTGGCGCATTCCTGCCTTTTGAGATTAATGGTCAAGATAGAGGTAATGCATCCAGCTGGTCATCCGCAGCAGCACCTTGCGCATTACCGAGACGTGGTGAAAGTGATCGGAGTAGACCGCGACCTGGGCATAGATGCCGTCCGGTAGCGCATCCACCTCGGCGTTCGGTTCCAGCTCAATCGTACCCAGCACGCCGTCGGTGCCGGGTACTACCGTCAGCGACTGTAAGGCACCCTGCGCCTGGTAGGAGCCGCCCGGTACGACGGGCAGGATAGTGGTCAGCTTGCCCTTAAACACCTGTCCGGGCAGGGCGTTGAACACCACCTCAGCTTCGTCGCCAGGTTCAAGGCGCAGCAGGGAGTTCTGGCGGAACTGGGCCACGATCTGCCGCTTCTGCTGCGGAATAAAGACCATCACCGGACGCAGCGGCAGCGCAGCGGCGTAGGTTCCCGGGCGGATCAGCACCTGAGTCACGTAGCCATCGCTGGGGGCGCGGATCACCGTCTGCTCAAGGTTGTATTTCGCCTCCGACAGTTGCGCCCGCAGGCTAACGATCTGCGACTGCTCGCCGTTGACCATGCTGTCCAGCTGGCTCTGGATCTGTACCTGATCGGCAATCGAGGTTTTTACCATCGCATCCTGGGCCAGATAGTTCTGTCGCGCGTTATCGATATCGCTTTCAGAGAACGGATTCACTCGCGCCTGACTGCCGCGCAGGTAGCGCTGATAATCTTTATACAGCCGATCGCGCTCGGCCGAGACGCGGAGCGTATTCGCCTGCGCGCCAACCAGCTGTGCTTTGAGTACCTGAATACTGTGCGTCGCCGTGACCAGGTCAGCATTAAGCCTGTCGACTCTGGCCTGATACCTCACCGGATCAAGCTTAAAGAGTACGTCGCCCTTTTTAATCAGCTGGTTTGATTTGTCCGTTACCTCGCTGACGATGCCGGTGACCTGCGGCGTGATCGGGATTGAGATCACCGCCTTCTGCGCCGTGAAGGTATAGGGGTGGTTATAGTTCATTAACAGGATCAGGGCGCTGACAAGAAATATGCCCCCCAACGCCGCCGTGGAGAGGGTCCACTGGTTAACCGGAATGCGAAATATTTTAAAGATGGCCCAGGCCAGGGCGACATAGGTCAAGACGATCAGCAGATCCATACGCTATTCCCCCGCTCGCGATTGCATTCTCTTCAACTCTCTCTCAAGCGTCTCGACGCGCTGTTGCAGCTGGAGATCGCCGCTAACGTGGGATTGCATCCCCCACCCGCGTTCGGGGCGGTAAAGCGTGGCCCAGATCCAGAGAAACGGCCACAGGACATGCAGAGTAAACAGACTCACCCAGCCCGCAATGTGAATCGCATCGGCATGAGGATGGTTACGGGCTTTGGCAATACGGTAGGGAATATCGTGAATAATGATGATGCCGTAGAAGAGCACCAGGAAGACGAAAATCAGGATGCCGAGCGCAAAGTAATTCAGGAACATAGTGTTGACCTCGAATTTACGCTGAGAAGATGTTGCTGACTTACAGTATTGCCGAGTCCCGTAATAAGAAGTTGCTGCCGCTCACGTTAAGAAAAGTCCGGGTGAAAATTTCTTGTGATCTAAATCACAAACCAATAACAAAGTAACGACACATAAATGTGATTAACATCACATTAACAGCCCTTCACCGCCTTTTTTTTATCCGCTGTTCTTTTTTTACACCTATGATTTGTGATCGTCATCACGCCTAATTGGGGAGTGCCCCCTATATTGATGTGATCTAGATCACACCAAACCGCGTCATCTGGACAGTTCCTCAATTCAGTGCCAGATTCGCCACACAGAACATGGGTTCGGCTACCTCTGCCGCCTCGTTAACAAAAAAAGTTGGGCCTCCGCCCTGCGCGACAGCAAACATAAGAAGGGGTGTTTTATGTCATCCGATATCAAGATCAGAGTGCAAAGCTTTGGTCGTTTTCTCAGCAACATGGTAATGCCTAACATCGGCGCGTTTATCGCCTGGGGTATTATCACCGCGTTGTTTATTCCAACAGGGTGGTTGCCTAACGAAACGCTGGCAAAACTTGTCGGCCCAATGATTACCTATTTGCTGCCGCTGCTGATCGGTTACACCGGTGGTCGCCTGGTGGGCGGCGATCGCGGCGGCGTGGTGGGTGCTATCACCACCATGGGCGTGATCGTCGGTGCCGATATGCCGATGTTCCTCGGCGCAATGATTGCCGGTCCGCTGGGCGGCTGGGCGATCAAACGCTTTGACGCATGGGTTGATGGCAAGATCAAATCCGGCTTCGAAATGCTGGTGAACAACTTCTCCGCGGGCATCATCGGTATGATCCTCGCGCTGCTGGCGTTCCTCGGCATTGGCCCGGCGGTAGAGGTGCTCTCTAAAGTGCTGGCTGCGGGCGTTAACTTCATGGTTGTCCATGACATGCTGCCGCTGGCCTCTATCTTTGTTGAACCGGCGAAAATCCTGTTCCTCAACAACGCCATTAACCACGGTATCTTCTCGCCGCTGGGTATCCAGCAGTCTCACGATCTCGGCAAGTCTATCTTCTTCCTGATCGAAGCCAACCCGGGTCCGGGTATGGGCGTCCTGCTGGCGTACATGTTCTTCGGTCGCGGCAGCGCGAAACAGTCTGCGGGCGGTGCGGCTATCATCCACTTCCTCGGTGGTATTCACGAAATCTACTTCCCGTACGTGCTGATGAACCCGCGTCTGCTGATCGCCGTTATCCTTGGCGGTATGACCGGCGTGTTCACCCTGAGCGTGCTGAACGGTGGTCTGGTCTCCCCGGCTTCCCCTGGCTCTATCCTGGCCGTGCTGGCGATGACGCCGAAAGGTGCCTACTTCGCTAACATCGCTGCGATCTTCGCTGCGATGGCCGTCTCTTTCGTGATCTCTGCCATCCTGCTGAAAACCAGCAAGGTGAAAGAAGAGGACGATATCGAAGCGGCAACCCGCCGTATGCAGGACATGAAAGCGGAATCCAAAGGCGCAACCGCTGCCGCTGCGGGAACGCCGCTGGCGGCAGGTGCGGTCTCCAACGACCTGAGCCACGTACGTAAAATCATCGTGGCCTGCGACGCCGGGATGGGTTCAAGTGCCATGGGCGCGGGCGTGCTGCGTAAGAAAGTACAGGATGCGGGCCTGACCAACATCTCTGTGACCAACAGCGCGATCAACAGCCTGCCGGCAGACGTGGACGTGGTGATTACCCACCGCGACCTGACCGAGCGTGCGATGCGCCAGGTTCCGCAGGCGCAGCACATTTCGCTGACTAACTTCCTTGACAGCGGCCTCTATACCAACCTGACCGAGCGTCTGGTTGCGGCCCAGCGTCATACGGACAACGAAGCGAAAGTGCGCACCAGCCTGCAGGACAGCATTGACGAGAGCAACAGCCATCTGTTCAAGCTGGGCGCGGAAAACATCTTCCTCGGCCGCACCGCGAGCAACAAAGAAGAGGCGATTCGCTTTGCCGGTGAGCAGCTGGTGAAAGGCGGCTACGTGCAGCCGGAGTATATCGACGCCATGCTGGAGCGTGAAAAACTGACCCCGACCTATCTGGGTGAGTCCATCGCGGTTCCGCACGGTACGGTTGAAGCGAAAGACCGCGTACTGAAAACCGGCGTCGTGTTCTGCCAGTATCCGCAGGGCGTGCGCTTCGGCGAAGAGGAAGATGACATTGCCCGTCTGGTCATCGGTATCGCCGCACGTAATAATGAGCACATTCAGGTGATTACCAGCCTGACCAACGCCCTGGACGATGAGTCCGTTATCGAGCGCCTGGCGCATACCGATAGCGTTGAAGAAGTGCTGGCGCTGCTGAACAAGTAAGCCCTCCTCCCTCTCCCTTTGCGGAGAGGGTTTGGGTGAGGTCAGAGCCTCACCCCAGCCCTCTCGGGTAAAAACATTAATGAAGGTTAATACTATGAAAGCATTACATTTTGGCGCAGGTAATATCGGACGTGGCTTCATCGGCAAACTGCTGGCGGACGCTGGAATTACGCTGACGTTCGCCGATGTGAATCAGACGGTGCTCGACGCCCTGAATGCCCGTCATAGCTATCAGGTTCATGTGGTGGGTGAAAACGAGCAGGTGGATACCGTCTCCGGCGTCAACGCGGTGAGCAGCATCGGTGATGAGGTCGTCGATCTGATCGCCGAAGTAGACCTGGTGACCACGGCGGTCGGCCCGGTTGTGCTGGAGCGCATCGCACCCGCCATTGCCAAAGGCCTGACGAAGCGTAAAGCCCAGGGCGTAGAAACCCCGCTGAATATCATCGCCTGTGAAAACATGGTGCGCGGTACGACACAGCTGAAAGGCCACGTTCTTAATGCGCTGGCCGATGAGGACAAAGCCTGGGTTGAAGCGCACGTCGGCTTCGTAGACTCGGCCGTAGACCGCATCGTTCCGCCGTCGGCCTCTGCCGCTAACGATCCACTGGAGGTGACCGTTGAGACCTTTAGCGAGTGGATTGTTGATAAAACCCAGTTCAAAGGCGCGCTGCCGAACATCCCGGGTATGGAACCTACAGATAATTTAATGGCCTTTGTGGAGCGCAAGCTCTTCACCCTGAACACCGGCCATGCTATAACCGCGTACCTTGGCCGCCAGGCAGGCCATCAGACCATTCGCGACGCCATTCTAGATGAGAAGATCCGCGCGGTAGTGAAAGGGGCGATGGAGGAGAGCGGTGCGGTGCTGATCAAGCGTTACCAGTTTGATGAGGCGAAGCACGCTGCCTATATCGAGAAGATCCTTGGCCGCTTTGAGAACCCGTACCTGAAGGATGACGTTGAGCGCGTAGGCCGCCAGCCGCTGCGTAAGCTGAGCAGCGGCGACCGTCTGATCAAGCCGCTGCTGGGCACCCTGGAGTACGGCCTGCCGCACGAGAACCTCGTAAAAGGGATCGCCGCTGCCATGCACTACCGCAGCGAGCAGGATCCGCAGGCGCTTGAGCTGGCCGCGCTGATTGACGAAAAAGGCCCGCAGGCTGCGCTGGCGCAGATCTCCGGTCTGGAAAGCACGAGCGACGTTGTCGCAGAAGCGGTTAACGTTTATAACGCTCAGGCATGATGCCCCACCCGGCGCGGAGTGAACCTCTGCGCCCGAATATAAGATTGTCGGATATGCAGGCAATAATGGAAGAAACCCAGGCCTTTGAAAACCGTGTGCTTGAGCGTCTGAATGCTGGCAAAACCGTCCGAAGTTTCCTCATCGCCGCCGTTGAGCTACTCACCGAAGCGGTGAATATTCTGGTACTTCAGGTGTTCCGCAAAGACGACTATGCGGTGAAATACGCCGTGGAGCCGCTGCTGGAGGGCGATGGCCCGCTGGGCGATCTCTCTGTGCGCTTAAAGTTGATCTATGGCCTCGGCGTGATCAGCCGTCATGAGTATGAGGACGCTGAGCTGCTGATGGCCCTGCGTGAAGAGCTGAATCACGACGGTAACGAGTACGGGTTTACCGATGACGAGATCCTCGGCCCCTTTGGCGAGCTGCACTGCGTCTCTGCCCTGCCCCCGGTGCCACAGTTTGATACCAGCGACGCAGACCTCTATGCGATGCAGAAGCAGCGGTACCAGCAGGTGGTACGCTCTACGATGGTTCTCTCCCTGACCGGGCTGATCTCTCGCATCAGCCTGAAAAAAGCCTTTCAGAAGTAACGTTGCGCACATTAGTGTATCCTTTGCAGTAATTCCCCTGTTTTTAGAGTCATCTGTTATGAAAGAAATCGAAAAGAACGAAATTAAACGCCTGAGCGATCGCCTGGATGCCATTCGCCACCAGCAGGCTGCCCTGTCGCTGGTTGAGTCTGCCGAGAAGTATGCCGAGCTGGAAAAAGAGAAAGAGACGCTGGAAGCGGAGATTACTCGCCTGCGCGAAGTGCACGGCCAGAAGCTGAGCAAAGAGGCGCAGAAGCTGATGGATCTGCCCTACCGCCGGGCGATTACCAAAAAAGAGCAGGCCGACATGGGCAAGCTGAAGAAGAGTGTCCGTGGACTGGTGGTGGTTCACCCGATGACCGCCCTGGGCCGTGAGATGGGCCTGAAAGAGATGACCGGCTTCGCGAAGACTGAGTTCTGATTTTTTTGCCGGGTAGCGCCACGCCTGCCCGGCAATACCCTCTAATTGGCCCTACCAATCCTCAAACCAACCGCCCTGCGCTTCACACTTCCACGATTTCCACTTACAAACTCATTGCTGAAACATAACATCTGGTTAACCATTTGTTGTCATAACCCCTACACAACCCAATTGGCTGGACCACTTTTACACTGACTGTGACGCAGAGATGAGCGCAGACTCACCGCCGATCGGCCAGAAGGGTCCCAGGAGAGACGCAATGAGCCTGTGGCAACAAAACTACGATCCGGCCGGTAACATCTGGCTGTCGAGCCTGATCGCATCCCTGCCGATCCTGTTCTTCTTCTTTGCGCTGATTAAGCTCAAGCTGAAGGGCTACCTTGCTGCAACTTACACGGTTGCTATCGCCCTGCTGGTGGCGCTCTTTTTCTATAAAATGCCGGTCGATCGCGCCATGGCGTCGGTGGTGTACGGCTTCTTCTACGGCCTGTGGCCGATTGCGTGGATCATTATTGCCGCGGTGTTCGTCTACAAAATCTCGGTCAAGACCGGGCAGTTCGACATCATCCGCTCCTCCATCCTCTCCATTACGCCGGACCAGCGCCTGCAGATGCTGATCGTCGGCTTCTCCTTCGGGGCGTTTCTTGAAGGGGCGGCGGGCTTTGGCGCGCCGGTGGCGATCACCGCTGCGCTGCTGGTGGGGCTGGGCTTTAATCCGCTCTATGCCGCCGGGCTGTGCCTGATCGTCAATACCGCGCCGGTGGCCTTTGGCGCGATGGGGATCCCGATTCTGGTGGCGGGGCAGGTCACGGGGCTGGACAGCTTTGAGATCGGCCAGATGGTGGGTCGTCAACTGCCGTTTTTAACCATTATCGTGCTGTTCTGGATCATGGCGATTATGGACGGCTGGCGCGGCATCAAAGAGACCTGGCCAGCGGTGATGGTGGCGGGTGGCTCCTTTGCCATCGCCCAGTACCTTAGCTCTAACTTTATCGGCCCCGAGCTGCCGGACATCATCTCCTCGCTGGTGTCGCTGGTCTGCCTGACGCTGTTCCTGAAACGCTGGCAGCCGGTGCGCATCTTCCGCTTCGGCGATATGGGTGCCGCACAGGTCGATGAGACCCTGACGCGCACCCGCTATAGCGCGGGCCAGATTATCAAGGCGTGGTCGCCGTTCCTGTTCCTCACCGCTACGGTGACGCTGTGGAGTGTCCCGCCGTTCAAAGCGCTGTTTGCCCCGGGCGGGGCGCTGTACGACATGGTGATCAACATTTCAGTTCCGTACCTGGATAAGCTGGTGGCCCGCATGCCGCCGGTGGTCAGCGCGGCAACGCCCTATGCGGCGGTCTATAAATTTGACTGGTTCTCGGCCACCGGGACGGCGATCCTCTTCGCTGCTCTGCTCTCTATTGTCTGGCTGCGTATGAAGCCAGCGGCGGCGGTACAGACCTTTGCCAGCACGCTGAAGGAGCTGGCCCTGCCCATCTACTCCATCGGCATGGTGCTGGCGTTCGCCTTTATCTCGAACTACTCCGGTCTCTCCTCGACGCTGGCCCTGGCGCTGGCCCATACCGGCAACGCCTTCACCTTCTTCTCGCCGTTCCTCGGCTGGCTGGGGGTATTCCTGACCGGCTCCGATACTTCGTCGAACGCCCTGTTCGCCGCCCTGCAGGCGACAGCGGCGCAGCAGATTGGCGTCTCGGATGTGCTGTTGGTGGCGGCCAACACCACCGGCGGCGTGACGGGCAAGATGATCTCCCCGCAGTCTATCGCCATTGCCTGTGCGGCGGTGGGGCTGGTGGGTAAAGAGTCGGATCTGTTCCGCTTCACCGTGAAGCACAGCCTGATTTTCACCTGCATGGTGGGGGTTATCACCACCCTTCAGGCCTATGTCTTAACCTGGATGATCCCGTGATTGTCATGCCTAAACGCCTCTCCGATGAGATCGCCTCTCGCGTGCGGGCGCTGATAAAAGAGCAGCAGCTGGAGGCGGGCATGAAGCTGCCCGCCGAGCGCCAGCTGGCGGCGCAGCTTGGCGTGTCGCGCAACTCTCTGCGCGAAGCGCTGGCTACGCTGGTGAACGAAGGGGTGCTGCTAAGCCGTCGCGGCGGCGGCACCTTTGTCCGCTGGCAGCACGACGAATGGTCTGAGCAAAATATTGTCCAGCCGCTGAAAACCCTGCTGGAGCACGACCCGGATTACAGCTTCGATATTCTCGAAGCTCGCCACGCCATCGAGGCCAGCACCGCCTGGCACGCGGCGATGCGCGCCACCGATGTCGATAAAGAGAAGCTTCGTGTCTGCTACGAGGCCACCCAGAGCAGAGATCCGGATATCGCCTCGCAGGCGGACGTGCGCTTTCATCTGGCGATCGCCGAAGCCTCCCACAACGTGGTGCTGCTGCAGACCATGCGCGGCTTCTTCGATCTGTTGCAGTCTTCGGTTAAGCAGAGCCGCCAGCGCATGTATCAGGTTCCACCGGTGTTCGCCCAGCTTACCGAGCAGCACCAGGCCGTGCTCGACGCTATCCTGGCCGGCAACGCCGAGGCCGCGCGCAAAGCGATGATGGCGCATCTGGGTTTTGTCCATACCACCATTAAACAATTCGATGAAGATCAGGCCCGCCAGGCACGCATCACCCGCCTGCCCGGCGATGCCGATCCTACCAGGGAGAACACCGCATGATTATTTCTGCAGCCAGTGATTACCGCGCAGCGGCTCAGCGCATCCTGCCCCCTTTCCTGTTCCACTACATCGACGGTGGCGCGTACGCGGAATATACCCTGCGCCGCAACGTAGAGGATCTCGCCCAGGTTGCCCTGCGCCAGCGCGTGCTGAAGAATATGGCCGATCTGAGCCTGGAGACCACGCTGTTTAACGAAAAGCTCTCCATGCCGGTGGCACTCGCGCCGGTAGGACTGTGCGGTATGTACGCCCGTCGGGGCGAGGTGCAGGCCGCCGCCGCTGCCGATGCGAAGGGTATTCCCTTTACCCTCTCCACCGTCTCGGTCTGTCCGATCGAAGAGGTGGCCCCCACCCTGAAGCGTCCGATGTGGTTCCAGCTCTACGTTCTGCGCGATCGCGGCTTTATGCGCAACGCCCTGGAGCGGGCGAAAGCGGCGGGCTGCTCGACGCTGGTCTTTACCGTTGATATGCCAACGCCGGGGGCGCGCTACCGCGATGCCCACTCCGGCATGAGCGGTGCCAACGCCGCCATGCGCCGCTACTGGCAGTCGGTGACCCACCCCCGCTGGGCCTGGGACGTGGGCGTGCACGGCCGTCCGCACGATCTGGGCAATATCTCTACCTATCTCGGCAAGCCGACCGGGCTTGAGGATTACATTGGCTGGCTGGCGAACAACTTCGATCCCTCTATCTCGTGGAAGGACCTGGAGTGGATCCGCGAATTCTGGGACGGCCCGATGGTGATCAAAGGGATCCTTGATGCAGAGGATGCCCGTGATGCAGTGCGTTTTGGCGCGGACGGCATCGTGGTCTCAAACCACGGCGGCCGCCAGCTGGATGGCGTGCTCTCCTCAGCCCGGGCGCTGCCGGCGATTGCCGATGCGGTGAAGGGCGACATCACTATCCTGGCCGACAGCGGGATCCGTAACGGCCTCGACGTGGTGCGAATGATTGCCCTCGGGGCGGACAGCGTGCTGCTGGGCCGGGCCTACCTCTATGCGCTGGCGACCCACGGCCAGGCGGGGGTAGCGAACCTGCTGAACCTGATCGAGAAAGAGATGCGCGTGGCGATGACCCTGACCGGGGCGAAATCCATTAAGGAGATCACCCGCGACCTGCTGGTGCAGAACGTCGAGCACGAGTCGGTATTCGAACCGGTGAAGACCGGCGACGCGGCGTAATTTACGCGTAATTCTGCTATGCTGCCCCGCGTTATTGAGGGGGCACCATGCTGAACATCGTCTTATTTGAACCGGAAATCCCGCCGAACACCGGGAATATCATTCGTCTTTGCGCCAATACCGGCTTCCGCCTGCATATTATCGAACCGATGGGCTTTACCTGGGACGATAAGCGTCTGCGCCGTGCGGGGCTGGATTACCATGAGTTCACCGCCGTGCAGCGTCATGCTGATTACGCGGCGTTTCTGGCGGCGGAAAACCCGCAGCGTCTGTTTGCGCTTACCACCAAGGGCACGCCTGCGCACAGCGCGGTGAGCTATCAGGAGGGCGACTATCTGATGTTTGGTCCCGAGACGCGTGGCCTGCCCGCGACGATTCTGGATGCGCTGCCGCCAGAGCAGAAGATCCGCATCCCGATGATGCCGGACAGCCGCAGCATGAACCTGTCTAACGCGGTATCGGTGGTGGTGTATGAGGCATGGCGTCAGCTGGGGTATGCCGGAGCGGTATTACGGAGTTGAGGTTTCGCCGGGTGGCGCTACGCTTACCCGGCCTACATGATACGTGCGGATTATATTCCGTCGCCGTACTCGAACCCGTGGTGGGCAGCAAAATGCTGGTCCATATCCATCGCAGGCTTGTCCGACTCAGGCTTGCCGACAATGCGTGCCGGGACGCCGGCAGCGGTGGTATGGGGCGGCACAGGCTGCAGCACCACCGAACCCGCGCCAATCTTCGCCCCGCGTCCGACTTCAATATTGCCGAGGATTTTAGCCCCTGCGCCAATCATCACCCCTTCACGAATTTTCGGGTGGCGATCGCCGCTGGTTTTGCCGGTCCCGCCGAGGGTGACGGATTGCAGGATCGAGACGTCGTTTTCAATCACCGCCGTTTCACCGACGACGATGCCGGTTGCATGGTCGAGCATGATGCCGCGACCAATCCGTGCCGCCGGGTGAATATCGACCTGGAACGAGACCGAGACCTGGTTTTGCAGGAAGATAGCCAGCGCGCGGCGACCCTCTGCCCATAGCCAGTGCCCGATGCGGTAGGCCTGCAGCGCATGAAAACCTTTCAGGTAGAGCAGCGGCGTAGAGTATTTATCCACCGCCGGGTCACGGGTGCGCACGGCCTGAATATCGCAGGCGGCAGAGGCGATCATCTCTGGATCGGCGGCGTACGCCTCCTCGACCACTTCCCGAATAGCGATAGCGGGCATGATGGGCGATGCCAGCTTGTTGGCCAGCATATAGCTCAGGGCGCTGCCAAGATTTTCATGCTTGAGTAACGTTGCGTGATAGAAACTGGCCAGCATGGGCTCACAGTCCGCCAGCGCCCGGGCTTCGGCTTTAATATTATTCCAGACCAGATCCAGCTCTTCACACGGCATTGCATACTCCAGACGTAATAAAAGAGACCGGCCAATCTACGTTGGCCGTGTCCATTTAGGTGATTTGAAATTACTGACTGCTACGCTCGTCCTTGCGCGTGCGCCCTAATAGGGTCAATGCTGCCTCGCGCGCGTTTTTACCGCAATACAATACTTGAAATATCTCCTCGGTAATTGGCATTTCGACACCAAAGCGGTGTGCCAACTCGCGGACCTCTTTCGTATTGCGGTAGCCTTCCACCACCTGGCCGATCTGCGTCTGAGCCTGCTGCACGTCCATACCCTGGCCGAGCATCATGCCAAAGCGGCGGTTGCGGGATTGGTTATCGGTACAGGTCAGCACCAGATCGCCTAACCCTGCCATCCCCATGAAGGTTTCAGGCGCCGCACCCAGCGCAGCGCCGAGGCGTGACATCTCCGCCAGCCCACGGGTAATGAGCGCGGTACGGGCGTTGGCACCAAAGCCGATGCCGTCCGACATGCCTGCGCCAATGGCGATAACGTTTTTCACCGCGCCGCCGAGCTGTACGCCGATAAAGTCCGGGTTGCTGTAGACGCGGAAGCTTTTGCCGCAGTGCAGCAGCTGCTGGAGATCTTCAGCAAAGGCGCTGTCCGTCGAGGCCAGCGAGATAGCCGTTGGCAGACCCGCCGCCAGCTCTTTCGCGAAGGTTGGCCCAGAGATCACCGCCAGCGGAATGGTGTCGCCCAGCGCTTCACGCGCCACGTCCTGCAACAGGCGGCCCGTTTCGGCTTCCAGCCCTTTGGTCGCCCAGACAATACGCGCATCGTCGCGCATCAGCGGCTTGATCTGGCGCAGCACGTCGCCAAACACGTGGCTTGGCACCACCACCAGAATATTGCGGCTGGCCTGGAGTGCGGTCGCTAAATCGCTCTCAAGATGCAGCGTGTCGGGGAAAGGCACATCGGGAAGGAACGCGGCATTGCAGCGATCGTGCTGCAGGGTCGCGATATGTTTTGGATCGTGCCCCCAGAGAATAACCTGGTGGCCATTTCTTGCCAGCGTAATGGCAAGAGCGGTGCCGTAGGAGCCGGCACCGATCACAGTCATATGAGCATTAGGTGTACTCATCAGGCATCCTGATGTTCTTCAGTACCTTCACCAGACTGCTGCTGCAAATAGTTCATGAACAGCGCATCAAAGTTGACCGGCGCAAGGTTCAGCTGCGGGAAGGTACCGCGAGAAACCAGGCTAGTGATGCACTCGCGAGCGTACGGGAACAGAATGTTCGGGCAGTACGCGCCCAGGCAGTGCGCCATCTGGTTGCCTTCGATACCACCAACGGAGAAGATACCGGCCTGCTGAACTTCACACAGGAATGCGGTCTCTTCACCCAGGCTTGCGGTCACGGTCACGCGCAAGACCACTTCGTATACGTCATCAGCCAGCTGGCTGGATGCGGTATCCAGATCCAGTTTTACTTCTGGCTGCCAGTCTTTCTGGAATACATGAGGCGCATTTGGCGCTTCAAAAGAGACATCCTTGGTGTAGATACGCTGGATCTGGAAAGTCATTTCGGTGTTATTTTGTTCTGACATGAGAAAAACCCTTAGTAATATACTCAAACGCCTTAGCGCAACAGGGGATCGAGTCCACCACGCGCATCCAGCGCATACAAGTCGTCACAGCCGCCAATGTGCTGTGCATCAATAAAAATCTGCGGCACGGTCGTACGGCCACTACGTTGAATCATCTCTTCGCGCTTCACGGCATCGCCGTCAATCGGCAGCTCCGCGTAGGTTACGCCTTTGCTGTCCAGCAACCCCTTTGCACGATGGCAGAATGGGCAGGTGGCTTTGGTATAGATTTCAATGTTGGCCATAACGCTTCTCCAGATTATTTACCGCGAACCAGCGGTAGGTTTTCGCCGCTCCAGCCTGCAACGCCGTCCTTCAGCACATAAACCTGTGTGAAGCCCGCGTTGACCAGCGCGCTGGCAGGCTCCTGCGCCTGCATGCCAGAACCATCTACAACAATAATGGGTTTGCTTTTGTGTTTATCAAGCTCACCTACATTATTGGCTTTAATTTCGGCTGGCAGCAAATTCACCGCGCCGGCGATATGCCCTTTGCGGAAATCATCACGCTGACGCAGATCGACAACCACGGCCTCTTCTTTGTTAATCAGACGCGTCGCTTCACCACGGGTGATCACTTTCACTTTTGATGTAAGGCCCTTGAAGGTGGTGAACAGCACCGCCCCCAGTAACACAACCCACGCGATACAGAGGATGGGGTGACGGCTAACAAATTGCATAATTTCTTGCATGGGGGGTAACAGCTCCCGACTCAGTGAATAAAAAAACCAGGAAGGGAGTATACCTGTGCAGTGTGGCAAATACAGCCAGCGAGCAGCAAGGAATGCATTTTCTGCGCACCGTCACGGAAAAAAGCGCTAAAAGCGGCCTGAATCAGCGCTTTCCCGGCCCTTTTCTTTGATCTTCTGCGGCTATTTAATCGATTCAGTCGTAGTAAAATCAGGCAAATTTTTTGTCTTATGAGCTTGAGGGTTGTCGCAATGTCGGTTACTAAAAAACCTATGGTACTGGTGATTCTGGATGGCTACGGCTACCGCGAAGATCAGCAGGATAACGCTATTCTTAATGCCAAAACGCCGGTGATGGACGCCCTGTGGGCGCAACGCCCGCACACGCTGGTTGACGCATCCGGCCTCGAAGTGGGCCTGCCCGACCGCCAGATGGGTAACTCCGAAGTGGGTCACGTCAACCTGGGCGCGGGCCGCATTGTTTATCAGGATCTCACCCGTCTGGACGTTGAGATTAAAGAGCGCACCTTCTTCAGCAACCCGGCGCTGACGGGCGCGGTGGACAACGCCGTGGCGCAGAACAAGGCCGTGCACATTATGGGCCTGCTCTCGGCAGGGGGCGTGCACAGCCATGAGGATCATATTTTGGCGATGGTAGAGCTGGCTGCGGCACGCGGCGCAGAGAAGATCTACCTGCACGCGTTTCTCGACGGCCGTGACACGCCGCCGCGCAGCGCAGAGTCCTCTCTCAAACGCGTTGAAGAGAAGTTTGCCGAGCTGGGTAAAGGCCGCGTCGCCACGATTATTGGCCGCTACTACGCCATGGACCGCGATAACCGCTGGGATCGCGTTGAGCAGGCCTATGACCTGATGACTCAGGCGAAGGGCGAATACCAGGCCGACACCGCCGTGGCGGGTCTCCAGGCCGCCTACGCGCGCGACGAGAACGACGAATTCGTGAAGGCGACGGCGATCCGCGCCGCAGGCCAGCCTGACGCTGCCATGCAGGATGGCGACGCGCTGATTTTCATGAACTTCCGTGCCGACCGCGCCCGTGAAATCACCCGCGCCTTCGTCAACGCCGACTTTGACGGCTTTGCCCGTAAAAAAGCGGTCAAGCTGGGCGAGTTCGTGATGCTGACTCAATACGCTGCTGACATCACCGCGTCCTGCGCCTACCCGCCCGCCTCGCTGGCCAACACCTTTGGCGAGTGGATGGCGAAGAACGACAAAACCCAGCTGCGCATCTCTGAAACAGAGAAGTATGCGCACGTCACCTTCTTCTTCAACGGCGGCGTGGAAGAGCCGTTCAGCGGTGAAGATCGCATCCTGATCAACTCCCCAAAAGTGGCAACCTACGACCTGCAGCCGGAGATGAGCTCTGCAGAATTAACTGAAAAATTGGTCGCCGCCATTAAGAGCGGCAAGTACGACACCATCATCTGCAACTATCCGAACGGTGATATGGTCGGCCATACCGGCGTGTTTGAGGCTGCCGTTGCCGCCGTCGAAACGCTGGACAAATGCATCGCTGAGGTAGCCGACGCGGTAGAGTCCACAGGCGGCCAGCTGTTGATTACTGCGGATCACGGCAATGCTGAGCAGATGCGCGACCCGGCCACTGGCCAGGCCCATACTGCCCATACTAACCTGCCGGTTCCGCTGATCTACGTTGGTGGTAAATCGGTTAAAGCAGTCAGCGGCGGTAAACTTTCGGACATCGCACCAACCATGCTGAGCCTGATGGGCATGGAAATCCCGCAAGAGATGACTGGCAAGCCGCTGTTCATCGTGGAATAATCGCTCCCCATGAGGGGAAAGGCGATTTTTTCAATTACATGGGCCGGCACTGTCCGGCCATTGTTCTGTGCCAGCGCGCTCAGCGCTGGCGTTTTGCTGTGCGCTTTTCCCGCCCACGCAGACGATCGTGACCAGCTAAAATCGATTCAGGCCGATATCGCCAGCAAAGAGCGGGCGGTACGTCAGCAGCAGCAGCAGCGCGCTACGCTTCTGGCGCAGCTTAAAGAGCAAGAGGAGGCGATCTCTGCCGCCGCCCGCAAGCTGCGTGAAACCCAAAGCACCCTCAACGAACTTAACAAGCAGATTGACGCCATGAACGCGTCGATTGCCAGGCTTGAGCAGCAGAAAGCCAGCCAGGAGCGTAACCTGGCGGCCCAGCTCGATGCCGCCTTTCGCCAGGGCGAGCACTCCGGGGTGCAGTATATCTTCAATAGCGAAGAGACCGCCCGCGGCGAGCGCATGCAGGCCTATTACGGCTACCTGAACCAGGCGCGTCAGGAGACCATCGCCCAGCTAAAGCAGACCCGTGAAGAGGTCGCTGCCCAGCGGGCCGAGCTGGAAGAGAAGCAGAGCCAGCAGCAGACGCTGCTCTATGAACAGCAGGCCCAGCAGGCGAAGCTGGAGCAGGCACGCAACGAGCGTAAAAAGACCCTTACTAGCCTGGAAAGCTCTATTCAGGCGGGCCAGCAGCAGCTGAGCGAGCTACGTGCTAACGAATCGCGTCTGCGCAACAGCCTTGCCCGGGCGGAAGCCGCCGCGAAAGCGCGAGCAGAGCGCGAGGCGCGCGAGGCCGATGCGGTGCGCGATCGCCAGCAGGAGGCCTCCCGTAAAGGCACCACCTATAAGCCTACCGAGAACGAGCGCTCGCTGATGTCGCGCACCGGGGGTTTAGGCTCGCCGCGTGGTCAGGCTTACTGGCCGGTTCGCGGCTCGCTGCTGCATCGCTATGGCGAACAGCTGCAGGG
The DNA here is from genome assembly GCF_031998825.1 of Pseudescherichia sp. Lineage (GTDB taxonomy): Bacteria > Pseudomonadota > Gammaproteobacteria > Enterobacterales > Enterobacteriaceae > Pseudescherichia. The sequence goes on from NZ_DAMACX010000030.1 coordinate 53,354, forward strand.
TGAGCTACGGTGGAAAGGGATTGTGATTGGCGCGTCCGAAGGTAGCGAAGTAAAAGCTATTGCTGACGGGCGGGTGATCCTCGCCGACTGGCTGCAAGGCTACGGCCTGGTTGTGGTGGTTGAGCACGGGAAAGGCGATATGAGCCTTTACGGCTATAATCAGAGCGCACTGGTCAGCGTTGGAACCCAGGTTCGCGCCGGTCAGCCCATTGCCCTTGTGGGCAGCAGTGGCGGTCAGGGCCGTCCGTCACTCTATTTTGAAATTCGTCGTCAGGGTCAGGCGGTTAATCCACAACCGTGGTTGGGAAGATAAGTTTTGCTTCAGCTTCGTCGTCTGTTTTTCGCGATTATGACGCTTCTGCCGTTTATTGTTCCGGCGCACGCCGGCAAGCTCTCCATTGTCATTGATGATTTCGGCTATCGCCCGCATACGGAAAACCAGGTGCTGGCGATGCCCGCCGCGGTTTCCGTTGCCGTGCTGCCTAACGCCCCGCACGCCCATGAGATGGCCACGAAAGCGCACAATAGCGGCCATGAGGTGTTGATCCACCTGCCGATGGCCCCGCTGAGCAAGCAGCCGCTGGAAAAAGACACCCTGCGCCCGGAGATGAGCAGCGACGAGATCGAGCGCATCATTCGCGACGCCTATGGCAAAGTACCCTATGCCGTCGGCCTGAATAACCACATGGGCAGCGCCATGACCTCCAGCCTGTTTGGCATGCAGAAAGTGATGCAGGCTCTGGAGCGCTATAACCTCTACTTCCTCGACAGCATGACCATCGGCAACAGCCAGGCAATG
>NZ_DAMACX010000031.1:0-52554 GCF_031998825.1 Pseudescherichia sp.
ACTTTCATGATATCTCCTGAGCGTGGGAAAATTACTGGCGCAGATTGTAACGGAATTCTGCCCCCGTGTACCCTTAAGCTTAAAAAAAGCTGGGACATATCGCTAGTCCGGATGAAAAATCCCGATCACTTGCTCATCTTTGCGAACATGCTCGCGGGCCTCTTTATCCGCCTCGCGCATCTGATGGCCGCACTTAATACACTCAACAATATCGACATTATTCTCGCGCCACATTGCCAATGTGTCCTGCGCCTGGCAGGCCGGGCACTTTGCGCCCGCGATAAAACGTTTACGTATCGCCATACATTTAACCTCTATTCAAACTCGTCCCAGCCATCAAGCTGCCGCCGCTCCTGCTGCATTTCACGCTGGAAAATCTCTTCCAGCTCGCGCCGCGCCTCACGACTGCGGGAGATCTGCTGTGTATCAGTATGCACCACCGGCATCAGCTCGCGCAGCATTCGCATATCGAGACGGCGGAAGTGCAGCTGCGCCCGCAGCGCCTGGTGCGGGTGCATGCCCAGCGATACCAGCGCCTTGCGTCCCAGCTCCAGCGCACTGGAGAAGGTCTCACGGGAGAACTGCGTTACGCCCGACTGGAGCAGCTCGTGGGCCTCGAAACGTCCCCGCGCCCGGGCGAGGATCGCCAGGTGTGGGAAGTGCTGCTGGCAGATCGCTACCAGCTTCATGGTGTCTTCCGGCTCGTTGCAGGTGATGACGATCGACTCCGCTGCCTCCGCGCCCGCCGAGCGCAGCAGCTCTATCTGGGTAGCGTCGCCATAGTAGACCTTGTAACCATATTTCCGCATCAGGTTAACCGCACTGATATCGCGCTCCAGCACGGTGATGCGCATCTTGTTAGCCATCAGCAGGCGGCCAATCACCTGGCCGAAGCGGCCAAAGCCGACAATGATCACCTGCGGCTTATCATCCTCAACCCAGGGTTTCTCACCCTCCTCATCCGGCGTGTTAAAGCGCCGGGAGAGTCCCTTATCGATGCCCTTCATCAGCAGTGGCGTGGTCATCATCGACAGGGTGACCGTCACCAGCAGCAGCGCCATCTGATCGTTATGGAACAGTCGCTGCGAGGAGGCGGTAGAGAAGAGCACAAAGGCAAACTCTCCGCCCTGGCTAAGCACGCCGGCGAACTGCATCCGCTCCGAGCTTCTCAGGCCGTAGAGGCGCGCCAGCAGATAGAGCACCGTGGTTTTCACCGCCACCAAAATAGCGACCGCCGCGATGACCCACGGCAGGTGGGTATAGAGCACGCCCAGATTCAGCGCCATCCCTACTGAGATAAAGAAGAGCCCCAGCAGCAGCCCCTTGAAGGGATCGATTGCCGACTCCAGCTCATGGCGGTACTCGCTCTCTGCCAGCAGCACCCCGGCGATAAAGGTGCCGAGCGCCATCGACAGCCCCAGCGCGTCCATAAACAGCGCCGAGCCGAGCACCAGCAGCAGCGCGGCGGCGGTAAAGACCTCGCGCACGCCGGAGCCGGCAATAAAGCGGAACACCGGGCGCAGCAGATAGCGGCCGCCCACCAGCATCCCGGCGAAGGCGATCACCTTCATGCCGATCTTGATCCAGTCGAAGTGCTCATCGCCGCCGCCCGCCAGCAGCGGCACCAGCGCCAGGGCCGGGATCACCGCCAGGTCCTGGAACAGCAGCACCGAGAACCCCAGCTGTCCAGCTTCGCTGCGGTTCATCCCCTTGTCGCGCATTAGCTGGAGCGCCATCGCGGTAGAGGACATCGCCAGGCCAATACCGCCAATGACCGCCGCCTGCCAGGCGAAGTCGGTCAGCATCAGCAGACCGGCGAGGATCGCAGCGCTGAGCAGCACCTGCGCCGCCCCAACGCCAAAGATCGACTGCCGCAGCTGCCACAGCTTCGACGGGTTGAGCTCCAGACCGATGATAAACATCAGAAACACGACGCCCATCTCAGAGAAGTGGAGGATCTCATCGACGTCGCTGATAAATCCCAGCCCCCATGGGCCGATGGCAATGCCTGCCAGCAGATAGCCCAGTACCGCGCCAATGCCCAGCCGGGCGGCTAGCGGCACGGCGACCACGGCGGCAAACAGAAACAGCACGCCTGCCAGCAGCAGATCGGTTCCGTCCATTAGCGACCTCCCGTCGCGGTAGGTGATGCCAGCCAGTCACCGTAGGCTCGGGCATGGCTTGCCAGCGCCTCTTTCGGCTGGCGGCGCGCCCAGTAGACAATATAGGGCGTCATCCACTGCATGCGGCACATGGCCGCCGTCAGCTCAAAGGGACGCAGGATATCGCTAAGCGGATAGCGATTAAGGCCGTCGTAGCGGTAGGCGCTCTCCGGCTCGCCGGTGGTGATCACGCAGCGCCAGCGCTTGCCTGCCAGCTGGTTGCCTCCCGGTCCGCTGGCGAAGCCGCGGGTCAGGACGCGATCGAGCTACTCTTTGAGCAGCGCTGGGCAGCTGTAGGTGTAGAGGGGAAACTGAAAGACGATCACGTCGTGCTCGCGCAGCAGCGCCTGCTCGCGGGGAATATCGATAAAAAAGTCTGGGTAGTGCGCATAGAGATCGTGTACGGTCACATTGTGCAGCTGCATTGCCGGCTTAAGCAGGACCCGGTTGGCTACTGAGTCCTGGGATTCCGGATGGGCATACAGCAGCAGCACTCTGGCTGTCTGGGACATCACTCCCCTCCCGGTTCTATTTTTGTATATCGTTGTCGTTTCGGGCTACCATTGCGCCCCAGTGCGGCATTATAGGCGCACCCCACATTATCATAATGACAAATTAACATAGTCTGAACATACGGCGCTCTATGATTGTTTTCTCCTCACTACAAATTCGTCGCGGCGTGCGTGTCCTGTTGGATAACGCCACCGCCACCATCAACCCCGGCCAGAAAGTCGGGCTGGTGGGTAAAAACGGCTGCGGGAAATCGACCCTGCTGGCGCTGCTGAAAAATGAGCTGACTGCCGACGGCGGCAGCTTCACCTACCCCGCTAACTGGCAGCTGGCGTGGGTGAATCAGGAGACCCCTGCCCTCAGCGAGCCTGCCATCGACTATGTTATTGATGGCGATCGTGAGTATCGCCAGCTGGAGGCCCAGCTGAATGACGCCAACGAGCGCAACGACGGTCATGCCATCGCCACCGTTCACGGCAAGCTCGACGCCATCGACGCCTGGACTATCCGCTCTCGCGCCGCCAGCCTGCTGCACGGGCTGGGTTTCTCTACCGAGCAGCTTGAACGGCCGGTAAGCGACTTCTCCGGCGGCTGGCGTATGCGCCTCAACCTTGCCCAGGCGCTGGTCTGCCGTTCGGACCTGCTCCTGCTCGATGAGCCGACCAACCACCTCGATCTCGATGCGGTGATCTGGCTGGAGCGCTGGCTGAAGAGCTATCAGGGGACGCTGATCCTCATCTCCCATGACCGTGACTTCCTCGATCCGGTGGTAGATAAAATTATCCATATCGAACAGCAGAACATGTTCGAGTATACCGGCAACTACAGCTCGTTTGAGCGCCAGCGCGCAACCCGTCTGGCGCAGCAGCAGGCCACCTACGAGAGCCAGCAGCAGCGCGTGGCGCATTTGCAAAGCTTTATCGACCGCTTCAAAGCTAAGGCCAGCAAGGCCAAGCAGGCCCAGAGTCGGGTGAAGATGCTGGAGCGCATGGAGCTTATCGCCCCGGCGCACGTGGATAACCCCTTCCACTTCAGCTTCCGCGCGCCGGAGAGCCTGCCCAATCCGCTGCTGAAGATGGAGAAGGTGAGCGCAGGCTACGGCGATCGCACCATTCTTAACTCGATCAAGCTCAACCTTGTTCCTGGCTCGCGCATTGGCCTGCTGGGGCGCAACGGCGCGGGTAAATCGACGCTGATCAAACTGCTGGCGGGCGAGCTTGCCCCTACCAGCGGCGATATCGGTCTCGCGAAGGGCATCAAGCTTGGCTACTTCGCCCAGCACCAGCTGGAGTTCCTGCGGGCGGATGAGTCGCCGTTGCAGCATCTGGCCCGCCTTGCCCCTCAGGAAGCGGAGCAGAAGCTGCGGGACTATCTTGGCGGCTTTGGCTTCCAGGGCGATAAGGTCACAGAGAACACCGAACGCTTCTCCGGCGGTGAAAAGGCCCGGCTGGTACTGGCCCTGATCGTCTGGCAGCGCCCTAACCTGCTGCTGCTTGATGAGCCAACCAACCACCTGGATCTCGACATGCGCCAGGCCCTGACCGAAGCGCTGATTGAGTTTGAGGGCGCGCTGGTGGTGGTGTCGCACGATCGCCACCTGATCCGCTCCACCACCGACGATCTCTACCTGGTCCACGACGGCAAAGTCGAGCCGTTTGACGGCGATCTGGAGGATTACCAGCAGTGGCTGAGTGACGTGCAGAAGCAGGAGAGCCAACCTGCCGATGCGGCGAAGGAGAATGGCAACAGCGCCCAGGCGCGGAAAGACCAGAAGCGCCGGGAAGCCGAACTGCGTACCCAGACCCAGCCGCTTCGCAAAGAGATCGCCCGTCTGGAGAAGGAGATGGAGAAGCTCAACGCCCAGCTGGCGAAGGCCGAAGAGAAGCTTGGCGACAGCGGCCTGTACGATCAGAGCCGCAAGGCCGAGCTGACCGAGTGTTTACAGGCGCAGGCGAGCGCGAAGTCGGGCCTGGAGGAGTGTGAGATGGCGTGGCTTGAGGCACAGGAGCAGCTTGAAGGCATGCTGCAAAGCGAGTAGCGCTATGGAGATCGCCAGCGACATCACCTTCCGCAAGCTGACCATCTTCATGACCTTTATGGAGAAGGGCAACATCGCCCGCACCGCCGAGGCGCTGGAGATCAGCGGCGTCAGCGTCCACCGGGCGCTGCACACCCTGGAGGAGAGCGTGCGCTGTCCGCTGTTTGTGCACAAGGGACGTAACCTGCTGGCGCTGCCCGCCGCCTGGACGCTGCTGGAGTATTGCCAGGAGGTGACGCAGCTGATGGCCCGCGGCCTCGAGGAGACGCGCAAAACGGCGGGCGTCGGCCAGGGTCGGCTGCGCGTCGGCACGCTCTACTCGCTCACCCTGGAGACGGTGCCGCACCTGATTATGGGGATGAAGCTGCGGCGGCCGGAGCTGGAGATTAACCTGACGATGGGCTCCAACGACATGCTGCTGCAGAAGCTGGAGGATGGCGAGCTGGATGCGATCCTTATCTCGCTCTCTGACAACCAGGTTGATCTGGTCCAGTTCGAAGTGCTGCCGCTGTTTCACGACGACATCTTTCTGGCCGCACCGGCCTCCGCTACCCTCAATACCGGTGAGCTGGCCGATCTGCGCGACTACCGCCAGCAGAAGTTTGTCTCGCTGGCGGAGGGGTTTGCTACCTACGCCGGATTCCAGGAGGCGTTTCACATCGCCGGGTTTGAACCTGAGATCGTCACCCGTGTGAATGATATCTTCTCAATGCTCAGCCTGGTGCAGGCCGGGGTAGGCTTTACCCTGATGCCGGGGCGGATGAAGAAAGTCTATGAAAGTTCGGTACAGCTGCTGAAGTTGGCCCAGCCGTACCAGATGCAGCAGCAGATCGGCATTGTCTTTGCCCGCAGCCGCGAGCACGACCCCAACCTGCTGGCGCTGGCCGCCGAAGGGCGCATGTACGCCCGCAGTTTGCCGACGTCGTAATACCGTAGGCCCGGTAAGCGTAGCGCCACCGGGCAATAAAACATTATCGGGCGAGACGCTTCGCCAGGTGCGCAACCACTTCCGGCCCGCTGCGCTCAAGAGAGACTGTCTCCCCTTCCCACGCCGCCTGACGGGTTAAGCAGGTCAGAATGCCGCCCGGCGGCATCTCAATAGCCAGCCGCGCCTCGCGCTCGTTGGCGGCAATCACCGCCTCCTGCCAGCGCACCGTCCGCGCCATGTTCATCGCCAGATCGTCCGCAATGCGCTCCGGCTGCCACAGTACGCGGGCGGTGCTGCCGCTGAGGTAGGCGCAACGCGGTCGGGAGAGCCTCACCTGGGCAAAGGCCTGCGCCAGCTTCTGCGCGGGCGCATTCAGCAGCTCGCAGTGCGACGGCACGCTCACCGCCAGACGCTGAGCTTTCGTCGCCCCTTTCGCCAGCGCCTGCTGCGCCACCTGGGCCATATCCTCATCGCGCCCGGCGATAACGATCTGCGTCTCGGCGTTGAGGTTAGCGATATAGGTGCCGCTGCCGTCAACCAGCGCCTCCACCTGCGTCAGGGTCAGGCCCATGATCGCCGTCAGGCCATAGCCGTGCGGGTAGGCCTGCTCCATCAGATCGCCGCGCAGCGCCACCAGGCTTAACGCATCGTTGAACGCCAGCGCCCCGGCGATCACCGCCGCCGGGTAGGCACCAATCGACAGGCCGCTAACCAGATCCGGTTCAATGCCGCGGCGCTGCATCTCTCGCGCCCAGGCGACGCCAGCAATCAGCAGGGAGAGCTGCACCGCACGGGTATGCTTCAGCGCCTCAGGGCTGTCGAGGGTATCGGCCTCCGCGCCCAATACTTCACGCGCCTCGGCCATCTCATGACCCGGCAGATGTTGCAGCATGCCGGGACGCTGGGTTCCCTGTCCGGGAAAGGTAAACAGAGTTTTCATCAATCCTCCCTGCGCCAGGGATCGCTGACAAGGCGTGGGCCCCGGCTGGTTTTAAGCAATACGCGCCCATCGCGCAGCCATTCGTTGAGGGCAAAGCCGCCGTACGGGGTATCCACTTGGGTATCCACCCGGCACAGGGCATGGTTCAACGGCGTCTGCCAGCGGAGCAGCAGCGCGCGGGAGAGCGGCTGCGGGGCGCGGATCAGCAGGTCAAGGTCGCTGCTGGCGTGGATCACCGGAATGCCAGTAGCCAGGGCATAGCCGCTGCTGCCGGTGATGCCCCAGACCCACGGCCACGCCTGCTGGGCGAGCTGCAACGCCACCTGCACTGGCGGCTGGGAGATAAACGGCGAGCGCAGCAGATCGTTACTGTCCACCAGCTGCTCCGGGGAGACCACCCGCACCACCTGCGATGCGTGGGTCCAGCCCGCTGCGCGCTGGTCGCGGCGGATACCTCGGACGCCAACCGGAATGCGCTCCTCGTCCACATCACGCCGCACCACCACCGGTAAATCAGGATGCCAGACCGTCTCCACCCAGGGTTCATCAACCCCGTCGAGAGCCTCGCGGTTTGTCAGCCAGATAAGATCGTGGGGGCGCAGCATGGTCATAGTTACATTCCTGAAGTCAGCGAGATAAACAGCGGCAGCGACAGGATACACAGTACGGAGCTTAACAGCAGCACGGCTTCTGCATCCGGAGACTGCACGCCAAAGCGGTTACCGAACACCACGCCGAAGAAACCGGCTGAGAGTGCAATCATCAGAATGGCGGTGATCGCCACGGAGCCGGAGAGGCCGAGGGCCAGCACGATACCCCAGGCAATCGCCGGTTGGATAAGCAGTTTGGCAATCGTTGACGTGATCACCATGGTGTTAATTTGCAGCTTCCGCGCGGAGAGGATCACCCCGGTCAGGAAGAGCGCTGCCGCCGTGGCGGAGAGGCCCAGCGGTTTAATCGCCGCCAGCACCAGCTCCGGCATTTTGATGCCAATCGCGGAGAGGATCACCCCCAGCAGCGGCCCCATGACGATCGGTTTTTTAATTGAGCGCCACATCAGCACCGGCAGCATGGAGAGCGTAGAGCCGCTGTTGTTGCCTTCGGCACGCGCTTTTTCACGCTCCAGGATCAGCAGGCAGAACGGGGTCATCAGCACGGAGCCGCAGGCGATAGAGACCGCCACGGAGAGTGACGTTGACGGGCCTTCACCCAGCACGCTGCCCAAAATCGGCAGGCCCAGTGCGGCGTAGTTCGGCAGCGCAACGGTAAGGGTCAGCACGGCGGCATCCTGCGGCGACTTTTTAAAGACTTTTGTCGCCAGGAAGTAGATCGCGGCATAGGTGATCCACATCGCCAGGGTCAGGACCAGAATCAGCGGCGACTGGGCGACAATGCCGGTCCACGGGGTCTGCACCGTGGCGCTAAACAGCGCGGCGGGCAGGGCAAAATCCATCACGAAGATATTGAGCAGGGAAACATTTTTATTATCAACCATCTTTGCTTTGCCAGCCCAGAATCCCAGCAGCATGATGATAAAAATCGGTGCGAGAGCATGAACAATTACGTAAGTCATAAAAAATCACCTGTGGTTAAAAGTTTTAGCACTGGCGCGATGATTATTATTTTTTCAGGGCGTCGTTCTCCTCGCGGGCGCAGCGAGTGCGCCCACGGGGACTTACCTCTGGCAGGTCTCTCTTTTCTTACCAGCTCGCTTTCATGCGCTCGCGCACAAGAAGGGAGCTATGGCGGTTGTCAGCCCCGAGACGGTTTTTCAGCGTACGGTCCTGACGAGCGTCATGGATGGCCTGTTGCAGAGTGCTGTGCACCTGCGCCAGATCGTTATCGGTTGGCGCATCGGGATTGCTAATATCCAGCAGATTGGCCAGCAGCCCGAGGGTAGCGTAGTTATCGATGTCGTAGGCCATCGGCGGAATGGTCGCCGCCAGCTTCTCCAGCGCCTCGACGGTACGCAGCGTAATGCGCGCCGCGGACTCTTTGCCCATCGCGTGGATCAGGACACCTTTATCGTTGAAGGCGATCAGCCGGTTTGCCTGGTAGCCGTGGGCCAGAAACGCCCCGGACATCGCTTTCCCGACGATCAGCCCAATCACCGGATGGCCCGCCAGCCGTGCGTTGGCATAGGCCGCAGCGGCCCCGGCCAGCGCCTGATGAATACCAAACGCCTCTTCACGGCGGCCATAGGCCTGGCTTGGCACATCGATTATCGCCACAATCGGGCGCTTAACGGCGCTGTCGGCATCCAGGGCGATGGTTTCACTCACCACCTTCGCCAGGGTCCACCCCTCCAGCAGCCCGACTTCACCCTGGGCGGCGCGAGGATAGTGGTTGTGGGCATCCGGAACCACGGTAATGAAGCGCACTGCTTCCCCGTTAAGCTCGCCGTCAGCGGCCTGAACGGACGGACACAGTCCTGCAAGACGTGTGGCATTGGGCGCGAGTTTTTCCAGCCATAACGCGCCGCGGCTTATTGAATGACTCATTATTTCTCCTCCCGGGCAAAGAGCGCGTTGATCTGCTCAGCATCAGCCTGTTTTGCCGTATCGAAATGGCTCAGGCGATCCAGATACCAGGCGTAGTTGTCGGTACGGTGCTTAGCCGGAACGCCTTTGGCGATAGCGTCGTTCATCGCGCCTTTTACGGCGTTGATGCCGTCGCCCACCAGCGCATCCACCAGCCCGCTCTGATAGCGGACCTCACCGCCGGTCATGCTCCAGATAAACGGCCGGTCGCGAGAATCGTACTCGGCAATGCCGGCTTCCTGCTCAATAACCTGCGGGCCGTTCAGGCCGAGACGTGCCTCACGGGTAACAATCAGGTAGCTACAGAGCGCCGCGGCAATGGACATCCCGCCGAAGCAGCCCACCGTACCAGCCACAATGCCCACCACCGGGGTGTAGCGGCGCAGATCGACAATCGCCGCATGGATATCAGCAATCGCTGCCAGGCCGAGGTTAGCTTCTTGTAAACGTACCCCGCCGGTCTCCAGACAGAGCACCGCCTGGGTAGGTATACCGTTGCGGTTATCTTCCGCCGCCAGCTCCAGCGCCGCCGCCATTTTTGCGCCTGACACTTCGCCCATGCTGCCGCCCTGGAAGGTCCCTTCGATAGCCACCACCACGGCGGGCTGACCGTTGATAGTCCCTTTAGCCACCACCATGCCGTCATCGGCCTGCGGTACGATGCCCTGCGGCCCCAGCCACGGCGAGATAATGCCTTCAAACGGATCCAGCAGCTCGCGGAAGCTACCCTCATCCAGCAGTGTACGCGCGCGCTCACGCGCTTTCAGTTCGATAAAGCTACGGTCATCACGCATGGCTCACCCCCTCAAATACCTGTTCGATACGAATGCGTGCCACGCCCGGCGTTGCGCCAAAATCGTGAATAACCAGCTTGCCCGCAGGCAGCTCGCTTACCACGCCGAGGCGGTTAAACAGCGCCTCCCAGCGGGCACGGCTGTTGTCTACGGAGGTGGTGATATCAATAGTCAGCGTCTCGCCCGGCGCGGCGGTGAATAACACCTCCATATCGCCAGAGCCGACAACGCCTGCCAGCGCTTTGCCGCTTAGCGTGCGGCTGGCGGGCACAGAGATTGTGATCTGTTCCATAACATCCTCTTAATGCTGTAAATAGGGCGATTCGACACGGTCAAGAAACAGGGTCGCAGCGAGCAGATCCGCTGCGCCACCCGGCGAGGCGTTGAGCATCAGCATCTGACGATCTAACCTCGCCAGCGCCTGCTGCCCGGCCAGCTGCGCGGTGCCGCCTGCGTTGAGTACGGCACGTGCGCCAAACTGCATGGCCTCAAGGCCTTCCATCCCGGCGCGTGAAAGTACGCAGGTGTCGGTCAGCGACGTCATGATCGCCATCAGCGCATCGAGCCTGGCCTGCGTTTCGCTGCTGCCGTTCAGCCGGCTCTGCCGCAGCTGCGGTAAAGCGTGCTGCATGATGTGCGGGAACCCCTGCTGAGCCTCTTCACGTGCACCCGGCACGCGATAGCGATGCGTAGCGCGAAGTCCTTTGCTAAAGATCTTCGGGGCAGCGTCATCCGGCAGCATCGCCAGCGCTGCGGCGGTGTCGGCAATGGCCTGTGCGTTTTCCGCGCCACCGAGCATCGCCACCGCGCTGACCAGCAGCCCCAGCGCCCAAATCGCACCCCGGTGGGTATTCACGCCATAGGTGGCTGCCATCATCTGCTGCTCGCCTTCGCGGCCGAGTCGTCCAATGGTTTGTCTAAGCGCAATATCCGCTGGCCGCTGCCAGCTCTGCTGCGCCAGGGCCTGAAACGTCGGGGTCAGGCTGCGCGCCGAGCGCTCCATCAGCGCTAACGACAGGTCGTGATGTGCGCCGTTTCCCCGGCTGTCCACAAGTCCGGGCTTCGGGCTTAATCGTGCTTCGTCAATCAGACACTGGGTGGCGGTATGCGCCAGCCACTCGGCACCGCCTGTAACCTGAATTTGTGGCAGATGTTTCATTACCAGCTCCGGAATTTCGCAGGTGGGTTGTAGAGGCCGTCTGACCACTCGACCAGGTCAGCCACGCTGCCTGCCGCCAGCAGAGAGCGGGTGGCATCGGAGCGGCGAATCCCCATATCTTCCGGGTAGAGCACCTTGCCGCTTTGACGCAGCGCAGCGACGCGCTTAGCATCAACGCCCAGACCGATGTCGGTGATCCCAGCCACTGCGGCAACCATCGCCCGGCGCTCCTCCATGCTCTCGGCGCGCCACAGGTGAGCCAGACCCTCTTCGGTCAATACGTGGGTCACGTCGTCGCCGTAGATCATCACCGGTGCCAGCGGCATGCCGGAGGCTTTTGCGACCTCAACGGCGTCGAGCTTCTCAACGAAGGTCGGTTTCACCCCGGCCTGGAAGGTCTCTACCATCTGCACCACCAGTTTTTTACCGCGCTGTAGCGGATCCGGTTCGGCAATCATGTTGAGCCACGCCGGGGTAGCGTGACGGCGGCCGTGAGGATCGTGGCCCATGTTTGGCGCCCCGCCGAAGCCGGAGAGGCGGCCCCGGGTTACCGTTGAGGAGTTGGCATAGCCATCCACCTGCAACGTTGAGCCGATAAACATATCTACCGCATACTGGCCAGCCAGCTGGCAGAAGGCGCGATTCGAGCGCATTGAGCCGTCGGCCCCGGTAAAGAAGACGTCAGGACGGGCGCGGATATACTCCTCCATCCCCAGCTCGCCGCCGAAGCAGTGAACGCTCTCCACCCAGCCACTTTCAATTGCCGGGATCAGCGTGGGGTGCGGATTCAGGGTCCAGTGCTTACAGATTTTGCCCTTCAGGCCGAGCTGTTCCCCGTAGGTGGGCAACAGCAGCTCGATAGCGGCGGTGTTGAAGCCGATCCCGTGGTTCAGGGACTGCACCTGGTGCTCGGCGTAGATGCCTTTAATCGCCATCATCGCCATCAGGATATGCTCCTGCTTGATCAGGCGCGGATCGCGAGTAAACAGCGGTTCGATAAAGAACGGCTTGTCGGCCACCACCACGTAGTCGATCCACGAGCCGGGGATATCGACACGGGGCAGGTCGGACTCGTCATCTACCAGCTCGTTGACCTGCGCAATGACGATACCATCATGGAACGCCGCGGCCTCTACCAGCGCCGGGGTATCTTCGGTGCTTGCCCCGGTGTAGAGATTGCCCTTACGGTCGGCTTTAAAACCGGCGATCAGCGCCACGTTCGGGGCCAGGTCAACATAGAGGCGTGAGTAGAGTTCGATGTAGGTGTGAATAGCGCCGATCTCGAGGAGATCGTCCTCTAACAGCTGCGAGATGCGCAGGCTTTGTGTCCCGGAGAAGGAGAAATCCAGCTTACGGGCGATGCCCTTTTCGAAAATATCGAGATGCTCGCTGCGCCCAACGCTTGGCATGATCATATGCAGGTTGTGCACTTTTTGCGGATTGACCTCCGCCAGCGAGCGGGAGAGAAAGTCTGCCTGCTTCTGGTTGTTCCCCTCGAGAACCACCCGGTCGCCCGGCGCAATCAGTTTTTCCAGCATGGCGACAAGGTCGCCGGTCGGCAGTACCTTGCCCTGCACCGGTACAGAGTCCAGACGGCGCTGCTTCTCAGTGCGTCGCGTGTTCCATACCCGCGCTGGCTTTTGCCCAGATAACATTATTAACCTCCTGATTCAGCTAATCATTTTGATTTGCTTAACGCTGAAACAAGTGTGCACCCTGTAGAAAAATGCATCAATAAAGCGACCAGCAGGATCGTTAGCCTGAGAGTAATAATCAAAACGAGGATTTGTGATTCAGATCAGACCAGAGGGTAGAAAAATGCGCTAAGGCGGGATGATGCAGGGGTATTGACCCATTTTCATAAACATAATTTATCTGTGAAGGTATAGTATTCAGCAGATCACTGAAGAATATATCGCACGAGATGGCCCAGATAACTCCCTTAACACTCCCCGCTGCGGCGGAGGATGACGTTGAATTTCGCCCGATGCCGGGGGCACGTAACCCGCATTTGCAGACGATGCTGCCGCGTATTTTGCGCCGTCGCCTGCAATTTACCGCTCAATGGCAACGTCTTGAGCTGCCCGACGGCGACTTTGTCGATCTGGCGTGGAGCGAAGATCCGCAGCAGGCAAAAGATAAGCCCCGGCTGGTCGTTTTTCATGGCCTGGAGGGCAGCCTGCATAGCCCCTACGCCCACGGACTGATCCATGCTGCTAAACAGCGTGGCTGGCTCGGGGTAGTGATGCACTTTCGCGGCTGTAGCGGCGAGCCTAATCGCCTGAACCGCATCTACCACTCTGGCGAAACCGAAGACGGCAGCGCATTCCTGCACTGGCTGCATAATGAGTTCGGCCCGGCACCGACGGCGGCGGTGGGTTACTCCCTCGGCGGCAATATGCTTGGCTGCCTGCTGGCAAAAGCCGACGATAGCCTGCCGCTCAACGCGGGGGTGATTGTTTCGGCTCCGCTGGTGCTGGAGGCCTGTAGCCTCCATATGGATAAGGGTTTCTCACGTTTTTACCAGCGTTATCTCCTCAACCTGCTGAAAGCCAACGCTACACGCAAGCTGAAGGCCTATCCCGGCTCTCTGCCAATCGATCTCGCCCAGCTTAAGCGCGTGCGCCGCATCCGTGAGTTTGATGACCTGATCACCGCGAAGGCACACGGATTCGATGATGCCATCGACTACTATCGCCGGAGCAGCGCTATGCCGGTGCTGCCGCAGATCCGCAAGCCAACGCTGATTATCCATGCTAAAGACGATCCCTTTATGGATCACCACGTCATTCCGGCAGCGGGCCATTTACCCGCTAATATTGAGTATCAGTTAACCGAACATGGCGGCCACGTTGGCTTTGTTGGCGGCACCCTGCGCCGCCCTGAGATGTGGCTTGAGAAGCGCATCCCCGACTGGCTGGCGCCCTATCTGGAGGCATAAATGATTATTCCCTGGCAAGAGGTTGCCCCTGACACGCTCAACAGCCTGATTGAGAGCTTTGTCTTGCGCGAAGGCACCGATTATGGTGAACATGAGCGTTCGCTTGAGCAAAAGGTTGCCGACGTAAAGCGTCAGCTGGAAACGGGTGAGGTCGTGCTGGTGTGGTCAGAGCTACACGAGACGGTCAATATTATGCCCCGGAAACAGTTTCGCGAATAACGCTGCGTCAGGCGATCCGCCCTCTTCTGTTCTTTATCAGGGAGTCGTTCGCTATGTCAGCCAAACATCCGGTGATTGCTGTTACAGGTTCCAGCGGCGCAGGAACCACCACCACCAGCCTCGCCTTTCGTAAAATCTTTGCCCAGCTTGGTCTGCGCGCCGCCGAGGTGGAAGGCGATAGCTTTCACCGCTATACCCGTCCGGAGATGGATATGGCGATCCGCAAGGCGCGCGATGCCGGACGGCATATCAGCTACTTTGGCCCGGACGCTAACGATTTCGGTCTGCTTGAGCAGACCTTTATCGAATATGGCCACAACGGCACCGGCCAGGCGCGCAAGTATCTGCATACCTACGACGAAGCCGTGCCCTGGAACCAGATCCCCGGCACCTTCACGCCGTGGCAGCCGCTGCCGGAGCCTACCGATATTCTGTTTTATGAGGGGCTGCACGGCGGCGTGGTGACGCCCCAGCACGACGTGGCGCGACATGTGGATCTGCTGGTAGGCGTGGTGCCGATTATCAACCTCGAGTGGATCCAGAAGATGATCCGCGATACCAGCGAGCGCGGCCACTCCCGGGAGACGGTCATGGACTCGGTGGTGCGCTCCATGGATGACTACATCAACTTTATTACGCCGCAGTTCTCCCGCACCCACATCAACTTCCAGCGTGTCCCCACCGTCGATACCTCTAATCCCTTTGCTGCGAAAAATATCCCCTCGCTGGACGAGAGCTTTGTGGTGATCCACTTTCGCGATCTGGAGGGCATCGACTACCCCTGGCTGCTGGCGATGCTGCAGGGCTCGTTTATCTCCCACATCAACACCCTGGTGGTGCCGGGTGGCAAAATGGGGCTGGCGATGGAGCTGATTATGCTGCCGCTGGTGCAGCGGCTGATGGAAGGCAAGAAGATTGAATAAGGTAATGCGCGTCATCCAGGCCCGGCAAGCGCAGCGTCACCGGGCGTAAAATCACCCCTCAACCACCTCGTATGAATGGGTGATATTGACCGCTTTCTCCAGCATCAGCGCTACGGAGCAATATTTTTCCGCCGAGAGATCCACCGCGCGTGATACCGCCGCATCCTTCAGCTCTTTGCCGGTAACGATAAAGTGCAGGTTGATGTGGGTGAAGAGACGCGGTGCCTCTTCCCGACGCTCGGAGGTCAGCTTCACTTCGCAATCGGTCACGTTATGGCGCCCTTTTTGCAGGATCGACACGACGTCGATGGCGCTGCATCCGCCTGCCGCCATCAGCACCATCTCCATCGGGCTAGGCGCTTTATCCCCGGCGTTACCGTCCATTAAGATCTGATGGCCGGAAGCGGATTCCCCGAGGAACGTCAAACCTTCAACCCATTTTACGCGTGCTTGCATTTTCATCACTCCAGAGTGGCAATTTTCCCGACAGATTACGCGCACCGGGTAAAACGCGCAACGGAAGGCGACCTGTATCAAGCTGAAGCGAGACACCAGGAGACACACGGCGAAAGCTATGCTAAAACAGTCTGGATGCTACAGTAATGCATTGACATTATGCAGGTATGCAGAGGACTTCAACCATTACAGGCCGCATGCCTTTTTGACGGCCCCCTTCCCAGGAATCGGGAAGCATATGATTGCAACCCCAGCCGCCGGATTCGTCCCGCGACTGGCGCCAGCTTATAACAGAGGATAACCGCGCATGGTGCTTGGCAAACCACAAACAGACCCGACTCTCGAATGGTTTTTGTCTCATTGCCATATTCATAAGTACCCGTCGAAGAGCACGCTGATTCACCAGGGTGAAAAAGCGGAAACGCTGTATTACATCGTCAAAGGCTCAGTGGCAGTGCTCATCAAGGACGAGGAAGGGAAAGAGATGATCCTCTCTTACCTGAACCAGGGAGACTTTATCGGTGAACTGGGCCTGTTTGAAGAGGGCCAGGAGCGCAGCGCATGGGTACGGGCGAAAACCGCCTGTGAAGTGGCCGAAATTTCCTATAAAAAGTTCCGTCAGCTTATCCAGGTTAACCCGGATATTCTGATGCGCCTTTCGTCGCAGATGGCACGTCGCCTGCAGGTCACCTCTGAGAAAGTGGGCAACCTTGCCTTCCTCGACGTTACCGGCCGCATCGCGCAGACGCTGCTGAACCTGGCTAAACAGCCGGACGCGATGACCCACCCGGACGGGATGCAGATCAAAATCACCCGCCAGGAGATCGGCCAGATTGTAGGCTGCTCCCGTGAAACCGTGGGCCGTATCCTGAAGATGCTGGAAGATCAAAACCTGATCTCCGCGCACGGCAAAACCATCGTCGTCTACGGAACGCGTTAAGCTTTAAGAACGGCGTGTTGCCTCTGCATACGCCGTTTTTGCTCTCTCCCTCATGTGGCGCAGGCTAATCTACCACCCCGAAGTTAACTACGCACTGCGGCAAACGCTGGTGCTGTGTCTTCCCGTGGCTATCGGCCTGGCGCTGGGTCATCTGCAACAGGGGCTGCTCTTCTCGCTGGTGCCTGCCTGCTGCAACATTGCCGGTCTCGATACCCCACACAAACGCTTCTTTAAGCGCCTGATTATCGGCGGCTCGCTGTTTGCCGGCTGCAGCCTGGCGGTGCAGCTGCTGCTGGAGGCTAACGTAGCGCTACCGCTGATCCTCGCCGGGCTGGCAATGCTGCTGGGCGTCACGGCGGAGATTAGCCCCCTACACGCTCGCCTGCTTCCGGCCTCGCTTATCGCCGCTATCTTTACCCTGAGCCTGGCGGGCAATATGCCCGTCTGGGAGCCGCTGCTTATCTACGCCCTGGGCACGCTCTGGTATGGCGCCTTTAACTGGTTCTGGTTCTGGCTGTGGCGCGAGCAGCCCCTGCGCGAATCCCTGAGCCTGCTCTACCGCCAGCTCGCCGACTACTGCGAGGCGAAATACAGCCTGCTGACGCAGCATGCCGACCCGGAAAAGGCCCTGCCGCCGCTGCTGGCGCGCCAGCAAAAGGCGGTGGATCTCATCAGCCAGTGCTATCAGCAGCTGCATATGCTTGCCGCTAACCAGCATAACGACTACAAACGCCTGCTGCGGGCGTTTCAGGTGGCGCTGGATCTGCAGGAACACATCTCGGTAAGTCTGCACCAGCCGGAAGAGGTGCAGAAGCTGGTGGAGCGCAGCCATGCCGAAGCGGTGATCCGCTGGAATGCGCAGGTAGTCGCCGCCCGGCTGCGGGTGCTCGCGGACGACATTCTGTATCATCGCTACCCGACCCGCTTCACTATGGAGAAGCAGATTGGTGCCCTGGAGAAGATCGCCCGTCAGCATCCGCAAAATCCGGTTGGCCAGTTCTGCGCCTGGCACTTTAGCCGTATCGCCCGCGTGCTGCGCACCCAGCGTCCGCTCTATACCCGCGACCTGATGGCCGACCAGCAGCGCCGCCAGCCGCTGTGGGAGGCGCTCAAGAGCTATCTGTCGCTGAAGTCTCCGGCGCTGCGCAATGCCGCCCGCATCAGCGTTATGCTGAGCATCGCCAGCCTGATGGGCAGCGCGCTGCATCTGCCGAAGCCCTACTGGATCCTGATGACGGTGCTGCTAGTCACGCAGAACGGCTACGGCGCTACGCGGGTGCGTATTTTACACCGGGCGGCGGGCACGCTGGCCGGGTTAACCATTGCCGGGATCGCCCTGCACTTCCATGTCCCGGAGGGGTACACGCTGCTGGGGATGCTGTTTATCACGCTGGTAAGCTACCTGATTATTCGCAAAAGCTACGGCTGGGCAACGGTGGGCTTCACCATCACGGCGGTATACTCAATTCAAATCCTGACCCTGAGCGGCGAGAACTTTATCGTTGCCCGCCTGATCGATACCCTGATTGGCTGCCTGATCGCTTTCGGCGGGATGGTCTGGCTCTGGCCGCAGTGGCAGAGCGGGCTGCTGCGGAAAAATGCCCATGATGCCATTGAGAAGGATCAGGATGCGATTCGCCTGATCCTCAGCGACGATCCGCAGCCAACGCCGCTGGCCTACCAGCGGATACGGGTCAACCAGGCGCACAACGCGCTCTTTAACTCGCTCAACCAGGCGATGCAGGAGCCGGGGTTCAATACCCACTATCTGGAAGATATGAAGCTCTGGGTGACCCATAGCCAGTTTATCGTTGAGCATATTAATGCCCTGACGACGCTGGCCCGAGAGCACGCCATGCTGACGCCGGATCTGGCCCAGCGCTATCTGGAGTCCTGTGAAATTGCGCTGCAGCGCTGCCAACAGCGGCTGGACTATGACGGGGCCGGAGCTTCCGGCGACGCGAATATTCTTGAAGCGCCGGAGACGCTCACCCACGGCCCGATGAGTCCAATGGAGATGCACCTCCAGCGCATTATCGGGCATCTGAACAGCATGCACACCATCTCGTCGGTGGCATGGCGTCAGCGCCCGCATCATGGCATCTGGCTTAACCGCCGGTGGAGTAAAGATTAAGCCCTGACGATGTTGGCGACCGCCACGGCAAAGCGCTGCATACCTTCATCAATATCCTGCTCGCTGACCACCAGCGACGGCGCAAAGCGCATCACGTCTGGCCCGGCATTGAGCACCATCACGCCCTCGTCGGCTGCCGCGTAGAGCAGATCGCGGGCGCGCCCCTTGAACTGCGGCTTCAGTTCTGCCCCAATCAGCAGGCCCATGCCACGAATATCGCTGAACACGTTAAACTGTTCGTCGATCTGCTGCAAATGCTTCACAAAGCGCTGGCGCTTCTCACCAACGCCTTGCAGCACCTCAGGCGAGCTGATGATGTCAAACGCTGCGCCCGCTACTGCGCAGGCCAATGGGTTGCCGCCATAGGTCGAGCCGTGGGAGCCAACGTGGAAGGCGCTGGCGATCGCCTCGGTGGTCAGCACGGCGCTGATCGGGAAACCGCCCCCCAGCGCCTTGGCACTGGTGAGGATATCCGGCGTTACGCCGTAGTGCATGTAGGCAAAGAGATCGCCGCTGCGTCCCATCCCGCACTGCACCTCATCAAACACCAGCAGCGCCTGATGCTGGTCGCACAGCTCGCGCAGGCCCTGTAAGAACTCAGGCGTCGCGGCGGTGACGCCCCCTTCCCCCTGTACCGGCTCAACCACCACCGCACAGGTGTGATCGTCCATCACCGCTTTGACCGCATGAAGATCGTTAAACGGCACGTGGATGATATCAGCCGGTTTCGGTCCAAAGCCGTCGGAGTACTTCGGCTGGCCGCCGACCGAGACGGTAAATAGCGAGCGCCCGTGGAAGGCGTTATGGAAGGCGATGATTTTGGTTTTATAGGGGCTGTGACGGGTAGAGGCGTAGTAGCGCGCCAGCTTAAAGGCGGTTTCGTTGGCCTCGGTGCCGGAGTTCATGAACAGCACGCGCTCGGCAAAGGTGGTGTCGATAATCTTGCGCGCCAGGCGCAGCGCCGGCTCGTTGGTGAAGACGTTGCTGGTGTGCCACAGGGTTTCGCCCTGGCTCTTCAACGCCTCTACCAGCGCAGGATGGCAGTGGCCCAGCGCCGTAACGGCAATCCCGCCCGCAAAATCAACATACTCTTTGCCCTGCTGATCCCACACCCGACTGCCTTTGCCTTTCACCGGGATAAACTCCGCCGGTGCATAAACGGGCAGTATTACTTCGTCAAATGTTGCGCGCGTAACTGCGTTCTGTTCAGTTGCCATGTCATGCCCATCCATTCTATGCAGCAATTATATGCAGTAATGATTATGAAAATATAATCACAAAATATGCATAAAAAATCAGCTCAAGGCAACTAGAAATCGGCCTGGTTAAGAAAGTTTGCCAGCAGCGCATGCCCCTGCTCGCTCAGGATGCTTTCCGGATGGAACTGCACCCCCTGTAGATCCCACTCCCGATGGCGGATAGCCATGATCTCCTGGGTATCGCTCCAGGCGGTCACCTCAAAGCAGTCTGGCAGCGTCGCGGGATCGATCAGCAGCGAGTGGTAGCGGGTGACGGTGAGTGGATTGTTGAGCCCGTAAAACACGCCCCGGCCAGTGTGGGTAATGACGGAGGTTTTGCCGTGCATCACCTTCTGCGCCCGGACGATGGTCGCGCCAAAAACCTGCGCAATCGCCTGGTGACCCAGGCAGACGCCGAGGATCGGCAGCTTACCGGCATAGTGACGAATAACCTCCAGCGATATGCCCGACTCGTCCGGCGTGCAGGGGCCAGGCGAGATGACGATCTTCTCCGGGGCCAGCGTCGCGATATCGGCGAGGGTTAACTCGTCGTTGCGCTTTACCACCACCTCAGCCCCCAGCTCGCAGAAGTACTGATAGAGGTTCCAGGTAAAGGAGTCGTAGTTGTCGATAAGCAGGATCATGGTAAGTCACTTGATAACTATCTTTGCGACATTGTACGCAGCCTGAGAAATTCTGACTATGACCTACTGAAAGAAGTGCTTACTATTGCACTAAGTGCTACAGTAAAATGAACAAGGATGTGAATCAAATGCGGGTTTTTAAAACAAAATGGTTCAGTAAAACGGCAAAAAACCATGCCATCAAGGACGATGAGTTATGTCTGGCTATCAACGCTGTATGTGAAGGAAAAGCAGATAACCTTGGCGGCGGCGTCTATAAAAAGCGCCTGAACCACAATCGCGATCGCGCCATTATCCTGGCTAAAGGTGGGAGGAATTGGTTTTACACTTTCCTGTATGCCAAACAGGATATGGCAAATATCACTCATGAAGAACTCACAGGCTTTCGAACGCTCGCAAAGCATTACGCGGGCCTGAAAACTGAAAAACTGAGCTTGTTAATTGACGCTAAAGAGTTGCTGGAGATTTGTCATGACCGCAAAAGAGAAATTTAAAAGTACCGCTTTTGAAGCGATTCATAGCGCTGCTGCGGGATTACACAGCGTAGATGCTATCTCTCAGGAAACAATGCGTAGCTTTGATAAAGCCTGCATTGGCCAGGTAGATGACATCCAGCCGGATGAAATCAAAAAGCTGCGGGAGAGGTTTAACGTTAGCCAGCCTGTTTTTGCCCACTATTTAAACACCAGCGTTTCAACCGTACAAAAATGGGAAAGCGGAGCTAAACGGCCGAATGGGTTATCACTAAAGCTGTTAAGCGTTATACAAAAGCATGGGCTGGACATATTGATATAGATATGTCCGCCCCCGCGCAGGCCGGATAAGCGCAGCGCCATCCGGCAACGTTTTACTCCGCTTCGCTCACCACGTGAGTAAAGATGTCGATAAGTGCTGAGAGGTCACCCATTGCGCCGCTCTGGTTGGCGGCGCTCCAGGCATCGGGCTCAATGCCGCGCCAGTCGAGCTGATACCCGGCATGGATTGCCAGCTGCTCAAAGAAGATCCGCTCGGCGATGCCGTTACCGATCCGGAACGGATGCAGGACGTTAATCTCGCAGTAGTAGTGCGCCAGACGCTCGATAAACGCGGTCTTCTCCAGGCCTTGCAACCAGTCCTCATCCTCCAGCGCCTGCATCAGGGCGTTGCCCTCATTCTCGATATAGTCAAAATTACAGAAGCGCGTATCGCCCTGATAGATGTTGACCTCGCGGATCTCACCGGCCCACTCAAAGATATCCTGGTAGAGATGACGATGGATGGCGCAGAGATGCGGCAGGCCCCGGGCAACGGGACCCAGCTCCAGGGTAGCGGCACGCAGCGAGGTAAACTCGTAGGCCGCCTCTTCCAGCTGTTTTGCCTGATGAATACCCAGTCGGTTGCTCATCACGTTGCGGCCGGCGTAGAAGTACGGGTCACGCCCGTCACCAAACTTATCGCTCATGCTGCCTCCGCAGCGCTTCAAGGCGCGCCTCTGCTTCTTCTGCGTTGAGCGTGACCAGGGCGCACTCCACCCCTTCCAGACGCCTGCTGGCCTGGAAATTGACGTTACGCTGCTGCTCCCAGAGACGGGATTTTTGCCGTTCGGTGAGTTTTTTCGCCATTGTGTCTCCCTGATGATGTGCGTCATTTGCCACAAGTATAAGCGGCATTTTCACGTTACGCAGGGAAGCAGGCAGAGCACGGGCAGGTGATACCCGTGCAAAAAAGCGTTAAGGCAGGACTTTTGCGGAGAGGATAACAACCGGTTTTGACGGCACATTTTGATACGGACCGACGTTATGGGTCTGTACCTGGGAAATCTTGTCCGCGATATCCATGCCTTTCACAACTTTACCGAAAACGGCATAGCCGAAGTCGCGCTGGCCGTGATCGAGAAAAGCGTTATCCGCAACGTTGATAAAGAACTGGCTGGTGGCACTGTCTTTGTCAGCGGTGCGGGCCATGGAGATAGTGCCGCGAGTGTTGCGCAGGCCGTTATCCGCTTCGTTTTTGATAGGCGGGTTCGGCTGCTTCTGCTGCATCTGCTCGTTAAAACCGCCGCCCTGCACCATGAAGCCTGGGATCACGCGGTGAAAGGTCGTGTTGTTATAGAAGCCGCTGTTCACATAGTCGACAAAATTCTTCACTGATACCGGGGCTTTCTGGCCGTTCAGCTCCAGCTCAATGTTTCCGGCAGAGGTGGTTAACAGAACATGAGGATCGCCTTTTGCGGCGAAGGCAGCCGGAGAGAGTGCAGAGAGAGCAAAAATAGCCGCTACAGCCGCCAGAGTCGTTTTAACCATGTGAATTCCTACAGTGAACAGTGAAGAGAGCGAGTCGCTTGATTCTAAAGAGCATGCTGCCCCCAGGCCAGCGCTTTACTCAATTTTACGAATTTGAAACAGATGTGTCTGTAGCTCACTATGGCGCAACAGGTGGAAAATGTGTGACACGTTTCAAAATAAAATGTGCAACATGATCAATTTTCATTTTTAAAGATTTAAATGTGTCACCTGAACGCATAAAATCTGCCCGTTCACGGCGCAGTCAACGCGCTTTACACTTCTATTCACAGGCCAGTCTCATGACTAACAGCAATCGAATCAAGCTCACCTGGATTAGCTTTTTCTCCTACGCCCTTACCGGTGCGTTGGTGATCGTCACCGGTATGGTGATGGGCGATATCGCTAAGTATTTCAACCTGCCCGTTTCCAGCATGAGTAATACCTTTACCTTCCTGAACACCGGGATCCTGATCTCTATCTTCCTAAACGCCTGGCTGATGGAGATCGTGCCGCTTAAAACCCAGCTGCGTTTTGGCTTTGTGCTGATGGTGCTGGCCGTGGCGGCACTGATGCTGACCCACAGCCTGGCGATCTTCTCTGCCGCCATGTTCGTGCTGGGGCTGGTGAGCGGTATCACCATGTCGATTGGTACCTTCCTGGTGACCCAGATGTATGAAGGCCGCCAGCGTGGCTCTCGCCTGCTGTTTACCGACTCCTTCTTCAGCATGGCCGGGATGATCTTCCCGATGGTGGCCGCGTTCCTGCTGGCGCGCAGCATTGAGTGGTACTGGGTCTACGCCTGCATTGGCCTGGTCTACGTCGCCATCTTCGTGCTCACCATCGGCTGCGAATTCCCGGCACTGGGCAAACATGCTGCCCCAAGCGATAAGCCGGTGGTGAAAGAGAAGTGGGGCATCGGCGTTCTGTTCCTCTCCATCGCCGCGCTCTGCTACATCCTCGGTCAGCTGGGCTTTATCTCCTGGGTGCCGGAGTATGCCAAAGGGCTGGGCATGGACGTTAGCGGACAGGGCAAACTGGTCAGCGACTTCTGGATGTCTTACATGGTCGGCATGTGGGCGTTTAGCTTTATTCTGCGCTTCTTCGACCTGCAGCGTATTCTGACTGTACTGGCCGGGTTGGCGACCGTACTGATGTACTTCTTCATCACCAGCAGCCCGGAACATATGGCGTGGTTTATTTTGGCCCTCGGCTTCTTCTCCAGCGCCATCTACACCACCATTATTACCCTCGGCTCTCAGCAGACCAAAGTGGCTTCGCCGAAGCTGGTTAACTTTGTTCTCACCTGCGGCACCATTGGCACCATGCTCACCTTCGTGGTGACCGGCCCTATCGTGGCCAATAGTGGCCCGCAGGCAGCGCTGATGACCGCTAACGGTCTTTATGCCGTGGTATTCGTGATGTGCTTCGCGCTTGGCTTCGTGAGTCGCCATCGTCAGCACAGCAACACGGCTTCTGCGCACTAAGTTATCCCGCCCCTTTTCGTCCTGAAAAGGGGCTAGCGCCTTCCCCTCCCAATAGTTAAACGCCTTTAAACTTTAGTGGTAAGGCAGCGCAGGAAAAAACCCTCTTTTTTGTATGTTATTTGCGCTATCGCGAAAAGCCAGCTAATTCCGTGACTTAGAAAAATGCTGTTAAATCAGCAATATACTCCTTAGGGAGTAGGTAAAGGTGAATTTGATTTGCATCAATAAACGCCGCGGCTGAATCGTTAAGGTAGGCAGTAATAGAAAAGAAATCGAGGCAAAAATGAGCAAAGTCAAAATCGCTATTATCGGTAACGGCATGGTCGGCCACCGTTTTATTGAGGATCTTCTCGATAAAGCTGACGCTGCCCGTTTCGACATTACCGTGTTTTGTGAAGAGCCGCGGAAAGCCTACGATCGCGTACACCTCTCTTCCTACTTCTCTCACCACACCGCCGAAGAGCTCTCTCTGGTGCGGGAAGGCTTCTACGAGAAGCACGGCGTCAAGGTGCTGGTGGGCGAGCGTGCTATCACTATCAACCGCCAGGAGAAGGTGATCCACTCCAGCGCGGGCCGCACGGTCTATTACGATAAGCTGATTATGGCTACCGGCTCCTATCCGTGGATCCCACCGATTAAAGGCTCCGAAACCCAGGACTGCTTTGTTTACCGCACCATTGAAGATTTGAACGCCATTGAAGCCTGCGCGCGCCGTAGCCGCCGGGGCGCAGTGGTAGGCGGCGGCCTGCTCGGTCTGGAAGCCGCCGGGGCGCTGAAGAACCTCGGCGTCGAGACCCACGTCATTGAGTTCGCGCCAATGCTGATGGCCGAGCAGCTTGACCAGATGGGCGGCGAGCAGCTGAAACGCAAAATTGAGAGCATGGGCGTGCGCGTGCACACCAGCAAAAACACCCAGGAGATTGTCCAGGAGGGCGTAGAGGGTCGTAAGACCATGCGCTTTGCCGACGGCAGCAGCCTGGAGATCGACTTTATCGTCTTCTCAACCGGTATTCGCCCGCGCGACAAGCTGGCGACCCAGTGCGGCCTGGCGACGGCCCAGCGCGGCGGCATCATGGTGAACGATACCTGCCAGACTTCCGACCCGGATATCTACGCTATTGGCGAGTGCGCCAGCTGGAACAACCGCGTCTACGGCCTGGTCGCCCCTGGCTACAAAATGGCACAGGTGGCGGTAGACCATATCCTCGGTACCCCGAACGCTTTTGAAGGGGCGGATTTGAGCGCCAAGCTGAAGCTGCTGGGCGTGGACGTGGGCGGTATTGGCGATGCCCATGGCCGCACGCCGAACTCCCGCAGCTACGTCTATCTGGACGAGAGCAAAGAGGTCTACAAACGCCTGATCGTTAGCCCGGACAACAAAACCCTGCTCGGTGCGGTACTGGTGGGCGACACCAGCGACTTCGGCAATTTACAGCAGCTGGTGCTGAACGCCATCGAGCTGCCGGAGAACCCGGACGCGCTGATCCTGCCCGCCCACGCGGGCAGCGGAAAACCCTCTATCGGCGTCGATAAGCTGCCGGACAGCGCGCAGATCTGCTCCTGCTTCGACGTGACCAAAGGCATGCTGATCTCCGCAATCAACAAAGGCTGCCATACGGTGGCCGCGCTGAAGGCGGAAACCAAAGCCGGAACCGGCTGCGGCGGCTGTATCCCGCTGGTGACTCAGGTGCTGAACGCCGAGCTGGCGAAACAGGGCATCGAAGTGAACCACAGCCTGTGTGAACACTTTGCCTACTCCCGTCAGGAGCTGTACCACCTGATCCGCGTGGAAGGGATCAAAACCTTTGACGAGCTGCTGGCGAAACACGGTAAAGGCTACGGGTGTGAAGTGTGTAAACCTACCGTTGGCTCCCTGCTCGCCTCCTGCTGGAATGAATATGTTCTGAAGCCGCAGCATACGCCGCTGCAGGATACCAACGATAACTTCCTCGCCAACATTCAGAAAGACGGCACCTACTCGGTGATCCCGCGCTCTGCCGGGGGCGAAATCACCCCGGAAGGGCTGATGGAGGTGGGACGTATCGCCCGCGAGTTTAACCTCTACACCAAAATCACCGGCTCCCAGCGTATCGGCCTGTTCGGTGCACAGAAAGATGACCTGCCGGAGATCTGGCGTCAGCTGATTGAAGCCGGGTTCGAAACCGGTCATGCCTACGCTAAAGCGCTGCGGATGGCGAAAACCTGCGTCGGTTCGACCTGGTGCCGCTACGGCGTAGGCGACAGCGTGGGCTTCGGCGTCGAGCTGGAGAACCGCTACAAAGGCATCCGTACCCCACACAAAATGAAGTTTGGCGTCTCTGGCTGCACCCGTGAATGTGCGGAAGCGCAGGGCAAAGACGTGGGCATCATCGCCACTGAAAAAGGCTGGAACCTCTACGTCTGCGGTAACGGCGGGATGAAACCACGCCATGCGGATCTGCTGGCGGCGGACCTCGACCGCGACACGCTGGTGCGCTATCTCGACCGCTTTATGATGTTCTACATCCGCACCGCCGACAAGCTGACCCGTACCGCATCCTGGCTGGACAATCTGGAAGGCGGCATTGACTACCTGAAGAGCGTGATTATCGACGACAAGCTTGGCCTGAACAGCCAGCTGGAAGCGGAGATGGCCCGCCTGCGCGACGCCGTTATCTGCGAGTGGACTGCCACCGTCAACGATCCGCAGGCGCAGGTGCGCTTCAAACACTTTATCAACAGCGATCGCCGCGACCCGGCAGTACAGATCGTACCGGAACGTCAGCAGCATCGCCCGGCTACGCCGTATGAGCGTATCCCGGTCACCCTGGTGGAGGAAACCGTATGAGCCAGTGGAACACCGTCTGTCAGCTCGCTGACATCGTGCCGGCAACCGGCGTCTGCGCCCTGCTGAACAACCAGCAGATCGCCATCTTCCGTCCGCGGGCCGATGAGCAGGTTTACGCCATCAGCAACATCGATCCCTTCTTTGAGGCCAGCGTACTGTCGCGGGGCATCATCGCCGAGCACGATGGCGAGCTGTGGGTGGCCAGCCCGCTGAAGAAGCAGCGCTTCCGCCTGCGCGACGGCCTGTGCATGGAGGATGCGGACCACTCCGTGGCGCGCTTCGATGCGCGGGTTAAAGACGGCGAAGTACAAATTAAAGCGTAATACCCTGGCGGGGGTGCAATGCCCTCGCCCGTTAACTTTCTCTTTTTTAACTTTTTCTTTTCTAACTTTGGATGATCAACCCTATGTTTACCGACACTATCAACAAGTGTGCGGCTAACGCTGCGCGCATTGCACGCCTCTCTACACATAATCCGCTGGGCTTCTGGATCAGCTCCGCAATGGCCGGTGCCTACGTAGGCCTGGCGATTATCCTGATTTTTACCCTCGGTAATCTGCTGGACCCGGCGGTACGTCCGCTGGTGATGGGTGCTACCTTCGGCATCGCGCTGACGCTGGTGATCATTGCTGGCTCCGAGCTGTTTACCGGCCACACCATGTTTCTAACCCTGGGCGTTAAGGCGGGCACCATCAGCCACGGTCAGATGTGGACGATCCTGCCGCAAACCTGGCTGGGCAACCTGGTGGGTTCGGTGCTTGTGGCTCTGCTCTACTTCTGGGGCGGCGGCAGCCTGCTGTCGGTCGATACCAGCCTGGTGCACACCGTCGCGCTGGCGAAAACCAGCGCCCCTGCCAGCGTGCTGTTCTTCAAAGGCGTGCTCTGCAACTGGCTGGTTTGCCTGGCGATTTGGATGGCGATCCGTACTGAGGGCGCGGCGAAGTTCCTCGCTATCTGGTGGTGCCTGCTGGCGTTTATCGCCTCCGGCTACGAGCACTCGGTTGCCAACATGACCCTGTTCGCTTTATCGTGGTTCGGCCACCACAGCGAAGCCTATACCCTTACCGGTATCGGACATAACCTGTTGTGGGTTACGCTGGGGAATACTTTATCCGGGGCCATATTTATGGGGCTGGGATATTGGTATGCTACCCCTCGCGCAGAGCGTCCTGCTCCTGCTAAAAACGCCGCGCAGGAAACCGTCAGCCCCTAAAACGATAACGAGGTTATGTCGTGCACCATCTTCCTATTTTTTGCCAGTTACGCGATCGCGACTGCCTGCTCGTCGGCGGTGGCGATGTCGCAGAGCGTAAAGCCCGCTTGCTTCTGGAAGCCGGTGCGCGTCTTACCGTCAATGCGCTGCACTTCGATCCGCAGTTTACCGTATGGGCGGACGAAGGCATGGTCACCCTGGTCGAAGGTCACTTCGATGAGGCGCTGCTCGATCCCTGCTGGCTGGTGATTGCCGCTACCGACGATGATGCGGTTAATCAGCAGGTCAGCGATGCGGCAGAAGCGCGCCGCATTTTCTGTAACGTGGTCGATGCGCCGAAAGAGGCGAGCTTTATCATGCCGTCGATTATCGACCGCTCGCCGCTGATGGTGGCGATCTCCTCCGGCGGTACTTCGCCGGTGCTGGCGCGCCTGCTGCGGGAGAAGCTGGAGTCGCTGCTGCCGCTGCACCTCGGCAAAATTGCCGGCTACGCCGGAACCCTGCGCGGACGAGTGAAAGCCACCTTCGCGACCATGGCCGAGCGCCGCCGCTTCTGGGAGAAGTTTTTTACCAACGACCGTCTCGCTCAGTATCTGGCGAACAGCGATCGTCTCGCCATCGACAAAGAGACGGAGTCGCTGTTTAACGCGCCGCTCGATAACCGGGGGGAGGTGGTGCTGGTCGGTGCAGGGCCGGGCGATGCTGGCCTGCTGACGCTGAAAGGGCTACAGCAGATCCAGCAGGCGGACGTGGTGGTCTACGACCGTCTGGTGTCAGACGACATTATGAACCTGGTGCGCCGCGACGCCGATCGTATTTTTGTCGGCAAACGCGCGGGCTACCACTGCGTGCCGCAGGAGGAGATTAACCAGATCCTGCTGCGCCAGGCGCAGTCCGGCAAGCGCGTGGTGCGCCTGAAGGGTGGCGATCCCTTTATCTTTGGCCGCGGCGGCGAAGAGTTGGAGACGCTGTGCCATGCGGGGATCCCCTTCTCCGTGGTGCCGGGCATTACCGCCGCCTCGGGCTGTTCCGCCTACTCCGGTATTCCGCTAACCCACCGCGACTATGCCCAGAGCGTGCGGCTGATCACCGGCCACCTGAAAACCGGCGGCGAGCTGGACTGGGAAAACCTGGCCGCAGAGAAGCAGACCCTGGTGTTCTATATGGGGCTAAACCAGGCCGCAACTATTCAGCAGAAGCTTATTGAGCACGGAATGCAGGCGGATATGCCGGTAGCCCTGGTGGAGAACGGCACGGCGGTACAGCAGCGGGTAGTAAGCGGGATACTGAGCGAGCTGGGTACGCTGGCGCAGCAGGTTGAGAGCCCGGCGCTGATCATCGTTGGCCGCGTCGTTGCTCTGCGCGACAAGCTGAACTGGTTCTCGCACCACTGATCGCGACTGTAATCGTAGTCATCGTAGGCCGGGCAAACGCAGTGCCGCCCGGCATTGCTGCATCAGCATAGAAACGCCCGGTGGCGCTGCGCTTACCGGGCCTACATTAGCCTTACAACGTAATTTTAAGGCTTGCCAACAAAGCCGATTGCTTCGTATACCGCTTTCAGCGTCTCTGCGGCGCGGGCGCTGGCTTTCTCGGCACCCTCTTTCATGATGCGCTGCAGGAAGGCCTCATCGTTACGGTAGCGGTGGTAGCGCTCCTGAAGTTCAGTCAGCATACCGGAAACCGCTTCCGCCACTTCACCCTTCAGATGGCCGTACATTTTACCTTCAAAATGCTGCTCCAGCTCGGCAATGCTCTGCCCGGTCACGCCAGAGAGGATATCCAGCAGGTTAGAGACGCCCGCCTTCTCCTTCACGTCATAGCGCACCACCGGCGGCTCTTCGGAGTCGGTTACCGCACGCTTGATCTTCTTCACTACCGACTTCGGATCTTCCAGCAGGCCGATAACGTTGTTGCGGTTGTCGTCAGACTTGGACATCTTCTTGGTCGGCTCCAGCAGGGACATCACGCGGGCACCGGATTTCGGAATGAACGGCTCTGGTACTTTGAACACGTCGCCGTAGATGGCGTTGAAGCGCTGGGCGATATCACGGCTCAGCTCCAGATGCTGCTTCTGGTCTTCACCGACCGGCACCTGGTTGGTCTGATAGAGCAGAATATCCGCCGCCATCAGCACCGGGTAGTCAAACAGGCCGGCGTTGATGTTCTCAGAGTAGCGCGCTGACTTGTCTTTAAACTGGGTCATGCGGCTCAGCTCACCGAAATAGGTGTAGCAGTTCAGTGCCCAGCCGAGCTGGGCATGCTCCGGCACGTGGGACTGAACGAAAATGGTGCTCTTCTGGGGATCGATCCCACAGGCCAGGTAGAGCGCCAGC
Source organism: Pseudescherichia sp. (assembly GCF_031998825.1). Taxonomy (GTDB): domain Bacteria; phylum Pseudomonadota; class Gammaproteobacteria; order Enterobacterales; family Enterobacteriaceae; genus Pseudescherichia. Next base: position 30,691 of record NZ_DAMACX010000031.1, read on the forward strand.
GTATCCAGGGTGGCTTTGCGCAGCTTCTCAGGATCCTGGCGCGCGGTGATGGCGTGGAGATCCACGATACAGTAGATGCAGTCGTACTCATCCTGCATGGTTACCCACTGACGCAGCGCACCCATATAGTTGCCGATGGTCAGTTCACCTGAGGGCTGTGCGCCACTAAAGACGATGGGCTTAGTCATTTTTCTGTTCCTGATGTTCACTATATGGAAGCCCAAGCGCGGGCAGTAACTCTTTAAAATGGTCGAAGATATGATCCGGCTCGCTCAGCGCGATGGCTTCGCCATAGTTGTAGCCATAGGTCAGGCCCACGGCGCAGCAGCCAGCCGCCTTCGCCGCCTGAATATCATTCCGCGAATCGCCGACGAACAGCAACGCCTGCGGTACCACCCCAAGCTTCTCGGCTACCAGCAGCAGCGGCTCCGGGTGCGGCTTTTTGTTTTTGACGTCGTCACCGCCGATAACCAGCGTGAAGTAGCGGGCAATATCCAGCGCCTCGAGCAGCGGCGCAACAAACGGCGTCGGCTTATTGGTCACCAGCGCCAGCGGATAGCCCTCTTCATGCAGCGCCGCCAGGGTGCCCGCCACGTCCGGGAAGAGGAAGCTACCCTCTTCAACGGCCTCGGCGTAGTAGCGGTTAAACAGCTTGCGCAGAATGCGGGCCTGCTCCTCTTCGGGAATGGCAGCATGATCGATAGCCGGTTTGCCCGCCATTGCACGCTGGCTGGCGTGCTCCTGACGAGACCAGGCCAGCGCCCGCTGCATCAGCACGTCTGCACCGTTGCCGATCCACGTCACCACCCGCGCCTCACCGGCAGCAGGCAGCTCCAGGGCATACAGCGCCTGGTCTACCGCATGGGTCAGGCCCGGCGCGCTATCCACCAGCGTGCCGTCGAGGTCGAATGCAACCGCCTGGATTCCGTCGATTTTTTTAGCCATGATGCACCTTTGCCAGCTCGCTGCGCATCTTATCGATGACTTTGCGGTAGTCCGGCTGGTCAAAAATGGCCGAGCCGGCGACAAACATATCTGCGCCCGCGGCAGCAATCTCGCCGATATTATCCGCCTTCACGCCGCCGTCAACTTCAAGGCGAATGTCGTAGCCGGAGGCGTCAATGCGGCGGCGCACTTCGCGCAGCTTATCGAGAGTATGAGGAATAAAGGACTGGCCGCCGAAGCCCGGGTTGACCGACATCAGCAGGATCACATCCAGCTTGTCCATGACGTAGTCAAGCCAGCTCAGGGAGGTCGCCGGGTTGAATACCAGCCCCGCTTTACAGCCGTGCTCTTTGATCAGCTGCAGCGAGCGGTCGACGTGCTCGGTGGCTTCCGGATGGAAAGTAATGATGCTCGCCCCCGCGGCGGCGAAATCCGGGATCAGACGATCCACCGGCTTCACCATCAGGTGAACGTCAATCGGGGCGGTGATGCCGTAGTCGCGCAGGGCTTTCAATACCATTGGCCCCATGGTCAGGTTGGGGACGTAGTGGTTATCCATGACGTCAAAATGCACCACGTCGCCACCGGCCGCCAGCGCGTTAGCGGTGTCCTCACCCAGGCGGGCAAAGTCAGCCGACAGAATTGAAGGGGCAATCAAATACTGTTTCATCCGCATCTCCTTGAGAACTATTTTTTATCTGCCGGGCGATAGAGCGCCAGCAGTTCGTCCACCTTTTTGCGTGTGCCACCGTTGCTGCTAATGCTGCGTCGCACTTTAACCTGAAAATGCGTCGCCGCTTTGTACCACTCACGGGTGTCCGGCGTATCGTGATTCGAAATTAACACCGGGATTTGCTTGCTGACCAGCACTTCCGCCATCTCTGCCAGACGCGCCTGCTCTAGCGGGCTAAAGCTATTGGTATGGTAGGCGGTAAAGTTCGCCGTCGCGGAGAGAGGCGCATAGGGCGGATCGCAATAGACCACGGAGTTTACGTCGGCGAGCGCCATGCACTCCTCATAGGAGAGGCAACGAAACTCTGCCTTCTGCGCCTTTTCAGCAAAATGGTACAGCTCGGCTTCCGGGAAGTAGGGCTTTTTATAGCGGCCGAAGGGCACATTAAACTCACCGCGCAGATTATAGCGGCACAGGCCGTTATAGCCGTGGCGGTTCAGATATAAAAACAGCACCGCACGCCGCAAGGCATCCCGACACTGATTGAACTCGCTGCGCAGCTGGTAGTAGACCTCCGCCTGATTATGCTGCGGCGTAAACAGCTCGCGGGCGTTGAGAATGTACTCATCGGTGCGGGTTTTAACGATGTTGTAGAGGCCAATCAGGTCGCTGTTGATATCCGCAAGGATATAGCGCGAAAAGTCGGTATTGAGAAATACCGACCCGGCCCCGACAAAGGGTTCGATGAGGCATTCACCCGGGGGTAAATGCTTTTTAATATCGTCGAGCAGGGGGTATTTTCCCCCTGCCCATTTCAGAAAAGCGCGATTCTTTTTCATGCTGACTAACTAATAACACCCTTTGCAGCTGGGGCGTAAGCCCGACAGCATTTGCGCTTTACTCACTATTTGAGATCGGCCTGCACCTGATGCAGCGGCTTCGCCCACGGGTTTTTCGCCTGTACGTCGGCTGGCAGCGTAGAGACAGCGCGTTTCGCTTCATCTTTCGAAGCATAGACGCCGCTCACCAGCACATACCACGGCTGGCCGTTACGCGAGGTCTGATAAACCACGAAGTTTTTCAGATTCTCTTTCTTCGCCCACGCGTTCAGGTTGTTGTAGTTCGACGAGCTGCTCAGCTGCAGCGTGTAGTGGCTGCCCGGCGCTGACTTCAGGGAACCTACGTTGCCGGTAGAGGCGTTGCCAGATGCCGCTGGCGCTGCTGCTGCCGGTGCGGCGGCGGCTGGCGCAGAGGTTGTCGTGGCAGGCTTCGCCGACTGGGTTGGCGCCGTTGCCGTTACCGCCGCAGACGGTTTCGCCGCAGGGGCTGCGCTGGCCGTCGCTTTAGGCTGGGCACTGGCCGCCGGCGCGGTGGTCGCGGTCTCGGTGCGCTTCGGCTGGGCTGCTGCTTTCGGTGCGCTCTGGGCAGGCTTCGGCTCGATCGTTGTCTGCTGACGCTCGGTGCGCGGTGCGGCACGGTGCTCGGTTGCAGTTGCCTGACGCTCAGAAGCGGCGGTCTGGCGCGACTCTGCTGCCTTGCTGTTGTGCACCGGGGCAACGGTAGCAGGCTCGGTTGGCAGGGTGGAGTTCACCGCCACGCTGTCTACCTGGTTTTGATTCTGCGGCTGCGCCAGAGCGTTGTTCAGGTCGCCCTGCACTTCTACGCGCTGCTGCCCTTCCGGCGCGGCAGTGGTCTGCCCCTCGGTTGGGGTAGAGGCGATTGGCGGCAGAGAGACATCCTGCGGATTACCCGCCGTCTGCTCAGCGGACGTTGTGCCCGGCGCAGGCTGCGTGCCGTTGGCCTGGTCGGCGGCGTTATCTGACAGGTTGACGCTCTTCTCCGTCGAGGCCTGCTCGCTGCCGGACTTATCGGCAGGCGATTTCAGCGCGGAGCCGATGCCCACGATCAGCAGCAGCAGAACCAGGATCCCCAGCCCCATCATCAGGTACTGGCGGGAGGCGGATTTGGCGGCAGGGGCTTTTTTACGCTTGCGGGGACGACGCTCTACGCGCTCCTCATCCACGGCGCTCTCTTCCAGCTCAGCCTCTTCGTCATAGCTTTCGTCAATCTCTTCACGTGCTTTACGCGTCCGTGAAGGGCGACGATCGTCAGCGTCCAGGTCGACATCATCAAAGTTGATCTGCGGATCGCTGTCGCGTTCAGAAGACGGGCGATTACGCCCTGGGCGACGATCGCTGGGATCGGTTTTCAGCTCGTCTTCTGGTTTGAATTCATCCATTTAACACCCCACTCAAAGGCTAATGCCAACCACTAGTGCGCATCGCCCGAAGTTAAACACCACGACTGGCGTGGCCAGACCTTTCTATTTTTACGCCTGCTGGCAATCAGCAATAGCGCCAAGAACAACATCGTGTGGCACTCCGCCACGCACTTCACTCTTCCCTATTGCCAGCGGCAGGACTAAACGCATCTCGCCCGCCAGCACCTTTTTGTCACGCAGCATGTGAGGAATATAGGCTTCTGCGGACATCTCCTGCGGACCGTTGACCGGCAGGCCAGCGCGCGTAAGTAAAGTGATGATTCGTTGCGTATCGTCACGGCTAAACTGCCCAAGGCGTTCAGCCGCGCGTGCTGCCATAACCATTCCTGCCGCCACCGCTTCACCGTGCAGCCAGTTACCGTAGCCCATCTCGGCTTCGATAGCGTGACCAAACGTATGGCCCAGGTTGAGTAAAGCACGTAAGCCCGTCTCGCGCTCGTCCGCGGCGACAACGTCGGCTTTCAGCTCACAACAACGGCGAATACAGTACGCCATGGCGGGACCGTCGAGGCGCAGAAGCGCATCAAGGTTCTCTTCCAGCCAGCCAAAAAATGCGGCGTCAAGGATGATGCCGTACTTGATCACTTCAGCCAGACCAGAGGAGAGTTCACGCGCCGGCAGCGTCGCCAGGCAGTCGAGATCGACGACTACCGAGACGGGCTGGTAGAACGCGCCGATCATATTTTTGCCGAGAGGGTGATTCACCGCCGTCTTGCCGCCAACGGAGGAATCGACCTGAGAAAGGAGCGTGGTGGGCACCTGAATAAAGCGCACCCCACGTTGATAGCTCGCTGCCGCGAAGCCGGTAAGATCGCCGACCACGCCGCCGCCAAGGGCGACCAGCGTTGTGTCACGCCCGTGAGGTTTCTGCAACAGGGCGGTGAAGACCGTATCCAGTACCGCCAGGCTTTTATACTGCTCGCCGTCCGGTAGCACGACGCTGTCAACCCGCACGCCCGCCTGTTCGAGAACATGGCGGATTTTTTCGAGATAGAGCGGAGCCAGCGTCTCGTTAGTGACCAGCATCACCTGGTCGCCAGACTTCAAAGGCAAGAAGGAAGCTGGATCGTTAAACAAACCAGCCGCGATGGTGATTGGGTAACTACGTTCCCCAAGAGTGACGGTAATCCTCTCCATGACGCGACATCCACCTCAATTGCTAAAACCTGCAGGCGTTATATTAAGCCAGAATCAGTTGCTTTCCAGCATATGAATAATCTGGTTTGCGACTACTTTTGCGCTCTGATCGTCGGTGCGGATGGTGACGTCGGCAATCTCTTCATAAAGAGGGTTCCGTTCGTCAGCCAGCGCTTCGAGAACTTCCCGCGGCGGCGTCTCCACCTGTAACAGTGGACGCTTTTTATCGCGTTGAGTACGAGCCAGCTGCTTTTCGATAGTGGTTTCCAGATACACCACTACGCCACGGGCGGAGAGACGATTACGGGTTTCGCGGGATTTCACAGAGCCGCCGCCTGTCGCCAGCACAATGCCCTGCTTCTCGGTCAGTTCGTTAATGACCTTTTCTTCGCGATCGCGGAAACCTTCTTCACCTTCTACATCGAAGACCCAGCCCACATCAGCTCCGGTTCGTTTCTCAATCTCTTGATCAGAATCGTAAAATTCCATATTGAGTTGTTGAGCTAACTGACGCCCAATAGTGCTTTTGCCGGCACCCATAGGCCCAACCAGAAAGATATTGCGTTTCTCTGCCATTTTTTCGGTACTACTATAAGACTATTCGTTAATGGTAAACCCACTTCGCAGACACCTGGCGGAGCAGGACATGAACTGAAACCTCATATGCGTAAGTTCGAGAATCAGACTGAAAATTATCTCAATACTCGCGCCGTTTTGGCAACTGAATAAATCACCAACCTTGCGAAGAGGTCAATTGAGGTAAGACGGGAGTAGCTGACGCTCAAAATCGGTACTCCTTGTAAGCTAATTCATCCCCCACGTCAAACACCTGAGTTCAGTTCACGGCAAAAATCATCATATTTAAGCTTTACCCTTTCCCCCTTCATGCAGCGGCATGAGGCGTGGCGTGATAAAAACCACCAGCTCGCGCCGCTCATTATCGTGACCGTCGTGGCGAAAGAGGTGGCCCAGCCAGGGCAGGCTGCCAAGCCCTGGCACGCTCTCACTACCGGATTTATTCTGTTGCTGAAAGATCCCCCCCAGCGCCAGCGTATCGCCGCTGCCCACCTCCACCTGAGTTTCAATCTCCTGCTTATCGATGGCCAGCACCTCACCGTCCGCCTGCTGGAGTACCTGGCCAGGCATATTCTGGCTGATGCGCAGCTTCAGGCGCACCCTGCCGCCCTGCAGCACCGTTGGCGTCACCTCCATGCCGAGCACCGCCTCCTTGAACTCGACTGAGGTCGCGCCGCTCTCGCCGCTGGAGACCTGATAGGGGATCTCGCTGCCCTGCTTAATGCTGGCGGGCTGCTGATGAGAGGCCAGCAGGCGCGGGCTGGCGATAATCTCCAGCTGCTGCGCCTGCTCAAGGGCTGACAGCTCAACGTCCAGCATCCGGCCATCGATGCGCCCGATGTTAAATCCGACCCGCGTCGTGGCCTCACTCACCGCAAGATCGCTGCTCAGTGCGGTAATATCGCCGATCTTCCCAGCCGCCTGTGCCTCGGCCAGCGTCCACTTCACCCCCAGCTCGCGCAGGCTCTTTTCATTAATAGTCACAATATGCGCCGCCAGCTCCACCTGGGCGACGGGCAGATCCATCTCTGCGATCCAGCGCTCGATGGCCTGCAGCGTAGCCGCGTTGTCGCGCAGCAGCAGGCGGTTCATGCGCTTATCGGCCAGCATCGTTCCCTGTGGGCTGAGCAGCTTGCCACCCGCTTTGGCCAGCGCTTCCGCCTCGGCATAGCGTAGCGTAACGCTCTTTCCCACCAGCGGCAGGGCGCGCTGCTGCTTCGCCTTGTCGGCCTCACGCTTCTCCTGCTGCTGCTGCCACCAGGCCTGAGTATGTACCTGGAGAACGTTGCCCTCTCTCTGTAAAACCAGCCCGGCGCTGGCGATCACCGTCTGCAGGGCCTGCGCCCACGGGACCTCCACCAGATGCAGAGAGAGCGTGCCGCTGACCTCTGGCGCAGCAATAAGATTGTACTTTCCCAGCTCCGCCAGGGTCTGCAATACCTGTACCACCGGCACATCATCGACGATCAGCGTCACCGGTACGGGACTTTTTGCCTCCGCCGTCAGCGCGCTGAGAAGCAGCCCTGCTGCCGCTATCCACTTTTTCATCCTTAGCTCCTTGTCGCTGCCACTGCCACAGCGCCGGTTCGCAGCCCGCGGCGGTGGCAACCTGTAACGTCCGATCCGTGACCGAGACGACGCGCCAGCCGGGCGGCAGGCTCTGCCCCACTGCCGCTCTGTGCCATCTCCCCTCTGGGTTACGCAGCACGCCCCGGCGCTGGCCGTTAACGGTGATAAAGCCCTGGTAACGCCACTGGGCCAGCGCCGCCGTCTGACAGCGGTCCGGCAGCGGCTGGAAAGGGTCGCGCATACCCAGCAGCAGCGGCAGCATCAGCATCAGCAGTAACGCTCTGCGCATGTCAGGGGCCATCGCCGCTCTCCAGCTCCAGGCGCAGATGCAGCACCTCCTCTTTTAACGCCAGCGAAAAAGCGGTGGCCTGCATACCCTGCTCGGCGAGGCGGGCAAAGGTCTCTGGCACATCCTGCCATCCGCTTTGCAGCACCATCTCGCCGCCATGCTCGTTCGGATGCCAGCTGAGCAGCCGGGCACTGCCGGTCTGGAAAGCCAGGGCGGAAAAAGCGCGTCCGGGTAGAGGCGCTGTTGCCGCCTGCTCTCCTGCCTGGCGCAGCGGCATAATGTTCGCCCATAGCTGGCTGCGGCTCTGCTGCTGCGCATGCAGCTCAGCCAGCCGCTGCGTCCGCTCGCCTGTGTATGGCCGCACCGCCAGAAGCCAGGCCAGCACAGCGCAGCACATCGTCACGCTTAGCCAGGCGGCTACCCGACTACGGGCAGAGAGCGCGAGCCAACGTTCAGGGCTAAGGCGCATGGGGCACATCCAAAACCAGAGCGTAATCAAATTGCCATCGCCCCTGCGCATCCCGCGAGGCTGAACCAGGTTTGCCCATTCTCAGACCTGGGAGGGCGTGGAGCGCCGTTTCGAGCTGGCTCAACGCTATAAAACTGACCGCATAGCCCGCCAGCGACAGCGCTCCCTGCTGGTAGCGCAGCTCGCTCAGCCACGCCTGCTCCGGCAGCGTGTCAGCAAGGCGGGTTAAAATCTGCTGCCACTCCCGCGTAGCCTGCAACCGCTGTTGACGCTGCTGCTGTGCCTGCCACTCGGCCTGCCGGGCAAGCAGGCGCGCCTGGCGCTGCGTCAGCCCTGCCTGCAACGTTACACCCGCCTGCTGCAACAGCCCCAGCCGCCGGCTCTCCTGAAACGCCCGCATACGGATTACCGCGGCCAGCAACACAATCAGCAGCAGGGTGACAGAGAAGATCGTCAGCCAGAGACGCAGGCATTGGCGCTGCCGCTGGGCGCGCCAGGGGAGAAAGTTGACCGCTTGCGCCATTACTCACCTCCCAGCGCCAGGCCAATGGCTATCGCCCAGGCCGTGCCGTTTTCCGGCAGCGGTGGATAGCGGCGTGCAATGGCGCTCCAGGGATCGAAGCTCCCCGGTTCGGCATCACAAAGCGTGGCCTCCTTCAGCGGCAGGCCTAACACCTGCGCCAGTTCATCAAGGTTATTGGCATCCTCACGCGCCCGCCGGCCCCAGCCGCTGCGCGTAGCCCAGAGCCACTGGGTAGCATCGCGCCAGGCCAGCCAGCGCAGCGGCGGCGCAAGCAGCGGGATAAAGCGCTGTAGCGCGTAGGCGTCGGGGGTGATGGCCGAGAGGTGCAGGCTCAGGCTATCCGCCAGCGTCAGCAGCGCGGCAACCTCGCTGCTCTGCGCCGCCGTCACGCTGTACGCACGCTGCACGCTGTCGTCGGTGTAGTCAAAACGCAGGTCGTCGGCAGGCATCCCCAGCTCGCGGGCGAGCGTGTTTGCTACCCACTGTAGTTGGGCGCTCTCGCCTAGCCGTACGGCGGGACGAGGCAGCCTTTTTTGCAGCGTGCGTCCGGCGGGAAAGGCGAGGCTAATCTGGTGCCTGCGCGGCAGGGTTTTACTCCACGCCTGTAGCACCGTATGGAGGTGTTCAGGCTGCTTGATCTGCCCGTCGACAAGGGCGCCCGCCGCCAGCGGCAGCTGCCACCAGTGGCGCAGCACAGAGTGGGATTTTTCCTGCGTTAGCGCGATGGCATAGATGCCATCCTGCTGAATATGAAGGCCTATTCGCCAGCGACTGATTGCCATAAATCACGATCTCCTTATCGTCCGTCAGGGTGACGGCTATATCAATGCATCAGGCTTGCCTTTATACTACCGCGCGATTGTTTATAAACTGCCCAAAGAAAACTAAATGGGAAATCTCCGGTGAAGTTCGTAAAGTATCTATTTATCCTTGCAGTCTGTTGCATTCTGCTGGGAGCAGGCTCGGTTTATGGCCTCTACAAATTTATTGAGCCACAGCTGCCTGACGTCGCCACGCTGAAAGACGTGCGGCTGCAAATTCCGATGCAGGTCTATACCGCCGACGGCGAGCTGATTGCGCAGTATGGCGAAAAGCGCCGTATTCCGCTGACCCTGGATCAGATCCCGCCCGTTATGGTCAAAGCCTTCATTGCAACGGAAGACAGCCGTTTCTATGAGCATCACGGCGTCGATCCGGTGGGGATTTTCCGTGCCGCCAGCGTCGCGCTCTTCTCCGGCCACGCGTCTCAGGGGGCGAGTACCATTACGCAGCAGCTGGCGCGTAACTTCTTCCTGAGTCCGGAAAAGACGCTGATACGTAAGCTGAAAGAGGTTTTCCTCGCCATTCGCATCGAGCAGATGATGACGAAGGATGAGATCCTTGAGCTTTATCTAAACAAGATCTACCTCGGCTATCGCGCCTATGGTGTCGGCGCGGCGGCGCAGGTCTATTTTGGCAAGTCGGTCGATCAGCTTACCCTCAGCGAAATCGCGGTAATTGCCGGACTGCCGAAAGCACCCTCCACATTCAACCCACTCTACTCCCTCGAGCGGGCCACCTCGCGGCGTAACGTGGTGCTGGCGCGTATGATGAGCGAGGGCTACATCAGTCAGTCGCAGTATGACAGCGCCCGCGGTGAAGCCATTGATGCCAACTACCACGCCCCGGAGATCGCCTTCTCCTCCCCTTACCTCTCGGAGATGGTGCGCCAGGATATGGTGTCGCGTTACGGCGAGAAGGCGTATGAGGATGGCTACCGGGTCTACACCACTATCACGCGGAAGACACAGGAAGCGGCCCAGCAGGCGGTACGCGACAACGTGATGGATTACGACATGCGTCACGGCTATCGCGGACCGGCAAACGTGCTGTGGAAGCTGGGCGAAAGCCCGTGGGACAGCAAAAAAATCACCGACTCTCTGCGGGCGCTGCCGACCTACGGACCGCTGCTTCCCGCCGTAGTGATGCAGGCCAATGCCCAGGAAGCGACGGCGATGCTGGCCGACGGCACGTCGGTGTCACTGCGCATGGACGGGGTGCGCTGGGCGCGTCCTTTCCGCTCGGATACCGCTCAGGGCGCGACGCCGCGCCGGGTAACCGATGCGGTGCAGGCCGGGCAGCAGATCTGGGTTCGCCAGGTGAATGACGCCTGGTGGCTGGCGCAGGTGCCGGACGTGAACTCAGCCCTGGTCTCCATTAACCCGCAGAACGGGGCAGTCATCGCCCTGGTCGGCGGCTTCGACTTCAACCAGAGCAAGTTTAACCGTGCCACCCAAGCGCTGCGCCAGGTCGGCTCGAACATCAAGCCGTTCCTCTACACTGCGGCAATGGACAAGGGGCTGACCCTGGCGAGCATTCTTAATGACGTACCCATTTCGCGCTGGGATGCGGGCGCAGGCTCCGACTGGCGACCGAAAAACTCGCCGCCGGAGTATGCCGGCCCTATTCGTCTGCGCCAGGGGCTAGGCCAGTCGAAAAACGTAGTGATGGTGCGAGCCATGCGGGCGATGGGCGTCGACTACGCCGCGGAGTACCTGCAGCGCTTCGGCTTCCCGGCGCAGAACATTGTACACACCGAATCGCTGGCGCTCGGGTCCGCCTCCTTTACGCCTTTGCAGGTCGCGCGTGGCTATGCGGTGATGGCGAACGGCGGCTTCCTGGTCGACCCGTGGTTTATCAGCAAGATCGAAAACGATCAGGGTAAGATGCTGTTTGAAGCGCAGCCGAAGGTAGCCTGCGCAGAGTGTGATATTCCGGTGATCTATGGCGAAACGCAGAAGTCCAACGTGCTGGAGAACAGCAACGTTGAGGACGTGGCCGTATCACAGGAGCAGCAGAATCTCACCGTGCCGATGCCGCAGCTAGAGCAGGCCAACCGGGCGCTGGTTGCTCAGACCGGTGCGCCACAGTATGCGCCGCATGTGATCAATACCCCGCTCTCCTTCCTGATCAAGAGCGCGCTGAACACCAATATCTTTGGCGAACCGGGCTGGCAGGGTACCGGCTGGCGTGCCGGACGCGATCTCAAGCGTAACGATATCGGCGGCAAAACCGGCACCACCAACAGCTCGAAGGATGCCTGGTTCTCCGGCTACGGCCCGGGCGTTGTGACCTCGGTATGGATTGGTTTTGACGATCACCGCCGCGATCTTGGCCGCACGACCGCCTCTGGCGCGATTAAGGATCAGATCTCAGGTTATGAAGGCGGGGCGAAGAGCGCTCAGCCCGCCTGGGATGCCTTTATGAAGAGCGTGCTGGACGGCGTGCCGGAAGCGCCGCTTACGCCGCCGCCGGGTATTATTACGGTGAATATCGACCGCAGCACCGGGCAGTTGGCCAACGGTGGCAACAGCCGTCAGGAGTTCTTCATTGAAGGCACGCAGCCAACGCAGCAGGCAGTGCATGAGGTGGGGACAACGCTTATCGATAACGGCGAGACGCACGAGCTGTTTTGAGTGGTTAACACGCCGGGTGGCGGCTTCGCCTGACCCGGCCTACATTTTGTCGCGGTAGGCCCGGCAAGCGTTAGCGCCGCCGGGCGTGATTGAATTTAAAGTCGTCCCTGCCCTTTCAGCCACTCGCGGACTAAAAACAGCGCGCTGACGTTGCGGGCCTCGTTAAAATCGGGGTCTTCAAGCAGATCCATCAGATGTGCCAGCGGCCAGCGCACCTGCGGCAGCGGCTCTGGCTCATCCCCTTCCAGCGACTCCGGATAGAGATCTTCTGCAACCACGATGTTCATCTTGCTGGAGAAGTAGGAGGGCGCCATGCTGAGCTTTTTCAGGAAGGTCAGCTGGTTAGCACCAAAGCCGATCTCCTCTTTTAGCTCGCGGTTCGCCGCTTCATAGACATTCTCGCCAGCGTCAATCAGCCCTTTCGGGAACCCCAGCTCGTAGGATTCAATGCCGACGGCATACTCACGGATCAGCATCACGTGCTCATCGACAATGGCCACAATCATAACGGCTTCACGGGTCGAGGGGCGCATACGCTCATACACGCGGCGAACGCCGTTGCTAAATTCCAGATCCACGCTTTCGACGTTAAACAGGCGCGATTTAGCCACCGTTTCTACGTTAAGGATGGTGGGTTTTTGCAATGATTTGCTCATTCTGATGGGTCTTTACAGTGAAAACTTTCGCCATTGTGCGGCAAACCGCACGGTTTCGGCAACGGCAATTGCCTTTTATTTACATATGTGCAACGTAGAATGAGTCATTAATCATTTAACCTAAAAAGTCAAGAGGTTGAAATGAAACTAGGAATTTGCTGATATGGTCAACGATACGGCTTTGTTACTATCGGGCGCTGCTACAATTCGCTTCGCCAACAAGGTGCACTGACTACACCTCTGTAAGAAAAGTAAGATGGGAAAAGCATGAGCACCATTTTGATTTTTATCGCTGCTATGCTGGCCTGCGCACTCCTTGCAGGGTGGTTTTTCAGACGACGCTCGCACCGTCGCTTCCGTCTGCCGTACCTGCCAGATTTCGCCGGCGCGGCGAACCGTAAGCTTACGCCAGAAGAGCGTAGCGCGGTAGAAGCCTATATCGAGACGCTGTCCCGTACCCAGCAGGCGCCTGGCCTGACGGGCGCAACCGCTGCCCCTGTCGCTCTCTCCCTGAATGCGCAAAGCAATACGGTGCTCTCCGTTACCCACTCGATCACCCGCTACGGCATTAACAGCGACGACCTAAACAAGTGGCGCTACTTCCTCGACTCGGTTGAAGTTCATCTGCCGCCGTTCTGGGAGCAGTATATTACCGACGAGAACGTGGTTGAGCTTATCCGCACCGATACGCTGCCGCTGGTGATCTCCCTTAACGGCCATACGCTAAGCGACTCTATCCATGAAGCGCGCGGCTATGCGCTGGAGCTGCCCTCCTCTACCCAGACCTCTATCCGTGGGGAAGAGAGCGAACAGATTGAGCTGCTGAATATTCGTCAGGAGACGCGGGAGGAGTATGCCCTGAGTCGCCCGGACGGCCTGCGGGAAGCGCTCTTGATTGTGACCTCATTCCTGCTGTTCTATTTCTGCCTTGCGACGCCGGACGTCTTTGTACCGTGGATGGCCGGGGGTGCGGTTATGCTGCTCGCCGCCGGGCTGTGGGGGATCTTCGCCCCACCGGCTAAAAACACCCTGCGGGAGATCCACTGCCTGCGCGGCACGCCCCGGCGCTGGGGGCTGTTTGGTGAAAACAATCAGGAGCAGATCAACAATATCTCGTTAGGGATTATCGATCTGATCTACCCCCGCCACTGGCAGCCCTACATCACCCAGGATCTGGGCCAGCAAACCGACATCGATATCTACCTTGACCGCCACGTCGTGCGCCAGGGACGGTTTTTATCCCTGCATGACGAAGCGATCAACTTCCCGTTACAGCACTGGCTGCGCAGCGCCATTATCTCCCTCGGCGCGCTGGTGGTGTTGATTCTGCTGCTGATCTGGGTGCCGCTGGATATGCCGGTTAAATTCACTCTGTCATGGATGAAGGGCGCGCAGACGGTTGAGGCTACCAGCGTGAGCCAGCTTGAGCAGGCCGGGCTGCGGATAGGTGATACCCTGAGCATCCAGGGCACCGGGATGTGCAATATTCATATGCAGGAGAATTGGCGCGGACGGCAAAACTCGCCTTTCTCACCGTTCGACTGCTCGCAGATTATCTGGAACGATGCGCCGCCGCTGCCGCTGCCGGAATCCGATACCGTTAATAAAGCGAACGCGCTGATCCAGGCGGTCAACCGCCAGCTGCACCCCTCCAGCGAAGAGGATTCCCACGTCAGCGCCGCGCTGCGCTCGGCGATTCAGAAGTCGGGCATGGTACTGTTAGATGATTTCGCCGAGATTGTGCTGAAAACTCAGGATCTCTGCTCTGCCGACGACGAATGCGTGCGGCTGAAAAATGCGCTGGTGAACCTCGGCAACACCAAAGACTGGGAGACGCTGACCAAGCGCGCCAGCGCCGGCAGGCTCAGCGGTGTCAACGTACTGCTGCGTCCGGTCAGCGCCGAATCCCTCGATAATCTGGTCACCACCTCCACCGCCCCCTTCCTGCTGCGCGAGACCTCACGTGCCGCCCAGGCGTTGAACAGCCCGGCGCCGGGCGGGTTTGTGATCGCCAGCGATGAGGGCAGCGAGCTGGTGGATCAGCCCTGGCCGCCGATTGCCCTGTATGACTATCCGCCCCAGGAGCAGTGGAACGAGTTTCAACGGCTGGCACAAATGTTAATGCAGACCCCGTTTAGCGCCGAGGGTATCGTCACTAACATCTATACCGATGCCAACGGAACGAAGCATGTTAGCCTGCACCGGATGCCATCCAGCGCCGGACTGTGGCGCTATATTGGTACTGCGCTGCTGCTGCTGGCGATGATCGTCTCTACTCTCTATAACGCCGTCCAGGCCGTGCGTCGCTATCAGCGCCACCGCTCACGCCTTGCCGATATTCAGGAGTACTACGACAGCTGCCTGAATCCGCAGCTGCTTCAGGCCTCCGACAGCCTCATCTGATCGCCTCATCTGATAAATACGACGCGCGTCGGGGTATGCTACCCTGTCGCGCTTATCCTCTCGCAGGAGTATCTCATGCATATTGATATCAACTGGCAGGACGTGGAGACCGTGCTGCTGGACATGGACGGCACGCTGCTGGACCTCGCGTTCGATAACTACTTCTGGCAGACGCTGGTACCGGAGACCTTTGGTTCCGCGCGTGGCTTAACGCCGCCCGAGGCGCAGGCGCACATGCAGGCGGAGTACCATGCCGTGCAGCATACGCTAAACTGGTACTGTCTGGATTACTGGAGCGAACGTCTCGGCCTCGATATCTGTGCCATGACCACCGCTGAGGGAGCACGTGCCGTTCTGCGTGAGGATACGGTGCCTTTTCTGGACGCGCTGAAAGCCTGTGGCAAGCGTCGCATTCTGCTCACCAATGCGCACCCGCATAACCTGGCGGTGAAGCTTGAGCATACCGGGCTTGGCGCACACCTTGATTTATTGCTTTCTACCCACACATTTGGTTATCCGAAAGAGGATCAACGATTGTGGCAAGCCGTCGTTGAGGCTACCGGCCTGAACCCGGAGAAGACGCTGTTTATTGATGACAGCGAGCCGATTCTGGATGCGGCGGCGACATTCGGTATTCGTTACTGTCTCGGCGTCACCAATCCTGACTCCGGGCTGGTGGAGAAGCGCTATCAGCGCCACCCTGGACTCAACGACTATCGCCGCCTGATCCCCTCCCTCAAATGAAGGAGACGCGATGAAAGAAAAGCCCGCGCAAGAAGTCCGCTTAGACAAATGGCTCTGGGCGGCGCGCTTTTACAAAACCCGCGCCCTGGCCCGCGAGATGATCGAGGGTGGCAAGGTGCACTACAACGGGCAACGCAGCAAGCCGGGTAAAATCGTCGAGCTGAATGCCACCCTGACCCTGCGTCAGGGAAACGATGAACGCACGGTAGTGGTAAAAGCCATTACCGATCAGCGCCGCCCAGCAAGCGAGGCGGTAGCGCTGTATGAAGAGACGGCTGAGAGTATTGAAAAACGCGAGAAGATGGCGCTGGCCCGCAAGATGAACGCGTTAACGATGCCGCACCCGGAGCGTCGCCCGGATAAAAAAGAGCGCCGCGACCTGATGAAATTTAAATACGGTGATGACGAGTAGTCTTCGCCCTCCAGAGAGATAATTATGGCCCAACACGACCAATTACACCGCTATCTGTTTGAAAACTACGCTGTTCGTGGCGAACTGGTAACGGTATCCGAAAGCCTGCGGCAGATCCTTGAAAACCACAGCTATCCGCAGCCGGTGAAAAACATCCTCGCGGAGCTGCTGGTGGCCACCAGCCTGCTGACCGCTACGCTGAAGTTTGCCGGTGACATTACCGTCCAGCTGCAGGGCGACGGCCCGATGAGCCTCGCGGTCATCAACGGCAACAACAAGCAGCAGCTGCGCGGCGTGGCCCGTGTTCAGGGCGAGATCGCAGACGATGCCGATCTGAAAACCCTGGTCGGCAACGGCTATCTGGTGATCACCATCTCCCCGGAAGAGGGCGAGCGCTATCAGGGCGTTGTTGGCCTGGAAGGTGATACGCTGGCAGCGTGTCTGGAGGACTACTTCATGCGCTCGGAGCAGCTGCCGACGCGCCTCTACATCCGCACCGGCGAGGTCGACGGCCTGCCAGCCGCAGGCGGTATGCTGTTACAGGTGCTGCCAGCCCAGGATACCGATGCTAATGACTTCGAACACCTGGCGACGCTGACCGACACCATCAAAACGGAAGAGCTGCTTACCCTGCCGGCGAACGAAGTGCTGTGGCGTCTCTATCACGAAGAAGAGGTGACGCTCTACGATCCGCAAGACGTTGAGTTTAAGTGCACCTGTTCTCGTGAACGCTGCGCCGGGGCGCTGAAGACGCTGCCGGATGAGGAGATCGACAGCATTCTGGAGGAGGATGGCGAAATCGATATGCATTGCGACTACTGTGGCAACCACTATCTGTTTAACGCCATGGATATTGCGGAGATCCGCAACAACGCCTCTCCTGCCGATCCGCAGGTACACTGATCCTTTTAGCGCGCCGTTGCCAGACGGCGCGCCGTTTGCTTACCGGAAAGCGATTACACTCACAATCTCACCGATAAATTGACCTGCTTTTTGCCTTTATAGAGCATTTTCGCTATGCATCTGATGAATCCTGCCATAATTTGTCTCGCTTACGGGTACCTCTAACAGCGTTTTCACCAGCGAAGGCTTGTCTGGATGCATAAATCTATGAGCCTCGTCGCGGTTAACCCCCTCAGAATAACCCTACAATCGCAGGCAATACATATTGGCTAAGGAGCAGTGACATGCGCGTTAAACGTTTAACCCCGCAGGATCTCAAGGCTTATGGTATCAATGATGTTCAGGATATCGTCTATAACCCCGACTACGATACGCTGTATCAGGAAGAACTCAGTCCAGACCTGGAAGGATTTGAGCGGGGCAGAGTGACGAATTCTGGTGCTGTCGCCGTCGATACCGGCGTGTTTACCGGGCGTTCGCCGAAAGATAAGTACATTGTCCGCGATGACACTACCCGCGACACCGTGTGGTGGGCAGATAAAGGCAAAGGCAAGAACGACAACAAACCGCTCTCTCCCGAGGTATGGCAGCAGCTGAAAGGGCTGGTGACCCAGCAGCTCTCCGGCAAGCGACTGTTTATTATCGACGCCTTCTGTGGGGCGAATGCCGATACCCGCCTCGCGGTGCGCTTTATTACCGAAGTGGCCTGGCAGGCGCACTTTGTGAAGAATATGTTTATCCGCCCGACGGATGAGGAGCTGGCTGACTTTACGCCGGACTTTATCGTCATGAATGGTGCAAAATGCACAAACTCACAGTGGAAGGAGCAGGGTCTTCACTCTGAGAATTTCGTTGCCTTTAACCTGACCGAGCGCATTCAGCTTATCGGCGGCACCTGGTACGGCGGCGAGATGAAGAAAGGGATGTTCTCGATTATGAACTACCTGTTGCCGCTCAAGGGCGTCGCCTCTATGCACTGCTCGGCGAACGTCGGTGAAGCGGGCGACGTGGCGGTGTTCTTTGGCCTCTCCGGCACCGGCAAAACCACGCTCTCCACCGATCCCAAGCGCCGCCTGATTGGCGACGACGAGCACGGCTGGGATGACGACGGCGTGTTTAACTTCGAAGGCGGCTGCTACGCCAAGACCATCAAACTCTCCCGTGAGGCGGAGCCGGATATCTATAATGCTATTCGCCGCGACGCGCTGCTGGAGAACGTTACCGTACTCGACGACGGGACCATCGATTTTGACGACGGCAGCAAGACCGAAAACACCCGCGTCTCCTATCCCCTCTACCACATCGATAATATCGTCAAGCCGGTATCAAAAGCGGGCCACGCCACCAGGGTTATCTTCCTGACCGCCGACGCCTTTGGCGTATTGCCGCCGGTCTCGCGCCTGAACGCTAATCAGACGCAGTACCACTTCCTCTCTGGCTTTACCGCCAAGCTGGCCGGTACCGAACGCGGCGTGACGGAGCCCACCCCAACCTTCTCCGCCTGCTTTGGCGCGGCGTTCCTCTCTCTACACCCGACGCAGTATGCCGAAGTGCTGGTCAAACGGATGCAGGCGGCGGGCGCGCAGGCCTATCTGGTCAATACCGGCTGGAACGGCACGGGGAAACGGATCTCTATCAAAGATACGCGCGCCATTATTGACGCCATCCTGGATGGCTCTATTGATAAGGCTGACACCTTTACGCTGCCGATCTTTGATCTGGCAATCCCCACCAGCCTGCCGGGCGTCGATCCACAGATCCTCGATCCGCGTAACACCTACGCCTCTCCTGAGCAGTGGCAGGAGAAAGCCACCGCGCTGGCGAAGCTGTTTATTGAGAACTTTGAGAAGTATACCGATACGCCTGCGGGTGCGGCGTTGGTGAGCGCAGGACCGAAATTATAAGCATGTAAAACGCCGGGTGGCGCTGCGCTTACCCGGCCTACGTCCTACACATTATTCTGACCACGGGTCACGGGAACAGGGAACCAGGCGCGAATCGAAAGACCGCCGCGCTCGCTGGTGCTCAGCTCCAGCATGCCGTTATGGTTGTCGACGATACGCTGTACGATTGCCAGCCCTAATCCGGTGCCGCTGGTGCTGCGGGCGCTGTCGCCGCGCACAAAGGGCTGGAACAGGTGCTTGCGCTGTTCCGGCTTAATGCCCGGACCGTCGTCTTCTACCTGGAACCAGGCGCGGTTCGCCTCGCTGCCGCTGCTAACCCGGATCCAGCCGTTGCCGTAACGGGCGGCGTTTACCACCATGTTGGCGATGGCGCGCTTAATTGACAGCGGATGCATGCGCAGGTAGATCTCTTCCGGATGCAGCGCGGTATCAATTTCACGCTCGTAGCCGCTCTCTGCCGCAACCACTTCCCCCAGCACCGCATTCAGCTCGGCTATCTCCATCGGCATCTCCTGGCCGGTACGCAGATAGTCGATAAACTGCTCGATAATGGCGTTACACTCTTCGATATCTTTGTTGATCGACTCCGACAGGTAGCCATCCTGCTCGCCCATCATCTCCGTCGCCAGCCGGATGCGGGTCAGCGGCGTACGCAGATCGTGGCTGACACCGGCCATCAACAGGGTACGATCGTCGGCAAGCTGCTTAACCCCTGCCGCCATCTGGTTGAAGGCCCGGGTCACCGAGCGCACCTCCGACGCGCCATACTCGCGCAGCGGGGGCGGGATCTGCCCTTTCCCCACCTTCAGCGCCGCATGCTCAAGATCCACCAGCGGTCGGTTCTGAATACGTATAAAGAGCCACGCTCCGCCTATCGCCAGCAGCATAATCGCCAGGGTGTAGCGGAACAGCGGTGAGAAGTCGCCCTGGTGGATCTCGGTTAGCGGCACACGCACCCAGATGTTGGGCGACAGCCACGTCTTCAGCCATACCACCGGCGAGCTTTTGTTTACCTCAACGCGCACTTCCGTCGGGCCGCCCAGCTGCTGGGCCATCTGCTGGCTTAAAAAGCCATAGTGCTGCGCCCAGCGCAGACCGGCATCTTCCGCCGCCTCGTTCGAGTAGAGGGAGATACCCAGCTCACGATAGATCTCCCGGCGGAAAGCCGGGGGCACTACCAGCTGCGTGCCATCCTCCAGCTGCAGCTTGTCGGTCATCAGCATACGCACTTCGTACGCCAGCACCTTATTAAACTGCTGCAGGCTGGGCAGAATGGCAAAGTTCAGCACCACCAGATAGGTTGTCACCAGGCTGACAAACAGCAGGGTGACAATCAGCAGCAGCGTGCGGGCAAAGGAACTTCGCGGCGAGAAGCGCAGTCGCCTCATGCTTTAGAGCCGTCCGGCACAAAGACGTAGCCCAGACCCCAGACGGTCTGAATATAGCGCGGGTGCGCCGGATCCTCTTCCACCATGCGGCGCAGGCGGGAGATTTGTACGTCAATGGAACGTTCCATTGCCGAATATTCGCGGCCACGCGCCAGGTTCATCAACTTATCGCGGGAGAGCGGCTCACGCGGGTGACTAACCAGCGCCTTCAGCACCGCAAACTCGCCGCTGGTGAGCGGCATCGGCTCATCTTCGCGGAACATTTCACGGGTGCCGAGGTTGAGCTTGAACTTACCAAACTGAATCACGGCTTCATCCTGCGACGGCGCGCCGGGCAGCTCATTGGCCTGGCGGCGCAGCACTGCACGGATGCGGGCCAGCAGCTCGCGAGGGTTAAACGGCTTCGGAATATAGTCGTCCGCGCCGATCTCCAGCCCCACGATACGGTCAACCTCTTCCCCTTTCGCCGTGACCATAATGATCGGCATCGGGTTGCTCTGGCTACGCAGGCGGCGGCAGATGGACAAACCGTCCTCGCCGGGAAGCATCAGGTCGAGTACCATCAGGTGGAAGGATTCACGGGTAAGCAGGCGATCCATCTGTTCTGCGTTGGCCACGCTGCGAACCTGGAAGCCTTGCTCGGTGAGATAACGTTCCAGCAGTGCGCGCAGGCGCATATCGTCATCGACGACCAGAATCTTATAATTCTCTTGCATTGTTTGTACTCCCAAAGGTTCGGACAATATAAGTGCGTATTCTAAAAAAGTGTGCGCCGACCACCAGCGAAATCTGGTATACATTCTAGTCGAAATTGTTACAAAGCATATTTAACAGCAGCTTAAAGGCATAAACCGGATGAAAACGCCACTTATCACCCGAGAAGGTTACGACAAGCTTAAACAGGAGCTGGACTATCTCTGGCGTCAGGAGCGCCCGGAGGTCACGAAAAAGGTGACCTGGGCGGCAAGTCTCGGCGACCGCAGCGAGAATGCTGACTATCAGTATAATAAAAAACGCCTGCGGGAAATTGACCGCCGCGTCAGATACCTGACGAAATGCCTGGAAAACCTGAAAATTGTTGATTACTCCCCGCAGCAGGAGGGCAAAGTGTTCTTCGGTGCCTGGGTGGAGATCGAAAACGACGACGGCGACACTAAACGCTTTCGCATCGTGGGCTACGACGAGATTTTTGGCCGCAAGGACTATATCTCCATCGATTCCCCAATGGCCCGTGCGCTGCTGAAGAAAGAGGTCGGTGACCTGGCGATCGTCCAGACGCCGGGCGGTGAGGCGAGCTGGTACGTCAACGAAATTGAGTACGTTAAATAGTCCTGGAGCATCCTCCCCGGCTGGCATTTTTGCCAGCCAGTCCGTATAACTATCCCCCTGATTTTCGATCCACCACTCGATCCACTAGATGAAATAGCCATGATGAATGATTCGCTCTGCCGCATTATTGCGGGTGAACTTCAGGCCAGTGCCGAACAGGTAGAAGCTGCCGTTCGCCTGCTTGATGAAGGGAACACCGTGCCGTTTA
>NZ_DAMACX010000032.1:0-52391 GCF_031998825.1 Pseudescherichia sp.
CGTTCGATTATTCGCCGCAGGCGGCTCACCCCTTCGGGGCCAGCGCAAGCGCTGTTCAACGCCTTCGGCGTTAGTCCGAGTCCGGGCACCACTATTCAGAAGAACCCGCCTATGGCGGGTTTTTTGCTTTTGGCGAGCCGGACTCTCCATTGAAGCGTGTTCGATGTCTCGTCCGGGTACCCCTTATTCTTAACCCTCGCCTTTGGCGGGGGTTTTTTCGTTCTGGAGAGCGGACATCAACAATAGACATGGAGCATATGTAAATAACACAGTAACTAAATTATAATTCTTTAACATCCGGTTGATATACGAGGTTAGAATGCGGTTGATTGTTATGCTGGTAAGCTTTGTGCTCTTCACACCGGTCTGGGCGGGTGAACTTTCCAGACCTGCTGGTAAAGTGCTTTTAACGCTGTCTGGTAATATCGAAAATACAAATGATGATGGCAAAGCCGTTTTTGATCTCGCCAGCCTCGAGAAACTGGGTATGGTCAGCTTTCAGACAACGTCTCCCTGGTATGATGGCCGCACTACCTTTGCGGGTATTTCACTGCAAAAGCTCATGGACTATGTCGGGGCGAAAGGTTCTGTTGTTAAGGTCACAGCGCTCAACGACTACACCACCGAAATCCCGCTCAGTGATTTTAAGAAACACAATGTTATCCTTGCTTTAAAAGTCAACGGAGAATATATGCGCATCCGTGATAAAGGCCCGTTGTTTGTTGTTTATCCTTATGACAGCAAGCCTGAGCTGAATAATCAGATTTATTATTCAAGATCGGCCTGGCAAGTCAGTAGAATGAATATAGAGTAAGGGGTCAGAAGACCAACATGAATAGAATTCTGGCTGGTATCATTTGTTTCCTTTTTATATCTACCGGATATATCTCCTTTCTTGTGCATGAAAGGCAACAAGAGCTGCAGAAACTGACTCACTACGCCGCTGCGTGGTCTGCTGCTCAGATAGTATCAGAATATTACCGTCTTGAATCGTCGCTTGGGCTTTACACTATCGATGAGACGATGTCGCTGGATGATGTGCGCATGCGTCTCGATCTTATGCTCAGCCAAAGTGATTTAATGAAAGAAGGTGACCTGAGGAATTACATAGAGAGTAATAGAGCCCATCATACTCTGGCTTTACAGCTTGAGAAGATGCTTGAGTATCTGGATATTCATCTTGAGAAAATGAACCGCTCAGAACTCCATGAATATCTTAAAAAAATGCAGACGCTTAATGCTCAACTGGGACGTCTATCGTCCGGCGCTTTAGATAAAGATATCAACTTGATCAATGACGCCAATCTGAAAATTAAAACTCTGTACTATATTTACTCAGCGACATCTTTATTGCTCATCATAATGAGTGCGATACTTGGCGTGCTGGTATTTTATCAAAACCGAAATATTCGGAAGACACATCTACAGGTACAAAATCTTGCTGATGCACTGCAAGAATCTAAAGAAAAACTGCAAACCCAGAATGCAAAGTTGGAGTATGACATCTTCCATGACTCACTGACACAGATGAATAATCGCCATTTTTTCTGGGGGAATTTGAATGAAACCATCGAGATCGCAGTAAAAAGCAATAATTCTGTGGTTGTGATGTTGTTTGATTTAGATCGATTCAAGGAGGTCAATGATACGTATGGTCATGATGTCGGCGATATGTTATTACGCCAGATATCACAGCGTCTCATTTCGATGGGCCTGATTTCCGATACGCTTTCTCGTTTAGGCGGTGATGAGTTCGCGTTTATCTCGAGTGGCCTGACGGAGAGTTGTGCCGTTTCACTAGCCCAAAATATAATCGATGCTATTAGCCAGCCCTACACTCTTTATAATACGATTATCACTATAACCACCACTGTCGGCATTGTTATCTCAGACACTGAACGCCGCTCCGACTATCTCTACAAATTTGCCGATTTGGCTCTTTATGAAGCCAAAAATGAAGGCGCGGGTAAGATAAAAGTCTTCCGACAATGGATGTTAGAAAAACTGCAAGAAAGCCGAACCCTTGAGCATGATATGGCACAGGCGTTAGTAAACAAAGAGTTCGTGGTTTACTATCAGCCTATTGTCGATTCATTCAGCCGAGAAATTTACAGCTATGAAGCTCTTATTCGTTGGATACATCCTCTGAAGGGCCTCCTGTCGCCGGACAGCTTTATTCCTGTGGCTGAGAAAACAGGAATGATTAACGAGATGGGGAAATCAGTGCTTGAAATAGCCTGCCGGGAAGCCGCTTCCTGGGCGATCCCAGCTAAAATTTCAGTGAATGTCTCTCCTGTCCAACTAAGCAGCGAAGCCTTTGGCGGGATAGTGCTGTCCATTCTGAACGAAACGGGACTCCCCGCCGAGCGTCTTGAACTGGAAGTGACTGAATCCTCTCTCTTTACTGAAAGCAGTACGCCGATGAATACGCTTAGCATGCTGCGAGGCTTGGGGGTGAAAATCTCCATCGATGATTTTGGTACCGGTTATTCTTCTCTTTCGCGCCTCAGCAGGCTTGCCTTCGATAAAATCAAAATAGACAAGTCCTTTGTGCATTCGATATCAACACAGGAAGACGCTCTTAATATCATCAGGCTTATCACCGGCATGGCAAAATCCCTCGATATGAAGGCCGTTGCGGAAGGTGTTGAAACTAAGGAGCAGCTGGAAAGCCTTCAGGTGCTGGGCTGTGATTTCTCACAAGGCTATCTGTTTGGTAAACCTCAGCCTTATGTAGATGAGAAAATCAGAAACGGTTAAAGGGAAAAGGCGGTCTTAAAGAGTTCTGGCGCATCAAAATTTGTGTGCCTCTGAAAGGCGCACTATGTCATCACACATCTCTTGTAACTCATTGATCAGTCTTGCCACATGGAAACCATCGCACACGGAATGATGTACCAGAACGGCGAGAGGCAGTAATATTTTTTCATCTTGTTTATAGTATTTCCCAAGAGTGAACATGGGAGAAAAAAAGTTCTGCATGTTAGCAACATTGGTATTAAAACTGGTAAAACTTACCCAAGGAATAGCCGATATGAAAAATACATTTTCCGGAGATTCCCCCTTAGGCCAATAAGAGAGGTTATCACCATACTGTGCGGTATCTTCAGAATAAGTTTTTTGGAAGTGATGAATATTGCCCTCGTAGTGACTCCATAATGATGAAAAAGTTTCCGTTTCATTATGGAAAATTGTGTAGCTTGGATGAATTTCATTCCATATAACAAGTTCATTATTTTTTATAGCCATGCGGAACTCCGCATGATTGTTTACGACTTTAGAAAGAAGGAAAATAATAGTAGGATAAAATTTCCAGCCAGCTTGCTTTACATGCTTTAGCAGCGCGGTAATATCCAAAAGGACGGTTTGGTTAAAAGTACATTGAGCAAACGACTGAAATACTTCAAAATGCTCCTTCCTTGCCCAACGAGACAAGTCAACAGGCGTATATTCCGGGGTTGCTTTTTTCATTTTTTAACCTTTGATTATAAAATATCTATCAGATGTTAGTCTAACGTTTTGTGTATTAAAAAAATGGCCCAACCCGTTCTGGTAGAGCGCGCATTTTTGAGAGTAGCGCATCCTTATGCAAGAGGGAAGGAAATCTAAAACATTTAGTATATCAGATACTGAATGTAACTTGTTTTTCTCCTCACCCCTTTAGACGCGCGTTTTACAAATCCCTACATCCTTGCGACTCACCCTATGGGCCAGCGCCTGCGCTGTTCATCATTTGTAGTTAAACGTTAACGTTACGCTCGCCGTGGCATTACCGGAAGTCACGGTATTATCAAGCTGATAATATCTGGCAAAAAGGTTTAGGGTATTACTTCCTGGGATAGATGTACCCGCACTCCAGGAACTACTGGTAAGCGGCACGGGTGTTACACCATCGCTTTGTAGTAACTGAACACCAATACCCGATGCACCACCGCTGTCCAGTGCCATAACACCGTTGGTGGTATCCGCAGGATTTACTGCGCTAACGGACAATGAAAAAGCAGAATCAGCACCGGTACATGTCACCGGTATTGCCACCGTTTTTTTATCGGTCGTCGTGCCCACACCGGTAAAATCTGTTGTCTTGTAATCACCTAAATCGACATTTAATGAGGGCGAATCGAGATCGCAGGTGGAATTGGTGATATGCGACGTGCCAAAAGCAAAGTTTGTATATATCTGGCCATTGTCACATTGTGCATAGGCAAACACCCCCCCGGAGAGATCTCCAGAGTCTGTAGTATCAGCCGTTTTAATCAATTCCAGCTTTTCCACAGTCATATTATCAGGCATGGCCCCCGTACATGATATTAAGCCTCTACAGGTTCCTTTGGCTGTATAAGGGAAATAGCTATTTGGTATATCTTTCATTGACATGCGCACGCCAATACCTTTTAAATTAGTCTCTATAGCATGGTATGCTCCCGGACTTTTATTTGAATATTTGAAGTAGATATACCATGAGCCAAATGTTGTTGTAATAGCCTGATCCGTTGCCCAAAGATCCTGAGTCGTAATAACATCACCTACTTTCAATGTCGGATCAACAGTTATGTTTCCCAAGTTAATTTTAAACGTATACCCTCCTCCGGAACAATTTGTGACTTTGGCTTGTGCGCCAAAAGAGAGTACAAGCATTAACAATAAGGTAAGATATTTATTCATAAACATAACCAATATAATAAATTATTTTCAGCAATTATAATTACTGATAAATTAGCGTGAAATCGACAGTGGCATCAGCCACCCCGTTTGTGACCGGAAGTGTAGACACGACATAGTTGGCAGCGAAGGATAAGGTATTATCTCCCTTCCGCAAGTTATAAGGTGCTGACGTTGAAGCTAACGAAAGAATGGCGCCTGTAACATCATATATAGCGACGCCGATCCCGGTCGCGCTATCCGCAACGTTATCAATCCTGAATAAACTATTATTACTGGCATCAGCTATACCATCCATTTTGACCCGTGCGGAGTGGGTAGTTTCCGGACAATCCCTCAGCGTTATACTGAAAGAGACGGGTTCAGTAGAATCCCCGATATTTTTGAGCTGGTAGATACTATGTTTCCCCATATCCACGGGGATATCGACAGAGGAAGGATCAACTCGACATGCCGCTACGTAGACAACGCCAGATACTTTTATGGTTGAATTCTGCCCGGCAAGGCAGTTAAACCCGAATACGATACAGAGGATAAATAATGAGAACGTTAACTTGTGCATAATTACCTTAGTTGTATGTATAGGTCATTTCAATCAGGCTGTCTATTGTTCCGGCAGTTACATTTCCGACAACCGTTTTCGCCCGTGCCTGAAGATTGAATACCGCATTACCCGATGGCAAAATATTTACGGTATCAACAGCACCATGGCCAAGAGCACGCTGGGTATTCTGATCCTGTAGTTCAACGGCAACGTTGCTTGCATCCCCGGTGCTTTTATATAAGGAGGCATCGTTTCCATCAGGCGTACCCGAAAACGCTGCGCTCACCGTTTTAAGTGCTGGCGGACAATTAAATAACGTGATATTAAAGTTGACCCACTCGGAAGCGCTTCCTGCCTCTTCCAGATCTTGATTATAAAGCTCGCCAAGGTTAACTTCAGGATTCTGTGAGTCAGTTTGTATTTCACAGGTTGCATCACTGACTGTACCCGTAAAATTAACCTGGATATTTTCTCCTGCCGAGGCCCCGGCAATCAATAAAATCCAGCTGAAAATTAATATTAACTTATTCATTATTTATCCCGATCGTTATGCTATGAACACTGTAGAGTCATAGTGTCTATTCCACCATCATGATTAGCAGTGCTGAGATCGTAATGAGAAATGCAGCTATTGCCCGCCCCTTTACCCCATGACATATGAATAATACCTGATCCCTTAAGCCCGGTTAAATAGACCTGCCCGCCTTCGCTAACAATATTTTCTCTATTATCGTCGGAAATAGTCACGGTTGCGCCAAACGGTACTGGAGAACCATCGGGACGAATTAACGTGAATAGAGCCCGATTACCGCTATGTGTTTTATAATTTGCGATCACAACGGCACCTGCCGTGGGGACAGTACTCTCAACGCTGTTCTCCAGATCAATATTATCGTCAAGGCTCCTGGTATCCAACCTGATGCTGGTACGACGATAGGGGTTTAGATACGGGACAACAGTATATCCACGCCAGTCCGTTGCCACCCCGGTATTATTAAGAATTTTTACATCTTTTGCTCCGACAGCACGAACCAGGGCAATTGACGCCATATCGCCAGAAATTGGCTGGGAAAAGGTGACACCAAACTGATGAGCAACAATTGATCCTTCCAGTCCATAATTTATCTGCCGTGAGTCATTATCATAGTTATAGCCAATGTTGGCATCGCCGTATGTTCCTTTATAGTCAGCAGAGAGTTGACCATTGGTATCTTTCGATTGATTGTTATAGCCCTGCATTATCGAATACGAAAGATTATCGCCTTTTAAGGCTGTGCCGCTCAAACCAAGTTGTTGTGCCGTATCACCATGGCGACTGGACGTGCTATTATAGTTCGCATAGGCATTTGACTTTGGCATCCAGTGAGAAAGTGGAATACTCACATTAAACGCCAACTGCTGATCTGAGCCATCCTGATAAGGGGTTAAACTATAGGTGTAGTTGATACCATAAGAAATATCAGCAATGCTATTATTATAGCTTAAACTAAAATTTCGCTCGTGCCCCTCTTCTTGCCAGTAATCCTGCTGGTAACCATCAACAGAAAAACTACCCCATGCGCCATCAAGCACTTCCTGGGTAAAATTAAGCTGGATTTTGTTCTTCTTGTTATGGCTTCTCTGATACTGCTCATTATCATAATTATCACTATTAAATGAGCTATTATTGAGGTCGTTCGCTTCATTAAAAGAATAAAATCCGGACGTTGAGTAACGGTACCCGGCCAATGAGAGCGTTGTGTCTGTTTCATCAAAAGATTTCATATACTGAAAACGATATGACTGCCCGTCTTTATGATCGGTGCGTCCGTCAGTATCAAAATCCGTTGCAGCTGCGGTTGCGTCTACGGAGACCGAGCCCAGCCCTTCCAAATTCGTACCTATGCCTAGTGACCAGGAGTGATATTTTTCTGCGTACTGGCTGCCACCATATAAGGTAAAACGACTCGAAAGGCCATAGATCAGCGTAAGTTGGCCAAAATCGGGTTCATCACCACCGTCATATGATGATCGATACTTGCCTGCCGTATAGGCATATTTCAAACGCCCTTCTCGTTGCATCACAGGAACGCTTGAGAAGGCCTGGGTAAAAGTCCTTTCTGAACCATCAGATTCAGTAATAGTTACCTGCAGATCTCCGCCTGCGGAAGTGGGATAGAGATCGTCAATCACGAACGCGCCTGGGGGCACATACTCTTGATAAATAATTGAATTATTTTGTTTTACCGTGACCCTGGCGTTACTGTTAGCGATCCCCCTAATAATCGGTGCAAACCCTCTCTGGCTATCAGGCAGCATATTATCATCAGAAATAAGCTGAACGCCTTTGAACTGAAAGCTATCAAAAATATCAGAAGACGTGAACGTGTCGCCCACGATAAGCTGGCCTTTGATTTTTTTTATATCTCTCTGCGCCCAGGAGTTGATAGAATCCCATGCGCTTTCTGCATCACTATGGCTACTTTTACTGTAATTCCAGGTACTGTAATTTCTGAAGCGCCAGGCTCCAGCGTTCAGGCCACTGTGAAGATTCAGAAAATAGCTATCGTTATCGCTGCCGCCATTTTTTTGCTTAGTGTTCGAGCCGGTAAAATCATAGCTTGCAAGCAGTGCAGGTACGCCGTCATCCCAAAGTTGTGGAGGTATGTAGCCACGAGCCGAATTTTCCATTTGCGCCTGTGGGATCGTAATCTTCAGCGCTTGATGCTGAAAATCAAATTTCACCGTTGAGCCCGTGATGTAGCGCTCCAGAGGGGTGATTTTTTTCTTTACGTTAACATTCTCCAGAGACCTTATTTCGCCAATTTTCACTCCATATTCTGAAAGCTGCGCCACCGTCAGTTCTGGCGTTATTCCGCCATCTGAACTTTTGACAAAGTTAATATCTCGGGTATCTTTTTTTTCATTATTAATAAAAATATCAACATGATATAACCCGGGTAACTGCCCACCGGGCATAGAGAACTGGCTTAAGTCAGCGGGGATGTTTCCCGGATTATCAAGCTCTAAGGCGTTCAGGTTAAAGGTATCCTGACCAAAAGTCACATTACTGAACAAACACAATAGTGAAAAGGCTACTCGATTGTAAGTAAAGCGTTTCATTTTTATTATTTCAAGAATTGATGGGTGTCAGCATATAAACGCAACACCCTGATAACAACCCGGGTAATTTATATGCAATATATAATTTTCATTGATATTATTTAACAGGAACCACTAACGTTTTTGAGATACCACCAAAATCGTTAATGTAATTCCACTCTACCGCTCCCCCATTACCCTTTAACTTATATTGCGCTTCACCTTTAGGGGGTAGCATAGTACTGTACGACTCAACATTGACACCGCCTACCTTTAAGGTGTTAAAGCTAAAGTAATAAGGCGTTGGATTGCTGGCAATAAGGCTGTCTCCGACTCTCTTAAAGCTAATTTTTTCTGCCGCTTCAGCTACCGTATCCGCAAACCCCTGAGGCCGGTAAAAGAGCTTAATCCTGGTTTTAACTGAAATTTGCAGTCTGTTTTGCGTAACTGAACCATCTGCATTTTTTCTTTCGGAGGGTATTGATTTAATATTGAGCCAAAAAACCGATTCTCTGTCCTTTGGCAATAGCGCCGTTTCTTTAAGTTTTACTACCCTGAGCGTGTTCTCGAGACCAGCATCAAGCCGGAACAGGGGAGGCGTAACAATAAACGGAGGCTTTTTAGCATGCTTGTTATCATCATTTGGCCCTGCATCATCAACCCAGGACTGTATGAGGTAGGGCGTAGACCCCTCAGGGTTCTTTACTGAAATAGAGGACTCTTTATTACTACTGTCATATACAAGACGAGTACCACCTACAATTATGCCTGCATAGCTACTGCATGAAAATGCCAGGATATATCCCATTAGCAAATTAATAAGTTTCATTACCTCTCCCTGACTAATCAAAAATCAGAACAACACATCCTTATGGTGTTCTGATTTAGCACTCAACTCATTGATTAAGAAATTCTTAATTGTAGATTAGCGTAAACTGAGACGTCGCATTTGCGATACCCGCGGTTGGTTTAGCCGCAGAAGACACATAACGCGCGATAAAATCCAGTGTGTTAGAACCTTCTGCAAGTGCATAGGACGGCGAAGGTTCATGAACCGGGATGACTGCACCTAGGCTATCTGCAATTTCGATGCCTACCCCAGAAGCAGTTGAATCACTATCTAACGCCAACAGGTCAGTATTCACTGAATCAGAAAGACCATCAAACTTAACAACGGCTGCGGTAACTGTCGCAGGGCAATCCGTTAATGCAATACTAAATTTAGTGGGCGCGGCTTTAGTGCCGATACCTTTATCGAGTGCGCTTACTGCAACATTACCCATTACTACAGACTGGTCTGCAGAAGTAGGATCGATCTTACAGGCATCTGCGGTCAGAGAACCCGTAAACTTAATTTGACCATCTGCAGCATGAGCCATGCCGCAGGTCAACATCCCGAGAACCACACCTGCCAGGATACTTTTTTTCATTTTAAAGTTACCTTTTAACATATTGGAAATAACATCATTTAGTCACATAACGTTATGGGATAATGATGGACTTAAATTGTATCTAATATTGTATTAATATGTAATTCTCACCCCTACCCTATAAAGGACAGTCGCTAAACTGTTTTACAATCAAGTATTAGTCAGATTAATTGCTTGTTGGAAAAACACGCTGCGTTATCTTCCAATTATGTTACCGCGTAGTAATCTTCTTTAAAATCGGCGAAAGGAGACATAGAGCATCGACAGAAGCATAAAATAATTTTGTCATAATAAATATCCTTTTTGATCAGCGCCTTTACAGCATCTTTTATTGTCGGAGCCATTCTCATCGGTCGATTTCTGACAGAGAGAACGTCTATTTGCCTCATAGTGTACTTCGTCGAATCCCCTGTCCAAATGCCAAAGTTATTATTATTAATGAAGCGACGAATACCATCATAATTTCTCTCTGTATCGCCTTCATATTTTTGGAGTGAATAATTTCTGAATCGGCCAGTTCTGTAAGTCCCGGTGATGCTTTTAAGGGATTGCATATGGTTTTCGAAGGGATGCTTATTTGGTTCTCCCCATGGAGACTGGTTTCTGTTTACTGCGCCAAAGGTAATATTATTAGTAGAGATGTTTGCATAAGGTCTGACAGAGGGTTTGAGCATGTTTTCTAAGCCTGGATCTATCAACGCATGTTGGTGAGGACCGAGAACGCTCAACACCACGCCAGGTGGAATGATAAAATCACCATTAAAGGGGAAATACCCGCCGTGGCTGGTAATCAACAGATCCTGCCCCTTGCTTTTTCCGGCAGTAAACAGTAAAAAATCATTTTCAAGCTCCCACGCAATGCTATCCACACTGAAAGCCGTTGGTATAGCGGGGTACAGTCGGGTGGTCATACTATGATTCGTTCCTGGGAATTTATCTTTTGAATATCCACACGTTGCCTTCATATATAAACCCTCCACTAAATTAATTATTAAAATCGCAGAATGTCTTTGCTACTATTTGTTAACAATAACCATTAAAGCACAGGTTGATTTTCTACTTTCAAAAACAGCGCATTGTTATTAACAATTACTTTAACGACGCCCGGCGCTGACGATTTTAAAACCTGCGCTGCCAGCAGCGGCAGCATATGTTCATCCAGGACACGGTCGATATCCCTGGCCCCGCTTTGTTGCCGCTGGCAGCGCTGCGCAATCCAGTTAATGACTCGCTTGTTCCAGCTTAGAGAGACCTCTCCTTCGGTCGCGCGCTGGTAACGCTGGTTTAACCGTTGAAGCTTCAGCGTGATAATTTCCGCTATTGCGTCTGGCTGCAGAGGCAGGTACGGGATCAACGTCATCCTTGCCATTAACGCCGGGGTAAATACCCGTTCAAACTCGGGACGGATGACGTTGCACAACGCTTCCGGAGAGCATTCACCTGCATCCCAGGCGTTAACAAGCGCTTCGCTGGCAAGGTTGGAGGTCATGATGATGAGCGTATTACGGAAGTTAATGGGCTGTCCCTCCGCGTCCTCAATTAACCCCTTATCAAACACCTGATAAAAAAGCTCCATAACGTCCGGATGCGCTTTCTCTACTTCATCCAGCAGTACCACGCTATAGGGGTTACGCCTTACCGCCTCGGTCAGTATTCCTCCCTGACCGTAACCGACATAGCCGGGCGGCGAACCTTTCAGCCCTGACACCGTATGCGCCTCCTGGTATTCAGACATATTGATGGTGACCAGGTTATGTTCGCCGCCAAACAGCAGTTCGGCCAGCGCAAGAGAGGTTTCTGTTTTACCCGTACCGGAAGGCCCCGCTAAGAGATAGACGCCGGTAGGCTTAAGCGGATCGCCCAGCCCGGATCGGCTGATACGAATTTGTTGGCTTATATAAGCTAAGGCATGCTGTTGACCAATAATTCGCCCGGCCAGCCTGTCGAACAGCGCATCCAGCTGCTGATGTTCCTTCTCCAACATGCGGCCCAGCGGGATACCGGTCCAGTCCGCTACCACATCCGCGACGCAGGTTGCATCTACCCGTTCAAATACCATTGCATGATCCCGATGACGCATGGCCAGTTCAGCGCGATCGCGGGTAATCTCGTCCCCATCCTGACTGTTTAACAGACGCTGAACCAGCTGGCGCTGCGCCTGCCACTCTCTGTGCAGCTGGTCATGTTTGACTTGTAACGCTTCAGCCTGGGTTAGCAGCTTCTCCTGCCGCTCGGGCTGAGTGCCTTCACGCTGCAGAGCCTCACATTCGCTGTGAATAGCGCGCAGCTGCACGGCAACGGCCTCGGTCTCTTTTGGCTCATGCGCCTGGGACACCGCCACCCGGGCGCAGGCGGTGTCCAGCAGGCTAACCGATTTATCCGGCAGTTGACGCCCAGCGATATAGCGGCTCGAGAGGTTCACTGCGGCATGAATAGCGCTCTCCAGCACCGGAATACCGTGATGCCGTGACATAGCGGGAACCATGGCGCGTAGCATAGTCATCGCCTTGTCGATGTCTGGCTCAGCAACCTTTACCACCTGAAAACGACGCGTCAGCGCAGCATCTTTTTCAACGTATTTTTTATATTCCGCCCACGTCGTTGCGCCAATCACCCGTAATTCCCCTCGGGCCAGCGCCGGTTTAAGCAGGTTCGCCGCATCGCCCTGCCCAGCTTGTCCACCTGCGCCAATCAGCGTATGGGCTTCATCAATAAACAGAATGATGGGGGTGGGCGCATGGGCGATCTCTTTTAGCAGCGACTGAAGCCGGTTCTCAAATTCGCCTTTGACGCTGGCACCGGCCAGCAACAGACCCAGATCTAACGTTAACACCTCCATGGATTGCAGCATGGGGGGAACCGATCCCTCTGCGATCCGCAACGCCAGTCCTTCAACCAGGGCCGTCTTACCGACTCCCGGCTCGCCGGTAAGAATGGGGTTATTTTGCCGACGGCGCAGCAGGATATCGATCGTTTGACGGATCTCCAGCTCACGCCCCAGCACCGGATCGAGTTCACCCCGCCGGGCCAGCTCGCTTAAGTTTCGCGTATATTTCGCTAACGCGGAATTTGCCGCTGGCACGTTAATTTCAGGCCGGGACGTATCGGATCCGCAGGCCTGCAGTATCGCGTGTGCTCTCTGCCTATCGCACTGTAGCGCCTGGCGGCCAGGCGGCGTCAGTATCTCATCGTTACTTAACAAACTGGCCAGCATAGCCGCTGGCCCCAGCGCATTTTGCCCCCAGCCCGCGCTCGCCAGCAGCCAGCTGTCGACCAGCCACTCCACCAGTTCGATAGCGAAAACGGGAGTCGTAGCCTGCTGGATCGCTATCTGCATCAATGCGTGAGAGAGCGCGTCAAAGAGCTGGTCAACGGGCAAACCGGTCTGTAATACCAGCGACTCAAAAAGCGTGTGCTCTTGACGTATAAGCGCCATTAGCAAATGTTCAGGGCCAACCGCCGCATGCTGTTGTGCAACGGCCTGGTTGATGGCTGCATCAAGTGCCGCCCGCCCTTCTGGCGTTAATTTACTGATAACGGGTTTTAAATGGTTATTCATAGCGTTCCTTCAATGAAGTTACCGGCATTGCGCAATATTTCCGGGCAATGCTGAAATAGGCTCAGCCAGCGACGTAGCGGATTGTTGCTGCTGAATACGTTCATCCATACTGGCAATCTGGGCGTTGATGCTGGCAACTTGCTCCGTCAGGTCACGCCAGCTTTGCCATGCCTCCTCTACCGACTGAGCGTTGGCAACGCTGAAGCGGACCAGGATCTGTTTAATGCCAAGCTGGCTTAACAGCACCGCATCGTCATCAAAGTCCTCGCTATCAAACAGCGTTTCGCCGGTGAGAAGACGGTCAATAAAGATGGGCCAGGCATCGTCGCCGCTGAGTTGGTAATGCGCAGTAAAATCAGGGAAAAGCACGCCGAGCGTTACCCCATAGCAGGCGCCAGGCTGCCAGACAAATTCGGCCTTATCGGCGAAATTCATGCTGTTAAGCTGCTGGTCGCCCTGCTGGCAATGGAGCGTGAGCTGCGTCCCGGTTGGGATCACGCGCGCGCCGCCCGGTACGGTAGCCGGCATGCTGGCGATAACGCTCTTCCACTTTTTCTTCTCCAGCTCAGCCAGCTGTAGCACCAGGGCACCCACTTTCGCCTGCAGAGCAGCCCGCTTGTCTCCCTCCTGCGTCGAGCCTCGTTGCGGTACGTCCTGCAGCATCTCTGGCGTAATAACCTGGCGAGCCAGACGAAGAAAATCTGCCGTTAGCGGGACTTTCATACCGGCATAGGCGGCGGCATCCGGGCCATTGTGAGTGGCAGCAAGCATGGCTTTTGCCGGGCCGCGCAGAAAATCCATTACGGATTGCTGGCTCAGCGCCTGCTGCTCTTCGTAACTACGCTGCTCTGCATCCTTACCTAACGGCCAAATAACCAGACTCTTCCATTGATCGTTGAGCCAACAGGCGCTTTGCGTCATGGCGTAGGCCAGCAGGCGATGAGCATCCTCCTGATAGAGCGACCAAACCGCCGCCGTATCGGCGTCATTTGCAGCTCCGGAGAGATGCTCTCTGAGCGTCGTCAGCGCCGGCGTGAGTCCTGCCAGCGGATTCGGCTCCCCACCCTCCTCTGGCGAGGTCAGTAAGCCACGAGTAAGTCGATCGCTATTTTTTCCTTGGGATATAGCGTCATTTACGGCCTCGTTGCGTACTTTTTGCCACTGAAGCCAGGCACGCTGTACAGGTTGCGTGGTATCAACAGAAGCCACCACCGGTTTTCCCCGAAGCCATGCGGTCACAGACTGGCGGATACGCGAATCAACACGCGCGGCTTTATTCAGTAAGGCCGCACTGTCCGATGCGGAGGCAAGCTGCTGCAGATGACGTAGCGTCGTTAGCCAGGGCTGAGCGTGCGACGCAGGGATATCGCTAAGCTCCTCAATGGCTCTGTCCGCAAACTGCATGGCCTGGCTCTGGTTTTGGCTCATGGCTACCAGCTGGCTATGCGTTAAAGAGGGAAGCGTGGTCCTGGCAAGAGCAGCGCTGGCACCGATCACGAACTGCCGCCATGCGTTCTGTTTCATGGCTAACCGCTGCTCACGCGCATGCTGGAAAACGGGCTGAGGGCCTCCAGCAGCATGCTCGATTTGCGCCATCCAGGCTGCAAGCGTAGCCTCTCCTTGATGAGTCCAGACGCCGGAAAGTGCGACATCTTCCGGGAGTGAGGGCCACCAGGTGGCGAGGCTTACCGGTGGCAGTTGTGCAGCAGGGGCCTGGAGCCATAGCAAGGAGGGATCGTGATTAACCAGCGTCACAAGCAGCTGCCTGGCAGCCCGCAGCCAGCGTTCCCCCTCAGGGCGCTGCATGTGGTAACGTTCCAGCGCCAGCCGGGTGGGCGAAGAGAGCGTTGCGGGATAGCTGTCCTGGCGTAGCTCCTCAGCGACGGCGGGCAACGGCTGAAGCGCATGCAGGGTGGCGCGATCGCGCATCGCCTGCCAGACCAATAGCGCATTTGCCAGCCGTAAAATAGACTCTCGCTGCTGCGCTGGCGCCATGGCAAGCGTGCGTTGCTGGTACTCATTGAACGTCTGCGGTAGAGGGCGTGGTGTCGCCGCGATCTGCGCTAATTGAGCGCTCGCGTGAGCCTGCTGCCGCTGCAAAATGGGGGCGAAAGGTAGCGTGAAGAGGGACGTTGTTGACTGCTGTTCATCCTTTTCCAGAAAAGCCACCAGCGCGTCAGGCGGCATATGCGCAATATCGCGCTGGAGTCTGCCAGCAGTTTGCAACGCTGCACTTCCTAGCCAGCCTACACAGGCCGCCAGCACTACCCCATACAGCGTGTTTCCTCTCCGGCGATGGTACCCGCGCAGCCCGGCATGCTGCTGGCTTAAGGCAGGTAGCCCTTCCGTTAGCAAGCCGTGAGTAAAGACGCTCACGCGCCGCCCGCGGTTATCCGCCTGCGGTTCAGCGGCGCTAAACCAGACGCTGCTCAGCTGAGCATGGCTAAAGTAGGCGTTGGGCTCGCATAGCGAAGCCAAAAAGCAGCGCAGGGGCTGCTCCAGCCGGGCGAAGCTCTCCGGGAAATCCAGCAATGCTAAATAATCTTGCGCACTCAGCTGCAGTGGCCGCGCCATGCTAAGCCGAACAAGAGCGAACCCCTGTTTAAGCGAGTCAAACAGCGGCTGCAAGGCTCGCGGATCCTCTCCGTCAATATGCGGCGGAGCGCCCCAGCGATACCCCAACGGCTGCTGTCGCTGGGAAGCAGAGAGCTGCTGTTGCCATAGACTAAAGCCTGGGAAGCGATCGCACTGTGTCACCATCATGGTGAGAGGCAGCCGATCGCCAAAGCGCTGTATCAGCGGTTCAATTAGCGCCCGCTGTTTCCGGGCTGCGGCATGCAACAGACCCGAGTCTTCGCTCATTAAGTCACTGATGGACAACGTGATAATAATGCCTGCGGGAGCCGGCATTTTTGTACACCACTGGGCAAGCTTTCCCCACCCCTGGCGAAACGTTGCTGCGCCGTTGAGGAAATTACTGGAGAGATCCAGGACACAGAGGCTGCGAAAAAACCACCAGCGCAGCGTGCGGGTTGGCCCAGGCACAGCATCATCACTCTCACCGTAAAATAGCGGCAAACCGGAACTGGCCAGCAGCGTGCTTTTCCCGCAGCGTTCGCCGACAAGCAGAAACCAGGGTAGACGATTGCGCTTACGCTGAACGCTTTTGATCACGCCAGCGCCCGCTTTCCAGTGGTTCAGCAGCAGATACTCTCTGCGTGACAGGCGATACTTCTCCAGCAGCCGACGCCCCTTCTGCCCCCTGACTACCTGCAGGCAGGCGACAAACAGCGTCCACAGCAGCGGGGCCAGCAACAGCAACAGCAGCCAGAACAGCAATATCGCTGGCGTACCCCAGTTTTGCCACAGCCCCAGGATAAAGCAAAAGAGTAGCGACAGGCAGATCACCACCAGCCAGCCGGTAAAACAGGCTAATTTTTTCAACATAGCGGTTACGTAACGTTATAGCGAAGAAGAAGAAAAAGGAGTCCGTATAGCAGTAAGACGCCCATCAACACGCCGGGTAACAGCGATTTGCGCAGCGGCATGGGTGTCGTTCTGTGCGGCGTTCCTGAGGTGACCGGCGCCTCGTTAGGCCATGTGTGCCAGCTCTGCGGAAGGCACTGTTTGCGCAGCGCCTCAATCAGGGCCAGCAAATCTGACCGATCGTCAGCGGTACCGTACTGACCATGAAAGTCATTTTGCAGACAGAACAGAAAAACCGTCCGCGCCTGCTGATGCTTGATATCAAGCTCTGCCAGCTGGCTAAAAAAGTGCGTGCCAGCAACGGTGGTATTCAGGTATTTACGCTGTAGTAGCTCCCCCAGCCATTGCTGGCGCCATGGTAGCGCCGAACAGAGCACCGTCTCATCCAGCCAGGCGATAACCGCGAAGCGCGCGGCCTCTTTCTCCTCCTCGCTGGCATCGCACTGACCCGCATCTGCAATAGCCTGCTCAAGGGTTGTAATGCAGATCTGCCGGCTCTCGTCATAGCTGGCGTGTTCCGCCGGATTGCCTGCGATCTGCAGCGTAAGCTTAAACACCGGAAGATAGCTGTCGAGCAGCACCATCATGCGTCTCCCATAGCAATGACCTGCACCTGTAAATCAGCCGGGGCGTTATCCCAATAGAAGGCAATATCCTGCTGTTGCTCAACGTGCGCCCACAGGTTGTCTTGCTGGTTAAGCAGAAAGTAGAAGGTGTCTTTACGATGAGGTACGCCGCGTGGCGTAGGAGTGAGCAAGTCAGCAGAAATGCCGGGTAAGGCATGCTGGATCAGGGAGGCGATGGTTGAGGCTGAGGCGATTTTGAACCCCATGCCGTCAATATGCTCTGTGGTAGCCAGCGTTTCTGAGCGCAGGAGCAGCACTATTTTTTCTGCTTTTTGCCAGGGTAACGAGCGTAGATCGCCGCGGAATACGCCCTGCTCATCCTGTTTAAGCAGGATCCAGATATTCTCTTCCAGCATCAGGTTATTGAGCAGCGCGATCAGCACGCTCTTTGCGCTGGTGAAACAGGCATACAGATTAAAATGATCGTAGGGTAACAGGGCCAAATCTTCTCCTGTCCATACGCCATCAAACGCGCACTGTTCGCTGAAGCTGGAGAGTTCGCCAATAAGCTGCACCAGCAGTCCATAAATCGGCCAGGGGTGCATGCCAGGCGTATGGCAGTAGTGAGAGAGCAAAGGCAGCGTACGGTTCAGGGATCGCATTGCCAGCATGTGGATCATGTCGATCCGACTGGTGTTTTTCACCTGTTCAGGGCGTTTGTACTCGGCAAACTGGTGCGCCCGGCTCGCCAGCTCGGCATAGGCACCGTCCAGCAGGGCTTTCAACGCTGGCGATCCCGTCAACGCCACCACTGGCGGACAATATTCAGCGTCAACGATGACCCGATCGTTGTCATAGCGCAGGCGCAGCAGCGGCAAAAATTCACAATCCACGACGCTATTTTTCTCTTCATCGCTGAGGATCTGAACGTTATAGACGATGCGCGATACGCTGCATTCCGGGCCGGTGAAATAGAGATCTTTCATGACCCCCTCGTCATGCGGGTTCAGCCAGCGGCTGTTGGGCGAATCCCCTACGTTAACGTGGCCTGGATCGAAGCGACGTAGCGCCAGCCACAGCGTGAGGGGTTTTTCCAGCTGCTTCCAGACACTGCGTAGCTGCCGCGATGGCAGCACGCAGTTTCCGGGGTATTCCAGATAATCGCCGGAGGGTAGGATGGCCTGTAACCGATCAATTTTTAGCGAGAAATCAACCAGCGTATCCGGGTTAAAACCGCATTGGATAGTGCCGACATTCCATGGCTGGGCCAGCTGACGCTGCCGGGAGAGCATGTAGCTATGATGCAGATCAAGCGACTGCAAATGCTGCGGCTGCAGATAAACGCCGGAGTACCAGTAGATTTGCTGTAGCTCTGGGTACATACCTTACACTCCTTCTGCGGGCTGAGGCGTACTGGCGGCAACGTCACCCTGGGAAAGGGAGACAGGGATTTGCGGCGCCCCCTGGAGCTGAGTGATAGCATCCCGCCCAAGTCGTAACTGAAGGGCCAGCGGGGTCAGCTGAGCATGCCAGACCGGATGCCACCAGTCGGTACTCTCGCTGGTAACGGGAATAGCAACGAGGGCCATATGCTGCTTTTTAGGGAAAGGGTAATAACCCGCAACGATCGCGATATAGCGGGTATTTTCACTGCGATCGATATGTAGCGTGGTACGCTGCCCCGGCATCGCCGCGTAGCGGTCAACTTTTAAAATGTCATCCTGTGCCCCAGCGGCGCTAAAGAGCCCTTTCAAGGCAAAAGGGCTAGAGAGCAGCTTGTTCAGCGTGCTGCTCTTTTGCGCCTGTACCACCAATACCGTGCAGCTATTCGCCATGTTGTGCCAGGCGTTGAGGTCAGGATCGGTCTGAATATCCAGCGAGATAGCGCCCTGGGAAAACGGCGTAGGAACCCGATCAATAGCCTGTTGTTCCGTGGTCGTCGTTGAACTGCTGGCAGCGCAGCCGCTTAGCAGTGTGGCGATGAGTGAAATCACAAAAGAGCATGTCCTTCTCATGACGTTGTCTGTCCTGTTAATACGTGGGTAATGTCGCGCATGCTGCTGCTGTCGGTTAGCATCTCGTCGAGCCACTCAGTAAGCGTCATGTTGGCCCAGCGGGCGGCGCGCTCCATCAAAAACGGCACCGGGCTGGAGGGTTCGGTCTGGCGAAAGTAGCGGGCAATCGCCAGCATCTGGCTCACAGCCAGTTCACGGTCCATGGCCTGCGTGTGACGGCATGCAACGGCTACTTCGGCTTCGTCAGCCCCTTTGCTGTCGTCAGGGGTCATGGGCGGTAACGTATCCACCGGGGAGATCGCGCGCTGGGCCAGGCGCTGCAGGTAGTCGGCGATGTCTACCAGCATCTGGCGGGTTTGGGTAAACAGTTCACCGTCCGGATCCTGGCTCCGGGAGAGATAGTCAGCGTTTAACTGTACAAGAGCGGCAGCGAGCGCCTCCACACGCTCCGTCTGCTGGCCGATCTCTGATGCAGAGAACTGTGCGGCCTGACGATCGAACGTTGCCATGGTCAGATCGCCCTCCTGGGCTATCAGATCGTCACGGCGATCCGGCGCCGCGCTGATCTTGTGTTCGAAGGCCAGGATCTGCTTCCAACAGGAGAGCGAGCTGCCTGCCTGCTTTAGCAGAGGCTGGCTAAACAGCTGTTGGCTGATATCACGATCGAGACGCACCAGCCGGCCACGCCGGATAGCGCCCCCCTCATCCTCAAGCGAAGGCCAGCACTGAAACCAGAAGTGCATAATAAACTCGTCAAGAAAACCCACCCCTGCAATCAGGCCAGACAGGCCCTGCTGATGACCAAGAGACTCGACAAGCCAGCAGGCAAGCTGCAGATCTTTACTCTGTTCGACCAGAGCCTGTTCACAGAGGAGGCGGACCCGATTCCAGTCCGCTTTCCGCGGTTCGCTAACCGCCCACTCATCCTGCGGCAGAAAATGTGGATCGCTTTCACGCGCTGCGCGGATCTCATCAAATAAGGTTCCATATTCCAGATCCTCCCCGGCGGGATTTTCCGGAGCGATAGGATTTAACAGAGCGGCAAAGTCTGGCAGTGTGTTCATTTTTAGCTATCCAATGAGTACCGTGGGGCAGCCCGTGACGATTGTGCCGCCGTGAGCACAGCTGTCCCCCATGCGTGCGGCAGGTTTATTGCCGATAAAGACCTTCGTACTGCCCATCACAATACTGTCCACCGGCCCTACGCAGGTCGCCATTGACCCCACGGTAGCCGCAGGCAGCCCGCCGATTAGCACGGTGGGCACGCCTGGCGGCAGAATGGGGCCGCCCACATGGGGAACAGGCGGGACGCCGGGGGTGACCATCGGGCAAACATGCATGTCAGAAATCCGTGCCGCAGGCTGGGCCATCACGCCTCCTCCTTCGCTGCACAGCGGGCAAAGAGTATCTTCACCCCCTCTACCGGTGCGTCTGCCAGCTGGGTCACCAGCATGACCAGCGCACAGTGCAAGAGCTGTGGGCTTAACTGCGGATCGGGATAGACCGGCTCTCGTTCCGGAGGCGTCATGCTGCCATAGGACCAGAACAGCGAGAGCGCCAGCGCGCCCACTGGCGTACTGAAGCCCATTTTTTTGCCCTGTTCAAAGACGTGCCAACGCACGGCGTCATCTGGCTGGCGGTAGCCACTGGAGATTGACGCCAACAGCGCGTGACAAGAAGCGGGCATCACCTCCTGCATCAGCGCGGCCAGCCGTAACCCTAACGCCTGCGTTGAAAACCCCTGCGCCCACTGTTTCAACACCTCTTCCCACTGGCCTGACGCCAGCCGTTGCTGAAGGAGAGATTGATCGTGTGTCATGCTAACTCCTTAGCCGATGTTAATAACGCCGCCGCTCACCTGGGTCATTCCGCTGCCGGAAACGGTGGTCATTGCACCTTTCAGCTCAGCGGTGCCGCTGCCTTCAATCGCGATCGTCGTGCCGTTAATGGCGATGCCGCTGGGGGACACAGCGATCTTATTACTGCCGACCCTGAGCTCTACCGACTGCGTCGACTCAAGAATCAACGCTTTGTCTGTTTTCACGCTGCCGCTGCCCCCTACTACGCTCAGCGCATAATTACCGTTATTCAGTTCCGTAGTGGCGTCGCCGGAGACTTTTTGCTGCAGGTTGCCACTTTCCAGGGTGATGAACAGGCTTCCTTGTTTAAGGGTCAGCCGATCGTCGCCCTTCGTCAGCGCCGTAGTGCGATTAGCCGCGATCGTACTGGCGACATCGTTCTTCACCGTGAGAGAGAGATCTTTTTGCGCAACGATAGTGAGCTGCTCCTCCCCTTTTTTATCGTTAAAGCTCAGCCGATGGCCCTCATCAACGCTGCCGTTCGGGCTGCTGCGGGTCATAAAACCGCTTTCGTTTTTCTCGCCGGGCAGCGTAAAAGGCGGCTTATTCTGACCGTTGTAAACCG
This sequence comes from Pseudescherichia sp., assembly GCF_031998825.1. Classification (GTDB taxonomy): domain Bacteria; phylum Pseudomonadota; class Gammaproteobacteria; order Enterobacterales; family Enterobacteriaceae; genus Pseudescherichia. The sequence goes on from NZ_DAMACX010000032.1 coordinate 21,768, forward strand.
TGCCGGTAACCAGCGGAAAATCCGGGTGCCCCTGAATAAAACTCACCAGCACCTGGCTGCCGACGCGAGGCAAAAACTGCGCACCAAATTTGCTACCCGTCCAGAGCTGGGCCACCTGTACCCAGCAAGAGCTGGTATCGTCATGAGGATTTTTACTGTCCCACGGGAACTGAATTTTTATGCGGCCTAGCTCGTCGGTGTGGATCTCCTCTGACGCGGGACCGACAACGGTTGCGGTGAGTAAACCGGGTATTTGCGGGGGCGAGGAGCGGTACGGAGGAGACCAGGGTTGCTCATTACTCATCGCCTGCAGCTGGCACTGACAGTGGCTGGTGTGGTCGTCGAAATTATTCACCGCCTCAATATTCAGCGCCTGAATACGGTATGCGTTGTCCCCCGACGGGTGGCCGGTAAAGGTAAAGACCTCACCGCTGCAGAGCCAGTGAGCATTGACCGAACCGTTAAAGCTGCAGGCGTTGGCCTCGTGAGCGTTCATTACCTGCTCCGCCTGCCTGGCGATCGCCGTCCGCTCTTCTTGCGGCGTAATATCGGTAAAAACAACCCTCTCTACATGCCCGTCCTCTCCCCTGGCGCGTTGTTCATCGCCAATCGCAGCGGCCTGGGAAACGTTAAATCCCTGAAGCGCTATGCTGCCGGGCAGCAGAACAGCGGTAGACTCCCAGCGGTCAATCGCTCCCTGGGTCAGGATCTTGCCATGATGATGCCAGGCAAGCGTATCTCCCTTAACCGGCTCATGGCTGGCCGGGTGATCGGCCAGCACCAGGGTATGCTCCGCTGCGCTGTGGCGAAAATAGTAGTAGATACCCTCCTCTTCCAGCAGACGCTGAATAAAGTCAAACGCGGACTCACGATACTGTATGCAGTACTCTCGTTTGGGATACTCTCCATGCAGCTGCCTGTCTGGCTGGCTGATGCCATACTCGCTGAGCAGCGTTGTGACCAGATCCGGCACGCTAACGTTTTGCCAGACTCGCATCTCACGCCCCATCTTCAACAGCGAGAGTGAAGGCTCCAGCGTCAGGATGCATTCGGCTTCGTCCTGAGTACGTTGCGCATAGCAAACGCGTGTGACCACACCGTGCAAATAACGCTGCGGCTGCTGCTGGCTTCCGTCACCAATCCGACAGGAGACCTCTTCGCCGTGCCAGCGAATCAGTTGACTCTCCGTCATCCGGGTTAGCGATCGGAGCTCATAACGGTAGGGTGATGAGAGGGCTTCATTGCCTTTAAGCGCAACAAGCAGCAGATCATTAGCAATATCGTCGTTCCAGCACAGCAGGTGCTGTTGCTGGTGCTTTTTGAGTTGGTCAATAATTGGCATACGGGTCATCCTGGTTAAACGGCAGGTCTGGGCAGGCGTACCTGGTAGTGGTGCGAAGCCGGATCGCTGCCCAGACGCAGATCCAACCCCAGCGCACTCATCCCCAGCGGGCGTGGATGTGGATCGGTGCTGCGTATTGTCAGAGAGACAGAGAAATCCATAACGGGGCCAACGTATCCGCGAATAGCGGCCCAGAGCTCCCGCCAGGCCTCTTCCTGTGGGATAAAGCGGCGAGACATTTCCACCGTCATGGGGCCAAGCATCACATCAAAATGGGAGTGAATTTCCAGCCGGGCGCTGCCCAGCATGGGTGCGGTGACTAGCGCACGTGAAGGATCGCCCAGCTGGCAGCGCTCATGCTCTGCAACCTCGCGCCATTTTCCGGTAAAAGGCGTAATCTGCACCGGTACGCCAAATCGTTGATTCAGTGAACGCTCAAGGTTGACCATTGAAGGTACCGATGAAGCCAGCAGAGGTGCATGCTGCGTCTGCGTAACTGACGGTGTCACATCCAGCAGGCCTGCCAGAGCGAGAATGGCGGTATGTAATGGGGTATGCGCCTGTGACTCCGCCAGGGCGTAGAGATGGTGCTTTTGCCATGCCAGGTAGTCCAGGCAGTACAGCCGATGACCAAACATATCGATGAATGCTTTTGCACCACCATCGCCGTAACGATAGTGCCGCTCAATCATCCACTCGGTATAGGCTACCGGCAGCGCCCCCATTGCCCCTGTTAAGCCGTTATGCCAGGCCGTCAAATGAAGCGGTGAGTCGGGCTGAGGCTGCTCCAGCATTGCAACCTCTCCCTGGGGCGCGGCAAGCGACAGCGTAGAGGAGATCAGCAACTTCTCGTCCAGCAAGGTCGCGTCTACCGTTTTTTCACCGCGCAGCCTGCGCAGCAATAGCCGTATCTGCTGATGCAAATTGAATTTGCTGACTATCGGTATCAAAGCCATGACAATTTACCTGCGCGTATGGGCCATACGCGACGCGTTTGCGCCTCGCGATCGATGCAGGTCGTCAGTCGGGTAAAGCTGTTGACCGGGGCATACAGCGCCAGAAGGCGATCCAGAAACGAGCACAGCAGGTAGTAGTCCGGCTCCTGCAACGCCTCCTGGCTAAAGATCACCGTTAGATCGAGGCCACGCGCCTGCGAGTGAGGATCGTTACGGATCAGTCTGGCTGTCACGGGCTGATAGCCTATCGTCTGGATCATACTGAACAGGCGAATATTGCCTGGGCTATCGTCAAAATTGTATAAAGCCAGCATCTCCTTAAGCTGTTGCGCCCCGCTCTCGCCATCAAGGAGCTGATGGTTAAGCGAGAGCTGGGAGAGAAAGCGCCAGCGCACCTCACTCTTTTCCGGTGGGTTGACCGGTCGTGTAGGATGAGTGAGCGCAGTGATTTTTAGCCCTGCAATCGGGGCTTCGATATCAAAATCCCCGTCAGGCTGACCGTATTGCATCTGATACGGAACGGCATGATTGGTACACAGGGTGCCAAGCGTTACAATCTCCGGACCGGCGGGAGGTTGCCGGTCTTTGTGGACGCTAAAAGCGATAAACTGTTTTCGTTCTACACCCTGCTTATTCGCCACATCGCGATAAAAACTTTGCCAACTGAGCCCTGATGCGCTTTCAGGAGCGTGACAGAACCGGTTTCCCAGCAACGGCATCACAGGAAAATGTTCGATCCGGTTTTCACTTTTTCGCTGGACGAAAACCTGGTCAATTGACCAGACCTCTATCGTCCCGTGGTGGCGGGTATCGGGTACAACCGGATACTCAGCAGTGGCATCAGTAAGAAGAATAGGTTCAGCGCGCTGTGAAAAGAGATTGATGGCAGGCGTACAGTGCAGGCGGAAAAAGTGGGCATCCACCTGCCCGGTTAGCTTTTCCAGCCGTTCGGTTAAGGCATTGCGCTGGAAAACCGCGCAAAGTTCGAATACGTCATTTCCTGCGGCGCTAAAACCAGCCGGAAGCTGAAGATCAATAAACGAGAACTTTTGTGGAAAGTAGAAATAGTCCAGCAGCAGAATATGGACAGGCGCAATACGCGGATCGCGCGTCAGCAAAGACTCCTCAGCCTCAAACCCAACCGGTGATAGCGCGCTGGCTGGAAGCGAAAAGGCGTTCTCGCCCTTGCAGAGCATTAACGTTTTTATTTCTGAGCAAAGCAGCGTATAGAGCGTATTCACCGCATTGTTGGGGCCATGCAGATAGAGACGAATCGTGTCGTCCGCCAGGCGTGCGCCAGGCCACACCTCGAAGCGCAGGCGTAGCTGCCAGTTAAGATCGTCAGTATCAAACTGTAGAGCCGCCTCGCGAAGCGATAGAGGAAGGAGATCCACCGGATATACCGTCTGAAACTGGCAGGAGACGGGAACACTCTGGCGTGAAAAGAGCGCGCTCCCTGGCGGAAGCCTGTTTTTACCTGTAATGCCGCTGCGCAACGGATCGGCAGCAATATTCATAATGCAGACCGATGGCAGAGGGCGTAAAAACTGCGGTGCCAGCACAGAGAGCAGCGCGTCGATAACATCCGGCATCTCATCATCGAGCCGCTGATGAATACGCGAGGTCAGTAGCGCAAAGGACTCAATAAGCCTGCTAATGTGCGGATCTTCTGATTCACCCTCAGCGATCCCCAGGCGACGTGCTATTTTAGGAAAGCGGCTGGCAAAAATCTTTCCATGCTGCTTTAAAAAGCTCAGCTCTTTTTGGTAGTACGAGAGCAGCCTATTCATTGAAATAGAATCTCCCGGTGCAATCATCCCATTTAAGCTCCAGAGTAACGGGCTGCTGCCGATACATAGCCTGAATCATAAAAGAGATAAATTCTGTGCTTGTTTTACTGCTGGTCAGGGATACCTGCGTCAGGCGTGGCTCGAAGCGAGCAAGGGTATTTCTCAAGCGCTGCTCCATTATGTTGCGCCGTGCGCTTATCTCCAGTACGTTGCTGAACGACTCATTAAATCCATAATTTATAATTGAGGCATTAACCAGTGGCATAGCCTCAATATCGGGTAGCCGGGCTCGCGAATTAAAGAGCATTTTTAACTCGGCGATGAGCGTGTCCTGCCCGCCGTTTTCCCATTGATAATCATCCTCTACGCGTTGAGGATGATTATCACTGAGTCGGGAAAGGAGCGATACGGTCATAGTTCATTATCCTGCAGCCCGGACGGTTTTCGCGCCCGGGCGTTAATATTATTTGAGCGCTTTTTCTGGAATGTCGTATTTAACCGGGCCGATCTTATCCAAACCTGTTTCTGCAGCATTCGGAACGTTAAAGGTGACCTCAACCATGCCTTCAAAGATAAAAGAGAGATCCATAAACAGCTTGTCACGCATCTCAAAATTAAGGCTCTGGATTTTACAATTGTTATAGACAGTACGTTGAATTTCATAATCAGGATCGTACTGGTCAGAACCACGATGAACGATAGTGATAACAATCTCTTTGTAACCACGTTTCAAATATTGTTCATACAGGCTGCTGGTCTCTTTGGTTACCATAATAGACATCTGTATGGCATCAAAATAGGTACCATCAGGTCCAGCAACCGTATTCAACCCGGCCGGCGCATAGCCTTCCATCCATTTGCTGTACTTCTTCTCTTCTGACGATCCGGATATGACTTTATTATCAATTTTGATTTCAATAAATTGACAGTCTTTCAATTTGGCCACGGGAGTGCTCCTTAGTTAACGAGGGTAGTTATGCGCCAGCAGCGGCAGGTAAATCCGCAACCAGACGCAGAGACATGCTTAAGCCTTCAAGCTGGAAATGCGGCTTTAACCAGGCAATAGCGCGATAGGTACCCGGAAAACCCGGTACTTCAACAACATCTATTTTGGCTTCACGCAGGGGATAACGCGCTTTGGTTTCCGGCCCCGCGTTATCTGAAGCAACGACATACTGCATGATCCACTTTTGCAAATACTCTTCGCACTCGGTGCGAGACATGAAGCTGCCAATTTTGTCGCGGACAATAGACTTCAAATAGTGTGCAAAGCGTGAAGTAGCGAGAATATAGGGTAGCTGGCTGGAGAGGCGCGCATTCGCATTAGCCTGGTCCGAGTTATATAAGCGCGGTTTGTTGATCGACTGGACGGCAAAAAAGGCGGCGTAATCGGTTCCTTTGCAGTGTACTAACGGAATAAAACCCAGCTCGGAGAGCTCTTTTTCCCGACGGTCAGAGATCGCAACCTGAGTAGGACACTGCATCATCCGTTCACCGCTGCCAGAGACGTAGTTATAGGCAGGAAGCGATTTAACGAGTCCCCCACCTTCTACACCGCGAATTGAGGCGCACCACCCGTACTCTTCAAACGACTCAATAATGCGCCCCGCCAGTTCCCATGCGGAGTTCATCCATAAATAGTCACTGCCGGTTTCGTTTTCCTGAATATGTTCTTCAAAGGCAAAGGTCTCTGCGGGGATCGTTTTGGCCCCATAGGGGAGGCGCCCCAGCACGCGCGGCAACGTCAGACCAATATAGCGACTGTCATCATTCTGCCGGAAAGAGCGCCAGCGGGCGTAGTCCGTCGTCTCGAACATTTTGGCTAAGTCACGCGGGCGAGGAAGCTCAGAGAAATCGTTCATCGACAACATGCCGGGCGCAATAGCGCTAAGGAAGGGAGCGTGGGCGGCTGCGGCAACGTGCGAGATCTGCTCTAACAGGGAGATATCCTGCGGGGTATTATCAAACTGGAAGTCACCGACAAATGCTGAAAAAGGCGTGCCACCGAACGTACCGTACTCACTCTCGTATATGCACTTAAACAGCATAGACTGGTCAAAATCGCTGGCGGCTTTGAAGTCTTTAATCAGCTCCTGTTTAGTACACTGCAACAGGCGGACTTGAGTGTTTTCCGTTACGCTCGACTGCACCAGCTTATGCAACCCACGCCAGGAGGACTCTTTTTTTTGAAACTCAGGCGCGTGAACGATCAGGCTGATCTGCCGGGAGATTAACTCATCAATTGCCGTTATGCGCTGCTCAATACTGCCAATGAGATCGCTGGACAACACGACGGCACCCGACAGCACCTCTGCCAGAAAGTTATGCAACTGCACCTTCATGCGCTCGCGATCTGATTCACGACGAATGGCCTGAGTACTATCAATAACCTGGTCAAGAAGATCATCGCTGAAAGAGGAGCCAGCGACGGTATCCGGCATCAGTTCACCGCTCATTCGTCTTCCTCGCTTTGCGCCACGTGCTTATCTGCCCCAGAACGTTGTTGCTGGGCCAATTCGCCAAGCTGAAGCTTTAACATCTCGTTGCTGGCTGCGCGATTGCGTAAATCGCTGAGCTGCTCACGCAGCTCCATTAGCTTGCGCAGCGGCTCTACCTGTAAAACAATGTTGTCCGGAGAAAAGTCATCCATACTCGTAAAGGTCAGCGAGACGGCTAATTTACCCTCTTTCTCCGGTAATACGCTCTCCACCAGAAATTCAGTTTCAGGTTTCATCGAGGACATAATGTCGTTGAAATTATCTTTATCAACGTTAAGAAACTTGCGATCGCGAAGGTTGTCTTCAGTTTGGGTAAAATCACCCATGACCCCCACAACCAACGGTAATTCCTTTGCTGCCTGTGCATCACCGATTTCAACGTCGTAGGTAATTTGAACCCGCGGCGATCGTACTTTATCTAATTTATGCTGGGTATTACTCATAGGTCCGTCCAGTCGCGAAAAATAAATTTATGTTTCTGGCCCCACGCGCCACTATTCAATCACTTTAATAGAGTATCGGTTAAAAAAGCCTATTAATAAATGTCCTAAAAAGGACATCAATAAACAATTGCATATTAAAACCTGTTGTGAGCCTTATTACTCAAGACATCAAATTATATCACTCAGTTGTTAATCCATATAATTCCCATAGAAATATAATATATTTCACGGTGTTGACAAACGCCTGACGATCTATATTATGCCAACAACTATCATTTAAAAGAATGGAGGCTTAATGAAAACACACTTAACTGACAATGACGTCTTTGAACATTATTTTAGCTTTGCCGTTCAATCGAAACCGATAAAGGCTATAGAAAAAATATTTTCCCACCTACTGCCTTATGGAAAAAAAATACAACTAAAAAAAGGCAAGCATTACCGAATTAATGAAGAGGATGAGGGGGTCGGACTACTGTTAATAACTGATGGCTTGGTCTCTTTTATTAACACTGATACTGGACATTTTATATCTACTCTCTACCCGCCGACCATCATAGGCTTAAGTCACGGATATAATGCCTTTTATAATGTTCCAGACAGTCTCAGAAGTACACTTTATGCAGAGACAGATGCCGATTTAATTTTCATACCCTTACAGACATTTATTGATACGGTTGACAAACAAAATCTATGGCATGATGTTGCTCGAATACTGGCTCATAGAATTGTAACATTAATGAATAAGGAAAAAACCTACATTGGGGTAGACTCTTATAGCATTATAAAGTCTATGATTCAGGAAGTGTGGCTCTATCCTGACCATTATCGCTTACAAATAAGCCTGCCAAAATTCATTCAAAATCGGTCTGGACTTTCACGCAGCAGAATCATGAAAATTCTTTTTGACCTTAAGCTTGGCGGTTATGTTAATATCGTCAACGGCAAGCTTCTTTCGGTCTCCAAACTTCCGACCTCATATTAATCATTTATCGTTATAATAACGAGGCTATCCATCACCTCGCTTCGGCAGCATAAGCACCTAACGTTCTTGAGCCTACAGTAAATACATAGCGAACAATTGACCTTCAGCCCGCCTGTAAGGCGGGTTTAATTGTAGTCTAATGGAGTTTGCTATTTTTTAGTTATACTTTGAATAACGTTCTCTTCTACCCCTGCCTTTCTGGCTTCAGCTGCGCTTTTTAATGCCTCCTTCACGCTATCATTGAATTCAGATTTCGAGATATTTACTACCGCCTTCAGGATATGGTCAGTCATCTCCTCCCTTTGCTGCGCCGATATTGTGCCATTCATTTCCCCAACGCAAATAGAAAATAGCGCATAACGTAACACCTCAACGGTCGTGGTTCTTTTCGCCAGTTCAATAATGGAGCGGCTGTAATCTCGCGAACCGCTACTCTGCGCAGCCGAGTTATTCTCGGCGCTAGCCGATGATTTTAGCGCTAACGCGGTGGCGGTATCCGGCGGTGGCTCAGGACAGTACCTGACCGGGCTACCGTTCGGCACAATTAATGCACCACGATAGTTAGCGTCATAGGTGAGCCAGTAAGGCTCTCCATTATCAAGCTGTTTTTTTGAAGTATGAAAAGCAGAACAGGCGCAAAGGCTGAAAAGGGAAAAGAGCATTAATGTTAACTTCATATTTTCCTCGCTGACGTCGGGGCCATAGATCATTAAATCGTAGGGGTTATCTTTACGCAGTACGCTTGTTAATAAGTGCATTTTTTGGCTAACCCCATCTCAAAAAAAGTGGGGTAGACTGCCATCCGACATCAATAAAAAAGGAGAAGAGATGAACCAGCAAACAGCGTTACAACCCCAGCCACTGGAGTGGGGACACGGTCCACGTACCTTCGAGGTTTTTCTGGAACCCACCTGCCCCTACTCGGTAAAAGCCTTTAACAAACTGGACACGCTTTTGAAGCACGTTGGAGAGGAGAAGGTCACGGTAAAAATTCGCCTGCAGTCGCAGCCGTGGCATATGTACTCCGGGTTGATTGTCCGCTACATCCTTGCCGCCTCAACGCTGCCGAACGGCAGAGAAGCCGCGCATAAAGTCATGCAGGCGGTGGCGGATCGTCGGGAAGAGTTTGAATTTACCGATCACCACGGTGGCCCCAACCTGGATGCCACGCCGCGGCAGATTATTGAGCGCCTTAAGGAATATAGCGGTGTCGACGTTAGCGAGCCCTTTGCCCGCGCCGATCTGCAAAACGTCATTAAATGGCACTGCAAATATGCCCGTCAGAACGGTATTCACGTCTCGCCCACCTTTATGGTTAACGGACTGGTGCAGGCCGATCTGGGCAGCGGCGACGAGGTAAACGTCTGGGCCGAACGTATCCTTGCCTGAAGCACAGTTGTACGCCTTATGGCTGCTACACTGCTTATCACATCAATGAAAGGGGAATCGCTATGTCAGACAACAGCTATCAACCACCTAAAGTGTGGACGTGGGACCAATCCGGCGGCGGCGCGTTTGCCAATATCAACCGTCCGGTCTCCGGCTCAACGCATGAAAAAACGCTGCCGGTAGGCAAACACCCTCTGCAGCTCTACTCCCTCGGCACGCCGAACGGCCAGAAGGTTACCATTCTGCTGGAAGAGCTGCTGGAGAGAGGCGTCAGCGAGGCGGAGTATGATGCCTGGCTGATTCGCATCGGCGAGGGCGACCAGTTCTCCAGCGGCTTCGTTGAGGTGAACCCGAACTCGAAAATTCCGGCCCTGCGCGATCACAGCACCACGCCGCCGACCCGCGTCTTTGAGTCCGGTTCAATTCTGCTCTACCTGGCAGAAAAATTCGGTCACTTCCTGCCAAAAGATCCGGCTGGCCGCACCGAAACCCTGAACTGGCTCTTCTGGCTGCAAGGCTCTGCGCCCTTCCTCGGCGGCGGTTTCGGCCACTTTTATAGCTACGCACCGGTAAAAATCGAGTACGCCATCAACCGCTTCACCATGGAAGCCAAGCGCCAGCTCGACGTGCTCGATAAGCAGCTTGCCCAGCACAAGTTTATCGCGGGCGACGAGTATACCATTGCCGATATGGCCATCTGGCCATGGTACGGCAACGTCGTGCTCGGCAACGTTTATGACGCGGCAGAGTTCCTCGACGCTAACAGCTATAAGAACGTGCTGCGCTGGGCGAAAGAGATTGCTGAACGTCCCGGCGTGCAGCGCGGCCGCATCGTTAACCGCGCCAACGGGCCGCTTAACGAGCAGCTGCATGAGCGCCATGATGCCAGCGACTTCGCCAATAATACGGAAGATAAACGCCAGGGCTAACGCTTATCGACCGGGCCTCTCCCGCCCGGTCACTTTTTAAAATCGATTACGCCTCCTCTTTTTCTCCTGTTGTATTTACAACCAAAAAATAACTAGTAAGAATGCTTTTTATTTATACCTAATCGGTCGGTATGTCTGAACTCGCGCTTAAGCAGCAGATCCAGAATCTGAAGAAGCACAACGCCCGTCTGGTGCGGCTGGCGCGTGACGCCCGCAGCAAGCTCAGCGCGGCGCTGGACGGCACCGGCCTCTGTCTGTGGCAGCTGGACGTGCCCAGCGGCAAGCTCATCATCTACAACCGCCGCTGGGGCTCGATGTTGGGCTACCAGCCGAAAGAGCTCAGCGCGCGCTTTGAGGTCTGGAAAGAGCATCTTCATCCCGACGATAGAGAGCGGGTACTGGAGGCTTTCTACGGCCATCTGCACGGCAAAACGCCTTTCTATGAAGCGCTACACCGGATGCAGCATAAAAATGGCACCGTGACCTGGGTGCTGGATCGGGGACGCGTCAGTGAGTGGGACGACAGTGGCCAGCCGCTGAAGGTTACCGGCACGCATATCGACATGACCAAAGAGAAGCAGTATGAGGAGCAGCTCGCCCTGCTGGCGAACCACGATCCTCTCACCGGCCTTGCCAACCGTCATGCTCTGATCCAGCATTTCGAGGCGTTAAAAATGTCGGGGGCGCTCTGCGTGGCGTTTATCGATCTCGATGATTTTAAAAACGTGAATGATACCTTCGGCCACCGTAGCGGGGATGAGCTGCTGATGCAGCTTAGCCAGCGTCTGCGTGAGACCTGTCCACCAGGAACAGTTGTCGGGCGGCTCGGCGGGGATGAATTTGTGCTGCTGCTGCCCTTTACGCTGAGTGATATCCAGGTAAGCAACGCCGCACGCGACTGTTTACAGGCGGCCCTGACGCCGTTTGAGTTGGACAACGGCACGGCAAACGTCGGTGCCTCGATCGGCATTGAGCAGGCGTTACCGCAGGATGATTTTGTTAGCGCGCTGGTTCGCGCCGACCAGGCGATGTATCAAATTAAGCATGCCGGTAAAAACGGTGCGGCACTGGGTGCCACACCGCTAGCCGAATCTATCAAAAGCGTTTAGAACGCGACCCACTCATCATCTGCCGGGGACGCCACCGCTGCACGGCGTGCTACAGGCGCGTTAACCGGTGCTGTCTCTATTTTTCGATCGTTAGCAGAGAGGCGGAACCGCTGCACTGAACGCTGTAGCTCCTCGGTCTGACGCTCAAGAGCCGCCGCCGCTGCGGAAACTTCCTCAACCAGCGAGGCATTTTGCTGCGTCACGCTATCCATCTGGGTGATGGCGACACCCACCTGAGAGATACCTTTACTCTGCTCGGCAGACGCGCCGGCAATCTGCTTCATAATGGTGGTCACTTCCGTTACCGCCTGCAGAATGCCCTCCATCGTGGTGCCAGCGTCGTTCACCAGCTGCGCCCCTTTATCGACCCGGCTAACGGAGTCGGTAATCAGCGACTCAATCTGCTTCGCAGCATCGGCACTACGGCTGGCAAGGTTACGCACTTCGCCCGCTACAACCGCAAATCCACGCCCCTGCTCGCCTGCCCGTGCCGCCTCTACCGCCGCGTTGAGTGCCAGAATATTGGTCTGGAAAGCGATACTGTTAATAACCGTTGTGATCTCAGCGATCTTTTTCGAACTGTCAGAGATGCCGTTCATGGTGCCGATCACCTCCTCGACCAGTTCACCGCCTTTGCTCGCTCGCGTCGAGGCAACGTCCGCAAGCTCGCTGGCCTGACGTGCGTGGTCCGCATTCAGCTTAACCGTCGCGGTAAGCTGTTCCATGCTGGCTGCCGTCTCCTCCAGGGCCGCCGCCTGCTCTTCCGTACGGGAAGAGAGATCGTTATTGCCGCTGGAAATCTCAGTCGCCCCGCGCCAGATGTTGTCGCTGCCCTGGCGAATAGAGCTTACCGCCTCACGCAGGCTATCCTGCATTGCGCGCAGCAGAGGTACCATCTGACCTACACAGTTGCGGCCCAGATCCTGTACCGGCTGGCTGAGATCGCCCTGGGCAATAGTGCGGAAGTGCTCGCGGATGGTTGCCAGCGGTTTCACCAGCATGGCGACCAGATAGCGATCGGTGAAGAGCAGGATCATCAGACCGAGGATCACCGCTGCCAGAATCAGGGTGCGGGTCACGCTGGTCTGTCCGTCCACTATGACGCGCATGTCATCCAGCCTTGCGCTGGCGGTGGTGTTAAAAGTTTCAGCTGCGGCACCAAAGGCGCGGCTCAGCGCCGGCGTCACATCAGTGGCCTGCTGACGATAAGCGTCCAACGAACCCTGCTGCGCCAGCTGAACCTGCGGCGTCACGCCCTGGTCAAGCAGCGCCTGCCAGCTGGCAATCGTCTGGGCAGAGACCTTCGGATCCATCGGCCCTGGCGAGATGGCTTTCAGCGCCTCCAGCTTCGTTTTCATGTTATCCAGCGCCAGCTGAACCTGTGAGAAATCTGCGCTGCCACCGGCGGCTTTGGTCTCCAGCACGCGTGACAGACGCGTGACCACACGAAAATATTGATCGTTGCCCTGGCTTAGCAGCGTCATTTGGTTAACCAGTTGGCGATCGATCTCATTTCCTTCGGCAACTTTTGAGAGCGAGAAAACGCTATACAGCCCAACGCCGGACCAGAGCAGGCCGAAGATGCCGAGAATAACCAGCAACACCAAACGAATGGTGAAGTTTTGCAGCATACGCATAATTAATTCCTTGCCGATAAGGGGGATACTTATTGTCGCAAGCGACGTAGCAGAGTTATCGGCATGTTAATGACAATATGTATGGTGGCGCGTCATTTTTTTGATCAAAAAACGCGCTATGGGTTGCCTTGCATAAAACAAGGTTTAATCGACCATAATAGTGCGTGGCCTGTGTTTCTGCATACAATTTCAAAAGAAAAAAGCGCATCATTAAGATTAATCTTAAATGCAACACCCTGAAAAATAAGCACAAAAAAAGGGTGCCTTTGGTAGCGCCTCTTTTAGAGGACTATTTCAATATACCTTCATTATATTTATAAAAGCATAATAAAAGCGATCATGCTAAAAATGTAGTTCATGCTTTTAAATAGCATTAGCGGCGTCTTTAAATTTCACACATCATATTTAACAGAATAGAAAATTGACTATCTATTTATATTTTACACAAGAAATGTCAGTTCAATTTTTTGCTATTAGCGACTGCATAAAAAAACAAACCGCTCGCCATGAGGCCGCGCCACTCCTGACTTCGTGCCTGCTGGAAAAAGTTCTCGTAACCAGCTGGAATCTATCCGCGCTAATGAGCAATACCAGACAGCGCTATTTACGCCAGCAAAAGGTTTTGCTGGCGTAGCAGGAAACGATCGCTAACTATACTATTTTAGCACTGCTAAACTATTACTTAAGTTAACTACTCTCTGAAAGGTATAATTTAAACCAGTCGAGGGTACGCTGCCACGCCAGCTCGGCTGCGGCCTGGTCATAACGCGGCGTTGAGTCATTATGAAAACCGTGATTAACGCCGGGGTAGATATAGGCCTGATAGACCTTGTTGTTCGCCTTCAGCGCCTGTTCGTAGGCGGGCCAGCCCTCGTTGATGCGCGTGTCCAACTGGGCGTAGTGCAGCAGAATGGGTGCGTTGATTTTTGGCACATCGGCGATCGGAGCCTGGCGTCCATAGAAAGGTACGGCGCAGGCCAGCTCCGGATAGGCCACCGCCGCCGCGTTTGCTACGCCACCGCCATAGCAGAAACCGGTAATGCCGACCTTACCGGTAGCGTCAGGATGCCGCTGCATAAACTCGACTGCCGCAAAGAAGTCATTCATCAGCTTAGTGGGATCCACCTTCTGCTGAAGCGTCCGGCCTTCATCATCGTTACCCGGATAGCCACCCACCGAGCTTAAGCCATCCGGAGCCAGCGCAATATACCCTGCCTTGGCAACGCGACGCGCGACGTCCTCAATATAGGGATTCAGGCCCCGGTTCTCATGCACCACCACCACGGCTGGTACTTTACCCTCGACTTTGGTCGGTTTGACCAGATACCCACGCACTTCACCATGACCGTTTGGTGAGGGATAGTGAATATACTCCGGCAGAATATCCGGATCGGTAAACTCTACCTGAGTAGCAAGAGCGTAGTTTGGCTTGAGCAGATCGAACAGCGCCAGCGCGGTCATGCCGCCTACCGCATAACGGGTTGCCAGCTGTAAAAACTCGCGTTTGGAAATTTTGCCGTGGGCGTAGTAGTCGTAGTAATCAAGCAGTTCCTGCGGGAAGTCTTTGGCGGTCAGACGCGTCATCGTTACTCTCCGGAAAGTGAATACTTTTTAAGCAAAGCATAACGCAACGCGTTTGTCAGTCACCAGAACGGTTACTCAGCAGGGAACGTCTTCACCTCGCCGGGATCGACCTCCGGGCGCTGATACTCGGGCCATACCAGCACGACCAGCGCCGGGTAGGCTTCGAGGCTAAACTCACGAAAGCACTGGCGTAAATTGAGCACCTCCAGATCGGCATGAGAAACTCTCTCCCCGTTAAGGCAGCGCTTTTTTATATTGTCATAATAGCGGTACACCGCTGAATTGAGATCGCTACAGCGGCGCTGGGCCTCAAATAATCCCGCCGTACGATTCAACTCCGCTATGTTCATTCGCTTAATAGTAGAGTGCAGGAAATCAATATACTCATGATTTACCCGCCAGTACCATACGGGCGTAATGGCATTCATCAGTATGGAAAAGTGATCTTCGCCCTCCTCTTTCGTTAACGGGGTCGGGTCGGGCGAGGGGCTTATCTCTACCTCTGGCGAGTTTTTATTGAACCCACGCATCATTAAAAGTACGCCACCGGTGAGCAGCAGAAGGGCGATAACAGAATAGAAAATACTGTTCATTAGCAGGCTCCATTTTTTTTGATTTTAAAATTGCGCCATGATATTGTCAACGCAACTCACGCCTGTTTCACCTCCACCCCGTTGAAATCACAGGATATTAGCGATGCTGCCCGAGAATCTTGTCCCGGCACGTTTTCACGTTTCCACGATGAAAACGGACGCGGGAGAAGCAGAAAAAGATGTCAATTTAACCCAGGGAAAAAGAACGCTCGCAGATTATGAAAGCGATATATTAACCAACGTTAGCCGTACCCGGCAATCACGTAATATGCTGCTGGAAGAGCGCGACCGACATATAAAAGACAGATTATACCGGGTGGTAAAAATTGAATCCTTTAGCCGATTGCTGAACGATCTTCAGGCCGCAGGTGAAATCGACCCCCAGCTTTTAAGTCAAATAATCGCAAAAAAAACCACTGAGATAAATGACGCGGGAAATGAAATTTGGCTTAATCTCATAACCCAGGAAAAAGATACGCCGATGTTTTATACGCTACAGGACGATTCTCGTGAATAAAGATATTGATAATAACAATGTCTATTTGACTTTGGATGAGACAAAGAGCGATGAATTTATCTTAAAGCAAAACCTGGATGCATTAATTCAAAATAAAAATGAGACGATCCAGCGTATCGCCAGGGAGTCGATCACTATCCCCGCGGCGCTGATCAGGCTGAAGTGGCAAAATCGCCGTGAGATCTATGCTCTGCAGGTTAAAGAGGAGATTTACGGGGCAGCAATTGATGAAATCATTGCGCTACATCCCGATCTACAGGAAAAGATCATGGCAAAACTGGAGGCCCACTACCAGCATACTCTGGAACGTGAGGTCGCCACGCTGCGGCTCACCCGCAAGCTTGCCGACGGCGAGTACCGCACCGGCAGCGTCAACAGAGTCGCGCTTCAGGAGGAGCAGGAGAACCATACGGAATCGTCCGGTTCGCCTGCATTTCCCGCATAAGCATCTATCCTTAGTCTGGATGTATCACAGATGGAGACGACTTATGGCAAACGATCAGACAAAAATTCAGGACCCTACTACCCAGTATTACACTGAGGGATACCCGAAACAGTTACAGCCCGCGCCAGGGGTGCAGGCCAAAATGGATCCCGTCCCAGACTGTGGCGAGAAGAGCTATGTAGGTAGCGGCCGCCTTAAGGATCGTAAGGCACTGGTGACAGGGGGTGATTCCGGTATCGGGCGCGCTGCCGCCATCGCTTACGCGCGTGAAGGCGCTGATGTCGCTATCAACTACCTGCCCGCAGAGGAAGAGGATGCGCAGGAGGTTAAAGCGCTGATTGAAGCCGAAGGGCGCAAAGCGGTGCTGATCCCTGGCGACCTGACTGATGAAGCCTTTACCCGCTCGCTGGTCAACCAGGCGCGCGATGCCCTGGGCGGCTTAGATATCCTGGCGCTGGTTGCCGGTAAACAAACCGCCGTAGAAGATATTGCCGACCTTACCTCTGAGCAGTTTGAGCAGACCTATAAAACCAACGTCTTCTCGCTGTTCTGGATCACCCAAGAGGCGCTGAAGTTCCTGCAGCCGGGTGCCAGCATTATCACCACCTCGTCGGTGGAGGCCTATCAGCCAAATGCCACCCTGCTGGACTATGCCTCTACCAAGGCGGCCATCCTCAACTTTACCCGCGGGCTGGCAAAGCAGGTGGCAGAGAAAGGCATTCGCGTGAACAGCGTTGCGCCAGGCCCTGTCTGGACAGCACTGCAAATCTCTGGCGGCCAGCCGCAGGAGAAACTGCCGAAGTTTGGGCAGTCAACGCCGCTGAAACGCGCCGGGCAGCCTGCTGAGGTCGCCGCTATTTACGTCTACCTGGCGAGCCAGGAGTCGAGCTATGTGACCGCCGAAGTACACGGCGTCACCGGCGGGATGCATTTAAGCTAGTTCTTGCGTCCAACAAAAAAGGGGCCGCGCTGGCCCCTTTTTTTATCTACCTACCGCGCTTATTTCGGGCGCTGAAGCGTGGAAATTTTCCGCGACCTGGGAAAAATAACTCAGTAATTGATTATCATGTGCGGGCATACGTGTATGAGCAGGCGTAACCAGTCCCATTAACAGGAAACAGCCATTTTCCCACATATGCTCAGTGTAGATAAGGTAGTGGTTTGATGTACGTTTGTAGTTCTGTTGCCTTGCATTCCAGCTAAGTTGAAAATACAAATTAACGTGAATATGCTGAACATTCGCCTCGACTGCAAAAGGCGGGAAGTCAAAAGGCGCATCTCGACCAAGAAGGTCTGAAGGTGCCCCCGTTGATTTATACGTGAGAAATTCGGCCCTTAGTTGATTTGCCAGATGAGGAAAGGCACTAAACGTCGGCTGAAAAAACTCACTCCATGTAACCTTACTGTATTCTGCCGTTAGTGCCATTTAACCGCGGCCTTGTTGCCGGTCATCAGCAGCTGGCGCATCGCTGCGAAATCGACACCAGACTCACGCACTTCGGTTGTACGTGTAATCTGGTCAATAAGGTTAAGATAGTTTTTGGTTGCGAAGCTAAGCATCTTAATCGCCTTCACAAAAGCGAACTCAACCGAGTCTTTATCGTAAGAGAGTACGATCTCTTTTTCAGGCAGCATGAGGACGAAGGATTCAGCGATACCCGCCACGTGAATAGCTTGGCTCTTGATCTCTTCAGCCACGTTGGTTGCTCCATCAACGTCGCTATCAGCATAACGCGCAAGTTCAGCACGACCAGAGCGCAGCTGTTCGGTCACCTGGGTAAGCGCCTCAGCTAATTCTTTAATGTCACGCTTATTGACCCTGGCCCCCATCTCATAAACCCGTTCGACAATCATAGGTTGGCAAGCAGCCGCTTTGGGCTGTGGTTGAAGACTGGCAATAACCAGCGCTACTGCTGCCTGTAAATGGTGGATTTTCACGATAAACTCCATAAGCGTCACCCTCGGCAAGGCATAGCATTGTACTACTGAACTTAACTATACGCTAAAAAAAGGCTGGTTGAATATAAGACTCAAACGGCCCAGATATGAATCGCTTACGGTTTTTGGGGATGTAAAAAAGGGGCCACGATGGCCCCTTCTTTATCTACCTACCACGCTTATTTCGGGCGGGTTACCTCTTCACCTACCAGGCCAATCTTCAGATAGCCGGCCTGATGCAGGGTGTCCATCACCTTCATCATCGTCTCATAGTCTACGGTTTTATCCGCACGGAAGAAGATGGTGGTGTCCTTCTTGCCTTCGGTCAGAGCGTTCAGCGCATTAACCATCGTCTCTTCGGTCACCGGATCGTTGCCGATAAACATGCTGTTATCCGCTTTTACCGACAGGTAGACCGGTTTTTCCGGACGCGGTTGCGGCTGGCTGGACGAGGCCGGCAAGTTTACCTTCACGTCAACGGTGGCCAGCGGCGCTGCCACCATGAAGATAATCAGCAGCACCAGCATGACGTCGATAAACGGCGTCACGTTGATCTCATGCATTTCGCCGTTATCGTCCAGGTTTTCATTAAGACGCATTGCCATACGGAATTAACCTAAACGTAATTTCTGTGCGGAGTGAACCGGCGCAGCCGACGGGCTGGCAGCCAGGTCGAGATCGCGGCTCTGTAACAGCAGCACCTGCGCGGCAACGTCGCCCAGCATGGCTTTATAGCCGCCGATAGAGCGGGCAAAGATGTTATAGATCACCACCGCCGGGATCGCCGCGACCAGGCCGATTGCCGTCGCCAGCAGCGCTTCGGCGATGCCGGGTGCAACGACCGCAAGGTTAGTGGTCTGCGTCTGGGCGATGCCGATGAAGCTGTTCATGATGCCCCATACGGTACCAAACAGACCGATAAACGGCGAGATAGCGCCGATGGTCGCGAGAAAGCCATTACCGCGGCCCAGATGACGGCCAACGGCAGCGACGCGACGCTCCAGGCGGAAACCGGTACGCTCTTTGATGCCTTCGTTATCTTCAGAGCCAGCGGAGAGCTCGAGCTCGTTCTGCGCTTCGTTCAGCAGTTGCGTGCTGAGGCTGTTGGCATGGAAGCCCGCTGCGATTTCGCTCGCCTGATCCAACGTGCGCGCTTCGCTTAACAGCTTCTGCTCGCGCTTAAGACGGCGCTTATGCGAGAACATCTCCACGCTTTTGCTGAAGAAGATCGCCCAGGTGACAATGGACGCCAGAATCAAGCCAATCATCACCAGCTTTACGACGATATCGGCATGGTGATACATACCCCAAACGGAGAGATCCGTCTGCATCAAATTATTACCCACTCTGTATCTCCGGACGAAAATCACAAAATCTGAGCGTAATAATATCAAAACAGCATCGAATTGATAGTAGTTCTCATTAGTATTTACATAGTGGCGTAATTTTGACAAAGTTTCCTTGCGCTTACGCAGTAAAAAATGCCGTAAGCGCAATTTTCAGAAAACTATCGAACCTCCAGTACAAAATTATCAAAGCGGCATTCACCGTGATCCTGCGCATCTGCCGTGGCTGCGGCAAAGATCCCTACCTTAGCCCCTACCCATTTTCCCTTGCCCGCGGCAAAGGTGCGCGGTACCGGCTGCCACGCCCCGCTATCTTCACGCCAGGCAAACTGGCAGACGCCGCCCTCCCCTACGCTCACCTGAAGCTCACAGGTTGCGCCTGAGAGCGAGTGAAGCGCCTGACGCTGCTCCCTAATGACGCCCGTATCGCTCATCCAGCCATGGATATAGCAGAGCTGATAGTTCTCCTCGTGACGGGCAATAACCAGCGCCGCGTAGCGTTCGCCATAGATAATCAGCCCGCCGAAACTCTCAGGATCTGCGGCGTTGAGCGTTGCGCGCGTGCGGGCCGCAAAGGCAAATGCGGGAAACTTTTGCAGCAGCAGCTGCGGGGCGGCGTAGAGTGTTTTCTGACCTGCAAACTCGGGCAGCGGGATACAGCGCAGTTGAAGGCCCTTGCTGGCCGGAACCCGCCAGCAGGGCTGGGGATTGGCCTGCCACTGCCACTGTAGCCCCGGCCTACCGGTGGCAAAATCGTCGCTGGTCTGGGGCGTATAGGGCGTTACCGCAGGCAAGCCGCCGGGCTTTTGCCAGCGCAGAACCGGCTGGCCAGCGCCTGCCTCACCAAAAGGCTCACCTATGCGCGGCCAGCCATCCTCGCCCCATGACATCGGCTGGAGATGAACAATACGGCCATAGAGGTGCGCATCCTGGAAATGGACAAACCAGCACTCGCCGTTTTTCAGCTCTACCCATCCCCCTTGATGAGGGCCGTTCACGGCAGTATCTCCCTGAAAGAGTACGTTTCGTGCCTCCCACGGCCCAGCGATCTCTGGCGCGCGCAGTACCGCCTGCCAGCCGGTCTCCACCCCGCCCGCCGGGGCGAAGATATAGTAGAGGCCGTTGCGCTTATAGACCTTCGGCCCCTCCAGCGTCGGGAGATCGCAGCTGCCATCATAGATAATTTGCCCCTCTCCCTGTAACGCCGTACCGTCTGGCTTCATCGAGAAAAGCTGTAGCCTATGCTTAATGCCGCTGCGGCTATGGGCGAAGGCGTGAACCAGCCAGGCGCTACCGTCCTCATCCCAGAAGGGACAGGGATCGATCCAGCCTTTAGCTGGCTGAACGCAGTGCGGCTTGCTCCACTTCCCCCACGGATCCTGGGTATGACACATAAAAATCCCTTCGTCCGGGGTGCTGAAAAAGACCCACAGGCGATCGTCATGCCAGCGCAGCGAGGGTGCCCATACCCCTTTTCCAGGCTGCATGACATCGTAGCCGGGAAGATCGAATGCGGTGAAGACATGGTTGACGATCCGCCAGCTGACCAGATCCGTTGAGTGCAGCACCGGCAGGGCGGGCATATGGTTAAAGCTCGACGAGACCATAAAGAAGTCATCCCCAACGCGGACGATATCCGGATCGGAGTAGTCAGCGCAGAGGATCGGGTTTTGATAGGTATCCTGAGACATGATGCGGCTCCCTTATGCGTTTTTCAGTTCATCGCCCACCAGCACCGGACGGTCGCTGGCAGCGGGGCGGGCAGCCTGCTCACGGGCGGCCAGATCGCGCTGGATGGTGGCCATCATGGTGTCATCGAGCTTATAGAAGCGCGCCAGCCACCAGAGGATCAGATAGGAGATCGATGGCCCCAGGGTCAGCAGGCCGACAATACCGGCGGTGGCCAGCGGCGTCTGTTCGGCAACGCCCGCCTGATAGCCAAACAGGCCCAGAGCAAACCCGACGGCAGCGCCCGCTACGGCCATCCCCATTTTTAAGGCAAAGAGATTACCCGAATAGGATAAACCGGTAATGCGGTGGCCGAATTTCCATTCACCGTAGTCCGCCGCATTAGCCATCATATTCCATTTAAAAGGCTGGTACATTTGATGGAAAAAGCCGACCAGGAAATAGAGTGGAAACACTACAGCCAGCCATGTAGGTGGAATAAAGAACATCACCACGCCGGTAAAGACCAGCAGCAGGTTAATATTTTTAAACAGTGAGACGGCGCGGTAGCGTTTAGCTAAATATCCCGCCGCGAGGCTGCCAATAATCGTACCGACCACGCTGGTAGAGACAAAGGCCGATTTCATTACCGTGCCGGTTGCCGTCTGTATGCCGCCCATCATTAAATAGGTGGCATAATAGAGCGTCGCTGCGCTGCGCATTACCCCTGCCATACTGGAAAAGAAAGTGATAATTGCCACAATGCGCCACTGATCGTTTGCCAGCAGGCAGCGAATATCCTCCCGCACGCTGCTCTGGGTTTCTACCACCGGGGCAACGCGCTCGTTGGTTGAGAAAAAACAGAACAGCAGCATGACGATGGCAATTGCGCCCATAATGCCCATTGTGGCCTGGAAGCCAAACTGTTTATCCTCTTTGCCCAGCCAGTCCACCAGAAACAGGGTAGCGACCGACACCATCAGCCCGGCAGCGGACGAGATGGTAAAGCGATAAGCCTGCGCCGACAGGCGATCTTTCTCATCGCGGGTAATGACCCCACCCAGCGCACAGTAGGGAATATTGATAAAGGTGTAGCAGAGCATGAGTAGCGTGTAGGTAATATAGGCGTAGATCAGCTTGCCGGATGCGCCAAAGTCTGGCGTCGTAAATGTCATGACGGCAAGTACCGCGTAGGGTACGGCAAACCAAATAAGCCAGGGGCGGAAATGCCCCCAGCGGGTTTTAACCCGATCGGCAACGATGCCGGTTAGCGGATCGGTAATGGCATCAAGGATGCGGGTCACTAAAAACATCACCCCCACCGCTGCCGCGGAGAGGCCGTAAATATCGGTATAGAACCAGGTTAAAAACATGGTCACGGAGGAGTAAACAATGCCGCAGGCGGCATCTCCCATGCCAAACCCTAATTTTTCTGCAATCGACAACCTTGTATTATTTGCCACAATCAATCTCCCACAGAATAAGTTTGCGTCAATCTACGGCTATTTTTCCGCTGTGGCCTATTGCTATATTTCACTCCCGTTTTATGTTTTTTGATAACTGATACAGGTATCACACATCTTTGCTTTTGGTATTACACGTTGCGCTAAAGCTGTCTACCACTGACGGGAAGGCAAAAAAAATTTCCCCCATTTCTGGCAAATGACGGGGTTAATTTCTGCCGGGTCGTGGTAGTCTAGACATCCAGACGTATAAAATCAGGGTAGCGTGAAGATGACAGCGAAGCACATTGATACCGCGCTGGTGAATGCCGGGCGCAGCAAAAAATATACCCAAGGGTCGGTGAACAGCGTGATCCAACGCGCTTCGTCGCTGGTCTTTGAAACGGTGGAAGCCAAGAAGCAGGCAACGCGCGGCCGTGCTAAAGGCGAGCTGTTCTATGGCCGCCGGGGGACGCTGACCCACTTCTCTTTGCAGGAGGCAATGTGCGAGCTGGAGGGCGGCGCAGGCTGCGCGCTTTTCCCCTGCGGCGCTGCCGCCGTGGCTAACACCATCCTCGCCTTTGTTGAGCAGGGCGACCACGTCCTGGTGACCAATACCGCCTATGAGCCTACCCAGGATTTCTGTAGCAAAATTCTGGCTAAGCTCGGCGTGACTACCGGCTGGTTCGACCCGCTGATCGGCGCGGACATTGCCAACCTGATCCAGCCCAACACCAAAGTGGTGTTCCTTGAAGCGCCAGGCTCCATCACCATGGAGGTCCACGACGTCCCGGCCATTGTCGAGGCGGTGAGACGCGTTGCGCCAGAGGCGATCATCATGATCGACAATACCTGGGCGGCGGGCATTCTGTTTAAGGCGCTGGAGTTTGGGATCGATATCTCTATCCAGGCTGGCACCAAGTACCTGATTGGTCACTCGGATGCGATGGTCGGCACGGCGGTCTCCAACGCCCGCTGCTGGGATCAGCTGCGTGAGAATGCCTACCTGATGGGCCAGATGCTGGATGCAGATACCGCCTACATGACCAGCCGCGGCCTGCGCACCCTGGGCGTACGCCTGCGCCAGCACCATGAGAGCAGCCTGGCCATTGCCGAGTGGCTGGCGACGCATCCGCAGGTGGCGAAGGTGAACCATCCTGCCCTGCCTGGCAGCAAGGGCTACGAGTACTGGAAGCGGGACTTTACTGGCAGCAGCGGCCTCTTTTCCTTTGTGCTCAACAAACGCCTGAGCAACGACGAGCTGGCGGCCTATCTCGACAACTTCAGCCTGTTCAGCATGGCCTACTCATGGGGCGGCTTTGAATCGCTGATCCTCGCCAACCAGCCGGAACACATTGCGGCTATTCGTCCAGAAGGTGAGATCGACTTCACCGGGACGTTGATCCGTGTGCATATCGGTTTAGAAAACGTTGACGATCTGATTGCTGATTTAGCGGCAGGATTTGAGCGTATCGTGTAGAGTGTATGAGGCTGGTACAGTTTTAGACAAAACCAGTGGAATTGTCTGCATTTCTTGCGTTAACGATCAAGGTGCTGCGGGCATTTCGGGAGTACAATAAGCCTTAATTACGCGGTTCCACAGGAATGTCCATGGCTGTTATTCAAGAAATTATCGCTGCGCTCTGGCAACACGATTTCGCAGCGTTAGCTAATCCCCATGTTGTTGGCGTTGTTTACCTGGTTATGTTTGCAACGCTGTTTTTGGAAAATGGACTGCTCCCTGCCTCATTCCTGCCCGGCGACAGCCTGCTGCTGTTGACCGGGGCGCTGATAGCCCGTGGCGTAATGGACTTTATCCCGGCGCTGGTCATTCTGACCACTGCAGCCAGTCTTGGCTGCTGGCTGAGCTATATTCAGGGCCGCTGGCTCGGAAATACGCGGGTGGTTAAAAGCTGGCTGGCGCAGCTGCCGGCGAAGTATCACCAGCGCGCAACCTGCATGTTTGACAAGCATGGCCTGCTGGCGCTGCTGGCCGGACGCTTTCTTGCCTTTGTGCGCACTCTGCTGCCAACCATGGCCGGTATCTCCGGGCTGTCGAACCGCCGCTTCCAGTTCTTTAACTGGCTAAGCGCCCTGCTGTGGGTGGGCGTCGTCACCGGTCTCGGCTATGCCCTGAGCATGATCCCCTTCGTGAAACGCCATGAGGATCAGGTCATGACTTTCCTGATGATCCTCCCGGTTTTCCTGCTGGTGGCCGGACTGCTGGGTACGCTGGTGGTGGTGATTAAGAAGAAGTACTGCAACGCCTGATCTCTTCGCGATGGTAAATGCCGGATGGCGCTGCGCTTATCCGGCCTACCTAAATTTATACTCCCCTAATCCGTGCCGCATCCTCTCCCGGCGTTACGCCAAAGTAGCGTTTAAACTCGCGACTGAACTGCGACGGGCTTTCGTAGCCGACGCGTATCGCCGCCGCGCTGGCCTTCATGCCGTCGTGGATCATCAGCATCCGCGCCCGGTGCAGGCGATAGGTTTTCAGATACTGCAGCGGCGAGGTGCTGGTCACCGATTTAAAGTTATGGTGAAACGCCGACACGCTCATGTTCGCTTCGGCGGCCAGCTGGTCCACGCTCAGGTTCTCGGTATACTGGCTCTCGATACGTTTCAATACCCGGCTGATGAGGCTGAAGTGGGTCTGGCGACTGACCAGCGCTAAGAGCGCTCCGCCGCACGGCCCGGTCAGTACGTGGTAGAGGATTTCGCGCACGATCTGCTTGCCTAAAATCCGCGCATCCAGCGGGCGGGCCATCACGTCCAGCAGCCGCTCAATGGCGCAGAGGATCTCTCCCGACAGCGTAGCCGAATTGATTCCGCTTGCCGCCATGGCGGGCTGGAAGTGCTCGTCCTCGCCAATGTCCATCAGCAGCTCCTGCAGCTGCAAAATATCAACGTTCAGGCGGATCCCCGCCAGCGGCACCTCTGGCGTGGCGAAGGTCTCACACTCAAAGGGCAGCGGCACGGTGAGCAGCAGATACTCATTGGTGTCGTAGCGAAAAACGCGATCGTTGATATAACCAATTTTATGCCCGGAAAAGAGGATCACGATGCCAGGCTGATACATCACCGGCGTGCGCGTTCCCGGCTGGGTGCCGTAGAGCAGGCGTACGTCGGGCAGCAGCGCGCTAAGCCTGTTTTCATTATCTTTCAGCTGTTTAATCTGCTGCGTCAGCTGGCGGCAGATGGCGTCGCGGTTCATTTTCTGACTTCTCCAGGGCGATATTGAGCTATGCCCAGTGTGCGCTTTTTTGTGCGTTTTCTCCAGCACGCGGGAGGAATGGGCAAGAGATCGGCAGGAATATGCATTGAGACCGCCGGGCGCGGAGACCACAATAGTCCCCAGCAGGCAGCCCGCTGCCGTTTGTCTTTTCACCGATACAAGGGAAAGCGTCATGAATAATTTTAATCTGCATACCCCCACCCGCATCCTGTTTGGTAAGAACGCCATTGCCGATCTGCGCGATCAGATCCCGGCAGGCGCACGGGTGCTGATCACCTATGGCGGCGGCAGCGTCAAAAAAACCGGCGTGCTGGATCAGGTCTATAGCGCCCTCAACGGCCTCGACGTGCTGGAATTTGGCGGCATTGAGCCGAATCCCTCTTACGAAACCCTGATGAAGGCCGTGGCTATCGCCCGCGAAGAGAAGATCACCTTCCTGCTGGCAGTAGGTGGCGGCTCGGTGCTGGACGGCACGAAATTTATCGCCGCCGCTGCGCACTATGCTGACGGCATCGATCCGTGGCACATTCTGCAAACCCGCGGCAGCGAAATCAAAAGCGCGATCCCGATGGGCTCCGTGCTGACCCTGCCGGCCACCGGCTCCGAGTCAAACAAGGGCGCGGTCGTTTCCCGTAAAACCACCGGTGATAAACAGGCGTTCCACTCCCCGTTTGTCCAGCCGGTGTTTGCTATCCTCGACCCGGTCTACACCTATACCCTGCCGCCGCGCCAGGTAGCGAACGGCGTGGTTGATGCCTTTGTCCATACCGTTGAGCAGTACGTGACCTATCCGGTCGATGGCAAAATTCAGGATCGCTTCGCGGAAGGCATTCTGTTGACGCTAATCGAAGATGGCCCGAAGGCGCTGCTGGAGCCGGAAAACTACAACGTGCGTGCCAACATGATGTGGGCGGCAACCCAGGCACTCAACGGTCTGATCGGCGCAGGCGTGCCGCAGGACTGGGCCACCCATATGCTGGGCCACGAGCTGACGGCGATGCACGGTCTGGATCATGCCCAGACGCTGGCGGTCGTGCTGCCTGCGCTGTGGAATGAAAAACGCGACGCCAAACGCGGCAAGCTGCTGCAGTATGCCGAGCGCGTCTGGAACATTACCGAAGGCAGCGACGACGAGCGTATCGACGCCGCCATTGCCGCCACGCGCAATTTCTTTGAGCAGATGGGCGTCCCGACCCGCCTCTCCGGCTACGGTCTCGACGGCAGCTCTATCCCTGCCCTGCTTGAGAAGCTGAACGAACATGGTATGACCCAATTAGGCGAACATCAGGATATTACCCTCGACGTTAGCCGTCGCATCTACGAAGCCGCGCGCTAAAGGTTTTTTCTTCTAAGACTTTCGTTTTTGGGCTTTTCGTCCAGACTTAAGTCACTCAACTCCACCTGGGCCAGCCCGGGTGGATTTCATATAAGGAGGAATGCATGGCAAATCCAACCGTGATTAAGCTTCAGGACGGCAACGTAATGCCGCAGCTGGGCCTCGGCGTATGGAAAGCGGGCAACGAGGAGGTCGTCTCCGCCATTCATAAGGCGCTTGAGGTGGGCTATCGCTCGATTGATACCGCCGCGGCCTACAAAAATGAAGAGGGCGTCGGCAAGGCTATCGAAAGCGCGGGGATCCCGCGTAGCGATCTGTTTATCACCACCAAGCTGTGGAATGACGATCAGACCCGCCCTGAGGAAGCGTTGCAGACGAGCCTCGACAAGCTGAAACTCGATCATGTTGATCTCTACCTGATGCACTGGCCGGTTCCGGCTATCGATCATTACGTTGAAGCCTGGAAGGGGATGATCAAACTTCAGGAGCAGGGGCTGGTGAAGAGCATCGGCGTCTGTAACTTCCAGATTAGCCACCTGCAGCGTCTGATCGACGAAACTGGCGTGACGCCGGTGATCAACCAGATTGAGCTGCATCCGCTGCTGCAGCAGCGTCAGCTTCATGCCTGGAACGCCACCCATAAGATCCAGACCGAATCCTGGAGTCCGCTAGCCCAGGGCGGCGAAGGGGTCTTTGACCAGAAGATCATTCGCGAACTGGCGGACAAGTACGGTAAAACCCCGGCGCAGATCGTGATCCGCTGGCACCTGGATCAGGGCCTGGTGGTGATCCCGAAATCGGTCACCCCGGCACGCATTGCGGAAAACTTTAAGGTGTGGGATTTCCGCCTCGATAAAGACGAGCTGAGCGAGATCGCGAAGCTTGATAAGAGCAAACGCCTCGGCCCGGATCCGGACCAGTTCGGCGGCTAAGCGCCTCTTTAATCCCCCAACCCGGCCTCTGTGCCGGGTTTTTTTGCCTCGTTTCCCTGCAAAAGAAACATCCTGCAACAATTCCCCTTGATTATTAGGTGTATTTTTTACGCGCCTGGGCGCAGCATAGACCTGACATAACCCATTGATTATTCATACGATCCATTTCTTAATTTTTTTTCATCCGCACGATGAATAAGGACATGGCTGTGGCGGAAACAAAATCCTCGGGCGTCCGGTGGCTCCCACTCATCATCATCGTTGCCGCTGCGGCGGCTCTCTGGCAACTGATTCCCCCTTCCGGTCTGAGCGTGGCGGCATGGCGTTCGGCCATTATCTTTGTGGCAACCATCGCCGCCATTGTGGCGAAGGTGCTGCCGATTGGCGCGGTAGGCATTATCGGCATCACCGTCTTTGCGCTGGCCTACGCCGCTGGGGACACCACCGCCAGCGGAGCCATTACCACGGCGCTGAGCGAACTGAACAGCTCGCTGATCTGGCTGATCGTCGTTGCCTTTATGATTGCCCGCGGCTTCATCAAAACCGGTCTCGGGCGGCGGATCGCCCTGCAGATGATCCGCCTGCTGGGTAAACGCACCCTCGGGCTGGCCTACGGGCTGGCGTTTGCCGATCTGATCCTCTCTCCGGCGATGCCCAGCAACACCGCCCGCTGCGGAGGCGTGATCTATCCTATCGCCGACTCGCTGGCGCGCAGCTTCGACTCCCGCCCGGATGACGAATCACGCAGTAAAATCGGCACCTTTCTCATCACCTGCATCGGCAACGTTAACGACGTCACCGCCGCGCTGTTTATGACTGGCTACACCGGCAACCTGCTGGCGGTGAAGCTCGCCGCCAACGCTGGCGTGACCCTGACATGGGGTAGCTGGTTTATGGCAGCCCTGCTGCCCTGTCTGGTATCGCTGCTGATCGTCCCGCTGCTGGTCTACTGGCTCACCCGCCCGGAGATCCGCCATACGCCGGATGCGCCAGCGCTGGCCCGTCAGGAGCTGACGCAGATGGGCAGCATGTCGCGCGGCGAGTGGCTGATGCTCGGCACGGTGGTGGTTCTGCTGGTGCTGTGGATTTTCGGCGATACGCTCGGCGTTGACCCAACGACGGCGTCGTTTGTGGGCCTCTCTGTTCTGCTGCTCTCCGGCGTACTGAGCTGGGAGGATGTAAAGAGCGAAAAAGGGGCGTGGGATACGCTGATCTGGTTTGCGGCGCTGCTGATGATGGCCAACCAGCTGAAAAAGCTCGGGTTCACCACCTGGTTTGGTAACCTGATTGGCGACAGCCTCGCCAGCTCGCTGCACGGCACTAGCTGGGTAGTGGTTTTACTGTTGCTGAACGCGGCCTACTTCTACACCCACTACTTTTTTGCCAGCGGCAACGCGCAGATTGCCGCCCTCTACGCCGTGTTTCTCGGCGTCGGGCTGCATCTGGGGATCCCTGCTGCGCCCTGCGCGCTAATGCTGGCGTTTACCAGCAGCCTCTACTGCTCTCTGACCCAGTATACCCATGCTCGTGGCCCGATCCTGTTCGGTGCGGGCTACGTGCCCACCGGGGTCTGGTGGCGCACGGGGTTCCTGGTCAGCCTCTTCAACCAGGCGGTCTTTATTAGCGTAGGACTCGCCTGGTGGAAGGTGATTGGGCTGTATTAGCCCTTCGCGCCTGCCTTACTGCGAACTTTATGGCCTGCCGGCGTCTGGCGCTGGTGGGCAATCGGCGTGTGCTTGGTGAGCGCCGGGCGCGTATTACGGTTCTGGCGCTTCGCCTCACGCATCTCGTCGAGGGTTGGCGCAGGCACCAGGCAGTCGCGACGACTGCCGATCAGGTGCTTTTTACCCATCTCTTCTAGCGCCTGACGGATCAGCGGCCAGTTTTTCGGATCGTGATAGCGCAGCAGCGCCTTATGCAAGCGACGCTGTTTATCACCCTTCGGCACCACGACGTTCTCGCTCTTGTAACCAATCTTGCCGAGCGGGTTCTTGCCGGTGTAGTACATGGTCGTCGAGTTGGCGAGCGGCGACGGGTAGAAGTTCTGCACCTGGTCGAGGCGGAAGCGGTGCTTTTTGAGCCACAGGGCCATATTCACCATGTCTTCATCCCGCGTTCCCGGATGGGCAGAGATAAAGTACGGGATCAGGTACTGCTCTTTACCGGCCTGCTTTGAGTAGGTATCGAACAGCTCTTTGAAGCGATCGTAGCTGCCCATCCCCGGCTTCATCATCTTCGACAGCGGGCCTTCCTCGGTGTGCTCCGGCGCAATTTTCAGGTAGCCGCCCACGTGATGGGTCGCCAGCTCTTTGATATAGCGAGGATCCTCCACGGCGATGTCATAGCGTACCCCGGATGCGATAAGGATCTTCTTGATCCCCTTCAGATCGCGGGCGCGGCGGTAGAGGTTGATCGTCGGCTCGTGGTTGGTATCCATGTGCGGGCAGATATCCGGGTAGACGCACGACAGGCGGCGGCAGGTCTGCTCCGCACGCGGCGACTTGCAG
>NZ_DAMACX010000033.1:0-52084 GCF_031998825.1 Pseudescherichia sp.
GGCTTGTTTGCCGTTGTTCCGTGTCAGTGGAGGCGCATTATAGGGAGTTATTCGGGGCTGACAAGACTTAAATGCAAAAAACTTTTCAAGCGCTCATTTTGCAGACTTTATGCCTGCTTTACCACCGATTTGCTGGTTAACTGTGCGATTTCGCGCGCAAATTCGCTTACGCGTGACCAGTCGGTATAGACCACCTCTTTCCGCGTATCCGTCTCTCCCCCGGTCATCTTCATAATCAGGCGGATCATAATGCGGTCGTACCAGGAGTAACGTGGATAGCGCAGGGCGCCGGCAAATACCGCACAGCGATCCGGTTGCCAGGGCGAGTTCAATAAAAACTTACGCGTATAGCTATTGGTTTGCGGCGAGCTCTTCTCTGGTTTACGTGCCACAAGATTGACGGCGTAAAAGGCACTGGGCAGTGCATTAAGGTGCTGCAGATGCTTTTTCACAAACCGATCCACGGCCGGATGAAAGTGACCGTAGCGAATCGACGCGCCAATCACCACCCGATCGTAATCCTGCCAGGCAATAGATTCCGTACGGTTAAGGTTAACCACATCGGAATAGACGCCCAGCTCGCTCAGCTCGGAGGCGATACTGGAGGCGATCTCTCGGGTTTGCCCATCACGGGTAGAGAAGAGAATCAACGTTTTCATAGCGTGCTCCTTTATTCGCGCCAGAACGTTGGGGTAAAGAGCACCAGCAACGTAAAGACTTCAAGACGACCGAAAAGCATATTGGCGATGAGGATCCACTTCGCCACCGGATTCATGCTGGCAAAGTTATCCGCCACCACCCCCAGCCCCGGCCCGAGGTTGTTCAGCGTCGCGACCACGGAGGCAAAGGCGGAGAAGTCATCTACGCCCGTGGCGATAATCGCCAGCATGCTTACGATAAAGACCAGCGCATAGGCAGAGAAGAAGCCCCACACCGCCTCAAGGATGCGCTCCGGCAGCGCGCGGTTCCCCAGCTTAATGCTGTACACCGCATTAGGGTGCACCAGCCGTTTCAGCTCGCGGTTGCCCTGCTTAAACAGCAGCAGGATACGAATGACCTTCAGCCCCCCGCCGGTTGACCCCGCCATGCCGCCGATAAACGCCGAGCAGAGCAGGAGTACCGGCAGGAACAGTGGCCAGCGTGCAATGCTATCGGTCGTGAAGCCGGCGGTCGTTGCCATCGACACCACCTGGAAGAAGGCCTGGTTTAGCGTCGTGACCGCCGAGTTGTAGACGTCGTGGAACCAGAGTACCAGGGTACAGATCACCACCAGCGTCAGCTGCACGCCGATGAACATCCTGAACTCAGGATCGCGCCAGTAGACCTTCAGGTTGCGCCCGCTTAGCAGAGAAAAGTGCAGGCCATAGTTACAGCCGGAGATCAGCAGAAAGATAGCAATAATGGTGTTAATCGTTGGGCTATCGAAGTAGCCCACGCTGGCATCATGCGTCGAGAACCCACCAATGGCGATGGTAGCAAAGCTGTGCCCAATGGCGTCAAACGCGGGCATACCCGCAAACCAGAGCGCCAGCGCGCAGGCCACCGTCAGCAGCACATAGATAATCCACAGCGTCTTTGCCGTCTCGGCAATACGCGGACGCATCTTATTATCCTTCAGCGGACCGGGCATCTCCGCCCGGTAGAGCTGCATCCCCCCGACGCCAAGGATGGGCAGAATAGCCACCGCCAGGACGATGATCCCCATCCCGCCGAACCACTGGAGCATCTGGCGATAGAAAAGAATGCCGTGCGGCAAGGTGTCCAGTCCCACCAGCGTGGTCGCCCCTGTGGTCGTCAGGCCAGAAAAGGATTCAAAGAAGGCGTCGGTCACCGTCAGGTTGGGACGCTCGGAGAAGATAAACGGCAAGGCCCCTACGCTGCCCAGCACCGTCCAGAACAGCACGACGATCAGGAAGCCTTCCCGCGACTTCAGTTCGCTCTTCTCCCGGCGGTTAGGCCACCACAGCAGGGAACCGATCGCCAGTGCCACAAAGAAGGTCTGGGTGAATGCACGCCCCGCGCCGTCCCGATAAATCAGCGCAACCAGTCCAGGCAGGATCATCGTTCCGGAAAACAGTATCACCAGCAGTCCAACGATTCGGGTAATGGCGCGAAAATGCATCTCTGCCGCTTCCTTAGGTATCCAGATAATTGAGGTGGGGATTATTCTTTAATGGCTGATAATTGCAATGAACCACGGCTAAAATCTGCCAGCTTAGCGGCAAACTCGGTCAGCCTGGCGCGGGGAAGCGCTACCCGTAGCTGCACGACAGCCTGGTAGTCGCTGGTAACGATTTTCCCCTCGAACTGCCCAAGCAGCGCTTCTACGCCAGCCAACTGCGCATAATCACAACACAAAGTATATTCGGTCAGCGGTAATTTGCGGGAGGTGGTGAGCTGATTCAGTGCGCGCTGTACGCCACCGCCGTAGGCTTTGACCAGACCACCAGTACCTAACAGAATGCCGCCATAGTAGCGCACCACCACGGCGGTGATCTCCCCGACGCCGCTGCCCATTAGCTGGGCCAGCATCGGCTTGCCCGCCGTGCCAGCCGGTTCACCATCGTCGGAGAAGCCCAGCTGCTGCGAGTCGTCCGGCGGCCCGGCCACCCACGCGACGCAGTGATGCCGCGCCTCCGGGTGCTCTGCCCGCACGGCGCTGACAAAGGCTTTCGCCGCCTCTACGCCGTCGGTGTGGGCTAACAGCGTAATGAAGCGGCTCTTTTTGATCTCCTCGACGAAGGTCACCGGCGCGGCCGGTATCAGCCAGCTCTCCATCAGGCCAGCTTCAGATCCCGGGTCATGTTCTCCACGCCGTGCTCATGGATCACCACGTTATCTTCGATGCGGATCCCGCCGAACGGCTTCAGCGCCTCAATTTTCTGCCAGTTGAAGTGCTTGCTAAACTCCCCTTCCCGCCATGAGGCCAGCAGCGAGTCGATGAAGTAGATACCAGGCTCAATGGTCAGCACCATCCGCGGCTGTATCACGCGGGTGCAGCGCAGGTAGGGGTACTTCGCCGGCGCGGCCAGGTGCGTACCGGTATCATCTTGCATAAAGCCAGCGACGTCATGTACCTGCAGGCCCAGCGGGTGACCGATACCGTGCGGCATAAATGGCCCGGTGAGGTTGTTCTCTACCATCGCCTCTTCGCTGATGTCGGTGATAATCTGATGACGACGGAGCAGTTTCGCAATGCGCTGATGGAACTGCAGGTGGTAGTCGATATAGCTCACCCCCGCCTTCATGGTGCCGATCAGCGCCAGCTGCTCTTCGTTAACGTCTTTAATTAACTGTGCAAAATCGCTCTCGCCGTTGGCCGCCCAGGTACGGGTCAGGTCGGCGGCGTAGCCGTTGTATTCGGCCCCGGCATCCAGCAGGAAGCTACGCATTTCCGCGGGCGCACGATGATCCAGCCTGGTGTAGTGCAGCACGGAAGCGTGCTCGTTAAGCGCCACGATATTACTGTAGGGCACGTCGGTATCGCGGTGGCCGGTGGCGGTCAGGTAGGCGATATTGATATCGAACTCGCTCATCCCGGAGAGAAACGCCTCGTGCGCCGCGCGGTGTCCCATCACCGCCGTCTTCTGCGCTTCCCGCATACAGGCCAGCTCATAGTCGGTCTTATAGGCACGGTAGTAGTGCAGATAGTCAATCACCCCTTTCGGGTTGATGTTCTCGGCTTTGATCTCCAGCTGCAATGCGCGCTCTGCTACCGGGCCGATGTAGGCGATATTGCCTCGCGCCGCAGGCAGCTGGCTGGTGATGCCCTCTGCTTTGGGCAGGGCAATAATCTCGACCTCTTCGGTCCAGAACGATGTCGGCAGCGGCTCGACGTTGTGCCAGTAATCCACCGGCAGGTAGAACCAGAGTTTTGGCTTGTTAACACCGTCCACCAGCAACCAGCAGTTGGGAACCTGCGTGACGGGCACCCAGGCTTTAAACTGCGGGTTGACCTTAAAGGGGTACGGATGGTCATCAAGGAAGATGTTGAACAGCTCGCCGGAGTGAATCAGCAGTGCGTCGAGCTTAAAGCGGGCCAGCACGTCCCGGGCACGTTCCTGTAGGGTAACGATATGATCTTTATAAAGCGCAGCCAGTGAGTCCATGATTTTCCCTTCTTGTTTAGACATCAATTCTCCGCATCTTAGCATACCCGCTCACCCCTGCGTGTTTTCCGTTTAGCGTGATCCTCCCAGCAAGTTTTTAAACACTCATTTGCATTTTATTAACATAATAACCACACTCCGTCTCATCTGGTAAGACCAGTAACTCTGTTGGATTCAGGAGACTGACATGCTTTACAAAGGCGATACCTTGTACCTCGACTGGCTGGAAAATGGCATTGCTGAACTGGTGTTCGCGGCCCCCGGCTCGGTCAACAAGCTCGATACGGCGACGGTGGCCAGTCTTGGCCAGGCGCTGGACGTGCTGGAAAAAAGCCCTAATCTCACCGGGCTGCTGCTGCGCTCCGACAAAGCCGCCTTTATTGTCGGCGCGGACATTACTGAATTTCTCTCGCTATTCCAGGTTCCCGAGGAACAGCTTAGCCAGTGGCTGCACTTCGCTAACAGCGTCTTTAACCGCCTGGAAGATCTGCCTGTGCCAACCATTTCCGCCGTTAACGGCTATGCGCTAGGGGGCGGCTGCGAGTGCGTACTGGCCACCGACTATCGCCTGGCGACGCCGGACCTGCGCATTGGCCTGCCGGAAACCAAGCTGGGAATTATGCCGGGCTTTGGCGGCTCGGTACGCCTGCCGCGTCTGCTCGGCGCTGACAGCGCGCTGGAGATCATCGCCGCCGGGAAAGATGTGGGTGCCGAGCAGGCGCTGAAAATTGGCCTGGTCGATGGCATCGTGACGGCGGAAAAACTGCGCGATGGTGCGCTGGCCGTTTTGCGTCAGGCGATCGATGGCGATCTGGACTGGCGTGCCAAACGTCAGCCGAAGCTGGAGCCGCTGAAGCTCAGCAAGATTGAAGCCGCCATGAGCTTTACCATCGCCAAAGGCATGGTGATGCAGACCGCAGGCAAGCACTACCCCGCCCCGCTGACGGCGGTGAAAACCATTGAGGCGGCGGCCCGGTTTGGCCGTGATGAGGCACTGGCGCTTGAGAACCAGAGCTTTGTGCCGCTAGCCCACACCAACGAGGCCCGCGCGCTGGTGGGTATCTTCCTCAACGATCAGTATGTCAAAGGCCAGGCGAAAAAGCTGACCCAAAACGTCGAGACCCCGAAGCAGGCTGCCGTGCTGGGCGCGGGTATTATGGGCGGCGGTATCGCGTACCAGTCCGCATGGAAAGGCGTGCCGGTGCTGATGAAAGATATCAATGACAAATCCCTGACGCTGGGCATCAGCGAGGCCAGCAAGCTACTTAACAAGCAGCTTGAGCGCGGCAAGATCGATGGTTTGAAGCTGGCGGGCGTGATTGCCACTATCCATCCAACCCTCGACTACACTGGCTTTGATCGCGTTGACGTGGTGGTGGAAGCGGTAGTCGAGAATCCAAAGGTGAAAAAAGCGGTGCTGGCAGAGACCGAACAAAAGGTGCGCCCGGATACGGTGCTGGCCTCGAACACCTCCACCATTCCTATCAGCGAGCTGGCCAGCGTGCTGCAGCGCCCGGAGAACTTCTGCGGCATGCATTTCTTTAACCCGGTACACCGTATGCCGCTGGTAGAGGTGATCCGCGGCGAGAAAACCTCGGAAGAGACCCTTGCCAAAGTGGTCGCCTGGGCGAGCAAAATGGGTAAAACGCCTATCGTCGTTAACGACTGCCCCGGCTTCTTCGTCAATCGCGTCCTGTTCCCTTACTTTGCCGCCTTCGGCCAGCTGCTGCGCGACGGTGCGGACTTCCGCCGCGTCGATAAGGTGATGGAGAAGCAGTTCGGCTGGCCGATGGGCCCGGCCTATCTGTTGGATGTGGTAGGTATCGATACGGCGCATCATGCTCAGGCGGTGATGGCCGCTGGTTTCCCGGAGCGGATGCAGAAGGATTACCGCGACGTCATCGACGTCCTGTTTGACGCGGGCCGCTTTGGGCAGAAAAACGGCCAGGGCTTCTGGCGTTATAAAGAGGACAGCAAAGGCAAGCCGAAGAAAGAGGAAGATGCTGCCGTTGACGGCCTGCTGGCAGAAGTTAGCCAGCCGACGCGCGACTTCTCTGACGAGGAGATTATTGCCCGCATGATGATCCCGATGGTCAACGAAGTAGTGCGCTGTCTGGAGGAGGGCATTATCGCCAGCCCGGCGGAAGCCGATATGGCCCTGGTGTACGGCCTCGGCTTCCCCCCGTTCCACGGCGGCGCGTTCCGCTGGCTCGACACCCAGGGCAGCGCCAGCTATCTCGATCGGGCGCAGCAGTTTGCCGCCCTTGGCCCGCTCTACGCCGTGCCGGACGGCCTGCGTGAGAAAGCGCGCCACAACGAACCCTATTATCCTCCCGTTGCGCCAGCCCGCCCGGCAGGCGTTCTGAAATCGGCTTAAGGAGTCACAATGGAACAGGTAGTCATTGTCGATGCAATTCGTACCCCGATGGGCCGTTCTAAGGGCGGCGCGTTCCGAAACGTGCGTGCGGAAGATCTCTCCGCGCACCTGATGCGTAGCCTGCTGGCGCGCAACCCAGCGCTGGACGCTGCGGCGCTGGACGATATCTACTGGGGCTGCGTGCAGCAGACCCTGGAGCAGGGATTTAACATCGCCCGTAACGCCGCGCTGCTGGCGGAGATCCCCCACTCCGTTCCGGCGGTGACCGTTAACCGCCTGTGCGGCTCGTCGATGCAGGCCTTGCACGATGCGGCACGCATGATCATGACCGGCGATGCGCAGGCGTGTCTGGTGGGCGGCGTAGAGCACATGGGCCATGTGCCGATGAGCCACGGCGTTGATTTTCATCCAGGCCTCAGCCGTAACGTGGCTAAAGCGGCGGGCATGATGGGCTTAACCGCTGAGATGCTGGCGCGCATGCATGGCATCAGCCGTGAGATGCAGGACCAGTTTGCCGCCCGCTCCCACGCCCGCGCATGGGCAGCGACCCAGGCTGGCGCGTTCAAGAATGAGCTTGTCCCTACTGGCGGTCACGACGCTGACGGCGTGCCGAAAATGTTTAACTACGATGAAGTGATCCGCCCGGAGACCAGCGTTGAGGGGCTAGCAGCCCTGAGACCCGCGTTCGATCCGGCTAACGGCACGGTGACGGCGGGCACCTCCTCTGCACTCTCTGACGGCGCGGCGGCGATGCTGGTGATGAGCGAAAGCCGCGCCCGCGAGCTGGGCCTGACGCCACGCGCCCGTGTGCGTTCAATGGCGGTCGTAGGCTGCGATCCCTCTATCATGGGCTACGGCCCGGTTCCGGCCTCGCAGCTGGCGTTGAAAAAAGCCGGTCTGACGGTGAGCGACATCGATCTGTTTGAGATGAACGAAGCCTTTGCCGCGCAGATCCTGCCGTGCATTAAGAATTTGGGTCTGATGGAGCAGATTGACGAGAAGATCAACCTCAACGGCGGCGCGATCGCCTTGGGTCATCCGCTCGGCTGTTCCGGGGCGCGGATTAGCACCACGCTGCTGAACCTGATGGAGCGTAAAGACGCCCAGTTTGGCCTGGCGACCATGTGTATTGGTCTGGGTCAGGGGATTGCGACGGTATTTGAGCGGGTTTAAAGCGGTTATGCAGGCCCGGCGGGAGAGACACCGTCGGGCCAGTCACGCTGGCGCTTAGATAAAGGCGAAAGCATCGCCGAAGAGGCGATCTTCCCGCGCACCGCGTTCATTGCAGAAGAGATCCCGGGCGATTTTTGCCATTTCGAAACGTCCGGCAATGTAGATATCATGCTCGGCCAGCGTGCCGAAATCCTGAAGCACCGCCGTCAATACCGTACCGCTGCGGCCCTGCCACGCCTCTTCCGGCTGTTCAACCACCGGCACCACCTTCAGATTGGGGTGGTTAACCGCTAAGGCTTGCAGCTCAGAGAGATCGTACAGGTGCTTCTCTTCACGCCCACCCCAGTAAATGGTGATATCCCGTGCCGGGTTACGCGCCAGCGCGGTGAGCAGAATGGAGCGCACGTAGGAGAAGCCCGTTCCGCCTGCAATCAGGATCAGCGGACGCTCTTCGTCATCGCGCAGCCAGGCATCGCCGTGCGGAATATCGATCACGATTTCGCGCTCTTTCAGGATCCGGTCCATGACCGCCATGGCATAGAGGTTCAGCTCAGAAGCACCGATGTGCAGCTCGATGAACGCCTGCTCATCCGGCGTGGACGCCATAGAGAACGGACGCTTATCGCGCTCGTCCATCACCACCATCAAATATTGCCCGGCGCGAAATGAAAACGCCGCGTCTGGTACAAGACGAACACGGTATACGGTATCGGTGATAGCTTCTACCGAGGTCACTTTACAGCTTAAGGTTGTCATGCGCTCCCTCTGTCGGGTCGTTTTATTACGAATCAAAAGGCAAAACGGCGGCGCATTAGCTGCCTTTACCGTCACTCATTATGGCCAGCTCATCCCAGATAGCGTCGATTCGCGCGGTAACGGCAGGATCCTTTTTAATCGGACGCCCCCATTCACGCTGGGTTTCACCGGGCCATTTGTTGGTAGCATCCAGCCCCATTTTTGAGCCAAGACCGGAAACCGGCGAGGCAAAATCCAGGTAATCTATCGGCGTGTTCTCTACCAGCACGGTATCCCTTGCCGGATCCATACGGGTAGTGATCGCCCAGATAACGTCGTTCCAGTCGCGTGCGTTCACGTCATCATCACAGACAATAACAAATTTGGTGTACATAAACTGCCGCAGGAATGACCAGACGCCCATCATCACGCGCTTGGCATGACCTGCATACTGCTTTTTGATGGTCACTACCGCCAGGCGGTACGAGCACCCTTCCGGAGGAAGATAGAAATCGACGATCTCCGGAAACTGCTTTTGCAGGATCGGCACAAAGACTTCGTTCAGCGCCACACCCAGCACGGCCGGCTCATCCGGCGGGCGGCCGGTGTAGGTTGAGTGGTAGATAGCATCTTCACGTTGGGTAATATGCGTGACCGTAAAGACCGGGAAGCTATCAATCTCATTATAGTAGCCCGTGTGGTCGCCATACGGGCCTTCCGGGGCCATCTCGCCCGGCTCAATGTAGCCCTCCAGCACAATCTCTGCGCTGGCGGGCACTTCCAGATCGTTTGAGATGCACTTAACCACCTCGGTTTTGGTCCCGCGCAGCAGACCGGCAAAGGCATATTCGGAAAGCGTATCCGGCACCGGCGTCACCGCGCCTAAAATCGTGGCGGGATCGGCACCCAGCGCCACGGCAACCGGAAAGCGTTCACCGGGATGCGCCGCGCACCACTCCTGGTAATCCAGCGCGCCGCCACGATGCGACAGCCAGCGCATGATCAGTTTGTTCTTGCCGATAAGCTGCTGGCGATAGATGCCGAGGTTCTGCCGCTCTTTATGCGGACCGCGGGTGACGGTGAGCCCCCAGGTGATCAGCGGAGCGGCGTCTTCCGGCCAGCACTGCATGATAGGGATGGTGGTTAAATCCACTGCCTCGCCCTGCACCACCTTTTGCTGGCACGGCGCGGTGCGCAGGCGTTTGGACGGCATGTTGAGCACCTGTTTGAACTGCGGTAGCTTATCAAAGAGATCGCGGAAGCCTTTTGGCGGCTCCGGCTCTTTCAGAAAGGCCAGCAGCTTACCCACCTCACGCAGGGCTGATACATCCTCCTGCCCCATTCCCAGCGCCACGCGCTTCGGCGTACCAAAGAGATTACAGAGCACCGGCATGGAGTAGCCCGTTGGGTTTTCAAATAACAGAGCGGGGCCACCGGCGCGCAGGGTGCGGTCGGCAATCTCTGTTATTTCCAGATGAGGATCAACAGGCAGCGTAATGCGTTTGAGTTCGCCCTGCTGTTCCAGCAGCGCCATAAAATCACGTAGGTCGTGGTATTTCATGCAGTTAATCATGGCCTCGGAGTCAGCCTTCCATTATACGGTGAACATCAGCGTGATGCTGTAATTTTGTTAAATTAGGGTAAATCGTTACGTCCTGGCGTGGCGAGGACCTCTATAATCAACTTAGCCATCATTATCGGGTTTTGATATGCTTGCGCACGAACAGCTAAAACAGAGTGATTATGCAAGCCTGGTATTTACTTTACTGCAAGCGGGGCCAGCTCGAGCGCGCCCAGCAACATCTTGAACGCCAGGCGGTAAACTGCCTGACGCCTATGATCACGCTTGAAAAAATAGTACGCGGCAAACGCATTGCAGTCAGCGAACCGCTGTTCCCTAACTATCTGTTTATCGAATTTGATCCGGAAGTCATCCACACTACCACAATTAACGCCACTCGCGGCGTCAGCCACTTTGTTCGCTTTGGTGCCAGCCCGGCAACCGTGCCTGAACCGGTTATAGCCCAGCTGGCGCACTATCAGCCCGAAGGGGTGACCGACCCCCAGACGCCCTACCCCGGCGATAGCGTGGTGATCACCGAAGGGGCGTTTGAAGGGTTAAAAGCGATTTTTACCGAGCCGGACGGTGAGGCGCGCTCAATGCTGCTGCTGAACCTGCTCAATCAGCAGGTGATGCAGAGCGTCAGAAATACCGACTTCCGCAAGGCTTAAAAAGTAATGTTAAACAGCCGCCTGACGTTTTGATCCGTCACTTCTGAAAGCCGCTCCACCTCCTCCCCGCGCAGCTGCGCCACGCGTTGCAGAATATGCCCTAGCAAGGCGGGTTCATTACGCCGTGAGGCTGGCTTAGGCTTGATATCGCGAGGCAGCAGATAAGGCGCATCGGTTTCAATCAGCAGGCGATCGGCCGGGATCAGCGGGACGATTTCGCAAAGTTCCTGCCCGCGCCGCTCGTCGCAGACCCAGCCGGTAATCCCCAGATAGAGCCCGCGCGCCAGGCAATCACGTGCTTCGCGCTCTGAACCGGTAAAGCAGTGCAGAACCGCGCCGGGAATTTTGTCCAACCATGGGTCGAGCAGAGCTAAAAAGCGTTCGTGGGCGTCGCGGCAGTGCAAAAACACCGGTAGCGATAGCTCAGCGGCAATAGCCAGCTGGGCGCTAAACGCCGCCTCCTGCGCCTGCGGGGTAGAGAAGTTACGGTTAAAATCCAGCCCGCACTCACCTATGGCTACCACCTGCGGCAGGTTGGCGAGCTGGTGAATGGCGTCTGCCGTCTCCGGCTGCCACTGGCTGCTATCATGCGGGTGGACGCCCGCCGTCGACCAGCAGCTGGCGTACTGTGCCGCCAGCACCTGCGCCTGCTGGCTCTCATGCAGGTTGGTCCCGGTGAGCAGCATGCCGTTAACGCCTGCGGCGGCGGCACGCGCGACAACCTGCTCGCGATCGCCAGCAAACTGTGAGCTGGTCAGGTTTACGCCAATATCAAACATCGTTTCCCCGTACGCTATCTACATAAAACAACCGCCCTGACGGGCGGCTGGTAATTACTCTTTGTGACGTTCGGCTTCGTCTTCGGTTTCGTCGTCCTCGTCCTGGCGGAAGCGGCGTTTGCCGATATAGAAGCGCGAGAAGAAGACGCCTACCTCAAACAGGCAGTACATCGGGATCGCCAGCAGCGTCTGGGAGAAGACGTCCGGCGGCGTCAGCAGCATACCGACCACAAACGCCCCCACCAGTACGTAGGGCCGCTTGCGGCGTAGATCGTCCGGCGTCGTTACGCCCATCCAGCAGAGCAGGACAATCGCTACCGGGACTTCAAACGACACGCCAAAGGCCATAAACAGCGCCATGACGAAGTCGAGGTAGCTGGCGATGTCCGTCGACACCTGCACGCCCACCGGCGCGGTATGGGTCAAAAAGCCAAACGCCAGCGGGAAGACCACAAAGTAGGCGAAGGCCATGCCGATATAGAATAGCAATGAGCTGGAGACCAGCAGCGGCATAACCAGACGTCGCTCGTGCTTATAGAGCGCAGGGGCAACAAAGGCCCAGACCTGGTAAAGGATCACGGGCGCGGAGAGGATCAGCGACACCATGAAGGTCAGCTTCACTGGGGTAAAGAAGGGCGACGCCACGTCGGTGGCGATCATTGTTGCCCCTAAAGGCATCTGCTTGATCAGTGGGGCAGAGACCAGCTGGTAGATATCGTTAGCGAAATAGACCAGCACCACGAAAATGGCGAACACCGCAATGATGCAGTTCATCAGGCGTTTTCGTAGCTCGATTAGGTGCGTAATCAGCGGTTGGGTATCTTGTACAGCCATGTTTACTGTTTATCACTTGTCGATGAAGGTGAAGGTGCGGCAGAGGCAGCGGGCTGCGTAGGTTTACCGTCAGCGGGCGCCTCCGGTGCCTGCGTCGGCGCGCTGGCCTGATGCTCCGCAGCGGCAGGCGTTACCCCCTGATGCTGCTCCTCGTTCCCTTTCACAATCGGATTATGAATGGTGTGCGCCACGTCGCTCGCGCGCTCAGGATCGTTCGCGCTGTAGGAGCGTTTCATTGACTCCGCCGCATGGCGCAGCTCATCCATGGACTCTTTCAGCTCTGGCGTCAGGTGATCCATACTCGCTTTTTCGACCTTCTTCAGACTGTCCTGAAGCTCCTGGATCTTCAGCTCCTGTGCCAGCTCATTCTGTACGGTGCTTGCCAGCGAGCGCAGCGCACGCACCCACCCGGCCACCGTTTTGACCGCTACCGGCAGACGCTGCGGCCCCAGCACAATGAGGCCGATAACGAATACCAGTACCAGCTCGCCAAAACCAATATCGAACACGAATTACACCTGCTCTTTATCGCGACGCTTTTCTTCGTCTTTTTTCACATCATCTTGCTTCTCAGCAAGCGTTTTAGTTGAGAAATCAGCGTCCTCCGCCGGTTTCTTCTCATGTTTATCGTCATCGCCCATGGCTTTTTTAAAGCCTTTGATCGACGCACCCAGATCGGAACCGATAGATCCTAGCTTTTTTGTTCCAAACAGCAGCACAACGATGACGGCAATAATAACTAACTGCCAAATACTGATACCACCCATACATAATCCTCAAGGACAGATGCTGAAATTAACGGGCCGCGTACCGGGTACCCGGCCCATAAAGCGTGCGGCTATAGCACGCGTGTTTTTCGCCAGCCAATGAGCCAGGCGACCAGTCCGCCGGCAATCAGCCATGCGGACGCCGTTTGCCACTCCGGACGATTGATCAAAAAAAGCGTCCCACTCAGGATCAACGTTGCCCCAATGCCGAACAGATAGCGGGACTGCCCCTGGCGTACGTGGTTAACACGTATCTCACGGGTGATCAGATCCACGTTATGCTGCAGCTGCTTATGCTGGCGCAGGTTGTTATAGATCAGCTCGGGAAGCTCGGGCATTTTTTCAATCCACAGCGGTCCTTTCTCTTTCAGGGAACGGACCAGCGCCGGGAAGCCTACCTGATCTTTGATCCACGTTTCGAGGAAAGGTTTCGCCGTTTTCCACAAATCGAGCTGCGGATAGAGCTGACGCCCTACGCCTTCTATATAAAGCAACGTTTTTTGCAGCAGCACCAGCTGCGGCTGCACTTCCATATTGAAGCGCCGCGCCGTGTTAAACAGATTCAGCAGCACGTGGCCAAAGGAGATCTCTGCCAGCGGCTTCTCAAAAATCGGTTCGCAGACGGTACGGATGGCGAACTCAAACTCCTCAACGTTGGTATCCGGCGGCACCCAGCCAGAATCGACGTGCAGTTCAGCAACCCGACGGTAGTCGCGGTTGAAGAACGCAATGAAGTTTTCTGCCAGATAGCGCTTATCCTCTTTGTTCAGCGAGCCGACAATACCGCAGTCGATACCGATATACTGCGGATCCTCGGGGTGTTCATAGCTGACAAAAATATTACCAGGGTGCATATCCCCGTGGAAAAAGCTGTCACGGAACACCTGGGTAAAGAACACCTGCACGCCACGCTCGGCCAAAAGCTTCAAATCGGTATTATTCCTCTCCAGCGCTGCAACATCGTTCACTGGAATACCATAGATGCGT
Organism: Pseudescherichia sp.; assembly: GCF_031998825.1. Lineage (GTDB taxonomy): Bacteria > Pseudomonadota > Gammaproteobacteria > Enterobacterales > Enterobacteriaceae > Pseudescherichia. The sequence goes on from NZ_DAMACX010000033.1 coordinate 13,994, forward strand.
TCCATGACAAGCATATTTTGGCTGCAGTAGTCGGAGTAAACTTCCGGCACGTAGAGCATCTTGCTGTTGTCAAAGTTACGCCGCAGCTGGATCGCGTTGGCCGCTTCGCGCAGCAGATCCAGCTCGTCGATCAGCGTCTTTTCGTACTCCTTCACGACCTCAAGCGGGCGTAGACGACGCCCGTCCGGCAGCAGGCGTGGAACCCAGCGCGCAAGACGATAGATAAGGCGCATATCGGCTTTGATCACCGGCAAAATATCTGGCCGGATCACTTTGATAACCACCTCTTTGCCGGTCTCTTTCAGGCGGGCAGTGTGGACCTGAGCGATAGAGGCCGAAGCCAGCGGCGTGATATCAAAATCATCAAACCACGTCTCGACGGGAATATCCCCCATCGCTTTTTCGATCTGGCGCTTAGCCAGCACGCCGTCAAAGGGCGCTACGCGATCCTGCAGCATTGCCAGTTGATCGGCAATCACGGGCGGAAAGAGATCGCGACGGGTAGAGAGCATCTGCCCGAACTTGATCCACACCGGCCCCAGCTCCTGCAGTGCCAGCCGCAGACGATGACCTAACTCTTTATCTTTGTGACGGTTTGGCATCCAGAACAGCGTGCGACGCCAGAGCCGAATCGGCAGGGTAAGACGCATTCGTGGGATAAGCTCATCAAGTCCGTAACTCAAAAAAGTTTGGATGATGAAATACAGGCGGCGAATTTCACCTGGCGTCATTTGCCCTCCAGTTTTTCCAGCCGTTTAGTTAACGCATCAACCGATCGCGCGACGGCGGCGGCCTCTTCAGCAAACCAGGCGACTTCCAGTCCGCCGGGTGCCAGACGCCACTCCTCCGTTAAGGCTTCGGCCACGTACTGCTGCTGACGCTGCAGGCCATGTCGAAAGCGCTTTGCGCCACCGCGCAGCACTTTAGCGATGCCTTCGGCGGCGATATCGCCGGTGTAAGGGGCAAGTAGCTCAGCAAAATCGAACTCTGCGAGATCGAAAAGCGCGCTAAGGTTTTGAACAACCTGAATATCGCCCTGCACTTCCAGCTCGCCGCTGCGTATAAGCGTAGTCAGCTGCTGGCGATCGCGCAGCTTCGGTAACAGGCGTGCCTGAGTAATAACGGTGCAGTCTGCCTCGCCCTCCCAGGCGCTCAGTACGTCGACCTGGCGCTCGCTAAAGGCCAGAATCAGCGGCGTAGAGAACTCGTTGAGAACAATACGCAGTACCTTACCCTGCAGGCGCTGGCGGGCGGGTTTTAATGCCCTTTCGCGGTATAAAAATGTATTGAGAACACCTTCGATTCCAGCGCTCACTAAAGGCGTAAAGGGCATTCACTCACTCCTGTCAGAACTTATATCCACGGTGCAGCGCGACGATACCCGCCGTCAGGTTGAAATATTCGGCATTTTCAAAACCGGCATCCTGCATCATCGCCTTCAGCGTCTCCTGATCGGGATGCATACGGATGGACTCCGCCAGGTAGCGGTAGCTTTCGCCATCCTTCGCCACCAGCTCACCGATGCGCGGCAGAACGTGGAAGGAGTAGGCGTCATAGGCCTTGCTCAGCGGCTCGATAATCGGTTTAGAGAACTCAAGAACTAAGAGGCGGCCGCCCGGCTTGAGCACGCGGAACATGGAGCGCAGCGCTTTCTCTTTATCGGTGACGTTTCGCAGGCCGAAGGCGATGGTGATGCAGTCAAAGGTATTGTCCGGGAACGGCAGCGCTTCGGCGTTGGCCTGCACGTATTCAACGTTACCCACTACGCCAAGGTTGCGCAGCTTTTCACGCCCGACTTTTAGCATTGAGTCGTTGATGTCGGCCAACACCACCTGTCCGGTTTCACCCACCAGACGAGAGAATTTCGCCGTCAGATCGCCGGTACCGCCAGCAAGGTCAAGAACCTTCTGCCCACGGCGCACGCCGCTGCAGTCAATTGTGAAACGTTTCCACAAACGATGGATGCCCATCGACATCAGATCGTTCATCACGTCATATTTTGCGGCCACGGAGTGAAATACGTGAGCCACCATGTCGGCCTTTTGCGTTTTGGCGACAGTCTGATAACCAAAATGCGTCGTTTCCTGTGAATCTTCCGCCATCTCAGTGCCTGCTATTCAAGAAATTGTTCGTGAAGTGTAACAGATTGGGCGCAATTGCCCTACGTTTCAACCCTCCTGTCCGGCGCGCAGACGGAACTCCTCATCCTGCGCCACGGCCTGGTCGGCTAAATCCGGATTGATCTCGCGCTTGATCTCAACCCCCAACCCGCGAAACGCCTCGGCCTGGGCGAGCAGATTCCCCCGCCCGGAGGTAAGTTTTTTCATCGCCTGGCGGTAGTTATCCTGCGCTTTCTCCAGGCTCTGCCCCACCGATGACATATCGTCAACAAACAGTCGCATCTTGTCGTAAAGGCGGCTGGCGCGCTCGGCGATCTGCTGCGCGTTGCGGCTCTGGTGCTCGTAGCGCCAAAGGTTAGCGATGGTACGCAGGGCCACCAGCAGCGTGGTCGGGCTGACCAGCATGATATTGTTTTTTAACGCCTCGGTGATCAGCTCCGGCTGCCGGTCGAGAGCCACTAAAAAGGCTGGCTCGACGGGAATAAACATCAGCACGTAGTCAAGGGATCGCAGTCCCGGCAGCTGCTGGTAGTCTTTCCGGCCCAGCAGGCGAATATGGCTGCGCACCGAGGCAATGTGCTCCTGTAGCGCGCTTTCGCGGGTGTACTCATCGTCGGCGTTGAAGTAGCGCTCATAGGCTACAAGCGTCATTTTGGCGTCAATGACCACGTCTTTGCCCTGCGGCAAACGGACGATGACGTCGGGCTGCATTCTGGCGCGAGCTTCGGTTTCAATGCTGACCTGGGTTTCATACTCGTAGCCCGCCCGCAGGCCGGACGCCTCCAGCACGCGAGCCAGCACCACCTCACCCCAGTTGCCCTGCGCCTTATTATCGCCCTTCAGGGCGCGAGTCAGGTTGATCGCTTCCTGCGCCATCTGGGCATTAAGCTGCTGTAGGTTACGGATCTCGTGGGCGAGGGTGTGGCGCTCCTGGGCCTCTTTGCCAAAGCTGTCCTGCACCTGGCGACGGAAACCGTCCAGCTGTTCCCGCAGAGGGGAGAGAAGCCCGTGGAGGCTCTGCCGGTTCTGCTCTTCGACCCGGCGATTGCTCTGCTCGAAGATGCGGTTAGCGAGGTTTTCAAACTGCTCGCTCAGGCGCTGCTCGCTGTTGATCATCTGGCGGATTTTATCTTCCGCATGCAGCTGGGTGGACTCCAGCCGGGTAGTGACCTCGCGCAGATCGGCCTCCAGCGAGGTGTTGATCTCCCGCAGGCTGCGCAGCTCGTTATTCAGCAGCTCGCACTCGTCGCGCCAGTGTTGATTTTGCACCAGACGCTGCCGCGCCGCGCTCAGTTCGATATCCAGCTCGCGCCGCTCTTCGGTAAGATCGGCCCGCAGGCGATCGGCATGGGATTTTGTCGCCAGCCAGCCTACCAGCAAGCCGGCTATCGCCGCCGCCGCACTGAGTAAAATTGAGATATCCACCCTGCCTCCTGCATAAACCACTTACCGATGCAAAATAAGAGTGTGCTGGATAGGTGTCCAGTTGGGAAGGATTTTCCTGCGAGGTACTACGCAAAACGGGCAGGCCGAGGGGAGCGGCCTGCCGGAGAGGAGCGTTAAGCCAGACGGCGCGCCGCTTCCACCACGATTTTAATCGCGTGGCTTTCGGTTTGCTTCATGGTCTCTGCGTTCGGGATCTCTTGCTGGGTGCGGTTGACGATCACGCCCGCGACCATGCCAGCGCGCAGGCCCTGGCTGGAGCACATGGTCAGCAGCGTGGCGGACTCCATCTCGTAGTTCATCACGCCCATCGACTGCCACTCCTCCATAGAGCCTTTGTAGCGGCTGACGACGCGGCCCGAGAAGGTGTCGTAACGCTCCTGACCTGGGTAGAAGGTGTCAGACGAGGCGGTGACGCCGATGTGGGTCGTTGCGCCCACCTCTTTAGCGGCCTCTACCAGCGCCGTGGTACAGGTGAAATCAGCTACCGCCGGATATTCCATCGGCGCAAAGTGCAGGCTGGCTCCGTCGAGACGTACGGAGGCGGTCGTCACCAGCACGTCGCCAACGTTGATGTGCGGCTGGATCGCGCCGGTGGTACCCACGCGCAGGAAAGTCCGGATGCCCAGCTGCGCCAGCTCTTCAACGGCGATGGAGGTTGATGGGCCGCCGATACCGGTGGAGCAGACAATGATTGCTTTGCCATCCACTTCGGCGCGCCATGAGGTAAATTCACGATGCGATGCCAGCTTAACCGGCTTATCCATCAGCGCGGCGATCTTTTCCACTCGCTCCGGATCGCCAGGGACGATAGCCAGCGTGGCCCCCTGCAGATCGTTTTTGGTCAGGCCGAGGTGAAAAACATCAGACTTGGACATAGGTGACTCCTTTGTGGGTCGATTCATCAGCAGAAGTAAAACGGTACTCTACAGAAGGCCATCGCTTTTTTTCGTGACACCAATCACTCTGAAGAAAACTGTTTACATCAATTTTTCATCAAAAGGTGATTTATATCACATTGTAACGCTCTCTTTCCCCCATTCGTCGTAAAGATAGTCTCTTCTGCACAGGATGATTTTGGCGTACTGGCTATAGTTACCTGATGCGCTAAACAAGGGTACGGAGATTGCCATGACAACAGAAAAACAGCCCGGCTTTGCACCTGCAGCTTCACCTCACGCTTCCACCGCCGTCCGCACCTCTGAAGAGTCGATTTTGACCGGTGAGACGTCAATTCCTACTCAAGGAGATAACATGCCCGCCTGGCACGCCCGGCCGCAAAAGGCCGACGGCCCGCTACCGGTAGTGATTGTAGTCCAGGAAATTTTCGGCGTGCACGAGCATATCCGTGATATCTGCCGTCGGCTGGCGCAGGAGGGCTATCTGGCCATCGCGCCTGAACTCTACTTCCGCCAGGGCGATCCCAACGACTATAGCGATGTTCCCACGCTGTTTAAGGAGCTGGTGTCAAAGGTGCCGGATGCTCAGGTGCTGGCCGATCTTGACCACGTCGCCAACTGGGCGGCGCGTAACGGCGGTGACGCGCACAGGCTCCTGCTTACCGGCTTTTGCTGGGGCGGGCGTATTGCCTGGCTCTACGCCGCGCATAATCCGCAGCTGAAGGCGGCGGTGGCGTGGTACGGCAAGCTGGTGGGTGACAAAACCCTGAACTCGCCGAAGCATCCGGTGGATATCGCTACCGACCTCAATGCATCGGTTCTCGGTCTCTATGGCGCTCAGGACGGTAGCATTCCCCTTGATACCGTAGAGACCATGCGCCATGCCCTGCGGGCTGCCAACGCCGAGGCAGAGATCGTGGTCTATCCCGATGCCGGACACGCCTTTAACGCCGACTATCGCCCAAGCTATCACGAGGAATCAGCCAAAGATGGCTGGCAGCGCATGCTGGCATGGTTTGCCCAGTATGGCGAAAAACGAGGCTAACGTCCCGTGCCGGGCGGCTTAAAAATCGCCCGGCGCACACTGCAGACAGGTCAATCCCTCCGCACGCCAGAAATCTACCACCGCCTGACGATCGTCGATCACCAGCCAGGGGGCGTAGCCATCCGCTTTTATCTGTTCCAGCAGCGTTTTTTTCACTACCTCATCCGGGAGCGTATCCTCTCCCTCCGGCCGAAGATAGAGCGCATCAAAAGGGATGCAGTGCCGCTCCAGCCACTCCTGGGTGTGGCGCTGAAAGCTGGCGGGCCGCCCGCTGCAAATCACAATCTTCTGCTGCTGGGCGCTGAGCAGCCCCACCAGACGGCTGATGGCCACGCTCGGCAGCGCCTCCGCCATATGAGCAAAAAAAGGCTGCCACTGCTTTTCCGGGCCTAATACCCACTCGCGTACCGCCTCGGCATCAAACTCGGCGAGGGTACCGTCAATATCTACAATCACACACTGTTCAGTCAGCATTCATCTTCTCCAGCGGAATAATTTTCCAGTCGTCAGGGGTAACGCCGGGCAGGATCCAGAGCGGGGCAACGTTGCCGACCCGCTCACCACGGGGAGAGCCAGTCGCCAGCATGCGGATCACGCGGAATACCCCGGAGTGAGCCACCACCAATGGCGTGTCGTACTCCGCCAGCAGGGCGTTCAGGGCATCGGTCACGCGCCTACAGAAAGGCAGCCAGGCTTCACCGTTCGGCGGCGTCTCCTCGTAGGATGTCTGCTCGCTAAGGGGACGGCACTCAAGGTCGCCCCAGTCCCGCTCGCGCAGGTCGGGAACCTGCGTCAGCGATGCCCCAGGCAGTGCCAGCTCTGCGGTGCGCCGGGCACGTTGCTGCGGGCTTACGGCGACGATGCTCCACGGGTGGTTGGCCAGCAGCGGTACGGCGTCGCGGGCCTGCTGCTCGCCGGTCGCCGTAAGCGGTACTTCAGTACGTCCGCCAATCAGACGATCGCGGTTAAGCGGCGTCTCACCGTGGCGAACAAAGACAAAAGGCTTAGGCAAGAGCATCATGTTTTATCCTGAAACGAGGCTGGGTAAGGATGTCGCAGCCCAGCGTCTGCTGCCAGTGCGCGGCGTCATCGATAGGGGTAAACAGCGGCACCATCTGGCGACAGCCCAGCATCGTCACCAGCTTTTGCAAACAGCGACGCGTGGGATGAACGTTCCAGCGGCAGAAATCGACCTCGCCTCGTTGATGCTGCTCGCGGGCGCGGTGATTCATATGACCGGTAAACAGGGTGCGGTGATGGAAATCAGCGCGCCGCCGCAGTTCGCCCGCTATGCCATGCTGCCCATCCGGGTCGGCGGCCAACATAACCGGCGCATCAGCGGTAAACGGCGGCAGGTTACGTACCCGCTGCCGCAGCTCACGCTCCACGCCGGGGATCAGGCTACCGTCGTTGTGTTCTGCCATCAGCATCAGCATCTCGCGGCAGGCGTCATCCATCACCACGTCATTCATGCCGCGCCGCGCCAGCAGCAGAGCCATCTCCACCGCCCGTCCGGAGGGCGGAACCGGGCATAGCACAGGCCGCTGCAGGTGCAGCCACAGAGCCTCAAGCTGCTGGTGTTGCGGCGTATCGTACAGGCCATACGAGGCGTCCATCAGCGCGACCGCCGCAGGCGGGGGCGGATCGAAATGAAACAGCGCCGACTCGAGGCTAACGTCGCCGCTGTAGAACAGGCCCCCCGGCACGTTGAGGTGAAACCAGATCCCGCCCCAGGCATGGCCGCTGCTGCCGGTGGTCACCGTTACATCACCAAGAGAGAACTGACCGCGCACAGGTATCGGGTGAACGTTCGATCCCGTCGGCAGCGCGCGGGCCGTTACGGCGCTACAGTAGATCGGCACCGAGGCGGGCAGCCGTGCCAGGCCGGCAATATGATCGATATGATCGTGGCTGAGCAGCACGGCATCCAGCCGATCCGGCATCGGCCAGTCATCGGCTCCCGGCTCCAGCGAGCCCCCGGCGTCCAGCAGAATGCGCTGCGTGGGGGTGGTCACCAGAATGGCGGCGGGCGTTTTGTCATGCAGCCCGCTAATAATCTCAATCTGCGCCGTCACGCCGCCTCCAGCCGCCAGCCCTGATGCAGGCGCACGGCGGTCAGCTGCTGCTCATGCAGCGGCAGGTGATGGAAGGCTGTGAGCCGCTGCCCATCGGCCAGGCGCAGCGCCAGCAGGTAGCGCTCCCCCTGATAGATGCAATTTTCAACGGTAGCGGCAAGGCCGCCCTCACCTATTTCAACATGTTCGGGACGCACCAGCACCGGATGGCGCACGCCATCATTCACGCTCAGCCCATGATGGAGCTGCGCGCCATCCAGATGACGATCCTGCGTCGCGCTCGCCAGGTTTAGCACGCTGCCCTTGCCAATAAAGCCCGCAACCCATGCGCTGTGCGGCTGCTGATAGAGTTCCTGCGGCGTTCCCCACTGCATCAGCTCGCCCCGATGCATCACGGCGATATGGCTGGCCAGCGCCATTGCCTCTGCCTGATCGTGGGTCACGTAGACAAAGGTTGCCCCGGTGCGGCGATGAAACTCGCGGAAGGTCTGCTCCATGGTGGCCCGCAGATGACGGTCGAGATTCGCCAGCGGCTCGTCAAGCAGCACGACCTGCGGCTCGGAGACCAGACAGCGCGCCAGCGCCACGCGTTGACGCTGCCCGCCGCTCAGATCCTGCGGCGAGCGGTCGGCATATGCCCCTAGCTCCACCACCTCGAGAGCAGCCATGACCTGCTTATGCCGCGCCGCGCCGTTCACTTTTTTCAGCTTCAGCGGGTAACCAACGTTCTCCGCTACCGTCATATGCGGCCAGAGGGCGTAGGATTGAAACACCATCCCCATGTTGCGCGCTTCCGGCGGCAAATGCGTGGTGGCATCGGCCAGCAGCCGGTTGCCCAGCGTCAGGCGGCCGCTGGAGAGCCGCTCCAGCCCGGCCAGAATGCGCAGCGTGGTGGTTTTTCCGCAGCCGCTTGGCCCGAGCAGCGCCGTAAATGCGCCTTCCGGAATGGTCAGGTTCAGGTCGCGTACCACGGTCTGGTCGCCGAACGTTTTACTTAGGCTCTCCAGGCTCAGTTCTGCCATGGGATCACTCCTTTGGGTAGATAGCGGCCAAGGCCGCTCAGCATCAGCATCACCAGTGCTACCAGCGCGACGACCATCACGGAGATGGCGGAGGCCAGCACCTTATCGCCGCTCTCATCAAGGTTGAAAATCACTACGCCAAGGGTCTCCTTACCCGCGCTCCACAGCAGGGCAGAGACGGTCAGCTCATTCACCGCCGTCAGGAAGACCAGCAGCGCGCCAGCGAAGGCCGCCGGAGCCAGCAGGGGCAGCACGATATGCCGCAGCCGCTGGGAGAAGTTGGCTCCTGCCAGGCTGGCCGCCTCCTCCATCGCCGGATCGAGCTGCAGCATGCTGTTGTGCAGCGGCTTGAGGCAGACGGTGAGAAAGCGCGCCAGATAGGCGAAGAAGATGATCAGCAGCGTACCGCTCAGGCTGATGCCGATGATGGGCAGCGGGCGAGCGAACAACAGGATGCAGGCGATAGCCAGCACCACCCCCGGCAGGGTATAGGGAATGTCGATCGCACTATGCAGCCAGCGCAGCGGACGTGCCGGAAACCGCACCAACAGCCACGCCAGCGGCAGGCTCAGCAGCATCAGTACCAGCGCGGCAGAGACCGAAAGCAGCAGGCTGTTGCTCAGCGCCCGCCAGGTGGCGCTGCCGCTCTCCAGCATCGCGTGGTAAGCGTTGAAGGTCAGGGTCCTGGCCGTCAACGGCACGCCAAGGGTCGGCACCAGCGAGGTGGCAACCAGCGCCAGCAGCGGAGCCAGCAGAATAGCGGCCAGCACCGCGCCCAGCAGCAGCTCGGTGGCAAGACGCCACCTGCCAAGCTGGAAGTCGAGCGCCCGCCCGGCCATACCGATCAGCGGCAACGCGTGACGGCGTTGGAGATAGCCCTGCAGGGAGACAATGCCGATCGCCAGCACGCCCATTAGCACCGACAGCGCCGCCACGTCGCTGAGCATCGATGGTCCGAAGCTCGACAGCGACTGGTAGATCTGAATCGGCAGCACAAAATAGGAGATAGGGATCCCCAGCATCGCCGGAATACCAAAGTTGCCCAGCGCGGAGACGAAGGCTATCGCCGCTCCGGCCCACAGCGCGGTGCGGCACAGCGGCAGCACGATGTCGATAAACACTCGCCACAGCGAAGCGCCGTTTAACCGCGCCGCCTCGATCTGCTCTTTCGGTAGGCACTGAAGCTGGGTGCGCAGGGCCAGGAAGACCAGCGGCGCATGCTGGATCCCCAGCAGCAGAGCGATCCCCTCGGGAGAGTAGAGCGGATTGGCGCTGCCGAACGACGGCGCAATGCCGAGGCTGTTAAGCAGGATGCTGCTCGGCCCAAAGAGCTGGAGCCAGCTTAGGGCCGTCACCTGGGGCGGGATCATCATCGGCAGCATAAACAGGAAAACCCAGACCTGCTTGAGGCGGATATTGGTCAGGGCGAGGCAGAAGGCAAACAGCCCACCCAGCAGCAGCGAGAGCAGCGTACCCAGGCCGCTGGTGTAAAGGCTATGATAGAGCGCAGTCCAGGTGGTTGGGTTGCTGAGCACCCGCCACAGGCTGCTGCTGCTCCCCTGCTGCCAGTCGAGCAGCGCCGAGACCAGCAGCCGCAGGCTCGGCAGCAGGCTTAACAGCGCCACCAGGCCGAGCAGCAGCCAGAGCAGCCCCTTCGGCGGACCGCTGCTGGCGGGTTGACGGAGGGTCATGGTGGTCATCAGTTAGCGGTTTCCAAACAGATCGGCGAAGCGTTTTTTATTGGCGTCGGTATCCGCCAGCGCCTTCGCCGGGTCATACGGCATCAGCTTGATGCTGTCCCGTGCCGGGAAGCCTTCCGGCGCCGGGAGGCTCGCATCAGCGGGCAGATAGCCCTGCTTCAGCACCAGGCGCTGACCCGCATCCGACAGCACAAAGTCGATAAAGGCTTTCGCCCCGTCCGGGTTTTTCGCATTCTTCAGCATGGCTACCGGTTCGGTCACGATGCTGACCCCCTCTTTCGGGAACACGAACTCAATCGGTGCGCCCTTGGCTTTTTCGCGGATCGCCATGTAGTCCACCAGCACGCCGTAGCCCTTGCTGCCGGAAGTGATGGCATTCATCACCGCGCCGTTCCCGCTCTGCGGCATCGCGCCATTGGCCTTCATCTTTTCGTACCAGGCAAAGCCGAGCTGCGGATCGTTCATCAGCGTCGCCATATGGATCTGCGCCGCGCCAGAGTAAAGCGGGCTGGGCAGCGTGGTCATGTTCTTGAGTTCAGGCTTGAGCAGATCCTGCCAGGAGCCAGGCTTCACCGGTGCGCGGGTGTTGTAAGCAATCCCGGTGGTGATCAGCTTGGTGCCGTAGTAGTAGCCCTGTGGATCGTAGAGTTGAGCATCGTAGCGGCTGGCCTCGGGGGATTTATAGGCCGCCAGCAGATCCTGCTTTTTCAGAGACTCCATGGTAACGCTGTCGGCAATCAGCAGCACGTCCGGCGCGGCACCGCCTGCCGCCAACTCGGCCTGCAGGCGCGCCGTCAGCTTGGTGGTACCGTCGCGGATCCATTTGACCTCAATGTCCGGGTGCGCCTTTTCGAAGGCGGTGACGGTCATCTGGGCATCTTCGTTCGGCTGGCTGGTATAGAGCGTCAGCGTGGAAGCGGCGAAAGCCGGTGTGCTTAACGCGGTTACGATAACGGCTGCCAGCGCGGTGTGCTTACTCATGGTCTCTTCCCTCTGTTTTCGTTGTGATGATTAAAACAGGCAAATCTGACAAAAATATGACCATATTTTTTCGTAGTAATAATTTCACATTCGCGCGCTAGCATTGTGAGAAAGAGTGCTAACAGGAGCCTATGATGACCCCCGAATCCCGCCGCACGGCAATTGTCGAGCTGGTGACGGCACACGGTGAAAGCAGCATTGAGCAGCTGGCGCAGCACTTTGGCGTCTCGCTGCAAACCGTGCGTAGCGATCTGCGCATGCTCACCTCAGGCGGACTGCTGCTGCGGCGTCACGGCATGGTTGCCCCTTTCGCCCGCGAAAATATCGGCTATCAGCAGCGGGAGATCGTCAACATTGCCGGCAAACGCTGGATCGGCGAGCGCACGGCGGCGCTGCTGGGCGACTACCAGAGCTGCTTTCTCGGTACCGGCACCACCGTTGAGATGGTGGCCCGGGCGCTGCCGGAAGCGAGTCGGCTGGCACTATTCACCAACAACCTACACGCCGCCGAAGCGCTAAGCCGTCTCGCCGCCTGCGAGCTGACGGTAGCGGGCGGGCGCGTCCGCAAGCGCGATCTGGATGTGATCGGCAGCGATGCCCAGACCTTTTTCAGCCGCTATCGGGTCGATGTCGGGGTGGTCGCTGTAGGCGGGATCGGCGAGGCGGGCGAGCTGTATGACTATAACGATGATGAAGTGGCGGCGCGTCAGGCGCTGGTCGCCAGCGCTGCGGTGAGCGTGCTGGTGGTGGACAGCACCAAGTTTGGCCGGACGGCGATCTGCCAGAACGGCAGCGTGGGGGATTTCGATTATGTGATCAGCGACCGGACGCCGACGCAGCAGCAGCATGTGGTCATTAAGCAGAGGGGGACCAGATGGCTAAGCCGGGAGTACGTTTAACCATCGCAATGCCCGGTGGCGCTGACGCTTCCCGGGCCTACGAGCCTCATGCCTGACGCAGGTTCTGCGCCGCTTTCACCATGTTCGCCAGCGCCGCGCGGGTCTCCGGCCAGCCGCGGGTTTTCAGGCCACAGTCCGGGTTAACCCACAGGCGCTCGGCGGGAATACGATCCGCCGCCTTCTTCAGCAAGTTCTCGATCCACTCCACGTCCGGCACGTTTGGCGAGTGAATGTCATACACACCCGGTCCAATCTCATTCGGGTATTCAAAGGCCTCAAACGACTCCAGCAGCTCCATATCCGAGCGCGAGGTTTCAATGGTGATCACGTCGGCATCCAGGGCAGCGATGGAATCCATGATGTCATTGAACTCGCAGTAGCACATGTGGGTATGGATCTGCGTCTCGTCCTTCGCCACCGCGGCATTGATACGGAAGGCTTCCACGCCCCACGCCAGATAGGCGTCCCAGTCGCTACGCTTCAGCGGCAGCCCTTCGCGCAAGGCTGGCTCGTCAATCTGGATAATGCCGATCCCCGCCGCCTCCAGGTCCGCCACCTCGTCGCGCAGCGCCAGGGCGATCTGCTTAGCGATGGTTTCACGGCTGACATCCTCACGCGGGAAGGACCAGCAGAGAATGGTCACCGGCCCGGTCAGCATCCCTTTTACCGGTTTATCGGTGAGGGACTGGGCATATTTCGCCCACTCCACGGTGATCGCTTCCGGACGGCTGATGTCGCCGATCACCACCGGTGGCTTCACGCAGCGGGAGCCGTAGCTCTGCACCCAGCCGTTCTGGGTAAAGACAAAGCCGTCCAGGTGCTCGCCAAAATACTCCACCATGTCGTTACGCTCGGCTTCACCGTGCACCAGCACGTCGAGGCCCAGCCGCTCCTGCTCGGCAATCGCCTGTTTGATATGTTCGGCGATGCCGGTGCGGTAGTTGCCCGCGTCTAAACGCCCCTGTTTGAAATCCAGGCGCAGGCCACGGATCTCGGTAGTCTGCGGGAACGAGCCGATGGTCGTTGTCGGCCAGGCGGGCAGGTTGAAACGCGCCCGCTGAACCGTCGCACGCTCCGCGTAGGGATGCGCGCGCTGGCTATCTCTGGCGGTAATCGCCGCCAGCCGCTGGGCCACCGCTGTGTTGTGCACCCGGGTTGAGTGGCGTCGCGCCTGGATCGGGGCACTCCATTCAGCCAGTGGCGCGGTGTCGTCGCTGTTCAGGGCATCGCGCAGCAGGGCCAGCTCATGACATTTTTGCAGGGCGAAGGCGAACCAGCTCTTCACCTCGGCATCGAGGCGGGTCTCAACGCTCAGATCGATCGGGCTGTGCAGCAGCGAGCAGGAGGAGGCGACCCACAGATCGCGTTGGCCGACGATCTCTTTAATCCGGGCATATTTTTCGCTGAGATCGGCCCGCCAAACGTTACGCCCGTTTACCACTCCAGCAGAGAGCAGCCAGTCGGCTGGCAGGCGGCGATGCAGCTCGGCGACGTCATCCTCGCCGTGCACCAGGTCAACGTGCAGACCCTGCACCGGCAGCGCGGCAATGGTATCAAGGTTCGGCGTCACGCCTTCGAAATAGGTGGTCAGCAGCAGCTTCACCTGGCCTGCCAGCGTCTCATAGGCGGGTTGGAACGCCTCCAGCCACGCCTGAGGCAGCTCCAGCACCAGCGCGGGCTCGTCAATCTGTACCCACTCAACCCCGCGTTTTGCCAGCTCGGCCAGCACCTGCTGATAGACCGGCAGAATATCGTTTAGCAGGCTCAGGCGATCAAACTGCTCGCCTTTTACCTTGCCCAGCCACAGGTAGGTTACCGGCCCCAGCAGGACGGGCTTGACCCTGTGGCCCAGCGCCAGCGCCTCGTCCACTTCGTCCAGCAACTGGGTCCAGGTCAGCGTGAACCGCTGCCCTTGAGTGAACTCCGGCACCATGTAGTGATAGTTGGTGTTAAACCATTTGGTCATCTCTGCCGCCGCCGCCGGTTCACCGGTAGGCGCACGACCGCGGCCAATGCGGAACAGGGTGTCAATATCGACCGATCCATCGCTGTTCTGATGACGAGCCGGCACGTTGCCAAGCAGCAGGCTGGTGGTCAGAACATGGTCGTACCAGGCGAAATCGCCCACCGGCAGCAGGTCGATGCCCGCCTGCTTCTGCTGATCCCAGTGGCGGGCGCGTAGCTCGCGGCCTACCGCCAGCAGCGCCTCCTGCGTGATGTTACCTGCCCAGTAGCTCTCTTGCGCCTTCTTCAGCTCGCGACGCAGACCAACGCGAGGGAAACCGAGGGTGTGATTCAGTACTGTCATGGTATACCCCTTGTGAATTTTTTGTATTTAGACGTCCAGATGTTTACACATCCATAATGTAAAGGTACTGTATATTCCTCAAGCGCAAAATGTTCATGGCGAAGTGAAGGACTTTCATGATCGAAATTAAACACCTGAAAACGCTCCAGGCGTTACGGAACAGCGGATCGCTGGCGGCAGCAGCAGCCACGCTGCATCAGACGCAGTCCGCCCTCTCCCACCAGTTCAGCGATCTCGAACAGCGCCTTGGCTTTCGCCTCTTCGTACGTAAAAGCCAGCCGCTGCGCTTTACGCCGCAGGGCGAGATTTTGTTGCAGCTGGCGAACCAGGTGCTGCCGCAGATTAGCCGTGCGCTGCAGGACTGTAACGAGCCGCAGCAGGCCACATTGCGGATTGCCATCGAGTGTCACAGCTGTATTCAGTGGCTCACTCCCGCGCTTGAGAATTTCCGGGCAAAATGGCCGCAGGTAGAGATGGACTTCAAATCCGGCGTGACCTTCGATCCCCAGCCAGCGTTGCAGCAGAGCGAGCTGGACGTGGTGCTGACCTCAGACATTTTGCCGCGCAGCGGGCTGCACTATTCACCGATGTTTGATTTTGAAGTGCGGCTGGTGCTGGCCCCGGACCACCCTCTCGCGAACCGGGCGCGCATTACGCCAGAGGATATCGCCGCTGAAACGCTGCTGATCTATCCGGTCCAGCGCAGCCGGTTGGATATCTGGCGTCACTTCCTGCAGCCGGCGGGCATCAATCCGATGGTGAAGAGCGTGGATAATACGCTGCTGCTGATCCAGATGGTGGCGGCCCGAATGGGTATCGCGGCACTGCCGCACTGGGTAGTGGAGAGCTTTGAGCGCCAGGGTCTGATCTTGACCAAAACCCTGGGCGAGGGACTGTGGAGCCGGCTGTACGCAGCGGTGCGCGATGGCGAGCAGCGCCAGCCGGTGACGGAGGCGTTTATTCGCTCAGCGCGGAACCATGCGTGTGACCACCTTCCTTTTGTGCGGAGCGCGGAGCGACCCAGCGGCGATGCACCCACAGCGACGCCACTATCACTGTCCCGCCAAGGATAAAGCTTGGCCAGTGGGGCTGCTCCTGCCAGATGGCGAGGTTAACCAGCAGCCCGGCCGGGACATGCATGTTGTTCATGATGCCGAGCGTACCGGCATCCACCTGGGTTGCGCCGTAGTTCCACATGAAGTAGCCAATCCCCGACGCCACCACGCCAAGAAACGCCAGGATGCCCCACTGTAAAGTGGTCTCCGGCAGCTTCTGCGCGTTGCCCAGTGAAAACCAGGCCACTACTGCCACCAGGAACGCGCCCAGATAGAACCAGGCAAAGGCGTTATGCTGCGGCATCGGGCGGGTCTCCATCAGGCGCTTGTAGCCCACCATGCCGATGGCAAAGCTGATGTTAGAGAGCTGCACCAGCAGCAGTCCGGTCCAGAAGTGGTTGGTGACCTGATCGTAACGAATGATCCCTGCCCCAATTACCGCCAGCAGCGCGCTCAGCGCATAGCCCCAGCGCAGGCGGCGTCGGCTCATCAAATCGTAAATCAGGGTGATATAGAGCGGGGTCAGGACGGTAAACAGCAGTAGCTCGGAGACCGTCAGGTAGAGATAGGCGCGGAAGCTAAGCATATACATGATGCCCAGCTGCATCGCCCCCACCAGCATATAGAGACCGATAGTTTTCAGGCCGTGACCCCGCGTGCGCAGGAAAGGTAAAAAGACCAGCGCCGCCAGCCCGACGCGCATCAGCACGGAGAAGTAGCTGTCGATATGTCCGGCGAGGTATTCGCCATACAGGCTAAAAGAGAAGGCCCACAGAACGGTGGTGATAATCAGTAACGCCACAATGAGTGTCTCGTTGGTTAATGAGCGCTCATTGTAGCGGAGTTACCGGTTGACAGCTGATTAATGTTTAATCAATCAAGAAACAGCTTACGCAGATAGTGTGGTACCGCGTTGTCGCCGTTGGTGCCGATCACTTCCAGCTGCGGATAGCGATCCTTCAGGCGCTGGTGCGCGTTGGCCATAATGCAGCCTTTACCCGCCATGGAGAGCATCTCAGCGTCGTTCATCCCGTCGCCAAAGGCGATACACTCTTTCAGGCTATGGCCCATCGCGGTGGCGACCGCCTCCAGGGCATGGCCTTTCGAGACGCCGCCCGCCATCACTTCAAGGCAGGTCAGGGTAGAGAAGCTGACGTTAACGCGATCGCCCCAGCGGGCGTTGATGGCCTGCTCCAGCGGCAGCAGCGGCTCATGGGTATCGCAGGTGAAAAACACCTTGCTGATCCCTTCCGGATCAAGCAGGCCCGGCTCATAGAGCGAATACTGGAAGACCGCCTCTTTGAAGAAGCGCATCTCATCCGGACGGTGGCGATTGATAAACCACTCGTCGTCACGATAGACGTTAGTATCGATGTGCGGATCGTGATGCATCATGCCAAACAGATCCTCAGCGATTTCGCGATCCAGGTTATGCGTAAAGACCAGGTTGCCATCGGTATCGTGCACACGCGCACCGTTAGAGGTGATCATATAGGCTTTGATTCCCAGCTTATCGCGGATCTGTCCTACGTCGACATGGTGACGGCCGGTGGCAAAAACGAAGTTGACGCCGCGGGCGGTCAGCAGCTTTAACGTCTCTTTAGCGTAGGGGGAGAGTGAGTGGTCGGGTGAGAGCAGCGTGCCATCTAAGTCAGACGCAACAACCTGATACATAATAGAATTTAACCTCTGGTCAGGCGGTGAACCGCCGGATTAGTTATGCCTGTCGAAAAAATCAACGATGGCGTTAAGCGCGACTGAGCGCATGGCGTCCTTTTCAAAAAGGATCTCATGGTACGCGCCTTCTATCACCAGCGGCCTGCCACCCTCACAGGGATGGCCCGCTGCGGCGCGGATCTCACAGAAACGATCGTGCATACGGTTATCTACCACGCGCTCTTCCCCCGCCTGCAACAGAAGCATGGGCGTAGTATCCTGCGCTGCGCCTGCCAGTACCTTTTCACCGGCGAGAATGCCCTCCCGCACCCAGTGATTAGTTGGCCCACCGACGCGCAGCTGCGGATCGTCAGCATAGCAGCGCAGGTTGCGCCGGTAGCGTACCCGGCTATGGGTGAGTACGTTAATGCTGAATGGCAGCGCATGCCAGCTTCCCGTGCCCAGCGCGTAGCTCTCCCGAAATGGCTGATAACCCTCGGCCCAGTTCAGGATATGGCGCACCATCCACTCGGGCAGGCGGATAACAATACCAAACATTGGCGCGCAGAGCGCTATCGCATCGCAAAATTGCGGCTGGCGCTGGAGCAGCAGCGTGGCAATCGCCCCGCCCATCGAGTGGGCCAAAATATAGCGTTTACGCCACGGTCCCGGCGCGACCTCCTGCTGCCAGAAGGCCTGCAGATCGTCAACGTAATCATCAAAGCTGTCAACGTGGCCACGATGGCGATCGGGCAGGATCCGTCCTGAACGCCCCTGCCCACGATGGTCAATGATCAACACGTCAAAACCGAGATGGAACAGATCGTAGGCAAGCTCGGCGTACTTGACGTAGCTTTCAATGCGTCCGGGACAGACGACAATCACCCGATCGTGATCGGCGGCATGAAAGCGCACAAAACGCACCGGAATGTCATCCACGCCGGTAAACTCTGCCTCCTCACGCTGTCGCCAGAAATCGTTTAAGGGTCCGTGCGTGAAAGCCGCAAAGGCATTTTCTCTTGTTTCCCACCCCTTTTTCTGCCGAAACATTGGGTTTCCGCCCCCGGTCGTCTGTAAAATTGTTTTTTTATGACTCGTGATACAACACGTTAACAATAGCGTATTGTTGCATAAAATATATCGTTCAGGGAGTTTCGCATGACCTTCGAGTGGTGGTTTGCCTATCTGCTTACCTCAATCATCCTCAGCCTCTCGCCAGGCTCCGGCGCGATTAATACCATGACTACCGCTATCAGCCACGGTTACCGAGGGGCAGCAGCGTCCATTAGCGGTTTGCAGACCGGGCTGGCAATCCATATCGTACTGGTTGGCGTTGGCCTCGGGACGCTCTTCTCCCGTTCGCTGCTGGCCTTTGAGGTGCTGAAGTGGGCGGGCGCGGCCTACCTGGTCTGGTTGGGGATTCAGCAGTGGCGGGCCGCCGGCGCGCTGGATCTCAACACCCTCGCACAGGCTCAGTCTCGCGGACGCCTGTTCAAACGCGCCGTCTTCGTAAACCTGACCAACCCCAAAAGTATCGTGTTTCTCGCCGCGCTGTTCCCGCAGTTTATCAATCCGGATCAGCCTCAGGTGATGCAGTACATGGTGCTTGGTGTCACCACCATCGTGGTGGATATCATCGTGATGATTGGCTATGCCACCCTGGCAACGCGTATTGCAGCATGGATCAAAGGACCACGCCAGATGAAGGCGTTGAACCGGGTATTTGGCTCGCTGTTTATGCTGGTCGGGGCGCTGCTGGCCTCGGCTAGGCATGCCTGATAATACTCGAGCATGCTCGCAGCGTCAGGGTAATAAGCTGCACGCTCAACCATGCTCTCTCGGTGCTTCTCGCAGGCAGAGAAGTTTCCTTTTTTCTACGCTGTTGGCCCAGCGCGACCCATGCCAGAATGCCGCCAGACACTCTCATTCAAGGATGATGAACGATGGCGGAGACAGCGACGCCGCATGACGCAGTATTTAAAACCTTTCTTTCCCGTGTAGAAACCGCACGAGACTTTATCGAAATTCATCTCCCGCCCGCGTTAATCCACATCTGTAAGCTTGATACGCTGCATCTGGAGTCGGGCAGCTTTCTTGAAGACAGCCTGCGTCCCTATTATAGCGACGTTCTCTATTCGCTGGAGACCACCTGCGGGCGTGGCTACGTGCATATCCTTATTGAGCACCAGAGCTCACCGGACAAACACATGGCGTTTCGGCTGATGCGCTACGCGATAGCGGCAATGCATCAGCACTTGGAGGCGGGCAACAATACTCTGCCGCTGGTGATCCCAATCCTGTTCTATCAAGGACGGCGTAGCCCCTACCCCTGGTCTCTAAACTGGCTAGAGGCATTTAACGATCCCGATATTGCCCATCAGCTCTATAGCACTGCCTTTCCCCTGGTGGACATCACCGTTATTCCCGACGATGAAATCATGCAGCATCGCAGCATGGCGGCCCTGACGCTTATTCAGAAGCACGTTCGCCAGCGCGATATGGCTCAGCTTTTGGACAAGCTCACAGTTTTGTTGCTGCTGGAGCAGATGAGCGGACAACAAGTCATCACGTTGATAAACTACATCGCACAGGCGGGGGAAGCCCAGGATGTTCAGACCCTATTATTTGGACTGGCACAGCGGGTGCCGCAGCATGGAGAAACACTGATGACCTTTGCAGAGCATATGAAGCAGATTGGCCTGGCGGAAGGTATACAGCAAGGTATGCAAGAAGGAAAACGAGCCGCCATGCTGGACATCGCCAGGGCGATGCTGCAGCGGGGGTTTGATAGCGGTGCGGTCATGGAGATCACCGGTCTGTCAAAAGACGAACTTCAGCAGCTACGACACTGAAATGCGACCCGCCCGGTTAAAACCGGACGGGCGAATGCTTAGCGGGAAATAATCAGGTGCAGGCCAAAGGCAGTGAAGAGCGCGCCAGCCACGCCGTCGATCCACTTCGCCATACGCTGGTAACCGCGGCGCATCGCCGGCAGGGCAAACAGGCTTGCCACGAGAGTAAACCAGGCGAAGGTCTCCAGCGCGATCAGCATGAAAATGCCCCAGCGTGCCGTTTCACCGACGCTGTCACCTACAAACAGCGAGAAGACCGAACCGAAATAGATAATCGCCTTTGGATTTGCCAGGTTAGTCAGCAGCCCCTTCACAAAGCTACGTCCGCCGGTTGCCAGCTCAACCTGCGGTGCAGGCGCATTCAGGACCTCTTTCTTCAGCGCCCCGCGCAGCATCTGGTAGCCCATCCAGCAGAGGTAGAGCCCACCGCCGACCATAATAATGGTGTGCAGCCAGGCCATTTTTTCGAGGATCAGATTGAGGCCAAGCAGCGCGACGGCAGCCCAGATCATGACGCCGAGGGTGATGCCCAGCACGCCCATCATCGCCTCTTTGCGCGATCGGCTCACGGCGGTCTGCGAGACAAAAAAGAAGTCCGGGCCGGGGCTCATCAGCGCCACCAGGTGCACCAGCGCCACGGTCAGAAATAGCGTTAACATAGATTACTCGTGGGGAAAGATTGATCAGGGTAATATCCTGGCACCTTTTCGCCCCGCTGACTACTCATCGTCGCCGTCGACGTGCTCACGAATAAGGGTCATAAACGGCTTGCCGAAGCGCTCAAGCTTACGCATCCCGACGCCGTTCACGCTGAGCATTTC
The DNA here is from genome assembly GCF_031998825.1 of Pseudescherichia sp. GTDB lineage: Bacteria > Pseudomonadota > Gammaproteobacteria > Enterobacterales > Enterobacteriaceae > Pseudescherichia. The sequence continues at coordinate 34,870 of NZ_DAMACX010000033.1, forward strand.
GCTGGCGGTAATCGGCATCTGCTCGGCCATCTCGATCAGCGTGGCATCGTTAAACACCACGTAGGGCGGAATGTTCTCTTCATCAGCAATCGCCTTACGCAGCTTACGCAGTTTGGCAAACAGCTTGCGATCGTAGTTGCCGCCGAAGACTTTCGGGTTTGCCCGCGCCTTCACTACCACCACGCGCGGCACGGCCAGCTGGAGCGGTACCTCGCCACGCAGGAACGGACGTGCGGCCTCGGTAAGCTGTAACGCCGAGTGCTGGGCGATGTTCTGCGTCACTACGCCAAGGTGAATAAGCTGACGGATCACGCTGACCCAGTGCTCCGTAGTCTGGTCACGACCTTCGCCGTAGATCTTGAGCTTGTCATGGCCCATGTCGCGAATACGCTGGTTGTTCGCTCCGCGTAGCACCTCGACCACGTAGCCCATGCCGAAGCGCTGGCCGACGCGATAGATAGCGGAGAGTGCTTTTTGCGCATCCACCAGCCCATCGTAGCGGCGCGGCGGATCGAGGCAGATATCGCAGTTGCCGCACGGCTCCTGACGCCCTTCACCAAAGTAGTTCAGCAGCACCAGACGGCGACAGGTCTGCGCTTCGGCAAACGCCCCCATCGCGTTGAGCTTGTGACGCTCAATATCCTGCAGCTGGCCTGGGGGCTTCTCCTCCAGGCATTTACGCAGCCAGCCCATGTCCGCCGGATCGTAAAACAGCATCGCTTCGGCGGGCAGGCCATCACGCCCTGCGCGGCCGGTCTCCTGGTAGTAGGACTCAATATTGCGCGGAATATCAAAGTGCACCACAAAGCGCACGTTGGGTTTGTTAATCCCCATCCCGAACGCTACGGTGGCCACCACAATCTGCAGATCGTCGCGCTGGAACTTCTCCTGCACGTCGGCACGAATGCTGTTGTCCAGACCGGCATGGTAGGCCCCGGCGCTAAAGCCACGGGCCTGTAGGCGCGCGGCGGTGTCCTCTACCTTAGCGCGGCTGTTGCAGTAGATGATGCCAGATTTGCCACGCTGCTCCTGGACGTAGCGCAGGAGCTGATCGAGCGGCTTAAACTTCTCCAGCAGCGTATAGCGGATGTTAGGCCGATCGAAGCTGCTGACCTGGATCAGCGGATCGCGCAGCCCAAGCAGATGCACAATATCGCTGCGGGTGGTGTCATCAGCCGTTGCGGTGAGCGCCATAAAGGGGACGGACGGGAAGCGGGCGCGTAGCTGGCCGAGCGCGGCATACTCAGGGCGGAAATCGTGACCCCACTGCGAGATACAGTGCGCCTCGTCAACCGCCACCATACGCGGATCCCAATGGGCGAGATGCTCCAGGAAGTTATCCAGCATCAGACGTTCCGGCGCAATATAGAGCAGGCGGGTCTGGCCGCTGCGGCAGCCCGCCATAATGGCCTGCTGCTCTTCCCGGCTCTGGGTAGAGTTCAGGCAGGCAGCCGCCACGCCGTTCGCGAGCAATTGGTCGACCTGATCTTTCATCAGGGAGATCAGCGGCGAGACCACCACCGTTAACCCACCCTGCACCAGGGCCGGAATTTGATAGCAGAGGGATTTCCCGCCGCCGGTCGGCATCACCACCAGACAGTCGCGCCCGTCAAGCACGGTCTCAATGATGGTCTGCTGGCCCGGACGGAACTGCTGGTAGCCGAAGGTTTCCCGCAAAACCTGCACTGCCCCCGACTCCAGATTCATTACTTCCGCCTGCGCCACGTTAACCCCATCTGCCTTCAAAAAATGACTCTACCTTAAAAAAGATCGTTAAGCATAACGCCCACGCCTACGCGTGTCTGGTTAAAGTTGTAATCAATTAATGATTCACCGTAACCGCTGTAAACCTGGGTATACAAGCGTACGTGCTTCGTGACCGGATAGCTCAGACCCAGCTCGGCGCCGCCGTAGCCGGTGTTCCAGTTGTACTGCCCTTTGGCACTCAGAATAGCCTCGCCCAGCTCGTAGCCAATCTTGAGCTGGTAGTAGCCCATATACTTGGTGATATCCGGGTTATCGTCGGTGTCGCCCACCACGTACCAGGGTTTCACCTCTACCAACCAGTTATCGTTCTGCGCCATCAGGCGGCTATAGATTCGGTTCCAGCTGCGGGAGGTGGGATCGGAGCGGCCGTTAGAGTCGTGGTTGTATCCAAACTCGACGTCACGCAGCGTCCAGCCTGCCAGCTCATAATCGGTGGCGAAGCCAAGGAACAGCTGCGGCTCGTAGTTGGTTTCACGAAACGGCGAAGACTCACCGCTGTTAGAGAGCTGCCACCAGGACTTCTGCGTATAGGACGCACCCAGCACCGAGTTCGGCCCCATGATACCGCGCCAGAACGGGAATGCCAGGCTGAGCTGGAATTTTACCTCATCTTTGCGAGCATTGTCGGACCAGTTATAGGTGCTGATCGCCTCTTTGTTGAGATCGCTGGTCACCGTATAGAGCAGATAGTTTGACTCATAGGGATAGAGCGTAAAGGGGTTATCGTGCTCCTGTAACAAATTCGCGATGATGCTGCCGCGGACCGCTGGCGCATCGTGTACTGCTTTAACCGTGGCTTCCTGCGCTAATGCTGTAAAAGGCAGTGCGATGGCTGACAAAAACCAGGGCAGATACGTCCGCATCGGTTTTGCTCTCCTGACCAAAATTGTTGAAATGGGTAATATTCAGACACCTATTTTACATATTTCTATAAACGCTGCGCAGCTATCGTTTCTGAAAGTGGAAAACAACAATTAAGAAGCATAAAATCAACAACTCATTAACTGTCGGACGCATAAAATAATGTCAGCCGTTCTTACCGCCGAGGAAGCTTTACAGCTGGTGGGCGAAATTTTTGTTTATCATATGCCGTTTAACCGTGCGCTAGGCCTGGAGCTGGAGCGCTATGAAAAAGCGTTCGCTCAGCTTAGCTTTAATAACCAGCCGATGATGGTCGGTAACTGGGCACAAAGCATCCTTCACGGCGGGGTAATCGCCTCGGCGCTCGACGTCGCGGCGGGACTGGTGTGTGTTGGCAGTACGCTGACCCGCCATGACACTATCGCTGAAGAGGAGCTGCGCACGCGCCTCGCAAAGATGGGCACCATCGATCTGCGCGTCGACTACCTGCGTCCCGGCCGAGGCAACCGCTTTACCGCTACCAGCAGCCTGCTGCGTGCGGGTAATAAGGTTGCCGTGGCCCGCGTCGAACTGCATAACGAAGAGCAGCTCTATATTGCCAGCGCCACCGCCACCTACATGGTAGGTTGAGGTGTCAAAATCGGGTAACATGCTGTTACTTTTTTGCTAACGGATTTGGATGTTCCGATGGATGCTAAGCAGACGCGGCAGGGTGTATTACTCGCTCTTGCCGCTTATTTTATTTGGGGTATCGCCCCGGCGTACTTCAAGCTGATCGACTACGTTCCCGCCAATGAGATCTTTACCCACCGGGTCATCTGGTCGTTCTTTTTTATGGTGGTGCTGATCAGCATCAGCCGCCAGTGGTCACGGCTCAAAAACCTTCTAGGCACGCCAAAGAAAATCCTGCTGCTGGCCCTCTCGGCGGTCTTGATCGGCGGTAACTGGCTGCTGTTTATTTGGGCGGTCAATAACCATCACATGCTGGAAGCCAGTCTCGGCTACTTTATCAATCCGCTGGTCAATATTTTGCTGGGCATGCTCTTTCTTGGCGAGCGCTTCCGTCGCATGCAGTGGCTGGCGGTGATGCTTGCTGGCTGCGGCGTGCTGGTGCAGCTCTGGACCTTTGGCTCGCTGCCCATCATCGCCCTGGCGCTGGCGTTCAGCTTTGCCTTCTACGGTCTGGTGCGTAAGAAAATTGCCGTCGATGCCCAAACCGGCATGCTGATCGAGACCCTGTGGCTGCTGCCGGTCGCCGCCGTCTGGCTGTTTGGCATCGCTGACAGCCCGACCAGCCACATGATGAATAACCCATGGTCGCTCAACGTGCTGCTGATGGCGGCGGGCGTGGTAACCACCATTCCGCTGCTCTGCTTTACCGGTGCGGCTACCCGTCTACGCCTCTCGACGCTGGGATTTTTCCAGTATATCGGCCCGACGCTGATGTTCCTGCTGGCGGTCACCTTCTATGGTGAAGTACCGGGGATGGATAAGATGGTGACCTTTGCCTTTATCTGGGTGGCATTGGCGGTATTCGTGATGGACGCTATCTATACCCAGCGCCGGATGCGCAAAATATAACGTATCTTCCCCTCTTCACAGGGAGAGGGGAAATGCACGCCCGTCGGCGCTTACGCCCTACCAAAATTCATAGTCTACAATTAACAAACACTTCGCAATTTAATACTATCCTTAATACCTTCCAGAAACAGCGTTATAATATGCTCTATAAAATATTCATTCCTACTAATAGTGGTAGAATTTCTCGAGGCCTCTATATTGCGGCTTTTCTGCTAATTAATATCCTCGCGTTAGTTTTATTTGCCGAGACAGAGAGCGGTTGGATACTTACGGTAGAGGCCTTTATTTTCCAGTACCTTGTGATCAACATTAATTGCTGTCGACTGCGCGACAGCGGCTTCAGAAAGATAGCATGGTACATATTACTGACAATTGTAGTTTTCATCATCGCTGTACTGGCCGTCATGTATGAAGAGTATGACGTGACGGGCAGTGGCTTCAGGATTTATCTGGCGTGGTACTTCATCTGCTTTATCGCGCTGATTCTGGCCCCTACGGAGGCACAGGATCCTGCACCGCATAGAGATACTCATAGCAAGGAATAACAATATGAAACACGACTATCTAAACGATCCTTCCATTAGTGATAAATGGAAATTCCGTTTTTCTTTTCTGGATAAGACCGGGGTGCCGGGCTTCTGGGGAAATACACCCGAATGGAAGGCGGCTTATAAGAAGTTGACCTTTGGTCAGCGTCTGAAAGTGGCAATAAACTTTTATGCCCTCTTTTTCTCAGTTATCTATTTACTGATCCTCGGCCTGTGGAAAAAAGCGATAGTTGTTATCTTATTGCAAATTTTGGTCGGTTTTATCATCTTCTTAACCGATTTTGGTTGGCTGAGTTCGATTGTGTCGCTATGGGTCGCCTTCCGAGCCAATATTTGGTATTACCAGAAAGTCGTGCTTAAACAGCAAGACTGGAGTCTTTAGAGCGAATATCGGCGGTTCGGTTGAACCGCCGTGAAATTCAGAGCCAGTTTTTGCGTTTAAAGTAGAGATAGGGTGCCAGGCCAGCAAGCATCATAAAGACGATCGCGCCAGGGTAGCCAAAGCTCCAGTGCAGCTCCGGCATAAACTCAAAGTTCATCCCGTAGCTGGAAGCCACCAGCGTCGGCGGCAGGAACACCACCGAGACCACCGAGAAGATCTTGATGATGCGGTTCTGCTCGATATTGATAAAGCCCATCGCCGCCTGCATCAGGAAGTTGACCTTCTGGAACAGGGACTCATTATGCGGCAGCAGGGATTCGATATCGCGCAGGATCTCGCGGGCCTGTTCCAGCTGGCTGCCCGGCAAGCGCGCTTTACGCACCAGGAAGTTCAGCGCACGCTGGGTATCCATCAGACACAGACGTACCTTCCAGCCGATATCCTCCTGCTCTGCTAGCGCCGAAAGCGCCTCGTCATACTCATCGCCCTGCTGGCCTTCCATAATGACGCGGCTAAGCTTCTCCAGGTCGCTGTAGATGTTCTCAATCTCATCCGCCAGCTGTTCGATTTTGGTTTCAAAGAGATCGAGCAGCAGCTCGTAGGCGTTACCGTCAACCATTGCCTGGCTGCGGGCGCGCATCCGGTAGAGGCGAAACGCTGGAAGCTCACGCTCGCGCAGGGTAAACAGGCGGCCGTCACGAATGGTGAACGCCACCGTCGAGTTACCGGCGTGATCCTCTGCATCTTCAAAAAAGAAGAAGGAGTGGATATGCAGCCCGTCCTCATCCTCAAAGAAACGCGCGGAGGCTTCGATATCCTCCAGTTCAGGACGCGTCGCCAGGCTCTGACCGAGGTCCGTCTGCACACGGTTACGTTCATCATCGTCCGGCTCGACCAGATCCACCCACACCGCATCGATCAGGGTAGGTGCCTCTTCAACCTCGAGACGGGTGAGACGGTTATTTTCCAGTTGAAATGCGCTCAACATGACCGGGACTCCCAATACAAAAATTATCGGACAGTTCGGTGGGCACACAGAAACAAATTGGGTTTCAGACCATTAAACAGCCTGACTCAGCGCGACGGGAATTATTGTCGCTGACAACCACTAAGGCCATCAGCGCGAGGAGATAGCCTTAGGAGTTGTTCCTGAATGACAGGGAATTGAGCCAGCATCTACTGGGTGTGTCCAAGGCGAATGTCCTCTTAGCGTGATCGTGCGCGCATGTTACGCCAGCTAAAATATGGCGTCAACACGCAACGGAACGCTGAAGAACAATAATTGGCCTTCAGCGTTTAAGGGTAGCAGAGTGTTACAAAATAGTGATATTTTTCTGAAAGTTACACTTCTTCCAGCCGTGCGTAAGCGGCCACCAGCCATTTGATCCCCTGGCCCTGGAAGGCCACCTGCAGACGGCTGTGCTCACCGCTGCCCTCGAGATTAACGATAGTGCCTTCGCCAAATTTTGGATGACGTACCCGCTGGCCGAGCTTATAGCCGGAGTCGTTCTGCGCCACCGGGGTGCCCATGCGCTGATGGTTCACCGGACGGCTGATACTGGCGCGCAGGCGCACCTCTTCCACACAGTTCTCAGGCAGCTCGCCGATAAAGCGCGATGGACGATGGTAGACCTCTTTGCCGTACAGACGGCGGGTTTCGGCATAGGTCAGGGTCAGCTTCTGCATGGCGCGGGTCACGCCTACGTAGGCCAGACGGCGCTCCTCCTCCAGCCTGCCGCCCTCGTCCAGGGACATCTGGCTGGGGAACATCCCCTCCTCCATGCCAACGATAAACACCTGTGGGAACTCCAGCCCTTTTGCCGAGTGCAGGGTCATCAGCTGCACCGCATCCTGCCAGGTATCGGCCTGCCCCTCGCCCGCTTCCAGCGCCGCGTGGGAGAGAAACGCCTGTAGCGGCATCAGATCTTCGTCTTCGTCGTTGTAGCTAAACTGACGCGTTGCCGTTACCAGCTCCTCTAAGTTTTCGATACGTGCCTGACCCTTTTCGCCCTTCTCCTGCTCGTACATCATCCACAGGCCGGAGTCTTTAATCACCCGATCGGTCTGCACGTGCAGCGGCATATCGGCGGTCTCCTGGGCCAGGGCGTCGATAAGCTCAAGAAAACGCTGGAGCGCATTGGCAGCGCGTCCGGCCAGAGCCCGCTCCTGCAACAGCTCCCGGCTGGCCTGCCACAGCGTCAGCTGACGATCGCGCGACGCCTGGCGCACCACGTCCAGGGTGCGATCGCCAATGCCACGCGTTGGCGTATTGACCACGCGCTCAAAGGCCGCGTCGTCGTTGCGGTTAGCAATCAGGCGAAGATAGGAGAGCGAATCTTTGATCTCCTGGCGTTCAAAGAAGCGCATGCCGCCATAGATGCGGTACGGCATGCTAACCTGCAACAGGGCCTCTTCCAGCACGCGCGACTGGGCGTTGCTACGGTAGAGGATTGCGCACTGCTCCAGCGCCCCGCCGCTCTCCTGCCAGGTTTTGATGCGGTTAACCACGAAGCGCGCTTCGTCGAGTTCGTTGAACGCGCAGTAGAGCGAAATCAGCTCGCCATCGAGGCCCTCGGTCCAGAGCTTTTTCCCAAGGCGACCATTGTTGTTCTCAATCAGGGCGTTAGCCGCGCTGAGGATGTTGCTGGTCGAGCGGTAGTTCTGCTCCAGGCGGATGGTCTCTGCGCCAGGGAAGTCGTTGAGGAAGCGCTGGATGTTCTCTACCTGCGCGCCGCGCCAGCCGTAGATGGACTGGTCGTCGTCACCCACGATCATCACCTTACCGGTGTCGCCTGCCAACAGGCGGATCCAGGCATACTGAATGTTGTTAGTGTCCTGGAACTCATCCACCAGGATGTTGGTAAAGCGCTCGCGGTAGTGGTTGAGAATATGCGGCTTGTTGAGCCACAGCTCGTGGGCGCGCAGCAGCAGCTCGGCGAAGTCCACCAGCCCGGCGCGATCGCACGCCTCCTGATAGGCCTGATAAACCTTCTGCCAGGTCTGCTCAACCGGGTTACCAAAGCTCTGAATATGGTGCGGGCGAATGCCCTCGTCTTTCTGACCGTTGATGTACCACATTGCCTGGCGCGGCGGCCACTGCTTCTCGTCAAGATTCATGGCCTTGATCAGACGGCGCAGCAGGCGCAGCTGATCCTCGCTGTCGAGGATCTGGAAATCCTGCGGCAGGTTGGCATCCAGGTGGTGGGCGCGCAGCAAGCGGTGGGCCAGCCCGTGGAAGGTGCCGACCCACATGCCACCCTGGGTAGTGCCCATCAGTTGGCCAATACGGTGGCGCATCTCCGCCGCCGCCTTGTTGGTAAAGGTTACCGCCATAATCGAGTATGGCGAGCAGTTCTCTACGCTCAGCAGCCAGGCGATACGGTGAACCAGCACGCGCGTCTTACCGCTGCCTGCGCCCGCCAGCACCAGCATATTGCTGCGCGACGCGGCAACGGCGTCACGCTGTTTGTCATTAAGGCTGTCGAGCAGGTAAGAAACGTCCATTGGCACCGCCGGGGAAAAGGGGCCGTACAGACCCCTGTTAATATATACAGATTATCTGGTGATTATATCAGCGAGGTCAGAGATGCCAACCGGGAAATTTCAACGTGGGGTAATAAGCGGCTGTCAGCGGCCGTAAGCAGGCTAACGCCTTTCGGTTTGATCCAACAGGCCTGCATCCCGCAGCGGATCGCCCCCGCCACGTCAGTGGTGAGGTCATCGCCCACGTGCAGGATCTGCCCCAGCGGCAGGTCGAGCTTCTCCGCCGCCAGATGGTACATATCCTGATGCGGCTTCGAGCGCCCGTCGGGGCCAGCGCGCAGGACAAATTCAAAGTAGTCGCCAAGGCCAAACCGCTCCGGCTGCGCGTTGCCGTTGGTGATCGCCACCAGCGGCCACTTTTTAGCCAGCGCCGCCAGCGTGTCGTGCGTTGCCTGCGGGACGTCGATCCGGCTGCGCCAGATAGCAAAGTTTGCCATCGCCGCGGTGGCCCCCTCCTCTGCCTCTTCCGCGCTCAGGCCGGCATCCAGCATGGCACGCTCCACCGCACGCCGCCGCCACTCCGTGACGTCATGGTAGATATCCGGCTCACTTTCGCGCAGCGCCTGGCGCAAACGGTGAAAGTCGGTATTTTGCAGATGGCTAAGAGAAGGATGATAGTTCTGCACGAAGGTCAGCGACTCGTGCTCGGTCCGCAGGATCACCTCACGGTTATCGTACAGGGTGTCATCAAGGTCAAAGGTCAGGGCCGAGATCTGACCCAGTGGGCGGTAAAAACGCATTATTTCCCCCGTTTAGCGCGTGGATGCGCCGCGTCGTACACCGAGGCAAGGTGTTGAAAATCGAGATGGGTATAGATCTGGGTGGTGGACAGGTTCGCATGCCCCAGTAGCTCCTGCACGCCGCGCAGGTCGCCGCTCGACTCCAGCATATGGGTGGCAAAGGAGTGACGCAGCTTATGCGGATGCACGTGGCTGTTCAGCCCCTGCTTGATGCCCCACTCGGCAAACCGCTTCTGCACGTTACGCGCCGAAATACGCTTGCCGAGCTTCGACAGGAACAGCGCGTCTTCATCCGTACCAAACAGCCCGCGTAGATCCAGCCAGTGTTCAACCCAAATTACCGCGTTGCGGCCTATCGGCAGACGCCGCTCTTTACTGCCTTTGCCCAGCACCCACACCTCACCGGTGTCGAGATCGAGATGGCGGATGTCCAGATTTACCAGCTCAGACAGACGCAGGCCTGCGCCGTACATCACCTCCAGCATTGCCCGGTCGCGCACGGCCAGCGGATCGTTAAGATCGATATCCAGCAGGCGGTTAACGTCGTCGACGTCGATGTTTTTCGGCAGGTGGCGCGGCGCTTTCGGGGCAGATATCCCCTTCGCCGGATTGGCCACCAGCTCGCCCTGGCTTACCAGCCAGTCAAAAAAGCTGCGCAGGGCCGAAAGCCGCAGCGCCAGGCTTGCTGGCCCCAGCCCCTGACGTCGGCTCTTGACCGCAAAGCTGCGTACCACGGCGGCATCGCACTGCGGCCAGCTTTTCACGCCGCTCTCGTCCGCCAGCATGATGATGGCCGCGAGCTGGCGCTCGTAGTTCAGCAGGGTGATTGGACTCAGCTGCCGCTCGACGCTCAGGTAGCGCAGAAAACGGGTTACCAGCGGCTGCAGCGGCGAGTCGATCATATGCGTTCAATCCAGCGCGCCAGCAGCTCAGGCAGCATTGCCGCGACCTCCTGCAACAGCTGGGTGCCCTGATCTGGATGATAGTGGGTTACATCCCGGCTGCTGAAAATAATCACCCCCAGATCGCCATCGTGGCCCATCATGGAGAGTGCCACGGAGCCGATCGCACGGGCTTCAGGGAGCAGGAGCAGCAGTTCAGGTCCGTTAAGCGGCCCCAGATAGTGATTCTCCTGGCCCAGACGCTGAATACGCAGCGGCTCAAAGGCCTGGCGGCTCAGGGCCAAATGGGTAAAGTCAGAGGGTGCGCCGATGCGCCAGCGGTCGGAGAACAGACGGATGCTGGCACCGGCCAGACCCATCTCTTTTGCCCAGCGCTGGAAACGCACCAGCAGATCTTCCAGGCTGCTGGCCGCGGCCATCTGTCCCTGCAGGCGCAGCAGGCAGGAGAAGAGATCTTCATTACTGCTCGCCTGCTCCATCAGCAGGGTCATGTTCTCTTCCAGCACGTTGATATGGTTGCGCGCGCGCACCATCTGCCACTCAACCAGCGATACCGCGCCACGCACCGGGTGCGGGACCTCAATCATCTGCACCGCCTGGGCGTTGCGGATAAAAAACTCAGGATTACGCAGCAGGTAATCGACGACCTCGCGATCGGTAAGTTCGGCCAGGGCCGCCTGCTGCTCTTCCTCAATGTGCTTCATAGATGAATAAATCCGTCGTAGACGTGTGTTGCCGGGCCGGTCATAAACAGCGGCTGGCCCGGTCCCTTCCAGGCGATATCAAGACGGCCGCCTGGAAGCTCCACGCGTACCTCTTCTGCCAGTAAACCTTGCTGGATCCCCACGGCCACCGCCGCACATGCGCCGCTGCCGCAGGCCTGGGTCTCGCCCGCACCGCGTTCAAAGACGCGCAGGCGAATATGTTCGCGCTTAACAACCTGCATAAAGCCGATATTGGCGCGCTCCGGGAAGCGTTCATGGCTCTCCAGCACCGGGCCAAGCGTTTCGACCGGGGCGGTGTCGACACTCTCCACCTGGATCACGCAGTGCGGATTCCCCATCGAAACGACGCCGCACAGAATGGTCTGTTCAGCAGCGCGCATGATATAGGTTTTTTCCGCTTTGTTCGCCCGAAACGGAACGGCGGCCGGATCAAAGTTCGGCTCACCCATATTAACCCGCACCAGCTCATCTTCCGTGACGCTCAGCACCATCCGCCCATTGGCGGTGCTAACGCGGATATCGCGCTTGTTAGTCAACCCCTTCAGCCGCACAAAGCGGGCGAAGCAGCGTGCACCGTTGCCGCACTGAGACACTTCGCTGCCGTCAGCGTTGTAGATCCGGTAGTGAAAGTCGAGATCGGGATCGTAAGGCGGCTCGACGATCAGCAGCTGATCGAAGCCGACGCCCTGATGACGATCTGCCAGCCGGCGGATCAGCTCTGGTGAGAAAAAGACATTCTGCGTTACCGCGTCGACGACCATAAAGTCGTTGCCAAGGCCATGCATTTTAGAGAACTGCATCATTGACTCCATTGCACAGAAACAGAATGTTACCGTTAGTAAATCACCTGGGTCGGGCCGTCAGTGGTACCGCGATCGTTACGCGTCGGCGTGCTCGTCTGGGCCGGGTTATCCACTTTCTTCGTTGGCGGTGGCGCAGATTTGTCAGCGGGCGGAAAATAGAGAGGTCCCTTCAAACCGCAGCCCGTCAGGCTAAACAGGGTTAGAAGTACCGCCAGCGAACGAAAAACGTTTTTCATTATGGTTGCCTGTAAGTTCATGCTTTATGTTTTCTATCATCGCAGGAGAGGGCGCAAAAGCAAGAGTTTGCACGCCGCCTGCAATGGGAATTATTTCGCGTTATACTGCCGCCATCACGATCAGAAGGAAAAAAAATGAACGACTCTGAGTTTCACCGTCTTGCCGATGGCCTGTGGCAGAACATTGAAGAGCGCCTGGATAGCTGGGACGGCGACAGCGATATCGACTGCGAAATTAACGGCGGCGTGCTGACCCTGACCTTTGAAAACGGCAGCAAAATTATCATCAACCGTCAGGAGCCGCTGCACCAGGTCTGGCTGGCCACCAAACAGGGCGGCTACCACTTCGATCTGAAAGGCGACGCCTGGATCTGCGATCGCACCGGCGACAATTTCTGGGATCTGCTGGAGCAGGCGGCAACGCAGCAGGCCGGGGAGCCGGTGCGCTTCCGTTAATTACGGTTTTGCGCCCTTGTAGGCCCGGTAAGCGCAGCGCCACCGGGCGTTACCTCAGGGAAACCGTCCTCAGGAAAAATAGTGCTGCAGCAGCGGCGCGTCGTTGTTTGGACTGGCCGGCGGCGGCACGCCAATCGCCTGGTTACGGAACGGGATCACCTGCGCACGCCCATCCACTTTCACAATCTGGTAGAACTGCGGCAGATTGAAGTTGATAAAACTGGAGCCGTAGGTAAAGCGATCGTGGGATGAGGAGTAGAAGCGGCTTACGTCGCGCACCAGCTCCTCTTTGCTGCCCTCGCAGTGGTGATACACCTCTGCCCGGTTGCTCTCGTCCAGAATGTAGATGTTAAAGCCCGTCTCGTCGCCCGCCTCTTCAAAGAAGAACTGGATAATCCCTTCGCTGGCAAACCCATCAACCACCGGCGGCAGTTTGACCTGGTTGGTCTCTACCTGCACCGACAGGCCGTGCAGCTTGTTGTGGGAGATCGCCCCGTAGAACTCAATGGCATTCTCCAGCTTCTGCACCGAGACGTTGAGACGTTCAAAGAAGAGCCCCCAGGTCTGCCCGGCAACGCGCAGCGCTTTAAAGCGTCCGGTCTCCTGGCGGGTGCTGGAGAGGCGCAGTTCAATACACTCTGACACCAGCTGCTGCACGCGGGTACGAATCAAACCGCGCAGGTGCTGGCTATAGCAGAACACCTCCACGCTGTCCGGCGGCGCGGCGTCCTGGTGCATCTTGCCGAGAATGGTCTTCAGCGCCTCGATCATCGCCTGCTCGCCGTTAAAGTGCAGGGTACGCACCTCGTTCCACGAGTTGCGATAGAGCAGATCGACGCTGCCCACCAGGCAGTTTTGCTGCTCGCCGAAGCTGAACACGTCCAGCTTGCGGAAGTCAAAATGGACCACCTGATTGCGGAACGCCGCCGTCGGGTCGTACTCCAGATTAACGATAATCGCCAGATGACGAATTTCACACGGGCTGTAGAGCGCCTTCGGCGTCGGCGCGGGCAGGCGCAGCGGGAAGTGGTGCGACACGTCGGCCACCATCTCCTGCAGCTTCGCCAGATCGACAATGCCGTTGCCCTTAATAAACAGATGCGTACGCGACGTCAGCAGGCCGTTAAACCACGCCCACGCCACCAGCTTGTTGAGATAGCGGTTATACTCCAGCGGCTGCTGGCTGATAATCGAATCCATGCTCGGGGCGCGGTTGTAGAGATACCAGCCGGAGCGGTTGGCACGGCCCGGCGGTACATGAATAAAGGTCAGATTCGGCTCAGAGAGATCCGGCGAAATCTGCGGATTGACCAGCGTCACTTTCCCCGGCAGCGCTTCAAAGGCGGCATACAGCTTACGGGTCAGTACGCCAATATCCTGCGGGCTGGCGGAGACGCTAAGGTTGTTGCGTCGCGCAAAGCGGATCAGGTTACGGTAGCTCTGCATCATGGCATCGAGCAGTTCGTTATGCGCTTCGCGCACCTGGCCGATTTTCCAGTTGGCGCGGTTATCGAGCATGGCGAGACGCGCTTCGTCCCAGCCCCACTCCTTCACCAGGGAGCTGACAACTTCACGTCGCCAGCCAACACAGGCGCGCTCGCGGCTCAGCTTTTCACATACTTTTAAGTAGAAACATCGACGCACCAGGTCGAGGCGCGTGAAATCCTCGATCGCCGTCAGGTAGTGGGTGACCCGCTCCAGCATCATGCAGTAGTGATCGAGACCAAAGGAGACGATCTCCCCGTCGTGCAGCCGCTGTTTAATATCTTTTGCCAGCAGGCGCGTGTTCGGGTACTCCCACGAGTAGGCTTCAAGCAGCAGCGTTTTCAGCACCGCTTTATAGGGGGAGTCGATGCTTTTATAGAGCTGCCACAGGCTAGCCCCGAAGTACTCCTCCGCCGACAGCGAACTGAGCCCGCCGAGATCCAGCCACTCGTTTGGCGTCAGCACGCCCTGGGCGTACAGCGACATGACGTAGTCGTCGTAGTTAGCCTCTTCATCGCCTGGAACCATGTTCCACAGGATACGCTTCCCGGCCAGTCGCACGGCGGTACGGTAGAACTCATCGAGCAGTAAAATGTGCTGGGTAGAGCCGCAGTCTTCCCCGCCGAGGCTGCCGCTTTCGTTATGGCGGAAGCGATTTTCGTCGATCAGGAAGAAGCTCACCTCTACGCCGAGCGAAGCGGCCCAGCTCTCCAGCAGGCTGCATTTACGCTGTAACAGCTGGCGCTCATCGTTGTCGAGCCACGACTGATGGCACACCCAGATGTCGAGATCGGAAGAGCTGCTCTGCCCGACCGATGAGGTGCTGCCCATGGTATAGAGGCCAGTGATAGGCAGCTCGCCCTTAGGCGACTCCTGCACCGGCAGGCCACGACTCAGCTCCAGCTCGTTAAGGTAGTGGAGCTGGTTTTCATCGGGCGTGTAGAGACAGATGCCGCAGGGAACGCTACCGTCAAGGTAACCCGGCATCAGCGGATGATGATAATGCAATAATGTAGGCAGCAGACTGTATACCTGCTGGAAAGCAGGCCCCATAGCGGCCAGCGCGCGATCGACACGCAGTTGGTTTATGGCATCCAGTCTCTGTTTCAGAGTCTCAATATAGAGGTACAAGACGTATCGCCTGATGTTTTAAACCTTTCCGTAGCGCCATGCTGACAGTAACGTCGGCAATCGCGGCCCGGTTCAGATTTTTAGTATTACAAAGATACCCGTCACCCTTTTTCGTCCTTATGATTATGTGAGGACAGACGAAAAAATGGTCTAAAACGTGATCAATTTAACACCTTGCCGATTGACCGTAAAGAAAGATGCGCTACATACAAGTGTAGCATCGTTCGTTACGTGTAAATCCCAGAATACGGCCTCTTCGCCCTTTTGCGCAATCACCCGTGAAAACTGACACCCTAAGACAACAGTGTTAGGATGGTCGATGGACGACAATGACGGTAACAAGCATGCCAGACACTATTTTAAGAATCGCCACACGCCAAAGCCCCCTTGCGCTCTGGCAGGCACACTATGTTCAGCAGCGCCTGATGGCCTGCCATCCGGGGCTTAACGTTGAGCTGGTGCCGATGGTTACGCGTGGCGATGTGATCCTCGATACCCCCCTCGCCAAAGTCGGCGGCAAAGGGCTGTTCGTTAAAGAGCTGGAGCTGGCCCTGATTGAAAACCGCGCCGACCTGGCCGTCCACTCGATGAAAGACGTGCCGGTTGAGTTCCCGCAGGGGCTGGGTCTGGTGACCATCTGCGAGCGGGAAGATCCCCGCGATGCCTTCGTCTCTAACCACTATGCGAGCCTGGACGATCTGCCGGAGGGCAGCGTGGTTGGCACGTCAAGTTTACGCCGCCAGTGCCAGCTGGCCGAACGCCGCCCGGATCTGCAGATCCGCTCCCTGCGCGGCAACGTCGGCACGCGGCTGAGCAAGCTCGATAACGGCGACTACGATGCCATTATCCTTGCCGTTGCCGGGCTGAAGCGCCTCGACCTCGAATCGCGTATTCGCGTGGCGCTGCCGCCAGAGCTCTCTCTGCCCGCCGTGGGTCAGGGTGCAGTCGGCATTGAGTGCCGTCTGGACGATGAGCGCACCCGTGCGCTGCTGGCACCGCTCAACCATGATGATACCGCTCTGCGCGTCAAGGCCGAACGGGCCATGAACACGCGGCTGGAGGGCGGCTGTCAGGTGCCTATTGGTAGCTATGCTGAACTGGTCGCCGGAGAGATCTGGCTGCGGGCACTGGTGGGCGCACCGGATGGCTCGGTAATGGTGCGCGGCGAACGGCGCGGAAAACCGGAAGAGGCCGAGCAACTGGGCGTCTCCCTTGCTGAGGAGCTGCTGGCTAACGGCGCGCGTGAGATTTTGGCCGAGGTCTATAACGGAGAAGCGCCTGCATGAGTATCCTGGTCACCCGCCCCTCCCCCGCCGGGGAGGAATTAGTGAGCCGTCTGCGCGCACTGGGAAAGGTGGCCTGGAGCTTTCCGCTGATCGAATTTACCCCTGGCCGGGAGCTGGCTACGCTGCCTGACCAACTTGCCGCCCTGACGGCTAACGACCTTATCTTTGTGCTGTCACAGCATGCGGTGGCATTTGCCCAGGCGCACCTACAGCATCACGGCCTGCACTGGCCGGTTGCTCCCCGCTATTTTGCTATCGGACGCACGACTGCGCTGGCGCTTCATACCGTAAGCGGTCTCAATGTACGCTATCCGGTGGATCGGGAAATTAGCGAAGTGTTGCTACAATTACCTGAATTACAAAATATTGCAGGTAAGCGTGCAATGCTGTTACGTGGCAACGGTGGGCGCGAGCTGCTAGGCGATACGCTGGCAGCACGCGGTGCTGATGTCACATTTTGTGAATGTTATCAACGTAGTGCGAAGTTTTATGACGGCGCGGAAGAGGCAATGCGCTGGCAGACTCGTGGGGTCACGACGATCGTGGTGACCAGCGGCGAGATGATCCAGCAGCTTTTCGCACTGATTCCGGCCTGGTATCGTGAAAACTGGTTACTTCGCTGCCGTCTACTGGTGGTAAGTGAACGTCTGGCGCACCTCGCCCGGGATTTGGGCTGGCAGGATATTCAGGTCGCTGATAACGCTGACAACGATGCGCTGCTGCGCGCATTACAATAACTCTCATAATGGGAAGCCATAATGACGGAACA